>JAWKNI010000024.1:0-4688 GCA_041391785.1 Flavobacteriales bacterium | reverse complement strand
GCCGCACAGACGTCATGGATACCCGACCTGCATCGTTACGAAATGGTTGCTGCCATTAACCCGGTAACACCGATTGTGTTCCCTGCCTGATGCTCAAGGCCACTCCAACTCCAGCGCACCGCCTTCCGGCACCTCGTTCCACCGCTCCAGCAGCGCCTGGAAATCCTGCCGCATGCGGGCCACGGCTGCAGCGTTGAGCCCCGCCAGCGGTGCTCCGCGTTCCAGGGTCACGCTGGTGATGAAGTCCTCCTCCTTCACGGTCCCGTTGTCGGTACCCTGCAGCGTGCGCGCAACGACCTCGGCATCCCAGGCCTCGCGGGGCAGGGTGCGGATGACGGCGGGGTCGCTCAGGTGTGCAATGTCACGGCCCCCGGCAATGGCACCGAAGAAACCGGCCTGCATGCCCAGCTCGCGCTCGGCCACGAAGTGCGCGATGTCATGATGCGGCAGGTCCGGCCCGGCCGCGGCCTGCGTGGAACTGCCGTCCGCGCGGGTACACAGCAACCGGTGCCGGCCATGGATCCTGTCGATGCGGATGCGCATGCCACAAAGCAAACATCTTCCCCCGTGGTCCGAGGCTGTGGCCCGGTGCCCTGGGCGACGGACATGATCCCAGGACCGATCGCGCGGCACATGGGTACGCTACCTCCCGCGTTTCTTGAAAATTAGATGAGACTAAAAAATGATTTAGATATTTGTGCCGTGAGACTTCATTGGGCACTCATCCTGCTGTTCGGTCGATTGGTCATCCCGGCGGAGGCGCAGACCGGGTCCATCACCGGTCGGCTGCTTGCCTCCGATGGACCTGTGCCCTTCGCCAGCGTGGTGGTGAAAGGCGCGCGGATCGGCACGAGCAGCGATGAAGCCGGACGATTCGTTCTGCAGGCACCGGCGGGTGAACACCGCGTGGCGATCTCCGCGACGGGCCTGACTTCGATGGAGCGCCGTGTCGTGGTGGTCGCGGGCGAAGAAGTGCGTTTGGGCGACATCCGCTTGCAGCGGTCGGTCGCGGACCTGGAAGAAGTGGTCGTGACAGGAACGATGAAGGAGGTGTCGCGCAGCGAAAGCCCGGTGGCGGTGGAGGTGATCACGCCCGCGCTCTTCCGCAAGAACCCCAGCCCGGTGCTCTTCGATGCGGTGGGCATGGTGAACGGCGTGCGGTCGCAGCTCAATTGCAGCGTTTGCAACACGGGCGACATCCACATCAACGGCATGGAGGGCCCGTACACCATGGTGCTGATCGACGGCATGCCCATCGTCAGCGCGCTCAGCACGGTGTACGGTCTGAGTGGGATCCCCATCAGCATGATCGAGCGGGTGGAGGTGATGAAGGGGCCGGGCAGTGCCCTCTATGGCAGTGAGGCCATGGGCGGCATCATCAACGTGATCACCAAGGATCCCGTGCTGGCACCGCTGGCTGCGGCCGATGTGATGGGCACCACCTGGGGCGAGCTCAACGCCGACATCGGGGTGCGCGTGGGGCGGGGGAAGGTGAACGACCTCTTCGGTGTGAACGTGTTCAACTACAGCGCACCGCGCGACGACAACTCGGACGGTTTCGCGGACGTGACCCTGCAGGAACGCTTGTCCGTGTTCAACAAACTGGCCCTGCGGCGCGCCGGGAACCGTGTGGCAAGCGTGGCCACGCGCTATGTATTCGAGGACCGTTGGGGCGGGCAGATGAACTGGACGCCGGCCTTCGCGGGGAGCGACAGCATCTATGGGGAGACCATCCGCACCGACCGCTGGGAGGCCATTGGTCAGTACCAGTTGCCGGTTCCGGGAAAGGTGATGCTGCAGGTGAGTGCCAACGGGCATCGGCAGCGCTCGTGGTATGGGGCCACGCCGTACAACGCCGAGCAGCACGTCTACTTCGGCCAGCTGTATTGGGACCGCAAGCTGGGTGCGCGGCACGATCTTCTGAGCGGCATCACCTACCGCCACACGCGCTACCACGACAACACGCCGGCCACCAATGTGCTGGACCCGAACGGCGAGTTCCTGCGCGAGCGCCCGGAACAGCGTCCGCTGCCAGGCCTCTTCGTGCAGGATGAATGGAGCATGAACGAGTTCCACAAGCTGCTGCTGGGTTACCGGCTGGACAACGACAAGGACCACGGCCTGGTGCACTCACCGCGCATCGCATACAAATGGGCGCCCAGCGGAAGGTGGACGGTGCGCGCGAACTTCGGTACGGGGTTCCGCGTCGTGAACCTCTTTACCGAGGACCATGCCGCACTCACCGGTGCGCGCACGGTCGTGGTCGCGGACGACCTGCGGCCGGAGCGATCCCTGAACGGTGCGTTGAACGTGGTGCGGAAGTGGCCCGGGGAAAAGGCCTTTTTCGGTCTGGATGGGACCCTGTTCTACACGCACTTCACCGATCAGATCGTGCCGGACTATGCCACGGACGCCGACCTGATCATCTATGATAACCTGGAAGGCTTCGCGGTGTCGCGTGGGATCAGCATGAACGCGGAGGCCCGCATCGGCAGGCCGTTGAAGCTGCTTGCCGGAGCGACCTGGATGGAGGTGTTCAAGGATGAGAATGGTCAGCGCCAGGACCTCTATTTCGCACCGCGTTGGTCGGGCACCTTCACGGCGAGCTATACCTTCACCAAGCCATGGACGGTCGACCTTACCGGGCAGGTCTACGGCCCCATGCGCCTACCCGTCCTCCCCGATGACTTTCGCCCGGAATACTCGCCGACGTACGCCTTGCTCAATGTGCAGGTGAAGCATTCGATCGGTGACCGTTGGGAGATCTACGGCGGGGCGAAGAACCTGCTCGACTTCCTTCCGAAGGATCCACTCATGCGCCCCTTCGATCCCTTCGATCGACTGGCGGACGATCCCGTTTCCAACCCCGATGGCTACACCTTCGACACGGCGTACATCTATGCGCCGGTACAGGGGTTGCGCGGTTTCGTGGGGGTGCGGTGGACCTTGCCCTGAGGCAGGTTGCCCGATCGTCGATCCTGTGATCGGTGTACGTCCTTCAGCTCCTTTCTGTCCAGCGACGCGCGGGGCCGTTCAGTGGAACAGGAATCCGCCGGGAACGATCCCGGCGTGGAAGGTCCCGGTCTCCGAACCATCAGGAGCGTAGCGATACACCACCCCGCGTTGCACGTAGTCGATCGCATCCGCCACGAACACGGTCCCATCGGTCGGGTCCACTCCCAGGCCGTAGAAGTTCCGGCCGTTGGCGGGTATGAAGGGCGCGTTCGGCAATTCGGTGGCGGTGGTGGGCATGCGGTGGATCCCATCATCGAGGAAGTACAGCATGTCGTGCGTACCGTTGATCGCGAGCCTCCACGGCGAATGGGACGTGGGGAAGGTGAAGGTCGTTTCCACCGTGAGCGATGCGGGGTCGACCCGGTGCAGTGCCGCGCCCGATGATCCGCTGCAAAGCACCCAGAGCCTGCCGTTGCTGTCCTCCCGGATGCTGCTCGCGCCGAGGCTCAACGTGATGCTGTCGGATACCAGGTCGGTCGCGGTATCGATCACGTACAATCGGTCGCCTTCCGGTGCGGTGACGAAGGCCCGGCCCAGCGCGAGGGTGAGTTCCTCTGTCCGGCCCGGCATCGGGATGCTTCCGGTGATGGTGTTGGTCGCTAGGTCAACGACGGCCAGTGCGTCGGCGTAGAGGTCCGTTACATATGCCTTTCCATTGCTCACCGGCAGCAGGTACCGCGGCGAGGCGAAGCCGGTGATCGTAGCGCTGGTCACGAAGGTCTGCGGATCGACCACAACGACCTTCCCGCTGTTGTTGATGACGAGATAGGCCTTGTTGTTGAAGAGCGTCATGCTCTGGCACACATCCCCGAGCGCGCTGCCGTTCGCCGGTGCGTACAGGTCCTCCACGGTGCTGCCCGTCGCTTTGTCGAAATGGCTCACGCCCGCGTTGCCCCAACCGAAGTTGCCTTCATTGGTGATGTACACGCCGCCGCCACCCACGCTTACCGGTGCATTCTCCGGTGTCTCCGGCTTGTCCTTGCGGCAGGCGGCGAGTGCGATGGTGATGATCCCCGCGATGAGGACGAAGGGTCGTGAAGAAGATCGTGATCTCATGGTCTGTTCGGTCGGTGGAATGCGACGTTGATCCCGAAGCGATAACTGCGCAAGGGCATCGGTCGGTTCAACATCACCTGGTACACCTCGTCGAAGAGGTTGTCGCACTGGAGTTGCAGGTTCACGGTACACCGCTTCGCACTGGGCAGGCGATAGGAGAGCCAGGCGTTGGCCAGCCAGAAGGGTTCCAGGTAGTGGTGGTTGTCCGTACTCGTATACCGATAGCCCGTGAAGCGCATGAGACCTGTGAACGAAAGTCCTTTGTAGGCCAGCCCGAGTTTCGCATGGCCGCTGTACATGGGCACCAGGATGAGCTGCTTGCCAACGGAGGCATCGTTGGCGCTGGTCGCGATCCTGTTCGTGGAAACGACGTGGTTCGTAAGCACAACGAGTTCCACACCGACCTTGTGCACGTTGAAGCGTACGGTCGTTGTGGTCTCCACACCGCGGCTCCACACCTGGAGGATGTTGCGCGGACTCCAATACAACGGACCAGGCATCCACTGGATCCAATCATCGATCAGCCTGTCGAAGAAGGTCACCTCGCTCGTCAGCCGGATGCCGTTCCCGCTGAGGTCGATCTGCGCACCGAGATCACCGCTGTATCCCTGTTCGGA
>JAWKNI010000023.1:0-17242 GCA_041391785.1 Flavobacteriales bacterium | reverse complement strand
TGATGATCCCTGCATAATCCTCACCGGCCTCGAGCATGTCCTCGTCATCGGCTTCATAATGCCACAGCACCGTCACCTCATGCCCACCCGTGCGGATGGCTTCCAGTTTCTTGAACACATCCAGGATGCACTTGGATGAGCTGGTGTTGAAATACTCCAGTTGCACATGCAATGATGACCTGGACTGCGGCGACCGGCCGTACTTGTCGATCCAGTCGATCAATGGCCGGTAGAAATCGATCGAATTCTCCGGGATCGAACGGCCTTTCAATTCCATCAGCCCCGTCTCCGGGTCGAAATGGACGAAGGGGGTCTTCGGGGTGCCCTCGAGTTGAAGCGGTGCCATGGGTGCTTTCTATTTCGTCACGTTCACGTTCAAACTGAAGAAGGCATTGTCCTCATCGTAGGGAACGAATCCGTACTCGAGCTTGCCTCCGCTTTTGCGGGCGATATCGATCATGCCCAATCCTCCTCCCCCGTTCGAACTGTATCGGCCATCGGCCAATGTCTCCTTGTAGAATTCACGAAGTCCTTCGGGCTCCAGTGAATTGATACGATCAAGGTGGGCCTTCAATCGCTCCACATCACCGCCGGCCATGAAATTGCCGGTGAGCACCGAATATCCTTTCTCGGATTGCGCGATCATCACCACCCCGTGCGGATTGCCGGATTCGCCTGCAGCCTCCGGGCCCGGCTTCACGTGTGTGTTGTGATGATAGAGGTTCTGCAGGCATTCCATCACGACATTGAACACCCGCTTACGGGCCTTGGGATCGGCCTCGATCAGATCCATTTTGTGCTCCACAAGACCCAGCAGGGCGGTGACAAGGTCCTCCGTCAACCCTCCCTTGAAGGAGAGCATGACGCGCTGGCGTTCAAGTTCATCATACAGGTCATGGATACGATCGAGCATGCGAAGCTTGTAACAGGGACGTAGGCCTTGTCCATGACAAAAGAACGCGTGGTGCCAGGCGGCGCAGGGTGAGGAGGGGAAGAGTTATCCACGAAATTGTCAACCTGCGTTTGAAGTACATTCGCGGCTTGCGCGCGCATCCATGAGCTGGTACAGGAATTGGTTCGGAACCCGCTACTATGCGCTGCTGTACGGTCACCGGGATCTTCAGGAGGCCGCATCCTGGGCGCGAATGATCCTCGGGCGGTGGGATCTGGGGACCGGTGCCCACGTGCTGGATGTGGCGTGCGGACGAGGACGCCATGCCGCGCTGTTCCTGGCTGAGGGGATGCAGGTAACCGGTGTCGATATTTCAACGGAGAGTATCGCCGATGCACGGGAAGCCGTTCCGGATGCCGAGTTCATCGTCCACGACATGCGGGAGCCATTGGCCGACGGTGGGTTCGATGCGGCGTATTGCCTGTTCACCAGCCTGGGTTACTCGCGCTCCGTTGCGGATGACCGCAGGATCTTCAGGAATGTCGCCGACGCTTTGCGACCGGGTGGCCGGTTCGTGGTGGATTTCATGAACACACGCAAGGTCCTCAGGGACCTGGTACCACAGGAATGCCTGTCCATCGGTAATGTTCGGTTCCTGATCGAACGGGTGTTGGAAGATGGTGTCCTGGTGAAGCGCATCACCGTGCTGGACGGGGAAGTGGAGCACCGTTTCGAGGAGCGGGTGCTTACCCTCATGCCGGAGGACCTGACGGCAATGGCCGAGGAGGCCGGACTGGTGATCGAGGACCGAACGGACGGTCCGGTGCCCGAGCCGTTCAACGAAGCCACTTCCTCGCGTTTCGTTCTTTGGTCGCGAAAGCCTGCCTGACATGTGGACCGTTGCACTGTTGTTCTTCGCACTACCGCTCTTGGCGGGTGGGTTGGTGCGTTTCATGCAGCCTGGCCCCAAGTGGTTACGTCTGCTGCTTTCCTTCAGCGGCGCCTTCCTGCTCGGTGTGGTCTTCCTGCATATGCTCCCGGAATTGTACATGAGCGCGGGTATCGGCATCGGCCTATGGGTGCTTGGCGGATTCCTACTACAGGTGGTCCTCGAGTTCTTCAGCCATGGCATCGAACATGGGCACATGCACGTCCACGGATCCCCGGGCAGGGCGCTGCCGCTCGTGACCCTTTTCAGCCTGTGTGTCCACTCGTTCACCGAGGGCATGCCGTTCGCCGACCCGCACGTGGCCGGCGACATGCACTTCCTTGTGGGTGTGCTGCTCCACAAGATGCCGATGGCGATCGCCCTGGCAACGGTTCTACAGCGCGCCGGCGCCGGTGAAATGCGGAGTTGGATACTTCTGTTCGTCTTCGCCTTGGCGGCGCCCGCAGGGATCGCCATGGGCCATTGGATGGGCACCGAGCTGGGCCCCCAACTACTACAGGACATGCTTGCCGTGGCCATCGGGATGCTCTTGCACATCAGTACGACGATCATCTTCGAGAGCGCTCCGGAGCATCGCTTCAACGGTGCACGTTTCGTGGCCGTACTTGTGGGTGCCGGACTGGCCATCGCGCTTCTGGTCGGGCACTCCCATCACTGATCCTTCGCACCCCTTGCAATATCTCACCGGGTGCCGCGTTGCTGCATTAACTTTGCATCACAAAGTACTTTGAAAATGACCGATCACAGCACTCTGAAGGACCTCGCCCACATTCGGGGTCTCATGGATAGAAGTACCCGATTCCTGAGCCTGAGCGGACTTAGCGGGGTGGTGGCCGGTCTCGTGGCGTTGGTCGGTGCATACCTCGCTCGCGGACATTATTTAGCACTGCAATGGGGCGCGCGCACTTTCGGGTACGGGCCTGACCCCACCGGCCGCTCTGGTGATATGGCCTTGGATCATGTCCTCTTCCTGCTGGCCGATGGCATGGGTGTGCTCTTGGTCGCATTGCTGGGGGCCTTCTGGTTCACGTGGCGACGAAGTCGGCGTATGGGGATCACACTGTGGCACCGTAGCGCACGCCGCTTGATGATCAACCTGATGCTGCCCTTGGTGGCTGGTGGTGGGTTCTGTCTCGCGCTGCTCTTCCATGGTCAGGCACTGCTGGTGCCTTCGGCCACGCTCGTGTTCTACGGCCTTGCGCTGTTGAATGCGAGCAAATACACGCTCGACGAGATCCGTTGGTTGGGCATCAGTGAGATGCTGCTCGGGATCATCGCCTCGTTCTGGATCGGCGCCGGATTGCTCTTCTGGGCGCTCGGTTTCGGCGTCCTGCACATCTTCTATGGCGCGGTGATGTACCTGCGACACGAACGTGGCACTGTGCGAACCGACGTATGATCGAGCGACTCAATAAAGCATTCGAAAGCCGCGTTCGCCTCGGGGTGATGGCGATCCTGTTGGTGAACGACTGGGTGGATCATGCCACGCTGAAAGAGCTGTTGAACGTGACCGATGGCAACCTTGCCAGCCATCTCTCCGCCCTGGAGCAGGCCCGATACGTTCAGGTGCGGAAACGTTTCCTGGGGAAGCGGCCCAATACCAGTTACAAAGCCACGGCAGGTGGTGCGAAGGCATTCCGCCAGCACCTTGATGCCATTGAGGACCTGATACCCAAACCCTGACCCATGCCCACCCACCAAGCGAAGGACCGACCCGACATGATGTCAAGGCATGCCCTTCACCGATGGCTGCCACTTGTCGGCATCCTTGCCACCGCAGCCCTGTTCGACCTGTTCTTCTGGGACCGCTCCATCGGGCTTAACCTCACCTTGTTCGGCTTCTGGTCCATGGGTATGGTGGTGGCCAGGTATGGCCCTGGGGATCTTACGATGCCTGCACGGCTGGCGCTCGCGGGTGCTACAGTGGCACTGGTCATGCTCCTGGTCCATCACAGTACGGTCGCCCTTGTCGCCGTTGTGCTATCACTGGCCGTGTTCACCGCCTTCGCCCACGAGCGCCAGCTGCGCAGTGTGGTCTATGCGCTGCCCCAAGCGCTATGTGCTTTCGTCATGGCACCATTCAATGCCTGGGATGGATCGGTGCTCTGGCGACCCTCGGAACAACGCACGGGCAGGGGGTGGCGAGCACTGCGTATCGCGCTGATCCCCTTCCTGATCGGGGTGGTGTTCTTTCAACTTTACCGAGCGGGCAACCCACGTTTCGAGGAGTTCACCGCGGGTTTCCTCAACGTGTTGTCCGACCTTCTGGCCGAACTCTTCACGCCACACGTCTTTTTCATTCTCCTTGGCATCTGGTCGAGTGCTGTGTTGATCCGTCGCCAGGCCCCTCGGCTCATGGCCGATCTCGAGCAGCGGTGGACCGATGTGCTCCTGCGCCACCGGATCAGGCGCCCGCACTGGGCCACACCCCGGGCCATGGGGTCATTGGAGAAGGAGCGCAAGGCAGGGGTGATGCTTCTTGTGTTGGTGAACCTGTTGCTGCTCGTTGTGAATGCGATCGACATCCATTGGCTTTGGTTCGGTTTCGAGGTGCCTGAGGGATTCAGTTTGAAACAGTTCGTGCACGAAGGGACATGGGTGCTCATCCTCAGCATCCTGCTCAGCATCGTGATCCTCCTCCACCTTTTCCGCGCGAATCTGAATTTCTACTCGCGTGCAGGTTCGCTGAAGATGTTGGGGATGTTGTGGATCGCCCAGAACTTCATTCTGGGGATATCCGTCTTCCTGCGCAATTACCATTACATCGATTTCCACGGCCTGGCCTACAAGCGTATCGGTGTGATGGTCTTCCTGGCCTTGATGCTGGTGGGGTTGGTCACGCTGTACATCAAGATCCGCGAACGCAGGAGCTTTTTCTACCTGGCACGGGTGAATGGGTGGGCCGCCTTCGTTGTCCTGATCGGCCTTTCCACTGTGGATTGGGACAGCACGATCGTGCGGTACAACCTGGGGCATGAGAACGCTGGTGAGATCGACATCGATAACTACCTCGCCATGAGTGACAAGGTGTTGCCGTTGATCTACGCGGACCTCGACATGGTCGAGAAGCAGATGGAGCGGCATCGGACCAATGAGGTACGCTGGGTGCGCCACCTCGATCCCGGAAAGTTCCGGGAGGAACTTGCGGTGAAGTTGGATCGCTTCAAGGCCAGGTATGACGCGCAGCACTGGCAGGAATGGAACCTGGCCGACAAGCGCACCATGGATCGATTGCTGGCCCTCAACGTGTATGCCCGATGATGACTTCCAGGGATACCCGGGATATTCGTTTCATCCGTGGTTGGATCGTCCTGTTCATGGTCGCACTCCTGCTCAGTGGCCTCACCGCGGTGCCGCTGGAATGGGGTACCCGTTGGCTGGCGGGCCTCACCGTGTCATGGGGGTCGCCCTGGCATGAATGGGCCGCTTATTCCGCAGAGGCTGTCGCGCACGTGGGTGATACATATCCCATGTTGTTCTATGGTACCGATTGGCTCGCCTTTGCGCACGTGGTGATCGCCCTCGCCTTCATCGGCCCATACCGCGATCCCGTGCGGAACAGATGGGTGGTGCAATGGGGCCTTCTTTGTTGCCTTCTGGTACTTCCGTTGGCTTTCCTGTGGGCCCCGGTCCGTGGCATCCCTTTCTTCTGGAGGTGCGTGGATGCCTCTTTCGGTGTGATCGGAGCACTACCACTTTGGGTCGTCCTGAAGCGGATCGATAAGCTGGCGATGCGGCGGAGCGATCCATGAGTGCGCGCGTCGAACTCAAGGAAGTGGTGTTCAGCACGTTGATGCTGGCCGCGGTGACGGTCATGTGCCTCGCTCCGAGCGCCTACCTGCCAATGCTTGCACGGGCCTTTGTCCTGCAGTGGGCCATGGTCTTCCTTGTCATTGCCGGGTTCGCTCTGTGGATGCGCCGATCCATTGCGATGGTCGCTGCATTGATCTGTGCCCTGGTCTCGCTAACGGAGGTCACTACCCCGACCGGTGCGCGTGTTGGTGCTGCCAGCGGTCGCTCTTTGTCCATTGCGCATATGAACGTATGGCAGCCCAATACCAGTCGTCAGCGTGCGATCGAAAGTGCCTTGGCCACCCGCGCGGATGTACTTTCCGTGCAGGAGGTGGATCGCATCTGGGCCGGAGCCCTCGTCAACGGCCTGTCGCGACGCTTCCCGTATCACCGGCTCGTCCCCGATCCAAGTTGCTATGGCATCGCCCTGTTCAGCAGGTTCCCGTTCCGTTCGGTAGCCATCCGTCATGCTTCAGGCACCCCGTTCGTGGATGCCGTGATCCTGGTGAACGGAGATCCGGTCCGTGTGCTCGCCGTCCACGCGCCTTCCCCAACAAGCTACGCTCAATTCCGGCGCAGGAATGCGCAGTTGGGGACGCTTGCTGAGGAGATCCGTGCGATGGACCTGCCTACCGTGGTGGTCGGGGACCTCAATACCGTGCATTGGGACCCTGAATTCGTCCGGATGTGCACACGGTCCGGCGCTGTGCCGGTCACAGGTCCGGAGGTGCGTACCTGGCCTACGCTCGGTCCCATGGCCCTGATCCCGTTGGATCATGTGCTGATCGCCGGAGGGATCACAGCGGAGCATGTGAACACGTTCGAGATACCTGGAAGCGATCACCGTGGTCTGGTATCGAACATCATCCTTCCGGAACATGCCCGTTGAACGCCGCAGCTACTTCATTTGGATGGCGCTCTTCTTCATCGCCATGGCTTTTTTGGAAAGCGCCGTTGTGGTCTACTTGCGCGCTCTTTATTATCCGGACGGCTTCGGATTTCCACTTGTGCCGATGTCCGATGCATTGGTCAGTGCGGAGATAGGAAGGGAGTTCGCCACGATGATCATGCTGCTCGTGCCTGGCGCGCTAGTCACGAGGTCCCGTCTGGAACGGTTCGCCTGGTTCTGTTTCGGCTTCGGTATCTGGGATATCTTCTATTACGTCTGGCTTGAGGTGCTTCTCGGCTGGCCGGCTGGGCCGGGAACTGCGGACCTGCTCTTTCTGATACCGGTCCCGTGGGTGGGTCCGGTGTGGGCACCATGCCTGGTCTCTCTCGGGTTGATCGCACTGGCGTTGGTGATCCTCCATGGGCGTGCAAGAATGCCGGGACTTCGGCTCGGTGCCGCCACTTGGGCCTGTTTGGTGGGCGGGGCAGGCCTCATCATCCTCTCTTTCGTGCTGGATCCACTCCAGCAGGGCTTCGGTCCGAAGGGTATGGTCGCACTTGAAGTGCCGATTGGAGAGACGATGCTTGCGCACGAACCGTATCTCCCAGGTCCCTATCCGTGGCCCTGGTTCGCGGCAGGTTCACTACTGGCATTGGTCGGAATGATCCGGATCGCACGCCGATATCGTACTTGACAAGGAGCGGGCCTGCGACGATAACTTGTGGAAAAGTTGAAACATGCGGACGGGCAACCTCGTTGTAAGCGCACGTCTTTGCCATGGAACCCAAACCGAAAATGGTAACTGAGGCCAAATTGTTCATCCGGCTTGGACTGTTGTCCTTCTTGGGATTCGCCTTCTACTATGCCCATCTGTTCTTCGGGTTGCTTGACAATGTTGTGGCTTTCAAAGCGATCGCGATCACTTTCCTGTTGGCTACGATCCCATTGCCCATCATTGCGGTGAACAACAAGAAATTGTTTCCAGAGCTTACTTCCAGCGGAAAGAAACTCCTCACGTTCGTTTCCGCACTGCTGCTGTTCCATCATTTCCTCATGACGTTCATCTTCGTGATGTTCCTCAAGGGAGAAGGGATGTATTGAGCGCTCGTGGGCTACTTTCGTGGCCATGTGCCTGGTTGTGCTGGCATACAAGGTCCACCCTGCTTTTCCGTTGATCGTTCTGGCCAATCGGGATGAGTTCCTGGATCGGCCCGCGTTGCCTGCGCATGCATGGCAGGATGCGCCGCACATCTTCGCCGGGCGTGATGTGCAGGCCGGGGGTACGTGGTTGGGTGTGACCCGTTCCGGTCGTTTCGCAGCACTGACGAATTACCGCGACCTGACCGTGGTACCTCGGAACGGGCCGTCACGCGGTGCCTTGGTCAGGCGCGCTCTCGACCAGGACATCGCTGCGGCGGATACGGTCGAATACGAGCGGTTCAACCTCATCCATGGTGAGGTCGATGCCCTGCGGTACATCAACAACGTGGACGGTGCCGATCGCGTGTTGGAGCCCGGCGTGCATGGCCTGAGCAATCATCTGCTGGACACGCCTTGGCCGAAGGTGGAGCGTGCGAAGAAGGATCTTTCCCGGATCATCTCTTCTTCCGCAGCTGAGCCCACCGAAAACCTGTTCGCGGCAATGATGCGCACGGATCGTGCCCCGGACGAGCACCTGCCCGATACCGGCGTTCCATTGGAACTCGAGCGTGCCCTGTCCGCAGCGTTCATCAGTCTTCCCGGTTACGGCACGCGGTGCACCACCCTCGTTACCGTGAACGACAATGGTCGCGTGTTCTTCGAGGAACGTGGTCATGTTCCACCGGGCCGTGTGCGTTATTCATTCCCGATCGAGCGATCGGCCTGAGCGTCCTTTCATTCCAAGCCCTCTCTGTCGGATGTAACATTCCGACAGTGCCTCGCGTTGAAAGAACATGACCCGTTCAGGGTCTGTGGCAATCTGATCACAGGGGACCATGGCCGAGTGGCGCAGAAAGTCCCTGTCCAGGCCCGTAAGCCGGGAGATCAGCGCATTGAAGCCCGCCCCGTAAGGCGGGCTTCACCATTTCACAGGGCGGTTCCTTACGGCACTAGAAGCTTCCGGCTTGCACCTACCAGCCGCAACACCATCAGTCCCGGGGCGAATGCGTGGGTCGGCAGGAATGCCGATGAGCCCGCGACGGTGTGCTGGAACAGGACGCGGCCTTGTGCATCGATGAGTTCCAGTGGACCCACCCCGAGACCGTCCCGGCGCTGCACCTGCACCATGCCTTGCATCACCCGTATCTCATAGGGGTCATCGAGCGTTCGGTCCTCAATGCCATTCAGCCCATCTGCGCATGGCGCGTAGAAGGCGAACTCCAATGGCGGTGCTACAGGTAGTTCCAGCGGTACCGCCGGACCGATGAACTGGCCTTCGATCGTAACCCCGAAATAAGGGGCGCCACCCGAAGGTTCCTGGTCCGGTACCATGGTCAATGCATAATCACCTGGCGGAACGCATACCGTATCCGTTCCGTATTGTTCGTTCGCGGTCATGGTGATGGAGCCGCTCGCGACCTGCTCCTGTTCGGCGTTGAAGAGCGTCCAGCCGAAAGTGCCGATCACCAACGCACCCCCGAAATTCTGCATGGTCGGCAACAGGTTGATGCAAGGCTCCGGGGGGCATAGCATGAAGGTGGAGTCCCATGAACAGGCCAGTTCGGTCGTGAAGGACTTCCATAGTTCCAAGCGTCCGTTGAAGGGCCCCGATGGGGGCGTTGCACCGTTCTGGATCCGCAACGTGTGCCAGCTGTCCTGACCGATGCCGAAGAAATTGACCGTCTCCTTGGCGATCGTATCCCCGGATGCGTCGAAAAGAATGAAATTCGGATAATCGAACAATTCACCGACCATGTTCATGTTGCTGGCATGCACCATGACCGCCGTATCGCTGAACGGTGCCCATTGCACGGAAAGCAAATGCAGGTCTTCGCAACCTGAACCGCCCACCACGGTGAAGTGGTGATCCTCCTGGTCTGCAAGATCATCCACGTAGGTGCCGTCGATCACGATCGTGTAGTCACCCGCCGCCAGGAATCCCACTGGAATGTTCTCCGTGTGCGGGACAAGCACCGTTCCACCCACATCGTCTACCGCAGTGATCGCGATCGTCACGGTGGTGCCGGTCACCGATGCGGAAACACTGCTCACATACGCTCCCGTACTGGCCAGGTCACCGGAAAGCGCGATGCTGATCTCATCCAACGTGGTCGGGGCCGATGGGTCAACGGTGATCCCGCTGATGTAGAATGAGGTCTGGGCTTGTGTGGCGATCGCCACGGAGCATAGCATGGAGAGCGTGATATTCCTGATCATCGTGAACGGGTCTTGACCCATTGACGGTCGCAAGGTGCAATTCGCTGCCCGAAGCGTGCATGACCGTGATGAACGGTGGGCCTTCTCAACTTTTCATGTTCTCGAAGGTGAGTGGCAGCTCGAAGTCCTTCTCCCGGCAGAGGGCCATCACGGCCTGCAGGTCGTCGATCTTCTTGCCGCTCACGCGGATCATGTCGTCCATGATCTGGGGCTGCACCTTCAGGCCGCTGTCCTTGATCGCTTTCACGATCTTCTTCGCTGTTTCGCGCTCGATGCCCTGCTTCACCTTGATGATGCGGTACAGGATCTTTCCGCTCGGGACGGGCTCGGCCTCGAGGTCATAGCTCCTTACATCCACGTTCTGTTTCCCGCTGCGCTCAAGGAGGATATCCAGGATCGCATCCAGTTTCATGTGGTCCTCAGTGCTCAACTTGATCGTAAGGGCCTTTTTATCCAATTCGACGAGGCTGTTCGTGCCGCGCAGGTCGTAGCGCGTGTCGATCTCGCGTTTCACCACGTTGATGGCGTTGTCGAGCATCTGGAGGTCCACTTTGGAGAGGATGTCTACGGAAGGCATGGTGATGACAGGTTCTGTGAGCGAAGGTAGGGGCCATTCCGATGGTGCATGTGGTATATTCGAGGTTCACCAAACCCGAATTGTCATGAAGAACCCGACATTCCTGATGATCCCACTGATCGCCTTCCTTGCGGCCTGTGGTGGCGGACCGACCCCTGAACAGCAGGCGCTTGCGGAGAAAGAGGCGACCAACAAGGCCGCCTTTGAAAAGTTGATGAGTGCCTGGGGCAATGGGGACAAGGCGGCCATGAGCGAGGTGCTCGCTGAGGATTTCATGACGCACAATCCCGATCCGGATATTCCCGGCACCGGCAAGCAGCATCTGCTCGACCAGATGGAGACCTACCGTGCCATGAGCCCGGACATGAAAGGGGACCGGAAAGTGCTTCTTGTGGACGGAGACTGGGTGGCGGGCGTGGAAATGGTCAACGGCACGCACACGGGCGCCATGGGAGATATGCCGCCCACAGGGAAAGGATTCGATTGCACTTCCATCGACCTGATCCGTTTCCAGGATGGCAAGGCCGTTGAGCACTGGGGCCTCTTTGATGCCATGACCATGATGCACCAGTTGGGCATGATGGGTGCTGACACCACGAAGGTTGCAGAAGGAGAGCCGATGTGAACACGCATTGTCCTTGGGGGGCACGGCCTCACTGTTAAAGGCACCGCTCAAGTGAGCAGTGTGCATTGTACATCCCCGCATTGTGGAAGCGCCTGTCGGACCGTACAGGCGCTTCCCTTTTGGATAGCTTAGTAGCCTCGTATGCAGACCATGTCCACGCTCACCATGAAGTACCCCGAAGTCACCAACTATATCGCCGGCAAGCCCGAGGCGAACGGCCAGGAACGCAAGGACCTGCGCTCACCGCTCGATGGGACATTGATCAGCACCGTGGTCCTCAGTACAGCCAATGACCTGGACGAGGCCGTGAAGGCCGCGGAGGCCGCATTCCCCGCGTGGAGCGGCACGCCGATCAAGGAGCGGACACAGAGCTTCTACCGGGACCGCGAACTGCTGTTGAAGAACCGCGAGGAACTGGCGCTTCTGGTGCACACCGAGAACGGCAAGACCATGGAAGAGTCCTACGCCGAGGTGGACAAGAGCGTGGAGCTGACCGAATTCGCGTGCAGCTTGCCGCAGCTCGTGCAGGGCGAACTGCTGGAAGTGAGCAAGGGGGTGGAATGCCGCATCGAGCGGAAGCCTTTGGGCGTAGTGGCCAGCATCGCGCCGTTCAACTTCCCGAACATGGTGCCTCATTGGACCATTCCGAACGCGCTGATGCTCGGCAACACCATGGTCTTCAAGCCGAGCGAGGTCGTGCCGATCAGCAGCACCCGGATCGCCGAACTGCTGAAGGAGGCCGGACTTCCCGACGGCGTCTTCAACGTGGTGAACGGCGACCGTGCGATCGTGGAGGCCATCTCCGATCGCCCCGGTATCAAGGCGGTGAGCTTCGTGGGCAGCACCAAGGTGGCCAAGATCGTGTACGCGCGTGCCACGAGCACCCTGAAGCGCGCGGTGTGCCTGGGCGGCGCGAAGAACCACCTGATCGTCTTGCCCGATGCCCATCTTGAGATGACGGCCAGCAATGTGGTGGCGAGCATGAGCGGTTGCGCGGGTCAGCGCTGCATGGCGGCGGCGCAGATGGTCGGCGTGGGCGGCGTGGAGCCCATCATTCAACAGATGATCGTGGAAGCGAAGAAGCTCGTGCCCGGCAAGAACTTGGGACCGGTTATCAGTAAGGTGGCTTACGAGCGCATCACGGGCTATATCGCGGAAGCGGAAAGGCTGGCGCGAAAGTGCTTCTCGACGGGCGCAACCCACAGGTGGAGGGTGGTGCAAAGGATGGTTATTACCTCGGACCCACCATCATTGATCATGTGACGACCGACATGCGGATCGCGCAGGAGGAGGTCTTCGGTCCGGTGATCAGCATCGTGCGCGCGAAGGACCTGGATGCGGCCATCGCCATCGAGAACGCGAACCCCTACGGCAATGCGGCGGCGGTCTTCACGCAGAGCGGTGGATTGGCGCGGCAGGTCATGGACGCGCAGTCGGCTGGCATGATCGGCGTGAACATCGGCGTGCCCGTACCCCGCGAGCCCTTCAGCTTCGGTGGTTGGAACGACAGCAAGTTCGGCACCTGCGACATCACCGGGAAGAGCAGCATCGAGTTCTGGACCCAGATGAAGAAGACCACGACCAAGTGGAACCCGGAGGGGAAGACGAACTGGATGAGCTAAAGGAATCCTCGAAGATATCGATTGATGAACATCGAACGCCGAAGTGTGATCCGCCGATCGACTTCGACATTCATCCATTCGATGTTCGAAAGTATGTGTTCGCTATTCAACCCTAACTATCGATCGACGTGAGTATCACAACAGAAGACCAACCCTGCCCGAGATCCTCAAGGACAACCTCGAGCACACCATCTTCTCGTGGAGCAAGCAGTCCGGGCTCAACCCCTGAACATCGCCTCTGCCAAGGGCATCTACCTCCACACCCGCGATGGTCGGAAGATCGTCGACTTCAGCTCGCAGCTGATGAACGTGAACATCGGGCACGGGCATCCGAAGGTGGCGGAGGCCGTGGCGAAGCAGATGGCGGAGGTGAGCTATGTGCACCCGGGCATGATCGCCGAGGCGCGCGGCCTGCTGGGCAAGAAGCTGGCGGAGATCGCGCCGGGCTCATTGAACCGCACCTTCTTCACCAACGGCGGAACGGAGGCGGTGGAGCACGCGATGAAACTGGCGCGCCTGTACACCGGTCGCCACAAGATCGTCACGCTCTACCAGAGCTACCACGGGGCGACATACGGTGCGCTCAGCGCCGGTGGTGATGCGCGGGGGCTACCGCACGACAGCCAGGGTGTGCCGAACATCATCCACGTGGAGAACCCGTACTTCTACCGCTGCCCGTGGAACAGCAGAACGCCGGAGGAGTGCACGGAGAACGCGCTGGCGCATTTGGAGCGGGTGGTGAAGTACGAAGGACCGCAGCACATCGCCGCGGTCATGATGGAGGGAGAGCGGCAGCAGTGGCTGCATCAAGTACCCGCCGGGCTATTGGAAGGGTGTGAAGGCTATCGCTGACCAGTATGGCATCCTCACCATCTGCGATGAGGTGATGAGCGGCTTCGGGCGTACGGGCAAATGGTTCGGGATCGACCATCACGGCGTGGTACCCGACATCCTGTGCATGGCGAAGGGGCTCACCGCTGGTTACATCCTTGGGTGGCATCATCGTGCGCGAGGAGATCATCAAGCACTTCGACGACAAACCGCTGCCGATCGGCCTGACCTACAGCGCGCATGCCGTGGCTTGCGCCGCCGCCAACGCTGTGCTGGCGGTATACGAAGAGGAGGACCTGATCAACAACGCTGCCAAGATGGGTGCATACGTGGAGAAGCGTGTGGCTGAGCTGGCGCAGAAGCACCCGAGCATCGGCGACTTCCGCAATACGGGCCTGCTGGGTTGCATCGAGCTGGTGAAGAACCGCGAGACCAAGGAGCCCACCGCACCCTGGAACGCGACACCCGATCAGATGGGCGTGATGAACAAGGTGGCAGCCAAGATCCGATGAGCTGGGTATGTTCACCTTCGTGCGCTGGAACTGGATCTTCGTGGCGCCCCCGCTATGCATTGATGAAGCCGGTGTGGACGAGGGCATGGAGATCATCAGCAAGGCCTTGAGCGTTGCGGATGCTGGGTGTGTTCGATCATAAACTTGAAAGCAACTCAGACCGGTTTGCCCAACGCAAGCAGAGACCCATCAAATGCGAAGATCTTGGGTTTGTTGAAGATGCTGATCCTTGTCAAGATCGTACCGGGTGTTGAAGATGTAGTGATGATATTACGGCACCGACCTATTGCTTGATGACCTTGTTGCGAAGGTGCTTGCGGTAGAACCCTTTCATTCCCAAATAGACCGCATTTCCAATTTGAGGAGGCAGTATCCGCTGAAAGTGCTTTGCAGCGGTGCGGCCAAAGTCGAATACCAAACTCATCCTATTATCATCTACGTAGAATCCGTATGCCTTGGTCCGGTGAATGGCGTCAAGCCTTTCCGCATATGTGAACTCAGGTGTTTCGAAAATGATCCTCGGGTCGATGTCCTGGAATTCATGAATGACGTGATGAAGGAATCGACCGTGCTCTTCAATATAGTCCCATTGTTTGGTGCCTTTGTACGGCAGCACAGAGTAGAAAAGGACGAAGTCAAGCTCTGAGTCCAATGCATACCTCAAAGTTTGTTCGAAGGTCTCCTGGGTCTCTCCCATGTTGCCGATCAAGAATTGACCGAGTACTTCAATACCATGTGCGCGGAATATGCGGATCCCTTCAGTGATCGCTTCTATCGTCGTGTCCTTCTCCATCAATGCGAGCAGACCATTGTTCGCTGACTCGATGCCGATGCCGACATTATAGCAACCGGCGGCCTTCATCTTGGCCGCCAACTCCGGTGTTATTCGGTCCGCTCGAAGTGGTGTTGACCAAAGAACATTCAGCTTCCTGGCGATCAATTCATCGCACACCTCCTCAGCACGTTTCATGCTCATGTTGAACGTGTCGTCGTTGAAGAAGAATGTCTTCCGGCCGTAACGCTGGACCAAAAAGGCCATTTCATCGACCAGGCTCTTGGCTGACCGTTTCTTCCAGCGGTTCTCCCAGACCACAGCTGAGCTGCAGAATGTGCACTTGAAAGGGCATCCACGACTCGTTACAATACGATGCACGGGGTATGCATCCATCTTGAATAGATCGTATGCAGGCCTTGGTAAGTCATCTATTGATGCGGTAGCCCGTCGAGCCGGATTCTTGACGGGTCGCCCCGTGCTATCCCGGTGCATGAGGCCTGCAATGCCATCGTATGTTGAGGCGTGCTTCAATGCGGTGATGATCTCGCTGAAAGTTTCTTCTCCTTCTCCGTATACGGCCAGGTCGATGTCGCGGAATTCAAGTATGCCGGTGTCAAGAGTACTCACATAAGGCCCTCCAACACATACCACGGAATCCGGGCAGGCTTGTTTGATACGCTTGGCGATATCAAGGACCTGTCTGAAGATCCCGGCCATGGCCGTGATGCCGACAAGGTCGAATTTGGAGCGGATGAATTGCTCCACTTCGTGCTCCGTGCTTATGCGCGTATCGAGGATCAGGATCTCCAGATCCGGGTGGACGTGCCTCGCAAATGCAGCAATAGAAGCCAACCCGACATGAAGTGCCTTTTCTTTCTTCCCCGCGTTGGCATAAACGAGACCTATCCGCATGCTCGATCCTTGGATTGGGCGATGTGAAGGACACTTTGTTCCCATAGTTCACTTGCGAGAACCGCGTCCTGCGCAACCCGAGGGAGTGGAGCGATGACCGGCGACCCAGCCAGTTGCCCAGGGCCGCCAGGAACGACGTAGGACCCACCTCGGATCGATAGGTCCGTAGCCGCACGAAGTAGCGGTAGCGCTCCCTTTTCGGCGCTCTGCGCGTATCGATACTGCGTCCAGCGAACATGCATTTTCCGCATCGCTCCACGTGCATGGCGTTGTAGATCCGTGCGGGCATAGCCTGGATGCGTGGCGATAGATGTCACATTGGGGTATTGCGAACCATGACGCCTATCCAACTCCACGGCGAATAACAAATTGGCAAGCTTGCTATGGCTGTATGAAGAGGTGCCACTATACACCCCAGTTCGGTTGAATTCATCAATGTCAAGACCACCATTTTCTGCAGCAAGACTCGACTGTGTGATCACGCGTGCTTTTTTACTCGTGGCCAAGAGCGGAAAAAGGCCGGTCGTAAGTGCGAAATGCCCTAAATGATTCACCCCGAACTGCAATTCAAATCCTTGCTTTGTCCTTGTGAACGGTGGTTCCATCACCCCTGCGTTGTTGATGAGAATGTCCAGTTTCTCCATTTCAACCTTGCATTTCGCGGCAGCATGCTCGACATCATCCAGATCGGACAGGTCCATGACGCGCATGGTTACCTTGTGTTTGATGGTGCTCGGAAGACGATCGAACGTCGTCTTTGCACGCTGCTCGTTCCGACACACCATGTGTACTTCAGCCCCTCGAGAGGCCAAGGCCAGACTCGTCACAAAACCCAGTCCCGAACTTGCCCCTGTCACCATGGCCACCTCCCCATTGAGTGCGGGGATGTCTTCCACGGTCCAGATCATTTGGGAAGAAAGCAACTTGTCGAGGGTTGATCGTGATAGCCGATTCCCGTGATCGGAGTCTGGCATCCATTCGGTTCGACAGACCATTTTCCAATGCAGGACTGGAACTTCGAAAAGCTGCAGATCTCCGATAAGATGGACTCTTCGAGCACGCCATTTGACCGGTGGTCAGCTCCATTGGTTCGGATCATCCTTGCCTATTGTGGACCATTGCTGTGAACAAGGTACTTTTATTTGCAGCGAGTTGAACTGCATCAACAGCTGACCTAGAGATCCACCCATCGCTCTGGAAGACCTGACCTCATCCCCGCTCTACAGCCCGGATCTCGCGCCCATCCCACCGGAGAAGCGGACCTGGACCAAATGGAACCTCGCGGCGCTGTGGGTGGGCATGGCGGTCTGTATACCGACCTACCTGCTCGCTTCCTACATGATGCGGGCGGGGCTGAGCTGGCAGGCCGCGCTCACCATCATCGGTCTGGCAAACCTGGTGATCACCGTTCCGATGGTGTTGAACGGGCACGCCGGGGTGAAGTACGGCATACCCTTCCCCGTACAAGGCCGCGCGGCCTTCGGGACGGTGGGCGTGCATATCCCGAGC
>JAWKNI010000022.1:0-20586 GCA_041391785.1 Flavobacteriales bacterium | reverse complement strand
CGTGACCTGGTCGATCAGTTTCGCTTCCGCCTCGCCCTTTTCCTTCAGCTCTTCCGCCACCTCCTCCGGCAGGATGTTCAGCAACAATCCTTCGCTGCGGTCCATTTCCACCTGAAGCATCGCCCTCGAACGGCGCGTATACCTCAACCGACTCCACAGCCCCCCCGCCAGCAACATGATCCCCAAGCCAGCAAAGAGGTAGATGTTCCGCGTTCGGGTCAGCTGTTCACCCCTCAATTCAGCACTTAGTTTGTCCACCTCCAACTCCTTGATCTGCCGTTCCTTCTTCTCGCTTTCGTACTTCTCCTGCATCTCGGAGATCGCACGCACTTTCTCTCCATCGAGCAGGCTATCCTTCAACCGGCCGTGGATCCGGAGCTGCGCGATCGAGCTATCGAGCATACCCATCCCTTCAAAGACATCGCTCCTGACCTCTGCAATGGTCGCGGCCAGTTGCAGGAACTGTGCCTCCTGGGCGATGCGCCCCGCCGAATCCAGGTATGCCAGGCTCGTGCGGTGATCCTTCTTGTCCTTCGAAAGGACCCCGAGGTTCAGGTAGTGGATGACCACCTCCTCGGTCTTGCCGAGGCTCAGACCGATGCTCAATGCTCGCTTCATGTAGGTCTCCGAACTGTCCAGGTAGGCATCGCCGTGCCCATCCTCATAGCGCATTCCGAAGACCGCCGCGATGTTGTTGCAGGCATCCATCCGGTCGGTCCGGTCCCCTTCCTCCTCCGCGATCCGCAGCATTTCCTTGAAGGCCCGAAGCCCGGGCTCCAACTCCCCTTGGTACACCAGCGCGACAGCCTTGTTCGTGTAGAACGCTTTTCTGGAGTTCGACTTCGGCCATTCCTTGTTCCACAGTGCAAGGCATCTGTCCGCGATCTCGATCACCTTCTCATTCTCCCCCAGGCTCAAATAGGTGCTGGTCAGGTTGGCATTGATGGACATGAGCGAAAGACTGTCGCATCCGGAATGGCACAGGCGCAGGCCTTTGTGACCGTAATAGATGGAACTGTCCAACTGGCCCAGGGCGTCATGGCAGTTGCTCATCCATGAATTGATCCTGGCCAGTGCACACGAATCCTCCCGCTGTGCGGAGTACGCCTCCAACCTGCGGAGTATCCCGAGGTCCTCACGCGGCTCGTGGAATCGCGAATCCACGAATCGGGAATAGGTGCTGTCGAACTCCGCCCTGGTCAACCCCTGCGCGAGCACGGATGGGCCGATCGGTGAAAAGACCAGATACCAGAAGAGGATCGTGATCGCTTTCTTCATCCCGTTCGTGAAACAAAATACATCTCCAGCTGCCCTTTGCCTTTCGCCTGCACTTTGCCGCGTGGGGTGAAGGTGAAGCGAGGGGCCCCTTGGGTCGTTGGTCGTTGGGAGTTGGTGGAACTGTCGCGCGATCCCTGCGCGCCGACTTGTGCGACGGACGCACCAACAACCGACAACTCCGCCACCATTCGGTACGTCGCCTCGCTGATATTGACTCGTCCCACCTCGCCGCTGCTCTCCATCCGTGCAGCCGTGTTCACCGTGTCGCCCCAGATGTCGTACTGGAACTTCTTCACCCCCACGATGCCTGCCACTACCGGACCCGTGTGCACACCGATGCGGATCTCGAAATAGGGCAGGCCTGCCGCCATCTTCTCTTCCTTCCCTGCTGCGATGAAGTCGCGCATGGCCAGTGCTGCCATGATCACGTCCGTGGCGTGCGTGGTGTTGGGGGTTGGAAGTCCACCTGCCGCCATGTACGCATCGCCGATGGTCTTGATCTTCTCCAATCCGTGCTCCTCGCAGATCCTATCGAACGCGCTGAAGCACTCGTGCAGGTCCTTCACCAGTGCCTTCGGGCTCAGCTGCTCGCTCATCGCTGTGAACCCTTTGAAGTCCGTGAACAGCACGGTGACCTGGTCGATCAGCTTGGCATCCGCCTCGCCCTTTTCCTTCAACTCCTCGGCGACCTCCTCCGGCAGGATGTTCAACAGTAGCTCCTCGCTGCGCGCCTTCTCCTTGCCGATGCGGTTGCGCTGCGTAAAGAACACCCCGGCGAAGAGCGCCACCAACACGAACCCGCCCATGAAACCGTTGCGCACCACCTTCTGCCTGCGCAGTTCCTCCGCCGCGATGGCGTCCTTCTTCTCCTGCTCCGCCTGTGTCGCAGCCTCCTTCTTGTCGAAGGCGTACTGCATCTCCAACTGCGTGATCTTCCGGGTGTTCTCCGCGTTGAACAGACTGTCGCGGAGTGCTTTGGTCTGCTCGCTGTAACGAAGCGCCTGGGCGAATTCGCCAGCGGACCTGTGCGCATCATACAAGCATTCGTTGCAGGCCAGTTCATGTTCCAGCACACCATTCGCTTCTGCCATACGAAGGGCTTCCTGGCACCATTGAATGGCCTTGCGATAGGCGCCCTGCTTCAGGTACATGCCCCCGATACTCCCTGTGCTGCTTACGATGCCTTGCCTATCATCAAGCGCTTTCTTCAGGGCCAGACTTGCCTGGAAATAAGCCAGCGCCTCTTCCCATCGCCTCATATCGCCATAGACCAAAGCCAGGTTGTTCAGCGCGCCAGCAACGCCGGACCTGTTGCCAAGACGCTCCGCTATCGCCCTGCCCTCTTCAAGATCCGCGATGGCCCTCTCGGGTTCTCCCATTGCCCGGTGGATCAACCCCCGATTCCCGATGACATCCCCGGCGCCGCTTTCATCGCCGTGCGCACGATGTACGCGAATGCTCTCGTTGCAATACTCCAGTGCCTTTCCATACTCCTTCATATCCAGGTGGATGAGCGCGATGTTCTGGAGGTTGGAGCCGATGTTGGTGTCCCCGCCCTTGATCGCGAGATCAAGGCTTTTGAGGTAGGTGTCCAGCGCCCTGGGCAGATCACCACGGTCGTAATGGATGTTGCCGATATTGTTGAGGACAGCGGAGGTCCTGATGAGCGACCCCAACCCCTCGAACAGGGCCTGACTTCGCAGATAACCATCGAGCGCCCGATCAAGGTCCCCACGGATGTGATGGGATACCGCCTGCACATTCAGCGCTTCCGCCATGTACCGCGCAAGACCTCTTTCGGCAGCGAAGTCGTACTCCAGTTGTGCAATGTGGTACGCGGAGTCGGGGTGGGTGAAGAGATGACCCTCCCATGCGATGCGTTGGATGGCCTTCAACCGGACCGTGTCGGGCTTCTCCGGATCGCGCCAGACACTCCAGAGCGAGTCGACGTTCACCGACTGCGCCCAGGTGCTCATCGGTGCGGTGATGACCACGACGGAAGTGATCAAGGATCTGATCGGTCCCATGGATCCCGAGAACAGAATGGACTCCGAGATCAATTTACGTTACCACCGCGACCCATGTGCCGCGAACCCTTGGATTCGCCTGCTGAACGTGGTAGCTTGCTTCGTCCCTTTCGTCGAACTCTTCCAAAACCACCACCATGGCTTACACGACCATACAAGGACAAACCCCACTCGGCACCACGAAGCCCGGGAACCTTAGGGCTGCGTTCATCACGGAAATGATGGCCGCCACCGGCGCACCGAACGGCATCGGAGTGACCGTTGAGGGCATGCTCGCCAATTCGAATCCTGGCATGTACGGCCTGGTCTTGGGCTTTTCCACCCCGGCAGGCATGCGCGTGGATGTGAGCAAGAGCGGAAGCTGGAGCTCGAAAGGCAGTCATGTCCTCGATATGATGAAAGTGGTCGTCACCCCGGATGCCGCAGCGAAGGCCGCGAGCACCGAGTACTGGGAGGTATGGTACAAGCAGTCCGACGTGGATGCCAATGATTGGAGCACGCAGGCGACCATGATCGTTGCCGGAAGCGAGCATTCGTATGTGCTTACCAAGAGGCGCACAGGCGACGGGCTGGACGACGGGCTCACGGACGGGGATCTCGAGCCGAGCGGATACGATCGGCAAGACGGATAGCCCGTTCGATGCACGGGTCCGTGCCATCCTCCTCCACCCTGGCCACGATATGGGCCTTGGTGCGCTGCGGGTCACGTGTGCGTGAAGCGCGGGCGTATGTCACGGTGACCAGGTCATCCCCACGGTAGAAGCGCAGTGGTGCGTCCTCGTGCAATTCGAGCATCTCCACCGTTGCCGCTCCGCTCGTGTCGGAAACCTGTATCAGCGCCCTGTCGAGTTCCGGTGCGTGGCCGGCGAGTGCAAGCGACATGCCCTGGACATCCGCGTGCTTCCCCATGGCCAGCCCGGTGCGCAAGCGTCGCCGCTTGGTGCGTTCCACCGGCTTGTCCTCCTCCACATCAGGCGTGATGGCTCCTGACAACGGCGGTCGCGTGATGTAGGCCTCGGTCACATGGCAGTCGAACACATCATAGCGCATGTGCCAGAAACCCTTTTCGCCCCATTGTGTGCCGTAGGAGTTCATGATCAGGAAGGTGCTGTCCGCATCGTCGTACCCAACGGCAAGCATGGCATGACTGCCCGCCATGGCCTGTGCACATTCCGGATGCCAATCGAAGGGAACACCCTTCGCCGCCCGCATGCCGCCGTACTTGAACGCAGTGTCGATCCCCATGGCGAAAGCGACCGGTGTGCCTTGCGCGAGGTGATGGCGGATCTGATCGAGCTCATACGGTGAGACCCGCACGGGTGCGGTCATCCGATGCCTTTCAGCGGTCCGCTGGAATTTGACGGGAACGGCCTGGAAACATCCCATGGGTGCCGGATCATAGGGCATCTCCTGCCAGGTGCAACAACCCTGTTCCATGAGCACACTGAACACCTTGTCGAAGTGGCTGCCGAGGCACCGCGTATCCGCCGTGTCGAACGCGGTCTTCGTCAGGTTGTAGGGATAGGCCGGGCTCAGGGTCCGCCGGGGATCCATGCGCCCGCTGGTGTCGACAGGCGCTGCGCCATCCTGCAACGCGTCGTGGTATGTACCTATCCCATAGGCCAATGCCCACGCGATACAGCTGTTCTGCCTCCCCTGGTCGCCAGGAGGTGGAAGCTTGGCCCGAAGGTCGACCTGTCGCGGTAGCTTGTAGCCTTTGGGAAGCCCCGTCCATGCCTCGGTCGGTATCCTCTTCAAGGTCGCACGGGTGGGCAGGAGCGCACCATCGATGGGGTGAACATCCTCCTGACCGGATGCGCCAGACACGCAGCAGGCAAGCAGTATGATGCAGCTACCAAGCCTGGCATTCATGCGCGTCGTAGGCTCATGTGGTCCGTTCTTCCACGAAGTACATCTCCAACTCACCTTTTCCTTTCGCCTGCACTTTGCCGCGTGGGGTGAAGGTGAAGCGCGGGGCCCCTTGGGTCGTTGGTCGTTGGGAGTTGGTGGAACTGTCGCGCGATCCCTGCGCGCCGACTTGTGCGACGGACGCACCAACAACCGACAACTCCGCCACCATTCGGTACGTCGCCTCGCTGATGTTCACCTGTCCCACCTCACCGCTGCTCTCCATCCGTGCCGCCGTGTTCACCGTGTCGCCCCAGATGTCGTACTGGAACTTCTTCACCCCCACGATGCCTGCCACCACAGGGCCCGTATGCACGCCGATGCGGATCTCGAAATAGGGCAGGCCTGCCGCCATCTTCTCTTCCTTCCCTGCTGCGATGAAGTCGCGCATGGCCAGTGCTGCCATGATCACGTCCGTGGCGTGCGTGGTGTTGGGGGTTGGAAGTCCACCAGCCGCCATGTACGCATCGCCGATGGTCTTGATCTTCTCCAGACCGTGCTCCTCGCAGATCTTATCGAAGGCGCTGAAGCACTCGTGCAGGTCCTTCACGAGTTCCTTCGGACTGAGCTTCTCGCTCATCGCCGTGAAGCCCTTGAAGTCCGTGAAGAGCACGGTGACCTGGTCGATCAGCTTGGCATCCGCCTCGCCCTTTTCCTTCAGCTCTTCAGCCACTTCCTCCGGCAGGATGTTCAGCAACAATCCTTCGCTGCGCGCCTTCTCCTTGCCAATGCGGTTGCGCTGTGTGAAGAACACCCCGGCGAAGAGCGCCACCAACACGAAACCGCCCATGAAACCGTTGCGCACCACCTTCTGGCGGCGCAATTCCTCCGCCGCGATGGCGTCCTTCTTCTCCTGCTCGGCTTGTGTCGCAGCCTCCTTCTTATCGAAGTCATACTGCATCTCGATGCGTGTGAACTCCTTGGTGTTGTCCTCGTTGTACATGCTATCGCGGTACGCAACGAAGCGTTGGAAATATTGGAGCGCCTTGCCTGCGTTGCCGATCGCCTTGTATCCGGTGTACAGGCATTCGCATGCCTGCTCCATGTCCGGAATGGATCCCAGCTCCTCGGACTGTTCCAGGCCATCCAGGCATTTCGCCAGGCCGGTCGCGGTCGACCCGCTCTCCACATGGATCGATCCGATGTTGATGATGGCATGTGCCACACCCCTCTTGTCACCGATCCCCTCCTTGATCAGAAGTGACTTCTCGTACGCCGCAACGGCTTCGGCATACCGGTCCATCTCCGCGTATGTGGCACCGATGTTCCCGAGGCTCACGGCGTGGACCCCCTTGTCCCCGACATCAGCGGCGATCGCCCCGGACCGTTCGAAATACTCAAGAGCCTTGGCATAGTTGTCCTGCCTCAGGTATATCTCGCCCAGATTGTTCAGGACCTGCGACTCACCGTCCTGCTCGCCGACCTTTTCCTTGAGTCGAAGGGCCTTTTCATAGTATTCCTTGGCTCGCTCCAAGTCACCCTGGTCCTTGTATACGATGCCGAGGTTGCCCAACGCCTTCGACAGGTGCCTGTCATCGCCGAGTTCCTCGAATATCGCCGAGCTGCTCATGAAACTCCTCAACGCGGCAGGGTAGTTCCCCATCTCCCGTTGGATCAGCCCAATGTTGTTATAGCTACCGGCCATGCCTTGCTTGTCTCCCATATCCTTCCGCCTGGCAAGTGCCTTCTGATCGAATTCCAAGGCTTGTGCGTAATTGCCCTGGCTCGCGTACACGGCAGCGATGTTGGCCAGGCAATTGGCAGCGCCCTTGATCTTTCCGGCCTCTTCATACGCGAGGAGGGCTTTCTGATAGTGCGTCAGGGCCTCCTCGTAATTCCCTTGGACATCGTTCGCGATCCCATCGAGGTTGTGTGCCTGGGCAATGGCGATGCCGTAATCATGCACGCGGCCGTAATCAAGCAGCTCCCGGGTCAATTCGGGCACAGTGTCGGGCCTCGAGTACATGTAGCCGAACATGATGTACCGCGAGAAGGCCATGACCCTGGTGGAGTCCGGCCGTGTTCCATCCTGCCAGATGGACAACAAAGAATCCAGAGGATCTTCGCTAGGCGCGCCACGAGCCATACCGGTGATGAGGACCATGGCCAGGCACGTGATGAGACTTCTTGTCTTCATTGGTCGCTGTTGTGTTGCGTTACGAAATACATCTCCAATTCCCCCTTGCCCTTGGCCTTCACTTTCCCGCGCGTCGTGAAGGTGAAGCGCGGGGCGCTTTGGGTTGTTGGTCGTTGGGAGTTGGTGGAACCGTCGCGCGATCCCTGCGCGCCGACTGGTGCGACGGACGAACCAACAACAGACAACTCCACCACCGATCGGTATGTCGCCTCGCTGATGTTCACCTGGCCCACTTCACCGCTGCTCTCCATCCGTGCAGCCGTGTTCACCGTGTCGCCCCAGATGTCGTACTGGAACTTCTTCACGCCCACGATGCCTGCCACCACCGGGCCCGTGTGCACACCGATGCGGATCTCGAAATAGGGCAGGCCTGCCGCGACCTTCAAGGCTTTGCCTTCAGCGATGAAGTCGCGCATCGCGAATGCCGCGTTGATCACATCGGTGGCGTGGGTCGTGTTGGGTGTAGGTAGACCGCCGGCCGCCATGTAGGCGTCGCCGATGGTCTTGATCTTCTCCAGACCGTGTTCCTCACAGATCCTATCGAATGCGCTGAAGCACTCGTGCAGGTCCTTCACCAGTGCCTTCGGGCTCAGCTTTTCGCTCATCGCTGTGAACCCTTTGAAGTCGGTGAACAGCACCGTGACCTGCTCGATCAGCCGCGCATCGGCCTCGCCCTTCTCCTTGAGCTCTTCGGCGACCTCCTCCGGGAGGATGTTCAACAGCAACTCTTCGCTGCGCGCCTTCTCCTTGCCGATGCGGTTGCGCTGCGTAAAGAAGATGCCCGCGAATACCGCCACCAGCGCGAAGCCGCCCATGAAACCGTTGCGCACCACCTTCTGGCGGCGCAGTTCCTGCGCGGCGACGGCGTCCTTCTTCTCCTGCTCGGCTCGTGTCGCAGCTTCCTTCTTGTCGAAGGCGTATTGCATCTCCAGCTGGGTGATCTTCCTGGTGTTCTCCGCGTTGAACAGGCTGTCGCCCGTCCGCACCATTTCCTCAAAGTACTTCAGCGCGTTCCGGTCGTTGCCCAGTTCCTTGTACGCCTTGTAGAGGCAGTCGCAGTTGTGCGACCGGTCGTGCAGGGACCCGAGGTCGGTCGCGATCTCCAGGCCCTTGCCGCAATCGATCGCCGCCTGTCGCGCGTCGCCCTGCTTCAGCCGGATGCGCCCGATCTGGTTGTACGACTTCGTGAGGCCTGTCCGGTCGCCGATCTTCAGCTGCCAATCCAAGGCGCGCTGCTGGTGCTCCAGTGCCGGAACGAGGTCGCCCTGCTCGTAGTACACATTGCCGATGTTCACCAGACCACTGGAGATGCCGAACCGGTCGCCGCGCGCTTCATTGATCTCCAGGGCGCGCTTCAGGTACTCCAGTGCATTCGGGTAGTCCAGCATTTTCTGGTACACGATCCCCGTACTGGCCAACACTCCGGCCAGGAGTCGCGGGTCATCGAGGTCCTCCGCGAGCGCCAGAGCGCGCTGGAGATCCGCCAGGGCCTTGTCCAGATCGCGCATGTCCCGGTGCACCGCGGCCATGTTGTTGAGTGTGATGATGATGCCGCGCTGATCGCCGAGCGCCTCCTTGAGCGCCAGGGAACGCTGGTAGTGGTCCAGCGCCCTGGGCAGATCACCCATGCTCTTGTGGATGAGGCCCATGCGGGTCAATGCATCGGCGATCCGCTGTTGGTCCCCGACCTCCCGGGCCATGGCGAGGATGCGCTCGTTGAGTTCCAAGGCCCTGCTGTGCTCGCCCCGTTTGGCCTGCGCGATCGCATGGATGCTCAGTGCGATGATCTCACCAGCGCGGACCTTCCGTTCCTTGGAGAAGGCCATCAGCTCGTCCGCCAGCAGGAGCGCGGTGTCGAGGTCGGTGTACAGGTACGCGCTCTGGATGTAGCGCTCGAAAGCCACCACCCGCGACGAGTCGGAGCGCGTCACATCCCTCCACACCGTAAGCAGTGAATCGAGTTTCGGCGACGCGGCACGCACGAAGGCACTGCTTAAGAGGCAGGCGGACGCCAGGAGCAATGCCGCGAAGGGAGGGATCCGCTGCATGGGAGGAATGGTGCGGCGCACCACGTTGTCTGCGATGGACAAAATACACTTCTCTGCGAAAGCGCATGGGCGCGCGGTAACAAAGGTTCTATTGCACACCGCCGGTGGATGCGGTCCATTTGCAGCAGACAGCACACACCATGCAACGATCGCTTACCTCCATTCTGATCATCCTTCCCTTCCTGCTCCATGGCCAGGCCACGTGGGAACAGAAGGCCAGCGCCCCGGCGGGCGGACGTTTCTGGGCGGCGGCCACGGGCAACAGCACCCATGGGTTCGCAGGCACCGGCAGGCCGGAATTCAGCGCGCTGACGCCCCTGGCAGACATGTACCAATATGAGCGCGCGACCGATACTTGGACGGCCATACCGGACTATCCCGCCGGTGTGCGCGAAGGCATGACGGGCTTCACCATCGGCGAGCGCATCTTCTTCGCGTTCGGATCGCCCTTCATCCAATTCAGCCGCACGGTCTACGAGTACCTGCCCACCACCGGCACCTGGGTGCAGCATCCGGATGTGCCCGGCATCGGCTTCGCGTTCTCACATGGATTCGTGATCGGCGACACCTATTACATCGGTCCGGAGAACGGCACCAACCAGGTGTACGCCTTCAATGGCACCACCAACACCTGGAGCACCGTGGCGCCTTTCCCCGGCAACGATCGGCGCGCACAATGCGCGTTCAGCGCCAACGGCAAAGGCTACCTCGGCATGGGCGCCGGCGTGTTCAGCGGTGTGTATGGCGATTGGTGGGAATACGACCCGATCGCGGATGCATGGACCGCCGTGGCCGACATCTTCCCGAACTCCGACCAGAGCACTGCCACGGCGGTGGGCGATGTGGGCTTTGTCTTCAACGTGGGCGGGTCCGGTGGAGGCGGGAAACAGCTGTACCGGTACAACGCCACCGCGGATGAATGGATACAGGATGCCCTTCTGCCGACGGACCGGATCGCCAACGGATCCCTCTTCTCGGTGGGCGACAAAGGCTACCTGGTGTTCGGTGAGAAGTCCTTGAGCGGTGGGAACCTGCCGAGCAACGAGCTCTGGCAATTCACCCCGGGCACCACGGGGCTCGCTGAGGAGGTGGATGCGTTCGGCCTTGTCGCGTTCGGAGGTGCGGATGGCGTCATCACCGTCCGCAGCACCCGACCGATGGATGCACTGGCCACGGTGCGCCTCCTCGATGCGAGCGGAGCGGTGCTGAGCGAGATCAACGCCCATGGTCCGCTGAACATGCGCATCGGCAGCGACCTTCCGTCCGGCGTGTACCTCGTGCAGGTGAGTTCTGCCGTCGCTGCGCATACCCTGCGCGTGGCCTTGGTGCGCTGAGGGCCGCCGCTGACGATGCCGCGCTGCACCCGCAGCGGATGCGCACCTTTGCGGCGTGCCCGAATATGCCAGCACCCCACGATCCGTCGGATTCACGGTGATGTGCGTGCTCACGCTCGTGGGCAACGTCCTCCTGCTCCTGACCAACCTGGTGAAGGTGGGGTTGCTGGAGACGGGCATCCGGCAGGGCGGCGTGGGGGGCGAAGCATCGGTGTACCTGTCACTCCTGCTGCAACTGGTGTTGTTGAGCTGCGTGGGTGCCCTGCTCGGCGCTGGGCTCATGCTGGCGGGCAAGCGGCCGGGCTACGCGATCTACGCCGTATCGAATGTGCTGCACATCCTGCTGGCGGTGTGCGCCATGCTCATCTGGGCCATGACGATCTACTTCCTGTTCGTTTCCGTGCTGCTCTTCGTCTACTGCCTCATCCCGGCCGGCTTCCTGCTCTATTTCCACCTGCACCGCGACACACTGCACTGAGTACTGCGACACCGTCGACCACCGGCCGAACATTCCACCCTTGTCAGGCATCGTTCCGCCCGTGAACCGGGTCTTCTTTGGCGAGGATCCATGCGAATCCCCTTCCTCATACCAACGCTGGCCTGCGCCGCCACCTGTTGCGCGCAGCTGCAGCACGGCCACTGGCCCTTCGGCTTCAATGCGGGGCTCGATTTCAGCAGCGGGGCACCCGTGGCCATCAGCACGCCGCTCAGTACCGATGAAGGTTGTGCCAGCATCTGCGACGCCACCGGTCAATTGCTTTTCTACACCAACGGCGAGAACGTGTGGGACCGCACCGGCACGGTGATGCCCAACGGCAGCGGCCTCTTCGGCACCTACAGCACCAGCCAGAGCGCGCTGATCGTGCCCTTTCCGGACGATCCGCAACGCTACTACGTCTTCACTGCACCGGCACAGGCCGGGCAATGGATCGGCCAACCGAACGCCGCGTACAGCATCGTGGACATGGCACAGAACAACGGCAACGGCGATGTGGTGAGCGCGAACGTGCTGCTGGATGGTCCGGTGACAGAACGCTTGACCGCCACGCGCCATGCCAACGGGCGCGATGTGTGGGTGCTCTACCACCGCTCGGAGAGTGATGCCTTCATCGCCTACCTCGTTACCTGCCAAGGCGTGCAAGGGCCGGTGATCACCCACATCGGCCGACCGATGAGCACGAATGCCGATGGCTCGGGAGCGTCCATCATCGGCTGCATGAAAGTGAACAGGCAAGGCACCAAGCTCGCCAGCGCCTGGGGCAACCTGATCCCGTACAGCACTTCCGATTGGTGGTCATCGACCTACTTCGATGTGCTGGACTTCGACAACAGCACCGGGCAACTGAGCAACATCATCAGCGATTCCATCGGCGGCACGCCACAACTCTTCAGTCGTGGCTACGGCGTGGAGTTCTCACCGAACGGACAATTGGTGTACATGAGCGATCATGGCCTGCAGAACGGCATCGGCTACAGCACCATCCGGCAGTACGACCTCACGAGCGCGGATCCCATGAACACCGAAGTGATCGTAGCGAACATGAACCGCGCGTTCGGCACGCTGCAGATGGCCCCGGATGGCAAGCTCTACGCCGCGCGCCTCAACGGGGCCACCTACCTCAGCGCCATCCCCGATCCGGATGTGGCGGGCACCGGCTGCGGCTTCATCGACCAGGCCGTGGGCCTCACGAACCCCAGCACCTGGGGACTGCCGAACCACTGGGACACCTACCCCACGCCGCCGCCCTTCGACCCCATCGCCCTGCGCGATACCCTGCTGTGCAGCGGCGAGGCCGTGACCCTCGATGCCACCTGGACGCATCCCTTCCACACCCCCGCCTACCTGTGGAGCACCGGCGAAACGACCGCCAGCATCACCGTGCAGCACAGTGGGCTGTATACCGTGGAAGTGCAATTGCCGTGCAGCACCATCGTGGATACCGTGGTGGTGCGCTACGGCGGAACGGCCTTCACCCTGGGCGATGATGTGAGCACCTGCGACGATGTGCCCGCCACCCTTGACCCGGGACCGGTGCAGGGCTACCTGCAATGGAGCACCGGCGACACCTCGCGCACCCTCACCGTGCAGGAGGCAGGCACCTACACGCTGTTCGTGACCGATACCGCGGGCTGCACCGCGAGCGACGCGATCACGGTCCTTACCCGCAACTGCCGCTGCCCGCTCTACCTGCCGAACGCCTTCACACCGAACGGCGATGGCATCAACGACCTGTTCGCCGCAGGCATGGATTGCGATCCCACCTCCTTCGCGCTGGAACTCTTCGACCGCTGGGGACGCAGCATCCACCGTACCGATGACCCGGCCTTCACCTGGAACGGCGACGAGCTCCCCGTGGGCCTCTATGCCTACACGCTGGAGTATGCGTGGCAGGCGCAGGAGGGCGTGCGCCGGGTGCAACGGAACGGAAGTGTGTCGTTGATCCGGTGATCGGAGCCGTACCGTGCAGTGCACCTGCACCCCGGGCATTGTGTGTGAAAAGCTTCACAGCAGCGCAGTAGTTTCGTCTTCCTGATCCATCCTTCCATGCGCCCCCTGCTCCATTCCTTCATTTGCTGCCTGCTCGTTCATGGGGCACACGCACAGTTCGGTCCAGCGCAGGTGATCAGTGGCAACTACCCCGGGGTCATGAGCGATGCGCGTTTCACCGACATCGACCAGGATGGCCAGTTGGACATGGTGTGCACCGCACCGTATTCGAGCGCCGTGCGCTGGTACCGCGGCTACGGCCAGGACCTGTACGAACCTGCACGCACGGCGATCGCGGGCCTGCTTTCCCCCAGCTCCTTCGACCTCGGCGACCTGAACGGCGACGGCGTGGAGGACATGGTGATCGCCGTAGCTGGTGATGACCGCATCCTATGGGCACCCAACAATGGCTTCGGTGAATATCCGGTCGTGGACACCTTGCAGACCAGCATGGACCAACCGGCGTGGGTGCGCATCGCCGATGTGGACGGTGATGGCGATCCGGACATCATCGCCGCCAGCACCCTGGACGACCGCATCGCGTGGTTCGCGAACGACGGCGCAGGGGCCTTCGGTCCGCAGCAGGACATCAGCACCACGGCGGCCGGTGTGAAGCAGTTCGCCGTGGGCGATGTGGATGGCGATGGCGACCTCGACGTGCTCGCTGCGTTGCCCACCACACAGACCTTGGGCTGGTATGCGAACGATGGCAGCGGGCTGTTCGGCGCCATGAACGTGCTGGGTACCGCGCTCGCCGCCCCCACCAGCGTGCAACTGGTGCACCTCAACGGTGATGCGTGGCCGGATGTGCTGTTCACCTATGGCAGCGATGACCTGGTGTGGATCCCTGCGACAGGCGATGGCAATTTCGGCGCGATCACCCCGATCATGGTGGTGAACGGTCTGCTCGGTGCCTATGCCGCGGACCTCGATGGCGACGGCGACCAGGACCTGGTGGCAGCGCATTCCAGTTCCGGACGGATCCTCCTGAACGATGGCACCGGCACCTTCGCACAGCAAGCGTTGAGCTTCTCCTTCAGCGCGCATGCCGTGATCCTTCAGGACCTGAACAACGACGGCCTGATCGACCTTGGCTATCGCCGCGACTCGAACCAGGATGTCAGTTATCGGTACAACACCGGTGGTGACTTCGGTGCGGAGATCAACGTGCCCCGGTACCTCTCGCCCAGCAACCTCGGTGCATCGGACCTGGACGGTGATGGCGACATGGACCTGGTGGTGCGCAACGGCACCTTCAGCCCGGTGGTGGTGATGCTGCAGCAATTCCCCGGCGTGTTCACCATCACCGAGGAACTCCGGATCGGCACCACGGCCATCACCAACTTCCTGTTGCAGGACATGGACCAGGACGGGCTGATGGACATCGTGTTCCGCGCTGGCAGCACCGTGTACCGCGACCTCTACTGGAAGCGCAACCTGGGTGGCACCTTCGGCCCGGAGATCCTCTTGAACAGCTCCTACCTGCAGGATACCTCACCGATCACCCTGGCCGATGTGGATGGCGATGGCGATCTGGACCACCTCGTTTCCGACCCTAACGTGGGCTGGCGGCGCAATGACGGCACATCCTTCAGCGCGCACATCACCATCGATGCGACCATCACGGCGGGGCCTGTTCAATTCGCCGACCTCAATGGCGATGGGTTGAAGGACCTCATTGCCGCCGACCTCAACGGGCTTTCCGCGAAGTGGTACCGGAACATGGGCGCCAATGCCTTCGCCGCACAGGCCGCCTTCAATACCGGCCTCAGCAATGCCGTACAGATCCATCCGTACGACCTGGATGGCGATGGGGACATCGATCTGGTGATCAACGGGATCTTCAACGACATCGGCGTGTTCCTGAACGCCGGGAACGGCAGCTTTGGCACGGTACAAGGACTCAACACCTGGAACTTCACCAGCACGATGCATGTGTTCGATGTGGATGGCGATGGCGACCTAGACATCCTCAATGGCAATTACACGCAGTTCCGTTGGTCGCCGAACGACGGCCTGGGCCAGTTCGGCACGGTGCAGCCGCTGCAGCCCAACGAGCCGTACAGCACGCAACTGAAGCATTCCATCCTGGCGGACATGGATGGTGATGGCCTCACGGACATCGTGTACAGCGAGGACCAGGAGACCCAATTGGAATGGCTTCCCAACCGCATCAACACTTTCTTCCGCATCACCGGACGGCTGTTCTATGACCTGGATGAGGACGGCATCCGCGACCCGGAGGACCCGCCCGTGCCCTGGGCGCATGTGGAGGCCGACCCCGCACCGAACTTCCCCTTCTCCAGCAACAACGGCAGCTTCCTTGCCTACGTGGATAGCGGCACCTTCACCGTGCGGCCGATCATCGATACGGATCTCTGGTACATCACCTCCGACAGCCTGCAATACACCGTTACCCTCAATGCCCAGAACCCGGTGAGCAATGGCAACGACTTCGGCATCTTCGTGGACCAGGAGGCATCGGACCTGCACCTGGCGCTTCCGAACCCTGTCGGACTTTGCGCCGATACCGTGCCGCACTGGATCGCCGTGGTGAACCAGGGCAACCTCGTTGAGAGCGGCATCCTCGCACTGGACCACGACACGCTCTTCACCGTGCTTGACGCGTACCCCGCACCCGACTCCCTGGTGGGCAACACCTACTACTGGCACTACACCGACCTCGGCTACTACGAGCAAGGTTCCTTCCACCTCACCGTGGTGCGGCCGGACGCCGGGCACCTGGGCGACAGCACGCACTTCACCTTGCGCGCGATCCAGTTCGACCCGGTCGTTCCCGGCCTCATCCTGGACACCATCACCGTGTCGCGGCATGGCGTGGTCACGTGCAGCTACGACCCCAACGACAAGCAGGTGGACCCCGTGGGCTACGGCGCTTCCGGTGCGATCGACCTGGATACGGACCACCTGGACTACACCATCCGGTTCCAGAATACCGGCAACGCACCGGCCGTTTCCGTTACCCTGCGCGATACCCTTCCCCCCGAAGCGGACCTCGATCGCCTCAGCCTCCTCGCCTACTCCTTCCTGCCCACCGACCTGCGCGTGGACAGCGGCAACGTGCTCGTGATCCGCCTTCAGAACATCCTGTTGCCGGACAGCGCCAGCGACCCCTTGGGCAGCCAGGGTTTTGTGAGCTTCCGCACAGGCCTCGTGCCCGGCCTTCCGCACGGCACGGAGATCAGCAACACGGCAGGGATCTACTTCGACCTCAACCCGCCGATCATCACCAACTCCACGTTGAACACCCTGGTGGATTGTGCGCTGTGGCAACCCGAGATCACACCCGCCGTTTGGGATGCGCTCACGGTGACGGAAGGCGATCGCTACCACTGGACCCTCAACGGAGAACCGGTGCCCGATGGCGACCAGCCCACGATCACCGTGAGCGGGAACGGCATCTATGCAGCCCAAGTGACCAGCCCCTTCGGGTGCATCGCCACGGCCACGTACGAGTTCCTCACCACCGCGGTGAACGACACGGATGCGCCGGCCTTCGGCATCGTTCCGAACCCCATGCGCGGCGATGCCGTCCTCTGGAGCCGGGAGCCCTTGACCGCACACCACCGCATCGATCTGGTGGACGCCCAAGGTCGGTCGGTGCGCAGCATGCGTGGCAGCGACCAACGGCGCATCGCGATCCCACGTGGTGAGCTGGCGGCCGGCATCCATGCGGTGGTGATCACGGCGCCCACCGGCGAACGGAGCGTGTTGCGCTTGGTGGTGCAGTAACCACCTTGGCGTGTCGCACGCAGGCCCTCGGTACGGATCGTCGGGGCGCCCCCCACCCGCAGTACATTGTGTGGATGAATGCCGCCCGCCTCACCCTCGCCCTGTTCCTCGCCATGGCCATCGGGGACCTCACGGCACAGGATTGCTCCATCTCCTTCACCACGCCGCAGTTCGCGGTGCGCCAGGAACTCGACATCCTCTACGGCTCCGGGGTGCGCTTCAACGGTGCCACGCAGGAGCTGCGGTTGAACCTCTTCAAACCGATCGGCGATGCGCAGACCGAACGACCGCTCATCATCATGGTGCACGGCGGCGGCTTCACCGGTGGCGACCGCAATGACCTGAATGCATTGTGCCAGGAGTTCGCGAGCATGGGCTGGGCGGCGGCCACCATCAGCTACCGCCTCGATTTCTACGGCACGTGGTTGCTGGGCTCGCCCTTCGCCTACGACCCTTCCGAGGTGGTGCGCGCCGCCTACCGCGCACAGCAGGATACACGCGGGGCCTTGCGCTTCCTGAAAGGCCGCAGTGCACAGGACAGCACCAGCACCACCAACGTGGTGACCCTCGGCTTCAGCGCCGGCGCGATCTCCGTGCTGCACGCCGCCTTCGTGGACGACCCCGCGGAAAAGCCCGCCTCCTGCGGCGCGATCGGCAACGTGCAGCACTTCCTCAATTCCTATCCGCGCCCCGACCTCGGTCCCATCACCGGCACCCTCAACCTGAACGGACAGACCGATGACGTCCTCGCGGTGGTCTCCTACTACGGCGGTCTGCTGGACACCACCCTGGTGAGCGACCCGGTCGGACCGGCGCTCTACCTCTACCACCAAAGCGGCGACCCCGTGGTGGGCTGCAATTACCAGCGTGGCCTGTGGGGCATGCCGCTGGGCGTGGGCGACAACTATCCCTATCTGTATGGTTCGTGCGTGATCGATCCGCGGATGCAGCACCTCGATCCCGCACCGGGCCGCTACTTCTACCACCCGCACGTGGGCGGCGCGCACGAACTGCACGACCCCGCAGCCATCTACGCCGAGACGCGCGAATTCCTGCGCCCGCTCTTCTGCGCGCCCACGGCACCCGCCGTGCAAGTGGCCGCTCGGATCTTCCTGGATGGACCCTATGACGCCGACACCGGACTGATGAACGATGCGCTGCGCACCCTTGACTCCTTCCCGCTCACCGACCCGTACCCGGCATTGGGCTACGTGCATGCCGGCACGGACAACGGCGTTGTGGATCCGGCCGTGCTGGCGGTGGTCGGGAGCAATGCCATCGTGGACCGCGTGCTGCTGGAACTGCGCGACGCGACCGACCCCGCCCTGATCGTGGCCAGCCGCAGTGTGCTGCTGCAGCGCGATGGCGATGTGGTGGACCTCGACGGCACATCACCCGTTCACTTCAATGTACCCGCCGGGAACTACCACGTGAGCCTGCGCCACCGCAACCACCTGGGCATCATGACGGCCACCGCGATCGCACTGCCGTACGCACCGACCACCGTGGACCTGACCGATCCCCTCACCGACACCTGGGGTACCGAGGCACGGAAGTCCGTGGGTGGTCTGTTCCCTGCTGAAGTGCTCTGGGCCGGTGATGTGGGGTTCGATGGCACGCTGAAGTACACCGGTGTGGACAACGACCGCGATCCCTTGCTTACCGCCATCGGCGGGGTGGTGCCCACGAACGCCGTGTCCGGTTACCGGAATGAGGACGTGAACATGGATGGCAGCACGCGCTACACCGGCATCGGCAACGACCGCGACATCATCCTGCAGAACATCGGCGGGGTGGTGCCGACCAATGCGCGGGTGGAGCAGCTGCCGTAGGAGGTGCGCACCTCCGGTCGATGACTTGTGGAACGGTCGGCACTTGAGTTGATCCCTTTGCTGAAATGGCGTGTCGTGCGGGTGAGACACAAAGACCGTCTTCCACCTTTCCCTTGATGGAAAGGTGGAGCCAAAGATCAACCACCCCGGGTCAAGCCCGGGGCAGGCTTTCCAAGTCCAGGTGGCTCGGCTACCACACGGGCTCTACGCGCCAGCACGCCGACCACCTGGCCCGCGCGGATCGTGGACAGCCGCCCGCCCCTCCGAAAAAGATCTGCACTGGAGCTGGCTCATCTTCCTTGAGGCGAAATGCGTGTAGGACCTGATGGTCTCCTTTCCCTTGATGGAAAGGTGGAGCCACGACCACCGCGGTCAGGCCCGGGGCGGACTTTTCCACCTCCGGGTGGCGGTGCACCTGCGGTACCTTCGGACCATGCGAACGCTGTTCCTGCTGGCCTTGCTGGTAACCGGATCGCTGCACGCCCAGGTGCTGTGCGACACGCTCACGCTGCTCGACACCACACGCCAACGCAGCATCCCCATCGCCCTCTATCGCCCGGCGGACAAGCCGCTGGACGGACTGCCGGTGATCCTCTTCAGCCACGGCTACAACGCGAACGCACCCGGCACCTACCTGCTTTACCGCTGGCTGCTGGAACCCCTCGCAGCGGATGGCCGCGTGGTGGTGAGCGTGCAGCATGAACTGCCCGGCGATCCGCCGCTGGCCATGCAGGGCGAAATCCGCGCCGCGCGCATGCCCAGCTGGGAACGCGGCGTGGCCAATTTGGAACACGTGCTGCGCCACCTGTACCGCAGTTGTCCGCAGCTGGACCTGCACCGGCTCACCGCACTGGGCCACAGCCAGGGTGGCGACATCAGCGTGCTCTTCGCCACCACCCACCCCGATGCGCTGCAGAAGCTGATCACCCTGGACAACCGCCGCCTGCCCCTGCCGCGCACGGAGCATCCGCAGGTGTACAGCCTGCGCTCGCACGATCAGCCCGCCGATCCCGGGGTGCTGCCCACCGACGCACCGCACATCACGGTGGTCACCTCCACCGACATCGGCCACAACGACATGGGCAACCGCGGCACGCCGGAGCAACAGGCCCGTGTGCTGGCCCTCGTGCGCAGCTGGCTGGAGTAGGTTCAGGCCAGCCCCTGGTGCACCAGCGGCACCACTTCCGTGGCGTAGAGCTCGATGCTGCGCATCAGCTTGTCGTGCGCCAGGGTGCCGTTGCTGTACTTCAGGTCGAAGCGCGACAGCTTCAAGGCCTTCGCGGCGCGGACGATCTTGGCCGCCACCGTGGCCGGCGCACCCACGCACAGCGCACCCGTGGGGCCCGCCGCCTGCTCGAAGCCCGCCCGCGTGGACGGCCCCCAGCCGCGTTCGCGCCCGATGCGTTCCATCATCGCCGCGTAGTGCGGCCACAGTTCGTCCTTCGCCTGCGCATCGGTCTCCGCCACGTGGCCGGGGCTGTGCGCACCGATCGGGAGCATCTCGCGGCCCGCTTCGCGCAGGCTGCGTTCGTACAATTCCACGAAGGGCACGAAGTTCAGGTGGTCACCCCCGATCACCGCCAGCATCAGCGGGAAGCCGTAGCGCGCCGCGCGCACCACGCTGCCCGGCGTGCCGCCCACCCCGATCCAGGTGCGCAGCCCATTCGCCGTGGGCGGGTACACGCGTTGGTCCTGCAACGCCGCCCGCGTGCGGCCGCTCCAGGTCACGGGCTGCTCCTTCAACAGCTCCGCGAAGAGTTCCAGCCGCTCGGCGAAGAGCA
>JAWKNI010000021.1:0-23164 GCA_041391785.1 Flavobacteriales bacterium | reverse complement strand
CACGCCGATGCCCCCGGCGAAGTCGATCAGTTCGCGACCGTCCTCATCGGTGATGGTGGCGCCGCTGGCCCTCGCGGCCGTGGCGTAGTTGAACATGCCCACGCCATTCGGTACGGCGGCCTTGCGGCGGGCGATGAGCTCCTGGCTCCTGGTCAATTGGTCCGTCATTGCGGTGCAAAGTTGCGCAATCCAACAGCCAAGGAGGCGCGGCGGGCGCGGAGAATACCAACAGAACGGGGGCCGTGGAATGGCTGTCCATGAGCTACCGGCCAACAATAGGCAGCCTGACCACCACCAACTGGCGACCAACTACTAATCCAACCGATGCGCCAGCGTAACGGTCTGCTTGAATTTCTCCACGTTGCCGTCGATGTCATACACCTCCAGGACAACGATGTACGGACCCATGCGCGCCAGACTGCCACCATCCAGGATCCCATCCCAAGAGATCGCTCCCTCGGTGCCGAGCAACTGGTTCTCCATCAGGTGGCGCACTTCACGACCGGCGATGTCGTAGATGGTCATGTTGCCCACGAAGCCCGGCGCATCGAACCGGTAGGCCACGGTCAGCACATCCTGATAGCCATCGTTGTCGGGGCTGAAGATGGCCGGGTCGATGGTCATGTCCCCGGAGGCTTCCGGCGTTTCAGCGAACTGGGAGTTCCGGTATCCGGGTGTCGCCCTTCCGGCCAGGTCGGCCGCACTCTGCCAATTCGTGTCGTCGCTCGTCGGCCGGTCCGGATCCACCCGTTCCAAAGAGTACCCTTCCGGGTTGTTCACCAATCGGAAGTGCAGGTCGTCGTCGTACCGGAACAGGTCCAACGTCGTACCATCCGGAGCCTGCAACACCACCGTGCCTTCTCCATTGTTGTAACTGGGCAGGGTGTTCTCCACGAAACGGTCCACATGGCTTTGCGGATAGACCGCTGCGATGTTGGCCGCATTCGCGGTGATCACCACGTACTCACCGGGCAGCAGGAGCAGACCGGAGTTGATGGGTGTCGGGTTCCCGATCGCACCGTTGCTTTCATTGGCCATGAGCCAGCCCTGCACGCTCAAGGTCTTCTGCGACCGATTGTACAGCTCGACGAAGTCACTTCCACCGACAATGGGATCGTACAACACCTCGTTGATCACCACATCACCCGGTTCCACGGGTTCCGGCAGCGCGAAGGTGGCCGTGTTGGCAATGCCGATGAGGTTGCCCGGACAATCGGATACATCCTCCACCACGAGCGTATACACCGTGCCGGTGATCAGCGGTTGCAACAGCTCGATCAACGCGCCATTCGTTCCGTTCGGGGTAACGGCACCGGTCGCGATCGTCGGGGTGATGATGTATGCACCACCCACGAGGCTGCTGGCATCCATCGCTTCGCTGAAGACCACTTCAAGCGTCATCTCATCCGGGACCTGCACGGACACCAGCGATGGAGCTTCCGTGTCCGGAACGATGGAATAGATGCTGTTCTGCGCGCCGGGCGTACCGCCGGCCGGGGCATTGCTGGCACGCCAGTTCGCAGCACCACTGCATGGCGAGGTCGGGTCGATCTGTTCAAGGGTCCAGCCACCATCGTCCTTCACCCCGTCCTGATACCAACTCAGTGCATAGGAAACGGCATCGATGGTGTTCGCGTTATCGTCCTGCAGGACCAGTGCATCGCCATCGTTGTTCAAGGCCGGCAGTGAGGGGGTGCCCAACTTGTTCGGTATCCCTGCGAACACCGCAAGGTTGCCACTGGCTACCATGAGCACGTACGCACCGGGGCCGAGGATGTATGTGGGCAACACCACAGGAGTACCGCCATCACTGAAGGTCCACCCTGCGAGGTCGAACGTCTTGTCCGTGGTGGCATTGTACAACTCGATGAACTCCACTTCAGGCAGACCGACCACAGGTGTGGGATCAGCCATGATCTCGTTGATCACCACATCGCGGAGCTCGGCAGCTTCCGGTATGAAATAGCTGAACGGGAATTGCGTGGCTATCAGGATGTTCGCGTTCAGATCCTCCACCCCGTCCACCACGAGCGTGTAATCATTGCCACTGACCAAGGCATTCCCAAGCGTAAGATGCACACGTGAGGGATCCACCGCATCGCGCATTGCCGCGCTCACGCTACTGAAGGGAAGGACCTGGTAGTTGGATGCGATCTCTGCCGTGGTCTGTTCCACCGCTTCGTCGAAGACCACATCGATGTGCAGCTCGTCCAGCACATCCACCGCAAGGATCACGGGTGCGGTATTGTCCACTGGGATCGGCCCCACGGTGAGATCATCGAAGAAGTGGTTGTTGATCGCAGAAGCCGCGGAACTTTGCGTGATGGAGATGCCGAAGTGCGTGCCTGTACCCACCGCCCCGTCCGAAATGGACCCCGCGGTGGCGAACGCACCCGTGGCACCATCGTCATAGTACAAGGTCCAATTGCCGGCAGTGCTGCGCTCCACACGGATACGGAACGGGTTGCTCGAGCTGCTGTTCACGATTCCCGCAGGGCTGACGATCACCGAGGTATTGGAACCGGCCACACGTTTGAAGAGCTCGATCACATCCGCCGTGCCGCCCATGCGCACGAACCAGCCGTTCTGCACGGCGGTCAGGTCGGCATCATCGCTGAGCAGGTAGGTGTCCACGTAATTCGCCCCGCTCGTCGCGAAACGGAGGTCCACGAACCACTCCCAGCGCACATCATTCGCGATCGCGCTCGGCGTGCTCAGATAGTAGGTGGCCGCACCTGGGCTGTTGCTGCGCAGGCGCATATCGCCGCCATCATCCACGACGGTGAACAGCGCATCGGTGCCGCTCCATGCCGGCGCCGAAGTGAAGTCCCCGTCGGAGAAATCCTCGCTCAGTTGCGCGGCAAGTGGACCGGGAGCCGCGAGCAGCAGAATGGCGATGGAGCGTGATGCACGTGTTCGGAACATGATGCGATGCAGGGAGGGAAAGGTAGTACTTTCGGGCACTGTAGCGCGTTAGCGAAGAACGATGAAAGTCGCATTGGTGGGATGTACGGGCCTCGTGGGCGGGGCGATGATGAAGGTGTTGGAGGAACGGCGTTTCCCGGTCTCTCAATTCCTTCCTGTGGCGAGCGCCCGCTCTGCGGGAGCCACCATTCGTTTCGCGGGCAGGGACCATACGGTGATCACGCCCGAAGAAGCCGTGGCCGCCACACCGGACCTCGCACTGTTCTCCGCCGGTGGTGCCGTTTCACTCGAATGGGCCCCGCGCTTCGCAGAGATCGGCTGCGTGGTGGTCGATAACAGCAGTGCGTGGCGCATGGACCCGGACAAGAAGCTCGTTGTGCCGGAGATCAACGCGGATGTGCTCACGAAGAACGACCGGATCATCGCGAACCCGAATTGCAGCACCATCCAGATGGTCATGGTACTGGCACCGTTGCACCGGGCCTATCGCGCGCAACGGGTGATCGTTTCCACCTATCAAAGCGTTACCGGCACCGGTATGAAGGCGGTGACCCAGATGGAGAATGAACGCAGCGGTGTCTCCGGTGACATGGCCTATCCCTACCCCATCGACCGCAACGTGATCCCGCGTTGCGATGTGTTCACCGAGAACGGGTACACCAAGGAGGAGATGAAGCTTGTGCATGAGACCCGTAAGATCCTTGACCCCGCGATCCGCGTCACGGCGACCGCGGTGCGGGTCCCGGTCACCGGCGGGCACAGCGAAGCAGTGAATGTCGAGTTCGAGCGCGAGTTCGAAGTGGATGACGTGGTACGCCTCCTCAACGAAGCGCCCGGCATCATCGTGGAGAACGATCCCGCACGGGACGCCTACCCCATGCCGATGAAGGCCAACGGACGCGATGAGGTGTTCGTGGGCCGCATCCGGCGTGATGAGACCCAGCCCCGTACACTGAACCTGTGGATCGTGGCGGACAATCTGAGGAAAGGGGCCGCCACCAACGCGGTGCAGATCGCGGAGCGTGTCGCTGCCTTGCGCGGTGCGGTCATTTCGGCTTGACCCCACGGTCCCGACGATCGTATCGATGACCGTGCGGACCACATGGCACGGGTCACACCACTGAGGGGGCCTCCTCCTGTGCTGATGGAGGTTCCGGCGCGGGCTCCTGCACCTCCTCCCGTTTGTTGCCCCGCTGCGCCAGGATGAACAACACGACCCCGATCGTGATCGCCGCATCGGCCACGTTGAACACCGGCTGGAAGAACTCGAAGCGATCGCCACCCCAGAACGGAAGCCATTCAGGCAGGTGGCCGCGCCACAATGGGAAGTAGAACATGTCCACCACCGCTCCGTGGAACAAGGTTCCATATCCCCCTTCCGGCGGGAACAGCACGGCCTTCTTGAGCGTGGTGCTCTGGCTGAAGATCAGTCCGTAGAAGGTGCTGTCGATGATGTTCCCCAGCGCGCCGGCGAAGATGAGTGACACACTCGTGACCATCGCACCGCGCACCTTGCGCTTGATCATGCGGAACAGACTGTACCCGATGGCCGTGACGGCCACGATGCGGAAAAGCGTGAGCAGCAACTTGCCCCACTCCCCGCCCAGCACCATGCCGAAGGCCATGCCGGGATTCTCGATGAAATGCAGGTAACCCTTGTCGCCCAGGAGCGAAATGGATCCTTCGTAGAAGAAGGTCAACTTGACCCACACCTTCAGGGCCTGATCGATGATCAGCACTGAGAGGATGACGGCTAGGGCGCGTTTCAAGGCCGACTGATCGGGGACGGCGGGATCACCCGTTGCTCATCTGCTGCTTCGCCTCGATGCTGAGGGTGGCGTGCGGCACCAGCCGCAGCCGTTCCTTGCTGATCAACCGGCCCGTGACGCGGCAGATGCCGTAGGTCTTGTTCCGGATCCTCAGCAACGCATCCTCCAGGTGCTTGATGAACTTCTCCTGGCGACCTGCGAGTTGGGCGGTCTCCTCGCGGCTCAGGGTCTCGCTGCCATCCTCGATCATCTTGAACGAGGGGCTCGTGTCGTCCGTGCCGTTGTTGTCGGTGTTCGCCAGGGTCTGTTTCAGCAGGTCGTAGTCCTTGCGGGCCTCGTCCAGCTTCTTCATGATCAGTTCCTTGAACTCCTTCAATTCTTCATCGCTGTAACGAAGCTTGTCCGCACTCTCGAGCGTTGACACGTGCTTCTTCACCACGGGTGCGGCGACCGGACGGTTCGGTGCCACGATCTGCGTCACCAGCGGCTTGGCCGGTGCCTTCTCCTTCACTTCCTTCTTCACTGAGGTTTTCTTCGTTGACTTGGTTGATCGGTCCGGTGCGGGTTTCACTGCGGCCTTTTTCACCACCGGGGCGGTCTTGGTCGCAGGTGCTTTCGGCGCACTCTTCTTCGCCGGTGCCGCTTTCTTGGCACCAGCCTTTTTCGGTGCCGCAGCCTTCTTCACGGCGACCTTGGTCACTTTCTTCGGTGCTGCTTTCTTCGGTGCTGCCTTCTTGGCTGCGACCTTCTTGACGGCGGCTTTCTTCGGTGCTGCCTTCTTGGCGACCGGTTTCTTTCCCTTCGCTGCAACCTTCTTCGGTGCTGGCTTGGTCACCTTCTTGACAGCCTTCTTCACCACCGCCTTCGCCTTCGAAACGGTCTTCTTCGCTGTCGGCTTTGCCCCCTTCTTCGGTGCCGGTCTCGCCTTGGCCACTTTCTTCGCCGCAGGCTTCACCGACTTCTTCTTCGGCGCAGGCTTTGCCGCTTTCTTGGCGGTCTTTTTTACCGCGGTCTTCTTGGCCATGGTTTCCCGGTTTTTGAAATGATCCGCGAATATAGGGCTTTCCAGCCCTATTGCGAGGCCTTGGACAAGCGCGCCAGCACCTGCAGTTCGGGCATCAATTCGAACGAATGGACGCCTGCCTGGGTTGCCGAGAGTTCGGTCACAACCAGCTCATTTTCAGGGGTAATGGCAAGTGTTTCGGCCAGAATGGTGGGTGCATGAAGTGCCAGGGCCTTCTCGAACCGCTCATCCCCATTTCGCTGGATCCGCAGGTCGATCCGATCGGTCACCTCCAGACCCGCCTCCTTCCGCAGGGTCTGGATCCGGCTCACCAGCTCCCTGGCCAGGCCCTCCTGGATGAGCCCATCGGTCAGGGTGATGTCCAGTGCTACGGTGAGTGGCCCATCGCTGGCCACGCTCAAACCGGGCACGTTCTCGGCCGTGATCTCCACGTCATCGCGCAGCAACTCCACCTCCTGGCCTTCCACGCTCAGCTTCATCGAACCGTTCGCTTCCAGCTCCGCGATCTGTGCTTGTGAGAATCCGTTCACCGCTGCGGCTACGCTCTTCATCAACTTGCCCATGCGCGCGCCGAGCTTCTTGAAGTCGGGCTTGATCTTCTTGGTTAGCTTGCTCTCGCTGGCGTCGAGGATCACGAGCTCCTTCACATTCACCTCGCTCAGCACGAGGTCACGGATCGCTTCAAGGCGTGTGCGCATCGCGGCATCGGTCACCGGTACGAGCATCTTCTGCAAAGGCTGGCGCACACGATGGCCTTCCTTCTTGCGGATGCTCAGCACAAGCGACGTCAACTTCTGCGCGAGCCCTGTTCGCTGTTCAAGTTCGATATCGATGGCCTTCTCGTCGTGCATCGGCCATTCGCTCAGGTGAACGCTGGTTCCGGTGAGGTCGCGGTACAGTCGATCGCTGAAGAAGGGTGCGATCGGCGCGCTCAGCATGGCGATCACTTCGAGGCAACGATGCAATGTCTGGAAGGCCGCATTCTTATCGGCCCCCATCTCACCCTTCCAGAAACGACGGCGGTTGAGGCGCACGTACCAGTTGCTCAGGTCCTCCACCACGAAGTCCTGAATGGCACGCGCGGCGATAGTGGGCTCGTAGTCGGCGTAGTTCGCATCTGCCAGCTTCATCACACTGTTCAGGCGTGAGAGGATCCAGCGATCGGACTCTGTAAGCGCTGCTTCGCCCTTACCCTCAAAGCCGTCGATGTTGGCGTACAGCGCGAAGAAGTTGTATGTGTTGAAGAGCGCGCGAAAGAATTTGCGCTGCACCTCTGTGATCCCTTCCGCGTCGAACTTCAGGTTGTCCCAGGGCGAGGCGTTGCTGATCATGTACCAACGCACGGCATCGGCGCCGTACTGATCCAGCGTCTTGAACGGGTCCACCGCGTTGCCGAGGCGCTTGCTCATCTTCTGGCCCACCTTGTCCAGCACGAGGCCGTTGCTCACCACGGTCTTGTAGGCCACCTGGTCGAAGCAGAGCGTGGCGATCGCGTGCAGGGTGTAGAACCAGCCGCGCGTTTGATCGACACCCTCAGCGATGAAGTTCGCAGGGAACTTCGCGTCAAGTACATCCTTGTTCTCGAAGGGGTAGTGCCATTGCGCGTAGGGCATCGAACCGCTGTCGAACCACACGTCGATGAGGTCGGTCTCGCGGTGCATGGGCTTGCCGCTCGGCGATACGAGCACGATGTTGTCCACGTACGGACGATGGATGTCGACCGTGTCGTAGTTGGCATCGCTCATGTCGTCGACCTTGAACGACGCGTAAGGATCCTCCTTCATCACGCCGGCTTTCACCGCTGCGCGCGATCTCCTCCTTGAGCTGCTTCAAAGAGCCGATGCACAGTTCCTCTTCACCATCGGCGGTGCGCCAGATCGGGAGCGGGATGCCCCAATAGCGCGAGCGTGAGAGGTTCCAGTCCTGCAGGTTCTCCAGCCAGTTGCCGAAGCGGCCGGTACCGGTGCTCTCGGGCTTCCAGTTGATCGTCTTGTTCAGCGTGATGAGCCGGTCCTTCTTCGCCGTCACGCGCACGAACCAGCTGTCGAGCGGGTAGTACAGCACGGGCTTGTCCGTCCGCCAGCAGTGCGGGTAGTTGTGCTCGTACTTCTCCACCTTGAAGGCGCGGCCCTCGGTCTTCAACTTGATGGCGATGCGTTCATCCACGCTGAGGTACTTGTCGCGCCCTTGCTTCTTCGCTTCCGCCGCAAGCTCTTCCGGCGTGTAGTATTCCGCCTTCACGTATTCGCCCGCGAAGTCGGTGACCTCTGGTTTGAAGCGACCGCGCAGGTCCACGAGTGTAAGCGAGCCGATGTTGTGTTGGCGCGCCACGCGTTGGTCATCCGCGCCGAAGCTGGGTGCTGTGTGGACCACGCCCGTGCCATCCTCGGTGGTCACGAAGTCACCACCGATCGCCTTGAAGGCATCGCCGCCACCTTCGGGCTCCGCGTAGGGCAGCAATTGCTCGTAGCGCACGCCTTCGAGCTGGTGGCCGAGGAACTCGCCGAGGATGCGTCCACGGGATGTTCTTGCCATCCTTGTTGTAGTCCTCGAAGGCGGCGTCTTTGTTCTCTTCCTTGAAGTACGCGTTCAACCGCGCCTTCGCCAGCACCACGGTCTGCGGGGCGTGCGTGTACGGGTTGAAGGTCTTCACGCGGACGTACTCCAGCTTCGGGCCGACGGTGAGCGCGGTGTTGCTGGGCAGGGTCCATGGCGTGGTGGTCCAGGCGAGGATGAATACGCCCTCATCCCCGGCCCCTTCTCCGAGGGAGAAGGGGTGAAAAGCCACTCGCTGTTCGCATCCCGGATCGCCTTGAAGAGCGCGACGGCCGTCGTGTCCTTCACCGGCTTGTAGGTGCCGGGCTGATTCAGCTCGTGCGATGAAAGGCCGGTGCCGGCGGCCGGCGAATATGGCTGGATCGTGTAACCCTTGTAGAGCAGGTCCTGGTCGTAGAGCTGCTTCAGCAGGTGCCACACGCTCTCGATGTACTTGGTGTGGTAGGTGACGTACGGGTGCTCCAGGTCGAGCCAGAAGCCGATGCGCCGCGTCATGTCGTTCCACACATCGGTGTAGCGCATCACGGCCTTCTTGCACGCCGCGTTGTACTCGGCGATGGTGATCTTCTTCCCGATGTCCTCCTTGGTGATGCCGAGCTCCTTTTCCACGCCGAGCTCGATGGGCAGCCCGTGCGTGTCCCAGCCGGCCTTGCGATCCACACGATGACCCTTCTGCGTCTGGTAGCGGCAGAAGATGTCCTTGATGGCACGTGCCATCACGTGGTGGATGCCGGGCAGTCCGTTGGCGCTGGGCGGGCCCTCGTAGAACACGAAGGGTGGGGCGTCCTTGCGCAGCTCCAGGCTCTTGCCGAAGGTGTCCTCGGCCTCCCATTGCTTCAATACCTCCTCGGCGACCTTGGGCAGGCCCAACTCATCATACTGCGGGAAACGCTTGTCCATCAGGGCTTTCGAAAGGGGCGCAAAGATAACAGGCACCGCGATGTGGTGCCGTTCGAAGCCAGGGTCACGGTCCCACCACCGCGGCGACCAGCTACTTGAAGCGGACCATGACCATATTACCCTTCTCCTCCCGCCTTGTCTGCAACTGGTCCTTCAGGTCATCGACCAGGGATGAGAGCGATGCGTGACCGTATGATCTGGGGTCGAAACCGGGGTCGAGGCGTCGCAAGGCCTGCCCGATCAAGCTGAGCGACACCTCTTCTTCTTCACCTTTCGCCAGGTTGAAGGCCTTGCGCAACTTCCGCATCAGGCCGATGTTCGCGGACAGCTTCGGTTTCGCGGCGGCAGCCCTGGCCCTGCCGCCTCGTTTGGCAGGCGACTTGGTCTCTTCCTGCACATCCAGGTTCTCCACGTAAATGAACCGCTCGCATGCTTTTACAAAGGCATCCGGTGTCTTCTGCTCACCGACGCCCATCACGAACTGGCCGCTTTCGCGCAACCGGGTGGCCAGTCTGGTATAGTCACTGTCGCTGCTCACGATGCAGAACGCATCCACCAGGTCACCGTGCAGGATGTCCATGGCATCGATGATCAGGGCACTGTCCGTGCTGTTCTTGCCCTTGGTGTAGGCGAATTGCTGCACTGGCTGGATCGCATTGCTGTTGAGCAGGTCCTTCCAACCGCTCATGTGCATGGTGGTCCAATCCCCGTAGATCCGCCGAATGGTGATGGTGCCTTGCTTGCTCACCTCCTCAAGAATGGCGGAAAGCCGCTTCGGTGCGGCATTGTCACCATCGATGAGCAGGGCGATGGTGGTATCGTTGATCTTCTTCATGCCCGCACAAGGTAGGGGCTCCGGGCGGGGGCCGGTTCCCTGCGGCCCAGGGGACCATTCCCTGCGATCAGCACCGGGCTGTTGATCATTCCCCTTGGATGGCCGTGGCAAGCGCCGATGCGGTCCTGAACTTCGGGGCATGTCCGCAGCTGCATTCTGGTCCCGTTGGCGGTGCCAGCAGAACATGGAGGAGAAGGGGTTCATCGAGCTGATGTCGGTGATCGGTCGCTACGGAAGCCTTGGGCCGCTGGTGCGAACCGGGTTGCTCCGGCAACGCGAGGACCGCGCGGAACTCCAGCGGTACCACGGATACGTACCCACGGCGAATGCAGCACAGTGGCTTCTCCATGTGCCCAAGCATGAGCTGATCCTGGTCCGCCCGGGGGAAAAGCACGCCCTGCTGAAGGAAATGGAACAGGACCCGATGCCGGAAGGGCCTTTCAAGGAGGCGTTCGCCGAACCGACCGGACCGCAATACCGGGCAGCGGAGATGGCGGACAATGGGTGGTGCAAGGAACTGAGGAAGTGGCTGGAGCAGGGATACATGCAGCTGGAGGTCTTCTGCAACCGCCATTCGATCCTCATGAGCGAAATGGTGAACGATGGCCTGTGCTCATATGGCACATTGTCACCGGAGGCGGCCGGTCCGCGGGTCATTCCCACGGCCCAGGGGTCCACGTACCTGCACGCCGTGCACGGATCCGACCTCATCCTCATCCGGCCCGGGATGGAACTACCACTGTTGAAGCGCTGCGCTCCTGCCGCCGCCATGGACCTGATCCGGCTGCCGCAGGCCACCGCGGACGTGATGTCAGGGCCGCACCCGTTGCGGGCAAGCTGGGTGTGAAGCGTCGGCAGCGGTAGCCCTGCCCATCGTAGTATTGTGGTGTGCGCACCGCAATGCTCGCCCTTTTCCTTCCACCAGCGCTGGCGGCTCAGCCACTGGTGCCCACCCTGCTGAACTCATTCCCGGATGAACTGAACGAGGTGAGCGGCATGCTGGTCCTTCCGGAAGCGACCTGGGTGGTCCTGGATAGCGGAAACCCGAGCGCACTTTATAGCATCGAGCCCGGAACGGGCAATGTGCTCCGTACGGTCACCCTCGAAGGCGTGACCAATACCGATTGGGAGGAGATCACCACGGATGGGACCTGGGTCTACATCGCGGATGTCGGGAACAATGCAGGGGCGCGTACGGACCTGCGCATTCACCGGTTCCCACGATCACTGCTGTTGGACGTTGCCGTCATGAGCGTTCCGGTCGAAACGATCCGTTTCACGTATTCCGATCAAGTGGATCTCACCCCCGCGTTCGACGCGACCGCTTGGGACTGTGAAGCCCTTGTGGCGACGGGTGACAGCCTCTTCCTTTTCACCAAGAACTGGGTGGACCTCACGACCCACCTCTATGCCTTGCCCGCAACACCGGGAGAACACCAGGCCATGCCTCGTGGGGTCCTGGATGCACAGGGCCTTGTCACCGGTGCCGCGCTGGACCCAGTGCATGGGACCATTGCGCTCATTGGCCATGACCCCGATGAGCTGCCCTTCGTATGGCAACTTTCGGGATACGCGGACCATGCCTTTTTCTCCGCCACGACCTTGACGCGACGGATCGCACTGCCTGCAACACAGGTCGAAGCCATCGCCTGGAGCGCCCCGGACACCGTGCGATTCACCTGTGAACGGAATACCACCGGGGCCGCACGGATGTGGGAGATGCCGCTGGACCTGGACATGGGTGTGCGGGGAGCGGAACGTCCGGCAGGGCCGTCCTTGCATAACAACCCCGTGGAGAACACCCTCGTTGTGGATCACCTTGTGCATCCAACAGCCTACCGGATCATGGATGTCCGAGGCCACACCCTGAAGAAAGGCACCCTCGGTGATGGCGGGGCCGTGGACCTGAGCGATCTGCCTATGGGGACCTATGTGATCGAGATGGTCCTGCGCGACAGGGTCCAACGGCTTTCATTCCTGCATACGCGATGACGAAAAGGATGCTCCCGGTGCGCGCACGTAGCGCCGCTTCCTGCCTTGCTCCGGCCGTTCCTCGCTCCGGATCGTGCGGTATACCAGTGCCCGGCAACCCATCGTTCAACTCTTTGCACCAGTGAACTTGCGAGAATACGGCAGTATCGCCGGGTTTTCCCCGGGCCGGGCGGAAGTGTACTGCATAACACGGGCTTTACACGAGGCGTACTTGGATCTTGCTATGTTTGCCCCCTTACCTTTCGGAAGTACACTACCGCAACGGCGGAACCGAGAACAACGAACAACGAAACTTTCACCTTAAGCCGACCCCTATGAGCAACGAGAAGAGCGGGAAAATGAATTCCCTGTTCGTAGCCATCGTCTTTCCTCTGGTCCTGATCACCAGCGTGTGCATTTACATGTTCGTCCTGGGCGACCCTGCGAACTTCCAGAACAACGATCCGATCCATGGGCACCCCATCGAGACCAATCCGGGCAAATTGTATGGAACGATCTACAAGGGAGGCTTCATCGTGCCGATCCTGATCAGCGTCAACCTGATCGTGCTCGTCTTCGCGGTCGAGCGGTTCATCACCCTGGCGCGTGCCAAAGGCAAGGGTCGGATCGACACGTTCATCGTCAACGTTCGCCAGCACCTCGCGACGGACAACATCCAGGAGGCGATCGCCGTGTGCGACCAGCAAAAGGGTTCGGTGGCCAGCGTGATGCGCAGTGGCCTGGAGAAGTACAGCACCATCTACCGCGACCCGGAGATGGACAAGGAGACCAAGATCAACACCATCAAGCAGGAGTTGGAAGAGGCCACCGCATTGGAGCTCCCGATGCTGAGCAAGAACATGGTGATCCTGTCCACATGTGCCAGTGTGAGTACACTGCTCGGTCTTATCGGAACGGTGTTGGGTATGATCAGGGCGTTCTCCGCACTGGCCACCGCCGGTACGCCTGACGCCACGGCCCTCTCCACCGGTATCTCCGAGGCACTGATCAATACCGCGCTCGGTATCACGGGTTCCGCGGTCGCGATCATCTTCTTCAACTACTTCAGCAATCGCATCGATGCCATCACCCACGGTATCGATGAGGCCGGTTTCAGCGTGAGCAAGACCCTGGCCAACCACAAGTAGAACAGCGCATGACCATCACGGTCACGCCTCGACCACACTAACCAAGTACCAGCCGAACAGAAGATGTCGAAGCTGAAAATGCCGAAGGGAAGTCCATCACTGGACATGACCCCCATGGTGGACTTGGCCTTCCTGTTGGTGACCTTCTTCATGCTCACCGCACAGTTCCGTCCGGAGGAAGCGGTCGCTGTGGACACGCCCTCGTCCATGTCGGAATCCGCCATTCCGGTGGATAACATGATGACCATCCTGGTGGACAGCGGCGGGCATGTGTTCTGGGACATGACCGACAAGAAGGTACGCCAGGCTGTGCTGTTGGAGCTCGGTAAGCGCGTGAACTATGCCCCGACGGAAGAGGAGCTGAACCGGTTCGCGAACGTCGGACCAGTGGGTGTACCCATCCAGCAGCTCAACAACCTGCTTGCCATGGACAGTGGGGTGGAACGCAAGGAGTTCACGTTGAAGTTCGAAGGCATCCCCACGGACAGCACCAACAACCAACTGCGGGATTGGATCACGGTTACGCGCAACATCTTCTACAACGATGCCGGGCAGAACCCGATCATCGCGCTGAAGGCGGACGGGAACACCAATTACAGCAAGGTCGCCGAAGTGATCCGGATCTTCCAGTCGCCCGGCATCCAGATCAGTAAGTTCAAGATGATCACGGACCTCGAGGAATCGAGGTTGTAACGAACCGATCGAACCTTCCTCCCCGACGGTTGTACTGAAGCAGGAGGACCGACGATCACAGAAAGAGCACCATGGCACAAGTACCCGAAGGTGGTGGTGGAGGCGGAGGCCGGCACGAGAAGAAACGGGCCAAGAAAGGCAGCACCCATGTGGACATGACCCCCATGGTGGACCTCGCCTTCCTGCTGCTCACGTTCTTCATCCTCACCACCACCATGTACCGGCCGAGCACCCTGCAGATGACCTTCCCGGTGCCGCCCCCGCCCGATCAACCACCGCCCCCTCCCACGCCGCTGGACAACGCGATCACGCTGTTGCTCACCAAGAACGACCAGATCTTCTATTACTACGGCCAGTTCTACGCAGAGGGCAATCCCGAAGGCAAGCCGGCAACCACCTTGGAGCGCACGGATTTCAGCAAGGTGCAAAAGCTCCTTGTCGAGCGGAACAAGGAGACCATCGCGCAACTGAACGACCTCGCCAAGCAGTTCAACGAGAAGAAGATCACCGAAGAGGAGTACCTCGCCAAACGCCGGGAGATCAAAGGCACCAGCCGCAACCTGAAGGCGATCATCAAGACCGACGGCGAGGCCAAGTACCGCAACATGATCGACATGGTCGATGAGATGGACATCAGCGGCATCGGCTCATACGGCGTGTTGGACAGCCTGAAGGCGCAGGAACAGGCCCTACTGGACGCGGCAAAAGCAACACTCTAGCATGGAATATGTCATCATCATAGGGCTCCTGCTGGTGTTGTCCATCGTGATGGCGATGGACCTCAGCTGGACGAACGTGCTTACCCCGGCACGTAACGAAATGGTCTTCGCGGACCGACACCAGGACTATGGTGCATTCACCCTGAGGCGCGATTACGTGCGCGGCCTGGGGATCGCATTCATCGGCTCCCTGGTGTTCTTCGGCCTTGCCATCGGAACCCCCAAGATCGTGGCCGCCTTGGGCGGTGAGGAGGAGGTCGTCGAGGCGAAGAAGATCGTGGATGTGAACCTCGACCTCTTTGAGGAAGAGAAGAAGGAGGAGCCGCCGCCCCCGCCGGTGGAGCCACCACCACCCGTGAAGATCGAGAGCGTGCAATTCACCGAACTCGTGGCCGTGGATGAGCCCGTGGAAGAACCACCACCCACCCAGGAAGTGCTGCAGGAGACGAACGCCGGACAGGTGACCCAGGAAGGCGAGAAGATCGAGGCACCTCCCCCGCCACCGCCTGTGGAGGAACCGACCTTCGACCTCGCCTCCGTGCAGGAGCAGCCCGAATTCCCGGGTGGTTTGGAGGCCATGTACGGCTACCTGCGCAAGAATGTGAAGTACCCGCAGATGGAGCAGGACGCTGGCATCCAGGGCAAGGTCTACATCGAATTCGTCGTTTCCAATGACGGCAGCATCACCGACGTGGTGCTGAAGCGTGGCGTAAGCGGAGGGCTTGACAAGGAAGGCCTGCGCGTGGTGAAGGCCATGCCGAAGTGGAGCCCGGGCAAGATGAACGGCAAACCGGTGAAGGTGCGCTACATCCTGCCGGTGAGCTTCGTGCTGCGCTAGGCCACCATGAAGTGGTTCGCACTGGTGATGTCGGTGGTCTACGTGATCGCCGGGTGCCTTTTGATCTTCACCTCCTTCGCGGCCGATGTGATCAGGGACTATCGCATGGTACTGGGCGGTGTACTGATCGGCTACGGGCTGCTGCGCGGCTCACTGTGGGTACGCAAACACAACGAGAGCAAGGCGGAATGAACCGTTCCATTACCTTCCTGCTCACCACGACCCTGCTGAGCCTGGCGCTGTGTTCGGGGTGCGATGGAACGCCGCGTGATCCACGGATGGACGATACCCCCACCTACGGGCGTGCCGTTGTGCTGGCAGATGAGGCCTTCAAGCTGATGCTGGACGATCACCAACTGGTCTTCAACAGCACCTATCCGGATGCCCAGGTCGACATCCATTACATGCCTGAGGCCGAACTGACCCGGGCCATGCTGGCGGACAGCGTGCGGCTGGTCTTCGGTGCGTTCCGACCCGGTGCGGATCAAGCGGCCTATTTCAAGACAAGGAACCTTTCCGTTCACTCCGAACCGGTGGCCACCGATGCCATCGCCGTGATCGTGGCGCCGGAAAGCGAGTTGCGCACCGCGTCGCTCACCGAACTACGGAACCTGCTCTCGGATACCAGCTCAGTTGGCTACCACGCGATCTTCGACCGCAATGGCAGCGGCGTGCCCCGCACGTTGGTGGATTCACTGTTCGATGGCGATGCAGGCATGCTGCGACGAGCCTCTGCGACGGAGGGCGTTGAACAATTGGTGACACGTGTGGCGCAGGACCCCGGGACGGTCGGCTTCGTCGCTTTCGCGGAGCTCAGCGACCTGGACGATCCGGCCTGTGTCGCCCTGCGGGAGCGCATCCGGATCATCCCCATTTCCCAGGAGCCCACCGGGGCCGCCTACCTGCCCACCCAGGGCACCCTCAAGGACGGGAGCTACCCGCTTCGGCGCAAGGTCATAATGCTTGTGACCGAGGGCAAAAGCGGCCTTGGCACCGGTTTTGCTTCCTTTGTGGCCGGCCATAAAGGCCAACGCATCATCCTCAAACAGGGCCTGGCACCGGAACGTGTCCCGGCCCGGGATGTGGAGATCGTTCACCCCTGATGTTGACGCACATTACCATGAGAACGACACTTCTGGCCAGCACGTTGCTTGCCACCACCATCACCGCCTTTGGGCAGACCCCGCTGGAGAACGCCGCGAAGCTGATCGACAATGAACGGTTCGAACAGGCGACCAGTGCGATCAAGGCCGTGCTGGCCACCGAACCGACCAACGGAGAGGCCTGGTTCCTGCTGGGTGAGAATTACTACCACAACGGCAAGCTGGACAGCGCGATGGCGGCTTATGAGCGCGGCGCTTCCGTGAATCCCTTGATGCCATTGAATGCAGTGGGTGTCGGCAAGGTGATGCAGGCGCAGGGCAAAACCAACGAAGCCCGTACAGCATTCGAGGCCGCCATCACAAAAGCCACCGACAAGGCGAGCAAGACACCGAAGCCCGTGCAGGCGAGCGTATACCGCGAGGCCGCCGAGGGCCTGGTGCATGGTGAGCACACGGACCCGGCAACAGCCCTCATGTACATCGACAAGGCCATCGCCTTGAATGCCAATGACCCTGAAGCGTATATCGTGAAGGGGGATGCGCTCTTCGAGCAGAATCCGCGCGAAGCGACCGAGCCGATGGCGAACTACAAGAAAGCCGCCGACCTGAAGGGAACGAGCGCCAAGCCCATCGCCAAGAAGGCCTTCATGTACTACCGTGCGAAGAACTTCGATGCTTCCATCAGTGAGTACGACAATGCCATCGCGATCGATCCGGCTTACGCCCCCGCCTACCGCGGCCGTGCGGAGGCCTATTATTTCAAGCGTGATTTCGCGAAAGCCACCGCCGATTACGACAAGTACCTGGAGTTGAACAAAGGCAACGAGAGCGCGCGTGTCCGCTACGCGCAGTTCCTTTTCCTCGTGGAGAAGTACCCGGGATCACTCGACTTGATCAACGAACTGGAGGCCGCTGGTGTGAAGAACAACGTATTGCAACGCCTGAAGGGCTACAACCTGGTGGAGATGAAGGACACCGCGAACGCGGTAACGGCAATGGAGGCATACCTGAAAGCACAGCCGGAGGACGAACTGATCAGCAGCGACCTGCAGTACTATGGGCGGGCCATCGCGCTCCTGGGCAACGACTCACTGGCAGGCGAGAAACTGCTGGGCGCGGCACGCATGAAGAATGCGGACCCGGAACTCTTCATGGAGGCCGGTTCGTACTTTCAAAAGGCCCGGATGTTCGACAAGGCCACCGAGGCCTACCAAGGCAAGGTGAACAGCGCCAAGGTGGGTGTGAACGACTGGTACTACCTCGGCGCAGCGGCATACAAGGCCAAGGAATACGCCCTTTCCGACAGTGCCTGGGCCAAGTACATCACCTACCAACCGAACATCTACCAGGGTTACCTGGGCCGGGCACGTGCCAATGTGGGTCTGGATCCGGACAAGACCACCTGGCAGGCCAAACCTTTCTACGAGGAAGTGGTGAAGCACATGAAGCCCGAGGACATCACGAAGTCACCGACCGATGCGGAAGAGGCCTATTTCTACCTGGCCTTCTACCACTACACGGTGCCGGAGGACAAAGGGCAGGCGCGGTGCTGGTTCGAAAAGGTGAAAGAGGTGAACGCCGGCACCGGAAACACCAAGATCGCCAACGACATGTTGTTGACCAAGGAGTTGAAGGATGTGAAAGCAACGCCGTGCGAGTTGCAATAACAGTGTAGTGCTCAGGGGAAGGGGTCTTCGGACCCCTTTCTTTTTCCATTCGGTCAGGTGCCAGGGGTTCCGTTACATTGGGCCTCCATCGTACGGCCATGGACCTGCTGCGCAAGAAACCGATCACCCCGGCCACAGGAGCGGAAGGAGAGATCCACGGAGGGGATCGACTGGGAAGGCACCTTTCCGTACGGGACCTGACCTTTTTCGGCATCGCTGCGATCATCGGGGCGGGGAGTTTCAGCAGCCTGGGCCAGGCGTGTTACAGCGGCGGGCCGGGTGTGGTCCTGCTCTTCGTCATGTGCGGCGTGGCGTGCGGCTTCACCGCCCTGTGTTACGCGGAGTTCGCGGCCCGTGTGCCGGTGAGCGGCAGTGCGTACACCTACGCGTACGTGAGCTTCGGCGAGCTCTTCGCATGGATCATCGGGTGGGCGCTGATCATGGAATACAGCATCGGCAACATCTATGTGGCCTTCAGCTGGAGCGGCTATTTCACCAACCTGCTTGACGGCTTCGGCCTACACCTGCCCGCGTGGCTCACGATCAATTACCGCGCGGCCCACGCTGCGTTCGACACGGGCATTGCCGGCGAAGGCCTGACGGCCTGGACAACGGCCCCTATGGTGGGAGGCCTTCGGATCATCTTCGATCTCCCTGCGGTGGCCATCAACATCCTGATCACCTGGGCGGTCTACATCGGGGTGAAGGAAAGCCGCAACCTCAGCAACACGATGGTCGTTGTGAAGCTCGCGATCATCCTCCTCGTGATGGTCGTGGGCATCTACTACGTTGACATCACGAACTGGTCGCCTTTCTTACCGAACGGCTTCGGCGGTGTGATGGCCGGCGTCAGCGCGGTCTTCTTCGCCTACATCGGTTTCGATGCCGTAAGCACCCTGGCCGAGGAAAGCAAGGACCCGCAGAGGGACCTGCCCAGGGGGATGATCTATTCGTTGATCCTCTGCACCGCGATCTACGTGGTGCTGGCGCTGGTGCTCACCGGCATGGTGGGTTGGGAACAACTGGGGGTGAATGATCCGCTTGCCGAGGTATTCGCATTGCGCGGGGTGAAATGGATGCTCTTCCTCGTGAGCATCGCCGCGGTGGTCGCAATGACCAGCGTGCTGCTGGTGTTCCAGATGGGCCAGCCCCGCATTTGGATGAGCATGAGCCGTGATGGCCTGATGCCAGCGCGTTTCTCTGCCATCCATCCGCGCTACCGTACGCCAGGTTTCAGCACGATCGCCACAGGGCTCGTGGTGGGCATCCCGATCTTCTTCACGGATGAGACCTTCATCCTCGATTTCACAAGCATCGGCACCTTGTTCGCCTTCGTCCTGGTGTGCGGGGGTGTCCTGTTGCTGCCCCGCCGCGAGCGGACGAAAGGAGGCTTCAACCTGCCGTTCATCAACAGCCGGTGGGTGGCCCCCATCATGTTGGCAGGCGCGATCGGACTCGTTGTCGCTTTTGTGCCGGGTCACTTCAGCGGCCTGTTGGACCTTTCCGAAGGCCGCCTGGCGCACAACCTGCCGCAGCTGGTTTTCTGGCCGTTGTGTGTTGGCGTAGTGGCCCTATCGCACGTGAAACAGTGGTCGCTGATCCCGGTGCTCGGGCTGCTCTCCTGCTGTTACCTCCTCACGGGCATGGAAGTGAGCAACTGGATCTGGTTCAGTGTGTGGCTGTTGATCGGACTGGTCTGCTACTTCGCATACGGATACAGGAAGAGCAAGCTTGTCCGGTCCTAGCCCAACAGCCCCGGCAACACCCCGAAGACCACCACGGCGATCCCGCACAGGGAGAGTACCAGCCAGTTCAGCGGGTTCACGACGAGCGCCATGGGTGCGGACTCCTCGGCAGGGGTGAATGCCTCGCGGATCACCAGGACGTAGTAGTAGATCCCTACCAACGCCATGACCACGGCGAAGAGCGTGGTCTTGATGAAGCCGCCCCCGATCGCCAGCAGGAAGACCTGGTACTTGGCGATGAATCCTGCCGTGAGTGGTATGCCAGCGAGTGACAACAACAGCACCATCGTAACGATCGCGAGCCAGGGCCTTGCCCGGAACAGCCCGCGGAAAATGCGGATGTTCTCATCCCCATTCGCGGAGCGCTTCGCAAGGGTCAGCACGATGAAGAGCCCCACCGTGGCGAGGGCGTAGGTGAAGGTGTAGTAGAACAGCACCCTGCCGGTGAGCGGACTTTCACTCAACAGGGCCAGCAGCAGGAACCCGCTGTGCGCGATGCTTGAATACGCCATCAGTCGTTTGAACTGGCTTTGGCGCAGTGCCACGATGTTGCCGATGAGCAGGGTGGCGATCGTCATCACCAGCAGTGCGCGACCAAGGCTCGTTGGCATGGCTGTCATTTGCAGGAAGCGGAAGAAGGCGGCGAACGCGGCCATCTTCACGACAGTGGCCATGAAGGATGTGACCAGGGTGGGTGCACCCTCGTACACATCCGGGCTCCAGAAGTGGAATGGCGCCGCTGCGATCTTGAACGAGAGGCCGATCGCAGTGAAGAACAAGCCCAGGATGAAGAGCATGTCCGGAGCGGTATCCAACCCTGCTGCGTAGGCCCGCACCGTGGCCAGGTCGAAGGATGCTGCTGAGCCATACAGCAATGCGATGCCCATCAGGAAGAAGCCCGAGGCGAAGGAGCCCAGCAGGAAATACTTGAACGCTGCCTCACCGCTTCTGCGGCTCTTGCGCTTACCCCCGGCCAGCACGTACAACGGGATGCTCAGGATCTCGATCCCCAGGAAGAGCACGAGCAGGTTGTTGAAGCTGGTGAGCAGGAATGCGCCGACCAACGAGAAGAGCATCAGCGTGTAATGCTCGGCCACATGCTCCTTCATGCGGTCGTAATAGTCGATCCCGAAAAGGAAGATCAGGATGGTGATCACGATCATGCCACCGTTGAACCAGGTGCTGAATTCATCGAAGCGCACCATCGTGCTGAACATCGGCAGCTCGATGTTCCATCCGGTAATGAACAGCCCGAGCGTCGCCAGAAGACCCAGGATCGCCACAGGGGCCAGCGCTCGTTTGTTGCCGAACAAGCCCATGTAGAGGACCAGCACGCCGAGCACGGATATGAGGATCAATGCGCTCATTTCAATACAGTGCCGACGTTGAGGAGATCATGATGTTCACAGGCACGTTCACCAGGTCCAATATCGGCGCCGGGTACACCCCAAGCACCAGGGTTATCGCGATCAACGGGACCAGGACCAGGTGGTCCATCCGATCCGCATCGGGCATCTCCAATTGCCATTTGTCCGGTCCCAACATCACGCGCTGATAGGCATACAGCATGTAGACCGCACCCAGAATGATCGTCAGCACCGCACCGAAGGCCATCCATGCGCCGCCATCAAGCTGCCAGAGTCCATTGAACATGAGCCATTCACCGATGAAGCTCTGAGTGAGCGGCAGTGCGATGGCATTGAGCATGACCAGCAGGAAGAGCGCCGCAAGCCTGGGGGTCTTCAACTTCAGGCCGCCCATGGCGCCGAGTTCACTGGTGCCCACCCGTTCCTTCACGGCACCGACCACGTAGAACATGGCCACCACTAGCACGGCATGGGCGAAGGCCTGGTACAGGGAGCCGCTCACCCCGTAGCTGTTCCATGCGAAAAGGCCCGCCGTAAGGATACCGACGTGGCTGAGCGAGGAATAAGCGACCAGGCGCTTGAGGTCCCGTTGGCGGAACGCGATGATGCCTGCGTAGATGGCCCCGATGATGCTGAGCCAGATCACGGTGGAGCGCCAGAACTCGACACCTTCAGGGACGATGGGGAAAACGAACCGGAGCGTGCCGAAAAGGCCCATTTTGAGCATCACCCCACCCAGCACCATCGCCCCCTGCAACGGGGCCATGGTATAGGTGTCCGGTTGCCAGCTGTGGAACGGGAATATGGGCAGCTTCACGGCGAAGGCCAGGAACAGGGCCCAGAACAGCCAGGTCTGCACATCCACCGGCAGGTCAAGGGCCGCCAGCGCGCTGAAGTCGGCACTGTGCGTGGGTTCCTGCACCACGCAATACGCGATGCCGAAGAGCAGTGCTAGGCCGCCGAGCAAGGTGTAGATGAAGAACCGGACGGTGATCGCGCGCCTGCGTTCCCCTCCCCAATAGAGCAGCAGAAAGAAGACAGGTACCAGCGAGAGCTCGTAGAAAATGTAGAACAGGAATGCGTTCTGGGCCGTGAAGACCCCCAGCATGAAGCTCTGTGCGAAGAGCAGCAGGGCGTTGACCAACGAAGGGTGGCGAAGGTCCTGCTTGAATCCGGTGGCAATGATGAACGGGAAGATCACCGCCGTAAGGATCACCATCAACAGGCCGGTGCCATCGAAACCAAGCTTGAACCGAAGTCCCCAGTCCGCGATCCAGAGGTGATCATAGCCAGCGACCACACCCTGCCGGTGCAGTTGCCACAGCCAGAGCGAAACGCCCAGGGTAAGCAGAGAGGAGAGCAGTGCGATGCCCTTCGCAGCACCCGTGGGACGTGCGACCACCAGCAGCAAGGCGGAAATGAATGGGATGAGCAGCAGGATCAGCAACAGCATCTCATCCGGCATAAAGGGTGATCACAAGAAGAACGATGATCCCGAGGACCATGCCGAACAGGTAAAAGCTGGCGTTGCCGGTCTGGGCGCGCCGAAGCACCTTGCCCGCCCGCAGGGTCATGTTCCCCACACCGTTCATCAGCGGCACCATCACTTTCTCCTCACCGAAGGAAAGGAACACCGTGCTGAACCAGCCGTAGGGTCTTTCGAAGAGCGTCGCATACAGTTCATCCAATTTCCACTTCTCGGCGATCAAGCGCTTCAGGCCGGACATCGAGGCCGGCTCTCCATCCAGCGTGGTCCGTTTCACGAAGCGGCCGTGCGCATAGAGCACAGTGATCACCACGAGCACGGTGCTCAGCCCCATCAGGATCCATTCCGTGGCCGGCGCAAGATGCAGGCTTTCATTCGTGATGCCCTCCGCGGCCGTGGCCAGGTAGTGCTTCATCGG
>JAWKNI010000020.1:0-23476 GCA_041391785.1 Flavobacteriales bacterium | reverse complement strand
CCGAGGATGATGCCGCGTACCGGAGCCTCACGAAGAGCTGGTTTGAGCACAGTCCGCTGCTGGACATCCTCAAAGGCATCGCCGAGCGCGGCGGGCGCGTGGTGATCACCACCGATCACGGCACCATCCGTGTGAGTGAACCGAGCAAGGTGATCGGGGATCGCAATACGAACAGCAACCTGCGCTACAAGCACGGCCGCAACCTCAGTTACGAGGACCGCGATGTCCTGGTGGTGAAGGATCCGGGAAAGATCTTCCTGCCCAAGGCGAACGTGAGCACGGTCTACATCTTCGCGAAGAGCGACCGGTTCTTCGTGTACCCCAACAACTACAACCACTTCGTCACGTACTTCCGCCACACCTTCCAACACGGTGGGATCTCCTTGGAAGAGATGCTGGTGCCGTGGGCGGTACTGAAGCCGCGGTAGGTCCATGGGACCAGTTGACCATGTGTCCATGACCCCATGGTCACATGGCCACATGGGCACATGAACGCATGCCTCCGCATCTTTGCGCCATGCTCGCCACGGTCCTGTTGCGCAAGCCCGCTGAAGCCCTGTCGATCGCCCGCCTCATCCTGCAGTGTCATGCGGAGCGTCGGGTGTTCGCATTTCGGGGTGAGCTCGGCGCCGGCAAGACGACCCTGATCAAAGCCTTCTGTGCCGCGCTTGGGGTGGAGGACCACACCAGCAGCCCGAGCTTCGCCATCGTGAACGAATACCGCACGCAGAACGGACCAGTCCACCACTTCGACCTGTACCGCCTCCGCTCACCGGAAGAACTGGAGGGCATCGGGTTCACGGAATATGTGGACAGCGGGTCCTACTGTTTTGTGGAGTGGCCGGAACTCGCTGCCGACCTGTTGCCGCAGGAGACCCTTGTGATCCACATGGAACTGTCGGCCACCGGGGTACGCACATTGCGGATGGCCGCCGGTCCGGTACCTTACCTTGCGGGTCCGCTTTCGCCCACCCCACCGACCACCGCATGAGCCTTTCGAGTGAACTCACCAAACAACTGGCCCGTGAGGTGGCCCTGTTGCCACAGGAAAAGCTCATGGAGACCGGTCGGCGCAAGAAGAGCCTTTCCATCGGCATCCCACAGGAGACCTCCTTCCAGGAGCACCGTGTGCCGCTGACACCCGCCGCAGTGGCCGTACTCACAGGCAGGGACCATGACGTGGTGATCGAGCGCGGTGCAGGGCAGCCCGCACAGTTCCAGGACAACGACTACAGCGAGGCGGGTGCCCTTGTGGTGGACAGTGCCGAAGAGGTCTTCAAGTCGGACATCATCCTGAAGGTGGCACCGCCCAGCCATACCGAGATCGAGATGCTGCGGCACAAGCAGATCCTTGTCTCGGCCCTGCAGCTCACCGTGCAGCCCAAGGATACGCTGAAGCGTATGATGGAGAAACGCATGACCGCCGTGGCGTGGGATTTCATCAAGGACCGTGAAGGCATCTATCCCATCGTACGCGCCATGGGCGAGATCGCCGGCACCACGAGCATTCAGGTGGCCAGTGAGTACCTGGGGGCGGACAAGGGCGGGCCGGGCCTCATGCTCGGTGGGATCAGTGGGGTGGCTCCGGCGGAAGTGGTGGTGATCGGTGCGGGCACGGTGGGCGAGTTCGCAGCACGGGCCGCATTGGGTCTGGGTGCAAGTGTCAAGGTATTCGATAAGAGCATCTACCGGTTGCGGCGGCTGCAGAACGACCTGGGGTGCCGGGTCTGGACGTCCGTCATCCAACCATTGGAATTGAAGAAGGCGTTGAAATTCGCGGATGTCGCGATCGGTGCTCTGCGCCCCGAGGAGGGAAGGACACCCATGGTGGTGACCGAGGAAATGGTGAAGGACATGAAGAGCGGTAGCGTGATCGTGGACATCAGCATCGATCGCGGTGGTTGCTTCGAAACGAGTGAGGTGACCACGCATACGGACCCGGTGTACAAGCGCTACGGAGTGCTGCACTACTGCGTGCCGAACATCGCCAGTCGCGTGCCGCGGACCGCAAGCACCGCGCTCAGCAACATCTTCGGTCCGATGCTCCTGACCATGGGCGATGTCGGTGGTTTCGAAGAGCTGATCAAACGGGACTCCGGCCTGCGCCACGGCGTGTACCTGTACAACGGCAGCGTCACAAGCCCCTTCCTCGGAGAAGCCTTCAAACTGCCGTACAAGGACCTCGACATCCTGTTGGCCGCATTCTGAGCACATGGACCTGAAACGGCGTCTGACCCTGTACCTCGTCGGGCTCATCATCGGTGGGGGGATGGCTTACTGGATCTACGGTGAGCGCATCACCAATGGAGCGTGGCTACCAGAGGCCAAGGTCAAGCAGCGCCTGCGCAGCACGTTGATCCAGGCCTCCGCCCATGCCGAGGTGCAATTGGCGGAATGGCCCGCTGAACTTGCCACGGTGCGGCTGGCGATGGACAGTGCCACAGTTGACCTAAGTCGCTCACAGCGTACGGAGGACAGCATTTTCTACCGGATCACCACGCGTGTGGCGGGGCGCCCGGCGGAGTTGCAGGTAAGCGTCCTGCGGAAGTTCGATGTGGACACCACCGCGACCCTCGTAAGCCTGGAACCATTGCACTGATCGTTGCTTCCATTGCTGCGATCGGGCAATGACTTCCCCGATCCGCGGTGACCGTATCCACGCGATCCATCCTGAAGGCGGCCGGAGGAGCGGGCAGCGCATGGTGGGCATCGTTTGGCAAGGGATCCGCCGTGGATGTGTGGACCAATACCGAACTGCCATGGCTTCACAGACCCATATCCCCCCACAACACGGCCCGCTTCACGAAAACCAGCGCACGGACATGCCGGCAGCCCGTACCTTGATCGTGATCGTCGTGGCGCTGCTCGCGGTCTTCTCCGTGGTGGCAGCGGTCATCTACTACAATGCCCAGGAGGAGGCGCCACCGCTGCGCCCTGGCATCGAACAGGAGGCCCCGGTACCGTGATCAGCGGGCCAGGTACGCCTGCCTTACCTCTTCCTTGGTGAGCGTCACGAAGGTGAAGATACCCAGCGCCGTTCCGAACGGAAAGCTCAGGCAGCACACCCCTGCAAGGATCAATGAGCCGGTGCGGTTCACATGCCGGCGGATCCATCGCCCGCTCAACATCACCAGTACTCCCAACAGGATCACGACCAGTCCGACCCCAAGGCCGAACCCTTGCACCACCTCCCCAACGACTTCCGGTGGTGGTTGCGTGCCGCGCTGAACGAGATCGCTGTTCATGACACCGCCCATGGCGTACATCATTACGCCCGCGATCACGCCTCCCAGGCAGATGAGACCCCCGTATACGTAGTGCAGGATCGAAAGAGTGCTGATGTTCCGCATGGCCTTCGGTATTGTTCATCCAATGGTACACCGATCTCTCCGGTGGCAACGTCAGGATCCGGTCGAGCGGTCCTTCCGCCACACAGGCGGTCCTTCAGAGCGTTCCGAGCAGGTCGGTCCAACGCCAAGCCGGTCATCCGCACCACCTGTTTGTGGACGAGCAGGCCGATTTTACCGATCTTCACGATATGGACCGTGTGGGCATCTTGAATCGCCTCCAGTACAATGTGTCGCGACTTTCGCAGCACACCATCGGTATCGATCTGGATGGCAAGGGACTGAAGCAGCGGATCCTCAAGGATTATCAGCGTCATGGACCGGGCAAGGTGTTGGAGATACCACGATTACCCTATGCTGGAAATGAACGTACCATCTATCGTGACCACATCGCCAGGAACAGGCCAGTGGTGATCCAAGGGCTCGCAGCAGAGTGGCCGTGCATGTGGAAATGGACCCCGGACTACCTGCGCGAGCACTATGGTGAGGATGAGATCCTGATCACTGAGAAACGTTCCGGTTCCGGTGCGGCGGGTGAACCGGTGGAGGGGGCGCGATTGAAGGATATCCTGGATTGCCTGGAGAAGGGTGATAGCTCACGTTATGCGCGATTCAGCGAACTGCTGCACCAGCATCCTGAGTTGTTGGATGATATCGATGTGCCGTTGTTGAGACGATGGAAACATCCGTTTTCCAGTACGGAGGATCAGTTCCAGATCTTCATTGGTGCGAAGGGGACCTCCACCAACCTGCACGCGGCTTGTGCACACAACCTCTTCGTACAGGTACACGGCGTCAAACATTGGTATATCGCCTCGGCGCATCACGATCCGGCCATGTCACCGGACGTGAATCGATCGCCCTATTTCACCTCGCGATCGGACCCGTTCGATACCTCGGATGAAGCCGATCCGGTGATGGCACATGTCGATCACTACGAGTTCGAACTGCACGCCGGTGAGATACTCTTCAACCCATCCTCATTCTGGCATCACGTCACGAACCTCACCGGTTCCATCGGTTTCGGGTACAGGTGGATGTCCTTGAACTCCTTCCTGATCAACTTCACCCAGACCTTGATGGTGATCACCGCGACGAATCCGAGTTTCCTCCAACTGCGGAAAATGGATCGGGCACGCTTCTTCCGGGATTATGCCATCAAGCAGATGAACAATGGAGGGTTCGCCAAGCCTGCCGGATGACCGACCGCCGGCCGTGATCAACGACCTGCCTCCCTTCTTCTCCGGCGTTCGGCGATGATCAAGCCGAGTTCCCGACCGGTCTGACCGCGCGCGCTCGTGTTCTCGTTCGCACGCCGGATCAGGTAGGGCAGAACCTTCCGCACAGGTCCGTAGGGAACGTACTTGGCCACGTTGTATCCCGCGGCCGCCATGTTGAAACTGATGTTGTCGCTCATGCCCAACAGCTGGGCCGACCACACCCGTTCGTTGTTCCTGGCGATGCCATGCGCATGCATGAGCCGCGCTAGGTGCAACGTGCTCGCCTCATTGTGCGTGCCGGCCATCACAGCGATGCGGTCGATGCGTGAAAGGCACAACGCCAGTGCGGCATCGTAATCGCGGTCGCTGGCGGCCTTGTCCGGTTGAATGGGGTCCGGCAAGCCTTGTTCATCCGCACGTGCACGCTCTTTTTCCATGTAGGCCCCACGCACGAGTTTCAGGCCGAGATGATGACCGTCGGCATCGGCCTGTGCCAGGCACTTCCGCAGGAATGCCAGCCGGTCATGCCGGTACAGTTGGATGGTGTTGAACACGATCGGGCGATCCCTGTTCCACCGCTTCATCGCGTGCTCCACAAGACCATCGATCGCCGCTTGAAGCCAGCTCTCCTCGGCATCCACGAGCACCGGTGTGCGTGCGTTGTGCGCCGCTTCACAGATGCGGTCGAACCGTTGCTGAACGCGCTCCCACTCCTGACCGTCGCGCGCATCGAGGGCAGCCCCTGAGGACACCCGTTCCAACAGTTCGGTACGCGCGATGCCCGTGGGTTTGAACACCGCGAAGGGGATGTGCGTGTTGCCTTTCGCCATTGTGATCGCGTGCAGGACCTCCTCGGTGGTGGCATCCAGTGAGGCCTCATCGTCCAGTCCCTCAACGCTGTAGTCGAGGATGGTCCCGATGCCCGATGCGGCAAGCTCACGGGCCGTGGCCATGCTCTCCTCCACGGTCTCACCACCGCAGAACTGCTTGAATATGGTGGCCTTCACCAGCCCTTTGATGGGCAGCCGCAACGCCATGGCCACCTTCGTCAACGTACTGCCGATGGCCGTTAGCGTGGGATCCCCGATGACACGGAAGAGCCAGAAGGCCTGCAACAACCCCCTGTCGCTCTTGGCGGCGAAAGCGATACGGGTGTTGCCCAGGTCGGGCAATTCCGGGGCCAGGGGCGTCTGCTGCATGGGCCGAAAGGTGCGATCGCCTGTTCCTTCGTTCATTTGTGCAACGGCGAAAGGCCGCCAAAAGTAGCAATGGGGGCATCGCCAAAGGACGTATCCGAGTTCCGTTCCGGGGGACATCCGGTGATGGTGGGTGCGGACGTGCTCAAAGCGCTGGAAGAGTGCTTGGTCCGTGAGGACCCCACGCAGGTCTTCATCCTCGGCGATGACAACACCCTTCGGCAATGCCTCCCGGAGCTGCTGGGACGAGTGCCCCGCTTGCGTGATGCGGACACCATTTCCGTGCGTCATGGGGAGCCTTCCAAGAGCCTGGCCGTTTGCCAGGAGATCTGGCAACACCTCACCGACCGCGCCGCGGACAGGCAGGCGCTCATCCTGAACCTGGGCGGTGGGGTCGTATCCGACCTGGGCGGCTTCATCGCCGGTACGTTCAAGCGCGGGATCCGGTACATCAACCTGCCCACCACGCTGCTGGCCATGGTGGATGCCGCGCACGGCGGCAAGACCGGGATCGATCTGGGAGGGGTGAAGAACGTTGTCGGCCTATTCCACGATCCTGTCGCGGTCTTCATCCACATCCCGTTCCTGAGGACCTTGGGTAAACGGGAATTGCTGAACGGGATCGCTGAGATGGTGAAACACGGGCTTGTGCGGGATGCGGACCATTGGCAGGCGATCGTGGATGCTCCGTTGCACGATATGGATGCCCTGGCCGTACTTGTCCCGAGGTCCGCGGCGATCAAAGCGGCGGTCGTCACAGAGGATCCGCGTGAGGGCGGTCTGCGCAGATCGTTGAACTTCGGACATACCCTGGGCCATGGCATCGAGGCGTACTCGTGGGAAAGCCAGCACCGGGCGTTGCTGCACGGTGAAGCGGTGGCCATCGGCATGATCGCCGAAGCCTGGCTCAGCTGGCGCCTGGGGCACCTGGACCGCGAGAGCAGCGATCGCATCGCGGACCATCTCATGCAGTTGTACAAGCCCTATCGACTGGAGGGTGATGCGGACCACAGGATCGTGGAACTGATGCGCAACGACAAGAAGAATGTCTCCGGTGAGTTCAGAGCCACCCTGCTCACCGGCATCGGCAGCGCCATCGTGGACGTTCCCATCACCGCAGCGCAGGCCCGTGAGGCCCTGGATCATTATCGTTTACTTGTGCGTGATGGAAGAAGCAGTGAGGATCACGAGGCCTGATGGACCGCTGCGTGTGGACATCCTGCTGCCCCGGAGCAAGAGCGTGAGCAACCGGGCGCTGATCATGGCATCCTTGATCGGTGATATCGACCTCGTGAAGCACCCCAGTGATGGCGACGACACCCGGGTGCTGCACGAACTGTTGCGGGAACGCCCACGGGTCATGGATTGCGGTGCAGGTGGAACGACCTTCCGATTCCTGCTCGCCTGGGCAAGTGTCCAGGCCGGCGAGGAGCATGTGATCACCGGTATACCGCGGTTGTTGGATCGGCCGCATGGTGACCTGGTGGAGGCATTGCGCACGCTGGGTGCCCGGATCGAAAAGGTCCCGGAAGGGTTCAAAGTGACCGGTTCCAGGATGAAGGGTGGTGAGGTCCATTTCGATTCACCGATCAGCAGCCAGTACCTCAGTGCCCTGCTGTTGATCGCCCCGTGCCTCGAGGAGGGACTCACCTTGCGTTGGACCGGCACACGCTTGAGCGAGCCGTTCGTGAGCATGACGTTGATGATGCTGGCACACTTCGGCGTCTTCCCAAGGCTGGAAATGGACGGCGTGCACGTGGCGCCCGGCATGTATGATCACGTGGAATACACCGTGCCACCGGACTGGAGCAGTGCGGCCTTCTGGTTCGAGCAGGTGGCCCTGGATCCAGGAGCGGACGTCCTGCTGCAAGGCCTCTTCCCTGAGACATTGCAAGGGGATCGTGAAGCCATCCGGCTGTGGGAGCCCTGGGTTCTTGCTGATGAAGAGGAGCAGGGCCTTCGACTCACCCATCGCTCTTCACCATTGCCGTGGCCCGCACATACCATCGACCTGAAGCACGTACCTGACCTTTTCCAACCGCTGGCGTTCACTGCGGCCGCAAGAGGTGTCAGCGCGGCGTTCTCAGGGCTGGACAATCTTGTGGTGAAGGAGACCGACCGCTTGAAGGCCGTGGCCTCCGCCTTGCACCGCATGGGGGGCAGTGCAACGCACGTGGGCGGTTCCTTCGCGCTCAGCGGTCCGATCACTCGGAAGGAGTCCATTCATTTCGACCCGGACATCGATCATCGCATGGCGCTCAGCACGGCTCCGCTCGCCTTGGTCCTGCCGGAGGTGACCATCGGCGACCCACGTGTGGTGGAGAAGAGCTATCCAGGCTATTGGGCGGATCTTGAGCGTGCTGGCTATACCATTCTCCGCACAGGTTGATCCGAACCGCGATCTTCGTCAACACAACTTTCGATCACCGACCAGACCTCACGCAAATGGCATTCCCGACAGACCTTGAGATCGCACAGAAAGCACAGATGCTTCCCATCACCGCAGTGGGTGAGAGACTCGGCGTGGACCCCGACAGGCTCGAACTCTACGGCCGCTACAAGGCGAAACTTCCACTGGACCTGATCGACGAGTCGAAGGTCCGCAAGAGCAAACTGGTCCTCGTGACGGCACTATCACCCACACCGGCCGGTGAGGGCAAGACGACCACCAGCATCGGCTTGTGCGAGGGCCTGAACAAGATCGGCAAGAAAGCCATGGTGGTGTTGCGTGAACCATCCCTCGGACCCGTTTTCGGGATCAAAGGCGGGGCGGCCGGTGGGGGGTATGCACAGGTGGTGCCCATGGAGGACATCAACCTTCACTTCACCGGTGATTTCGCCGCGATCGAAAAAGCGAACAACCTCCTGAGCGCCCTGATCGACAACAACCTCCAAAGCAAGACCAGAAACCTGGGCATCGATCCGCGAACCATCGCATGGAAACGCGTGATCGACATGAACGACCGGGCCCTGCGGAGCATCGTGATCGGCCTCGGTGGATCCGGGAATGGCATGCCCCGGGAGGATGGCTTCAACATCACCGCTGCGAGCGAAGTGATGGCCATTGTGTGCCTTGCCACGGGCTACGAGGACCTGAAGGAACGCCTGGGCAACATCTTCGTGGGCAACAGCCGCGCTGAAGGTCGCAAGTATGTCTATGCACGTGACCTGAATGCGCAAGGGGCCATGGCCATCCTCCTGAAGGATGCCATCAAGCCCAACCTGGTGCAGACCCTTGAAGGAAATCCGGCCATCATCCACGGCGGCCCGTTCGCCAACATCGCGCAGGGCGTGAACAGTGTATTGGCCACGAAGATGGGCCTGAGCCTGGCGGACATGGTCGTTACCGAAGCCGGTTTCGGAGCGGACCTCGGTGCCGAGAAGTTCTTCGATATCAAATGCCGTGCGGCCGGGCTCGAACCGTCTGCCGCGGTGATCGTGGCCACGGTCCGGGCCCTGCGCTTCCATGGTGGCGCGGACCTCAAGCAGGTGAACGACGCTTCCGTTCAGCGGGTGCAGGCAGGACTGGCGAATCTCGGTCGGCACATCGAGAACATCGCCAAGTTCGGCGTGAAGGCCGTGGTGGCCATCAATCATTTCCCCACGGACTCCGACGAGGAGATCGCGTCGATCAAGGCCTATTGTGCCGAGCGAGGCGCTGAGGCGGTGGTTGCAAAAGGATTCGCCGAAGGCGGGAAGGGGATGCAGGAACTCGCAAAGGCCGTGGTGCGCGTGGTGGATGCTGGCGATGGCAAGTTCAAGGTGCTTTACGACCTGGAGCTTTCCATCGAAGAGAAGATCGAGCTGATCGCGCGTGAGATCTACCGTGCGGACCGCGTCTCGTACAGCAGCGACGCGCAGACGGCGTTGCGTCGCATAAGCAATCTCGGCCTCACGAAGCTGCCGGTCTGCATCGCCAAGACACAGTACAGCTTCAGCGACGATCCGAGCCTTCGAGCGGCCCCTGAGGGATTCAAGATCACTGTGAACGACATCGAGATCGCGGCCGGCGCAGGCTTCGTGGTGCCCATGCTCGGCAAGATCATGCGCATGCCCGGGCTGCCGGAAACACCGGCCAGTGAGCACATGGACATCGATCCGACCGGGGTCATCAGTGGGTTGAGCTGACCCTGAAAGGACATGATCCGAACGGCGTTCCTGCTGATCACCCTTGCGCTGGCGGGCCTCGCGATCGGCCAGGGTGTGCCCTGCAGCACATTCGTGCATGGCACCTTCGAGGAGGGCACGCACACCCGGCAGGAGGTCCTGAGCGGCAAACCGGAAGGTATCCGCATCGTGCGGCGCGGCGGTCACCACACAGAGGTGGATCGGGCCACCCGGGTGAAGGTGCGGTACGCCGTGGCCTGGCCCGATGAGTGCTCCTTCAAGCTCCATGACAGGTCCGTGCGACGAGGAAAGCCCGTCCGCGTTTGGGCTCCCACGGATACCATCACAGTGCGGATCACCGATACATTCCTGGAGGGGTTCGCATACCGCTGCACCTTCTCTTGGACGGATAGTGTGGCGACGGGCTCCATGAAGATGATCGTTCCGCAGGGTATGGGCATTGGTTTCGGGTTGTGATCCAGAGGGTTGTGGGGCAGGTCGTGAATTAGCGACACCCGGTTGTTGATCCTATCCCGGCACAACGCTCCCGCTGGCGTTCCCGCTCGGTGATCTTCGCGGTCCAGTTATTCCCTCATGGCCTTGATGACCGATCGGTCGACCACCCTGATGTTGGAACGATTGCGTGCCATCGCCGCACGCAAACCGTTCTTCAGTTATGATGTACGTGGCGACTCCTACGTGAACACGGACCTGGTGGTGGCTTATGCCATCCCAGGCAACATGGAGAAAGGACCCGAGCTGGAAAAGGTCGTGCAGCATGCGTTGGAGCATGATTCCATCGTGAGCGGAAAGCGTGATGCCGAAGGACGTGTGCATTACACGAGCTGCAGGCTCTTCACGGACATGAACAATGCCATGCGCTTCGCGCGTGAGCATGGGCAGGCCACCGTGTACAACTGGAACCGACATGCCGAGGTTCCGGTGGAGCCATTGGTTGTTCAGGACCAGCCCACGGTGTGACCCTGACCGTTGCGTTGCACCACCTGTCGCGTTGAGCGCGTTACGTTCAGGCGGGTCGTGCATTCATTGGGAAAGCACGATCATGTTCACACAAGCACTTTTCGCCCTCGCGCTGATCGGTGCCCCGATGGTCCCCACCGGAGCCATACCGATGCATGTCGAACCCATCGCCCTGCCCGGTGGGCCGCCAGCGGTGCGGTTGGCGGATAGACCGAATGGGGATATCGGCAAGGTGGAATGGATGGCGACCGAACGTGTGGAGTTGTACGGCTGCGTTCCGGATGCGCGGATCACCGCGATGCGCTTCTGCATCCGCGACTGCAACGGGAAGGACGCCGCGGTCCACAATACGAACGGCAGCATCACGAAGGCCATGCGCGCAATGGTGCTCAGCCTGCCACCCGGCACTCCCTTCACAGTGAAGGTGACCGTCCGCGACGGTACCGGGAAGGCGTGGGCTGTTCCCGAAGCGACCTACGTGTGGAAGGGGTAGGTGTATCAGGGGCTGTTGTGGTTCAGAGGTGACGTGGATCGATCCGGCTGCGGGACCTGTGGGATCCGCTCACGATCATCGCAACAACGTGACGTGTCCCTCAAGCAGACGCGTGCCTCCTGTACTTGCCGTTACGAATCGCACACGGTAGGGGTATACGCCTTCCATCAGCACCTCGCCGCCGTTCCTGAACGCCCCGTTCCACCGAACGGTCGGATCGGTCGTCTCGAACACCACGCGCCCCCATCGATCGAACACCTCGAGTTGCAGGTCCTTGATGTCGCCGATGTTGTGGTGCAGTCCCCACTGATCGTTGACGCCATCCCCATCCGGGGTGAACGCGTTCGGTACGTAGGTGAAGAGCACGTCATCGATGATCACCTCATGGCACACGGTATCCGTGCAATCGTGTCGATCCGCCGCCACCAGGCAGACCGTGTATGTATCCGGTTCGCGTTCGGAGAACAGGAACACGGGATCCGCCTCGGATGTGGTGTGCAGTCCGGCGATGTCCCACGCGTAGCTCACCGCGTTCACGGAAGTGTTCTGGAAGAAGATGCGCGGGTCGTTCACGTTCGCCGGGATCGGTGCGTGTTCGAATGCGGCGATCACGGCCGGCGGTTCGGAAACAGTGACCATGCCCATCCCGAGGCATCCTTCCGATGAACGAATGACCAGATCATGGTCTCCGGCACAAACGGAGGCAAGTGCAGGCGCTGTCTGGAAGGATGCACCGCCATCGAAACTGTATTCGACCGCTTCTGGATCGAGGATGTGGATCGTCCCATCACATGCGCCATGGCACAATGGCTCGGTGTACGTCACTTCATCGATGGTGAGTTCGTCAGGTTGCGCGATGGTGAAGTCGGCCGTAATGGTACATCCATTCGTATCAACGACAGTGACCGAATGACCACCGGCACAAAGATCAACGGCGGCGGTGGTGTCCTGGGCGATCATTTCGCTCCAAGTGTATTGCAGCGTTCCGTTCCCTCCGGTCATGATGACCTCTGCAGTTCCATCACAGGCCTCGAAGCAGACCGCGTCGGTAAGGGAGAAATTCGCCTGAAGCGGTTCCGTGAAGAGGATCGTTACACTATCGATCAAATAGCAAAGTGCCGCATCATCCTCGATCCAATGGAACATCGCGGTTCCGCCGACCGGTGCGGTCACGGTCGCTCCCGGATCACTGGCATCGCTGAAAACATAACCCGGTGGACCGTACCATTGGCCTGCGCCGGTGTTCCCCGGAATTGCGTTGAGCGCGTATTGCAATGTGCAGGTGGTCGAGTCCACTCCGGCATCGACGGTACCGCAGCAGCTCGGATCACCGGCCGAAAGAATCTCGATCTCCAACTGAGCGGAGCCCACACACCCCGCTGCCGTGGTTAGTGTGTACGTGTAGGTCCCACCTGGATCGGTCGTCGGGTCGAACACGTCCGGTACGGTGTTCCCATTCGCATCGGTCCATGTTCCTCCTGCTTCAGGGGTACCCCCGAGAAGGTCGATCAACTGGAAGCCGGGTGGAGTGGCGCAAAGCACAACGGTCGAATCCGATCCGGGGTCCAGCGCCGGGTCGATGGAGATGCTGGTGCTGTCCGTTGCGTTGCAATCCGGATGTCCTGTGATGTGGGCCGTAACGAAGAACGTTGTCGGACCGGTCACGATCACGGTGGGGTCCGCCACCATGGGGTCTGAAAGGCCGCTGGATGGGGACCATTGCCAGGTCATCCCGTTGCCACCACCGCAGGTGGTGACGCCACTGTAGGATTGGCCGATGGCCGGGTCCGGCCCATCCTGGAACACGATGTTCACTTCGTCATCGAAGAGAATGAAGCTCACCTCTTCATCGAACGTTCCGGGGAGATAGTCCAGTTCAATGGTCACTCCCGCTTCCACGGGCAGCGATACGATGGTCTGGTCACCGGTACAGGTGAATGTATCGGAGACTCCGTCGATGGTCACCGTGAGGGATGCACCGTTCCAGCCATCGCCCCATGAATCATCCATCTGCAAGGTCCACGCGCAGGTCGATGAATAACCGGTGACGGTAGCCCCCAGTTGCAACGGGGTATCGCAAATGACCCCATCCGGTCCGGCATCCACCTCGAATGGCTCGTTCACGGTGACGGTGATCGTCGTGTCGTAGGTGCAGCCGAAGTTGTCGGTGACCTGATAAACGAACGGATAGTCACCGGGTGCCGTGGGCACATACAGGATCGTATCACCGTTCGTTGAGATGGCATCGGGGACCGTTCCACCCGTCCACAACGACGAATCCGCTTCCGCCCCGATCACCGGTGTGAACTGGGTCACTTCAGGAACGATGGAGGGGTCGAAATTGATGGACCAGGAGCAGATGAACCCGTTGTCCTGTGCCCACAGATCAGTACTTTGATAGGTCCATTCACCATTCAGCGGACAACCGACCAGGTTGCTCATCGGTTGCACACTTTCGTAGGTACCGGGGTTCAGGGATCCGTTGGGTGGAGTGCCCGCCACCGTGGTGTTGGCCAGGTTGTCGATCCACGTGCCATTGCCGGCCGTGGGTGACCAGCAATACTCCCAGCATTCACCGAAGATCGGATCCTCGTTGCTGTCCAGGTCGTTGGGTGCGCCCAGGTAGGTGCCGCCCCCCCCTTGCTGATGCAGGATCACGGATTGTCCATTCGGGCAGATCACCTGAAGGACGAGATCACCCATGAACGTATGTTCCATCTCAACACAAATGGACTCTATATCACCGATGTCGGTAATGGTCTGTCCGAAATCGAACTGTTCGAAGTTGAGGGTCGATGTGAACGGCAGCCCCACATCATCCGGCAGAAAGATCCCTTCGCCGAAATTGGCATCAGGGATCCCGGTCCATGTGACAGGGTCGGCATGGCCGTATAGTTCGACGCTTTCTCCGAAGCACACTTCAGTGCTTGGTGTGGTCTGTCCGAAATCCGGGGTGGTGCTCACCAGTATCTGGAGGTCCACCAGGTTAAGGCTCGTGCAGTCATTGTCATCCGTGATATACAGTTGCACAACGTGCTCGCCGTCCTCAACGAACGTGTGGCTCACGAAAGGGCCACTGGTGCTGTCCACCGTACCGTCGTCGAAATCCCACAAGTATTGATCGATCACCTGCCCTGCTTGTGCAAAGGAGCCGCTCCCGTCGAAGTCCACGGTCTCACCCTGACAGATCAACGCCGGGATGGCTTCGGGCATGGTCGCTTCGGCGATCGGATGCTGGCAAGGTACGGTGCACTGGAACCCGGCCGCGAACTCCCCTGTGCCCGTGCCATTGCTGTGGAAGACCAGCGTAAGGCAACCTGTGGTGTTGAAGACGGTCCCGCTCACCACGATGTTCTGCAGCGCGCTGCCCGAGTATGTCCCCAGTGTGGTGGCCCCGGTGTTGTCCCCATCGTAGATCGTCAGGTTATCCGCACCAGGCCCTTCAGTGCTCAGGTTGAAGACGAACCAGGTCAGGTAGATGACGTTGCCAGGGACATCAGGGCAAATGGTGAAGGTGATATCCTCGTTGTTCGCATACGGTGCATTCGGTCCTCCGGAATCCTCTATGACCCCGGAGCAGCTCTCGGCTGACCCCGAAGTGATGTTGATCTGCTGCCCAAAGGACAGGAATGGAAGGATCGTGGCAAGGAACAGATGAAGCGTTCTGGTCTGGCTCATGGTCGGGAGGTTGATGAATGAGCGAGCGGCGGAACCTCCAATGGGAAGGAACACGAACGAAAGTGCTGGAAGAGTGAGGGAGGGTCACGGTCGGATACGACGGACCGGGCAATGGGATGGACGAAGCGGAACTTCCGCGGGATACAATGGTGAGCGTTGCGCGTTGTCCTCCCAAATTCACAAGGGGGACGTATCGGAGACCCGCTTCGTTGGCCGAGGAGGTGGCCCCGGTGATCGGCCGGTCACAAGCGAACTCCTCCGAGTGCTCTATTTCTGCCGGATAGCCAACAATTCTGCGTTCGGCAGCAGCCCCTTCGCATCCGCACTGAACTCCGGTCGCAACCGCAGTACGAAGTACATGTGCAGCTCGCCCTTGCCCTTCACCTTGATCGGTCCGCGTGGCCGCGCTTCCACGTATTCCATGACCTGTGCGTAGGTGACCCCGCTGATGTTCACCAGACCGGCTTCGCCATTGCTTTCCATGCGGCTTGCCAGGTTCACGGTATCGCCCCAGATGTCGTAGGCGAACTTCTTCTCACCCACCACACCCGCTACGACCGGGCCTGTGTGCAACCCGATCCTTACCGGCCATTCCTGCAAGCCCTTTGAGCGGCGTTCGGCATTGCTCCCTTCCACGGCATGCACCATCTCAAGGGCTGTGAGCAACGCGTCGAGTGCATGGTGGGTCTTGGGCGTGGGCACCCCGCTCGCACACATGTACGCATCACCGATGGTCTTGATCTTCTCGGTGCCATACGTGTCGGTGATGCGGTCGAACATGCGGAAGTAGTGGTCGAGTTCTGCGACGAGCGTATCGCTGTCCATCAGGCTGCTGTACCCCGTAAAACCCTTGAAGTCGCTGAAGAGCACGGTGCAACTCTCGTAACGTCGGGCATCAGCGCTGCCTTTGGTACGCAGTTCCTCTGCTGTTGAGGAGGGCAGGATGTTCAACAACAGGGCATCGCTACGGTCCTTTTCCCGGGCGAGTTCGCTTGTGCGCACCTGCACCATGCCCTCCAGTCGTTCGCGGTCGCGACGCAGGCTGCGCTCCCTGAAACGCACCACCCCGAACAGGCCGAGCAGCAGGAGGCCGCCAGCGCCGATGCGGAAAGGTGTGGTGGCCCAGAACGGCGGATCGATGCTGAACTTGAAATCGGCTGCCTGCTGCGTCCAGATGCCACTTGCATTGCGGGCAAGGATGCGAAAGGTGTATTCACCCGGTGGTAGGTTGGTGTAGGTCACCTTGTCCGTGGCGGTGATCGGCGACCAGTCCGGATCATGCCCTTCAAGCATGTACCGGTACCGCACCTTTTCCGGATAGGCCAGGGATATGCCCGTGAACGCGAACGTGAGGTGGTTGCGATCATGCGGTAACTCCAGGTTCTGCGGTAGTCCTGCGGTGGTGGTGCTGTCCGACCAGGGCGTCCAATCGACCCGTTCATTGAAGAGGCGCAGGTCCGTGAGGTGGATGAGCGGTTCGCGGGTGTCGGTGAGCACGGCTCTGGGATCGTAGCGCGTGGCTCCGCGCACCGTACCGAACCAGAGCGCGCTATCCGTATCCAGCATGCATGCGTTCCGGAAGGCTCCGATGCCGATGAACCCCTCATCCGCCCCGAAATGCTCCACTTCGAGCACACGCTCCTGCAACACATCAAGTTCCAGCATGTCCACGCCATTCCGCGTGCCGAGCCAGATGTTCTCATAGGCATCCAGCATCACCTGCTCCACGTTCCGCGACCCCAGGCCGTGATCCATGTTGATGCTGTCCACGAAGGTGTTCCTGCACCGGTACAGGCCGTGCTGTTGGGTGCCGATCCAGAGATTTCCCTGGCCATCGCGCTCCAGGGTGTTCATGGCCACCGGTGGAAGGTGGACGACCGCAACGGGGCGCCATGGCAGCTGGTGCAGGTGCAGCACGAACAAGCCCTGGTCCGTTGTGAACCATGCCGTATCCCCGGCCGCCACCACATCGGTCACGTTCATCGTGGGTTCACCGATATGGGTGAAGAGGCCATCACCCGGATCCAGGAAAAGGCCATTGGCCGCGCCGGCCCATATCCGGCCATTGTCGTCCAGGTGCACCACGTTCACCCGGTCGGCGTCCATTCCGCTGGCGGCGGTATAACGAACGAACCGGTCATTTTTGTAACGGAACAATCCACGTGTGGCGGTGGCCACAAGCAAATGCCCTTCCTGGTCCTCTCCCAGACCAAGGATGAAGGGGTCCGTCAGTCCGTGTTCGACCCCCAGGGTGTGCAGTCCGTCCTGTTCCAGGCGCGCCAGCCCGCCACCCACCGTGCCGATCCAGAGCACACCATCAGGCGTGCGATGCATGGCGCCGACCGTGCGGGAGCGGAGACCATCGCGCTCGGTATAGTGGATGAAGGCATCACTGGTGAACTTGCTTACCCCTCCGAACCCGGTTCCGATCCACACGGCCCCTGATCGGTCCTGCAGCAGGCAGCGCACCACCGCATGTCCCAATCCGTTCGCCTCTGAAATGGTCCTGAGGCGGGGTTGTCCGTTGTGTTTCGTGAAGTGTGCAGCCCCCGACGGAGTGCCGAACCACAGGTCCCCGCTTCTGCCGCGCAGCGCGGTGATCACCCGCGTATCGGGTAGTGCGATGGGAAAGTAGCCTGTGAAACGTTCGGACGGAGGCAGCCATTCCAGGTCCGTGGTGAGTTCCGCATAGCCGTTGTCGGTGCCCACCAACACACCGATGCTGTCGGCGTGGAGGCACGTGATCCGTGCAGAAGGCAGTCGGTCACTGACCGGGGCCCGAACCAACGCATCACCCTGCTGCTGGAATAGTCCTTCGTCCGTTCCGGCGACGACCCGTCCTTGGTGATCGGTGCACAGCGCATTGATCCGTGCACCCGCTCGATCCAGGTTCGCGGTGCCGAGGCTCGAGCCGTCCATGGCGAAGCGTTCCATCCCGCCGTCCTGTGTGGCCACCCATGTCGCACCGCCGCTGTCCGAGGTGATCCCGCTCACTGCGGCCTGTGCGCTGGACCGGGCCCTGAGTGTGCTGATGCGCCCGTGTCGCCACACGGCAATGGAGCCGCGGCGATAGCCCATCCACACCGCACCGTCGGGTGCGCAGTAGAGCTCGGTGACATCGTTCTCCGGTGATCCGTTCTCGGTACCCAGTACCTCGAAATGGGACCCTTCGCTACGGGCCACACCCTCATCCGTCGCGATCCACAGGAAGCCTTCCTGGTCCTCGCACAAGGCCTTCACCGTATTGCTCGGCAGGCCTTGTTCCAATTCGAAATTGCGCAGGTCGTATTGTTGGGCTTTCGAGCAGGGAAGCACCCCCATGATGACCAACAACAACGGGAGAGCGCGGGGGCACATGGTTGGAAAGATAGGTGCGCGGCCCCACGAACACCGTGCCGATCCGATTTGGGATCCGCGCTTTTCACCATTAGTTTTAGGCGACACCTAACCAACCTATTCCCATCATGAACATCACCTTCAATGAGCTGCGGAGGATCAAGGACACATTACCCGATGGGAGCATCCACCGCATAGCCAAGGAACTCGACTTGAACGTGGAGACCGTGTGGAATTACTTCGGCGGATACAACCATCCGAACGGAAGGCCCATGGGCGTCCATCTCGAGGGCGGACCCGACGGCGGAGTGGTCGCGCTGGACGATACGCGCATCCTCGACATCGCCAACAGGATCCTGAAGGAGCGGCCGGTACACGCCTGACCCTGCGCCACCGATCCCGGAAGCAAAGCGGCACCTGAACAGGGCCGCTTTGCTTTTTATCAGCGCTCCAGAACGTGGAATTCCACACGCCGGTTCAACGCCCGGTTCTCATCGCTCGTGTTCGGCTTGAGCGGTCTGGTCTCGCCATACCCCTTCCACGAAAGGCGGTCCTTGTCCACCTTTTTCCTGAGCAGGTGCTCCACCACGGCCTTGGCCCGGTCATCGCTCAAGCGCAGGTTGTACTCATCGCTGCCTTCGTCATCCGTATGTCCCTCGATCTCCACCCGAACGAAGGGGTAGTCGGTCATAAGGTCCACCAACTTCTCCAGCTCCGGTTCATAGCCCGGTAGCAGCGTGGCCTTGTCGAACTCGAATTGCACATTGTCCAGGCGCACACGCGTACCGACGACCGGCTCCACGGTGTGGATATCGACCTCCTTGGTACTGGCATGTTGCGGCACCACTACTTTCGGTGGTGGTGGCGTGCTCTTCTTCGGCGCTGGTGACAGGTCGGTCCCGGGAGGGGCCACGCGCACATTCACGTCATCGATGTAATAGTAGGCCCCGCGCTCACCAGCGGGCTGCCGCTCGTGCAGGGTCGCCTCGTCGCCGTAGAAATTACCGATCAACAGGAAGCGCTCGTTGCCCATGGCCTCGAACACCCCGCTCACCTTGTGCCAGCCGCCCTTCACCGCCTTTTCCTCGTTCACTTGCGGTGTCATGTAAAGCGGCAGGCAGTCGCGGGTGCTCACAGGGGTGTCGGTGAGCAGGATCCCGATGTTGTTGCTCGATTCGTTCGATCGAACGGCCCGAAGCACCCAGCACTCGGCGATGTACCGCGTTCCGGCAGTGAGCGGCTCCGGCAGCTCTGTTTGCAGATACTCGTGCCAGTAGGTGGGGGTGTTGCCCTTGCCATAGACCTTGATACCGATCATGGCGTCGCCGCTGTGCGGCCCCTGCTTCCCATCACTGTGCTTTCGGGGGTGGGCCCAGCAGCTTTCGTCGTTCCGTGTACTGAAATGATCGGGGGTGGTCTGTGTGGGCGAGTGCCACCCCGTCATGTTCTTGTTGAATTTCTCCACGTCCTGTGTCCACCCGCAGTACAACCGTTGCGACTCCTCGAACCCCGGGTTCGGCACCAGGTTCGGCATCGTGTCGTTCTGCAGTGTGCGTTGCAGCAGGTTCTGGCCCTGTACCACGCCGCCCACCAACGCCGCGAAGGCCAGCACCAAGGTGGTCCTGTTCGTCTTTGGTCCCATGGTGCAAAAGTACCGGTACGGGAAGCGGCCATGGGAGATCATGGGCCGGGCTTTGAACAGGTCGCATGTGGGCAACCGGTGTCGTTGGGGCAAGTGGATCGGTGCAGGTGTTGCGGTGCTGCCGATCTTCGCCCCCCGGCGGCGAACGGTATGCACCGCCAGGAACAACATGGAATTGCGTCGCGCCTTCGATCTGGTGGTGGATAGCCTTCGCGGCGATGAGGACCGGGATTATACCCGGATCGGAGTGCGGCATGCCATCCTGTTGCTCGCGATCCCCATGGTCCTGGAAATGGCCATGGAATCCGTGTTCGCGCTGGTGGACATCTTCTTCGTAAGCAAGCTTGGACAGGATGCGATCGCCACAGTGGGCCTCACTGAAGGCCTGATGACCCTGGTGTATTCGCTGGCATGGGGACTCGGAATGGGGATCACCGCCGTGGTGGCGAGGCGCACGGGCGAGAAGGATCCCGGTGGAGCGTCACGTGCGGCGATGCAGGGCTTGTTGTTGATCATTTTCCTCGGTGTGCTCATCGCCATACCGGGCCTGGTTGCTCCGGGCAGGTTGCTCGCCATGATGGGGGCGGAACCCGGTGTGGTGGCCCTCGGCGCCCATTACATGCGCATCATGCTGGGAGGCAACGTCATCATCCTGCTTCTGTTCGGGGTGAACGCCATGTTCCGTGGTGCCGGTGATGCCGCCATGGCAATGCGGTCACTCGCACTGGCGAACGGATTGAACATCCTGCTTTGCCCGATCCTCATCCATGGCGTGGGGCCATTCGAAGGGCTGGGGGTGACCGGTGCTGCGGTCGCCACCACGATCGGTCGGGCAAGCGGGGTCTGCTACCAGTTGTACCACTTGTTCAGCGGTCGCGGCCGCATTACGGTGCGGGGTGTGCGGGTGGCGCTCGATCCGGTCGTCATGCTCAACATCATCAAGGTATCCGCCGGCGGTGTCGCCCAGTTCCTCATCGCATCGGCGAGCTGGGTCTTCATGGTCCGTATCGTGGCGGCCTTCGGAAGCGCTGCCGTCGCCGGGTACACCGTGGCGGTGCGTATCATCATCTTTTCGCTGTTGCCGTCCTGGGGCATGGCGAATGCGGCCAGTACCCTGGTGGGGCAGAACCTGGGTGCCGGACGACCGGACCGCGCCGCGCGATCGGCATGGCTGTGCGGGCACTACAACATGATCTTCATGGTTATGGTCGCCATTTTCTTCTGGATCGCCGCACCCTGGCTCATGGGTGTTTTCACCACCGACCCCATCGTGGTGGGGTACGGCGTTGATGCCCTGCGGATCGTATGTCTCGGCTACTTCTTCTATGGCTACGGCATGGTGCTGGCCCAGGCGTTCAACGGTGCGGGCGATACCCTCACACCCACCGTCATGAACGTGGTGTGTTTCTGGCTTCTCGAGATCCCTCTGGCGTGGGTGCTTGCCAGAGTGCTCGCCATGGGCCCGGAAGGGGTGTTCGCCTCGATCGCCATCAGTGAAAGTGCACTGGCGGTGATCAGCATCGTCCTGTTCCGAAGGGGAAGGTGGAGGAGCGTCCAGGTGTGAGGATGTTCGTGAGCTGAACACTCCTTTCGAACCCGGGACCTGTCCGCAACAACACCCTGTCAGGGCACTTTGAATTCCTTCGGCTTTCCCGCCTTGTACCAGCGCAACAACGTGTCGATCATGTGCTCGATCTTGCGCGCATCCGCCCACGTGCCGCGAAACACCAGGTTCCCGTCCTTGTCCACAAGGTAGGCACCGTTCGGCGCTCTGCCATACGCATCGAAGGTGGCATCGTTCAGGCCATCGATCAATACGGGCAATGTGCTCAACTGCGCGAACTCCTTGGCATAGGCGATCTTCTCGGTCTCGCTTTTCGGGATGGGGTACATCCGAAAACTCCCCTTGTCCGAAGGGTGCATCTCACGACCGTACACCACGAAGAGTTGCACATCCTCCTTTGCATATTTCTCCTGCAGCCGTGCCCAGCGCTCCACCTGCATGCGGGCCGGTGGGTTGGTAAGGCTGCCGAACATGAAGGCCCGGATCCTGCCGTTGTTCGCGCTTAGTGAATAGCTCGTGTCCCGCTGGGCCATTGGCAGGGTGAAGTCATGCGTTCGCGGTTCCATGCCACCGCCTTCGCTGTATGTACGCACCTCGCGAATGGTGCGCCGCATCATCTTGTCGAAGTTCATGCGCCATACGTTCACCTGCTTGCGCATCCGTTTGATCTCCTTCTTGCTGTAAGCGTTCAGGTAGAAATCCAGGTCGTCATGGAAGATGAGTGCGCTATCCGTGGCATACCAGGAAGGGTCCCAATTGTTCAATTGGGCTTGTCCGCTGGTGAGCACCAGCGCAAAGAAGAAGGGCAACAGATGACGCATGCGCAGGACGAGCGTGGCGACAAAGGTAGTCCTGCACGGTGCGATCGGACGAACGCGAGAGCGGCACCTCGGTGCCGCTCCCATTGCCCAACAGCTGCCCACCTGGGTAACCAAACCACGTTCAGGGGTGGTGAGCCGCCATCGGATCGTTCGTTGCCTCTGTTGGTGCAAGGATCACACCACGTGATCTCCACGGCCCGCGACCAAGCACATGCCACGGCCCGCATGGGGGCGCTCCCTTCCTGAAATGGCGCGCACGGCTCGTGTTTGGGCATCCGACTTCCCGGATCGTGGCACGGATGCCCCGGATCCGCGCATCGGACCGAAGGTCGAAAGGCATTCATGGATCGATCCGTACGGGTGGAGGAGCGAGACCACAGGTGGTTCCCTGACGGCCCCTGGCACTGGCACCGACCTTGCCTTTCCGGGGCGACCAGGCTTTATCTTGCACCCTACTCCCTTGTCCGGACCCCACACGCATCCAGTGTCCTCAGCCACGGACGTTCCCCTGCTTCGCGCTGTGCAACAGGGCGACCAGTCCGCACTGGCCGCTTTGTACGATGCATACAGCGGTGCATTGTACGGGGTGATCCTGCGCGTTCTTCGGAAGGAGGACATGGCGCAGGAGGTACTGCAGGACACCTTCGTGAAGATCTGGCGCTCCGCCGCGGCCTATGATCCTTCCAAGGGGAGGCCGTTCACATGGATGCTGAACATCGCACGCAACACCGCGATCGACATGCTCCGGTCGGCACTGGTGCGCAACGCGGATGCGATCCGGTCGTTGGATGATCGCGTATATCACCTCGGACATGATGACGTGCGTGACGCCATGGATGGTGCTGATGTTCGTGATGTGTTGGCCCGGCTGCGACCGGAGCATCGCCAGTTGATCGATCTGGCATACTACCAGGGTTACTCGCAGCAGGAGATCGCGAACAACACCGGACTACCGCTTGGTACGGTCAAATCCAGGACGCGATCCGCATTGTTGGAACTGAGGTCGTTCTTGAAGGATCACCGATGAACGCCGAGGAACTCATACGCTCGGGCCTGCTGGAAGGCTATGCACTGGGGCACGCTTCCGAGGA
>JAWKNI010000019.1:0-37573 GCA_041391785.1 Flavobacteriales bacterium | reverse complement strand
AAACGGATGCTGTGGATCGGACCTGCCTGAACCCCCGCAGCGAGCAGGTCCGGTGCTTTGTAGACCAGGCTGGTCTTGTGGTTCTCAAAGTAGTCCACGAACGGGGTAAGGAGTGATGCACCTGGTCCGGTGATCTGGTCTGCAAGGCCTACTTGGTGATAAGTGAGCTGTGCACGACCGCTGAACATCGCGATGGAAAAGCCGATCGCAAGTAGAGGTTTTGGAGTGCGCATGACTGTATGATTTGAATGAGGGTGCAAGATCCCCTCGGTGACCGGCCATGAAAAGGTGAATAACCCAGCGTGGCACCACGCATTTTTCACAGGCATTACCGGTCCGCCAAGAAAAGAGCCCCGGCATTCTGCCGGGGCTCCTCCTACGCATGTCCCCTGCGCACTATGGCTGCATCACGATGCGGTCGGACCAGGTCCTGTCGCCTGCCGTGATGTTCACGATGTACATCCCCGCCGCTAGTTCACGGTCCATTGCCACCCCGGTGTTCACCACACCTTCCTGTGCAGCGATGGTGCGGGTGATGACACGGGTTCCGCTCAGGTCGAAGATGTCCATGGTGATCGTGTTCAACTCCTCGGGTACGAGCAGGCTCACGTTCAACAGATCGCCACGGTTCGGGTTCGGCCACAACTTGAGGGCTGCATCACCTCGGGTTTCCAGAGCGCTGTTCTGCTGGCCACCGTTCACCGCGTTGTTGATGGTGACCTTGCAGGTCTCCCCTGCCGTGCACCACACACCGCCTTTGAATGCCTGTACCGTCACGTCATAGTCCTCTCCTGGATTCAGTGGCGGTGCTACCCCGGCGCCCCAGCCCAGGGTGAGGTAGTAGGTGTTCACCTCGCGTACGATCGGAGTTTCCAGTTCCGCGTTGCTTATGGTGAAGCGGTACTTCGTAGCACCGGATACCGGCCGTGCATACAGCCTGTTGATGCTCTGGTTGTTGAAGTCGCGGAACACGTTGCAACTGATGAAGGGGTTGCCCGGCACGTCCATCAACTTGGTCGGTGGACAGAGCGCCAGGGCGTCATCACGCATGAAGCGGCAGGCCGGGCCCCAGTTCTTGGGCACGTTGTTCACCACCGCACGCACACGCACGTTCAGCGGGAGCTGGTTCGGGATCCAATTCGCGGCGGCCCAGTTGTTCACCTGCATGTGGCAGGTGCGCGGGCTGCCCACGTTACCGAAGCCATCGGTCACGTTGTGGCGGCGCTGGCGGATGAAGCTGTAGCCACCGTTGGGATCGTAGAACCAGAAGTCGTAGCCGGTGGTGCTGCTTTGGCCAGCGGTGCCACCACCGGGCACCCATTCGGCGGCAACATCGGCATCCTCGTTCACCACGATGAACTCGCCCTTCTTCCAGAAGTACTTGTCGCAGCTGGTGTAGAGGAGATCCGTCGGCCCGATGGGCAACTGGACCGCACCGTTGGAGCTCAATTGCGATGGTGAAACCGTGAATTCGGTCACACTGCTCGCCCCGGTCGAAGCCGCCACGTTGTCGATGATGCGTGTGAAAGGAGCGTTGGCGGTACGCAACCTGTAACTGCCGCCAGCAGGCATGTCCGCCACTTCCAACCGGAATGGCCCATCATCCGAGCAGAGCGGTATGGGGTTGATCGCCGGAGCGGTATTGCCGATCCCTCCGCCACCGGACTGCACCACTTCACCGGTCGGTACGTAGACAAGATCGAAGGTGGGCAGCACACCGGGAAGTGATCCGGGGATCGTCACATCCAAGGAAAGATCCGTGCTGCACTCGAACGCCCCGTAAGCGCAGATGGTGAACTCCGGGGTAACGGGATGGAACGTGCCGTAATCGTAAACTCGTACATAGTACGTGGTGCCCGGCACGGTCGTGAACGCGACCTCCTCCGAGCCACCGTTCCCTGTCGCATCGGCACAGGCGATGTTCACACCCGGGCAATCGCCTTCGCGGATGTCGATGATCGCGTCGAAGCTCGCCGAACCCATCACTTCGACCGTGCTGGTCGTGGAGTTCGCGACAAAGCTGTACCACACATCCAGCGCCGCAGGGCTTGTGAACGGTGGGCAGGTGAGCGGCCCAAGGGATTGTTGGGCACCCGAAACAGAACCGGCGGTAACGGCCACACAGCTGTATCCGGTGGTCAACGGGATCGCACCTGCGCACTCATCATTGACGGGCGGAGGCTCATCCAAGGTGACCGCGATCGCAAATGACCCGGAACTGGCCGTTGATGAGTGGACCAGGAGTCGATAGGCCGTGTTGGGCTGCGTGTTCAGTGCGAAGTCGAACGGCAGGGTCAGCACGCTGTTGCAGTTCACCTCCACAGGCGGGCCATCGCAGGGGGCAACACTGTACAAGGTGATGTTCAGGTCCGTGGCCGTGATCCCCTCCAACCGGACGGTCGCTTGTCCGCTTTCATCCGTGGTGAATGCGTACCACACTCCCTTGATCTCACCGAAGGGATCACACGATGGGTAGAAGTTCTCCACCGTGGCACAATCCGTCGTGCCATCCACGTATGAAGGGCTTTCGAAGGGCGTGATCACAAGCTCTTCCGGGGCAGCGCACCCGTCGTTGAACGGAACCGGGATGCACGGCGGTGCACACTCCATGGCAAGCACGAAGTCACCGTACGAATCCGTGGTGAAGCCGTACACCCGGACGTAATAGGTGGTGCCCACGATCGTCGGAAAACCGAACAACGAACTGTAGTCGGCGCATCCTCCCCCGTCGTCGTTCCCACCGACCCACGACAACGCGTTACAAGTGCCGGTATACACATCCAGTTTGGAATCGTAGTCGGCACTTCCGGCGGTGAGCCCGCCGTCATTGCACGTGGAGAGGGTCACCTGATCACCTGGCGAGCCCGGGGCAGCTCCCGGGTCGCCCGAGTTGGATCCCACGAACGTGTACCACACACTCGGTGCATCCTGCGTATTGCCTGTGAATGCGCCTAACGTCTCCGGAAGTGCACCAATCGTGGTGCCATTGGTCGCTGAACCGCAAGTGATCATGATCGCATCTGCACAATCGTCATTCTCCGGCCCACCACCCTGTGGTTGCTGAAAGCCTTGGGTAATGATACCGCCGGGCAACGTACCGGTGCCGATGATCGGTTCACCCACGGACCAGCTAACGGAGCCACCTGGAACATCCCCGCTTCCTCCTCCCGTGGAAACCAGGGTCTGAGAGAAGGATGCGTTGTGGATGAAGAGAGAACAAAGCATGAAGACGCTTCGCTCCATGAGCCGAAATACCTCTAGGACGATCCGTGAGCGGGCTGCACGCACCAACGGGGTGGTGCGTGATCCCAACTCCGGAATGGTCCCGATCGGACATGTGTTCATGGGTCTTAGGATATGATCGATCCGTGCATGGACAAAGCAACAGGTCAAGAACCCCTCTGTCAATCGTTGAATCCAATGGATCCGGATCGGCCCGGATGGGAAGTGGGAGCCGTTGCAACGGCCCGAAGTGGCATTGCTGCACGGATGCATCGGGACTTCGCAACGCCCGCCGCCGTTGCTTCATTATGAACATGAACGGGCCGCCCAAGTAAGGCGGCCCGTTCATGTTCAACCACGTTCGATCCTCTACGGCTGGATCACGAGCCTTCTTGTGTACACAAGATCACCGGCGGTGATGTGCACCAGGTAGACACCAGCGGACAGGTCCCCATTGAGATCGACCACCGTTCTTGAGGACCCCTCCTGCACTGCGATCGCACGGGTGGCCACGCGGTCACCGGCCAGGTCGAGCAGGTCAATGGAGATGGTACCGACCCCTTTGGGCACTTCGAGTTCCACGTTCAACTGATCACCACGGTTGGGATTCGGCCACAACTTGAAGGCTGCGTTGCTTGGGACTTCAAAGGAGTTGCTCTGTTGGCCACCGGTCACTTGGTTATTCATGTTCACGTAGCACAGATCGCCGATCGCGCACCAACTTCCCTTGAAAGCCTGCACACGCACCTGATATGTACTGCCTGCCGTGAGCGGCGGTGCGACGCCGGCATTCCACCCGAGAGTGAGGTAGTAAGTGGTGACCTCGCGAACGATCGGTTGCACAAGTTCAGCATTCGTGAAGATGAAGCGGTACTTCGTCGCACCGGAGACCGGCCGCGCATAGAGGCGGTTGATGCTCTGGTTGTTGAAGTCGCGGAACACGTTGCAACTGATGAAGGGGTTGCCCGGCACGTCCATCAACTGCGTGGGTGGACAGTTCGCCAATGCATCATCGCGCACAAAGCGGCACGCCGGTCCCCAATTCTTGGGCACGTTGTTCACCACCGCACGCACGCGAACGTTCAGCGGGAGCTGGTTCGGGATCCAATTCGCGGCGGCCCAGTTGTTCACTTGCATGTGGCAGGTGCGTGCACTGCCCACATTCCCGAAACCATCGGTCACGTTGTGTCGGCGCTGGCGGATGAAGCTGTATCCACCGTTGGGGTCGTAGAACCAGAAGTCGTATCCCGTTGTGCTACTTTGCCCGGCAGTGCCACCTCCAGGCACCCATTCCGCCGCTACATCCGGATCCTCGTTCACCACGATGAATTCGCCCTTCTTCCAGAATTGCTTGTCGCAGCTTGTGTAGAGCAGTTCCGTGGGCCCTGGAGGTATCTGCACGGCACCGCGCGAGCTCAATTGCGATGGCGAAACCGTGAATTCATCCACCCTGTTCACTCCGGATAGCGTGGCGATATTGTCGATGATCCGTGTACCCGGGTTCCCGGCTTTTCGCAGCACATACCTCGCCCCGGCCACCATGTTGTTCATCTTCAGGTAGAACGATCCGTTCGGTACGCAGAAGGCCAGTGGAGTGACCCCTTGATTCATGAAGCCTCCTCCTCCTTCGGCGATCAACTGATCGTTCACCACGCGGCGCAGTTCATAGGTGGGTCCGTTCAATGCGAATCCGGGCAGGGTGATATCCAGTGAAAGGACCGTGGTGCAGGTGGGATCGAAGGAACAGGACGTTGCCCCGGGAATACTGAACTCATCGAATGCACAGGCGATGCACTCCGTGGCACCCGGCACCGGGTTGTAGGTACCGGCGGCACATGGAAGCGCTGCGAGTCCATCGGGGCAATACGATCCTGGAGGGCAGATCGTGCAACCCGTGATGACCGTGTTGGAGCCCATGAGCGAGGTGACCTTGTAGTAACCAGGATCACAGTTGCATGTGGCATCGTTGAAATCGGCGATCCCGCTCACTGCCAGCGGACAGGGGTCGATGTCTGCACAAAGGCCATCACCATCGGCATCATTATCAGGGTCGTTCGGGCAGGCATCCTGGGTGTCACAGATATCATCACCATCGGTATCCGGCAGGGGGCTGCCGATGCACTGGCAATCCAATTGGTACGTATCGTTCTCGGTACAGGCGTCGCCATCGCTGCAGGGCATTCCGGGAAGGGCGGGTCCATCAACGGCACCGAGGCAATCGACCACCTGGCCGACCCAAATGGTGGGAACAGCAGTTGAATTGGCATTGGAAAGCGTGGTCGAGCAGAGGTTCAGGGTATTGTCCGCGAAATAGCCACGAAAAGCGGTGTAGCTCGTTCCGTTCACGTATACCCGGGCGTTGCCGGATGCAAAGTCACCGGTGTTCGGTAGCGATGGACCTTTACAGATCTCGACATACAGGTTCGAGGTCCCATCCCAAGCGAATGGAACATTCAATTCGAACGTGTTCGTGCCGGCAACGGGTTGATAGGATGCCGGCCCCCAAACATTCGTTCCTCCGAGGTAGGAAGAAAGCGTCGTGGCCGGTGTATTGGTCATCCTCACCGCGAAGTCCTCGAGCAGACCGCATCCATTGAGGTCCACGACGTAGAAACGGATGCTGTGGATCGGACCTGCCTGAACCCCCGCAGCGAGCAGGTCCGGTGCTTTGTAGAGCAGGCTGGTCTTGTGGTTCTCAAAGTAGTCCACGAACGGGGTAAGGAGTGATGCACCTGGTCCGGTGATCTGGTCTGCAAGGCCTACTTGGTGATAAGTGAGCTGTGCACGACCGCTGAACATCGCGATGGAAAAGCCGATCGCAAGTAGAGGTTTTGGAGTGCGCATGACTGTATGATTTGAATGAGGGTGCAAGCATCCTCGGTGACCGGCCATGAAAAGGTGAATAACCCAGCGTGGCACCACGCATTTTTCACAGGCATTACCGGTCCGCCAAGAAAAGAGCCCCGGCATTCTGCCGGGGCTCCTCCTACGCATGTCCCCTGCGCACTATGGCTGCATCACGATGCGGTCGGACCAGGTCCTGTCGCCTGCCGTGATGTTCACGATGTACATCCCCGCCGCTAGTTCACGGTCCATTGCCACCCCGGTGTTCACCACACCTTCCTGTGCAGCGATGGTGCGGGTGATGACACGGGTTCCGCTCAGGTCGAAGATGTCCATGGTGATCGTGCTCAACTCCTCGGGTACGAGCAGGCTCACGTTCAACAGATCGCCACGGTTCGGGTTCGGCCACAACTTGAGGGCTGCATCACCTCGGGTTTCCAGAGCGCTGTTCTGCTGGCCACCGTTCACCGCGTTGTTGATGGTGACCTTGCAGGTCTCCCCTGCCGTGCACCACACACCGCCTTTGGAATGCTTGTACCGTCACGTCATAGTCCTCTCCTGGGTTCAGTGGCGGTGCTACCCCGGCGCCCCAGCCCAGGGTGAGGTAGTAGGTGGTGACCTCGCGTACGATCGGAGATCCGCCCAGTTCTGCGCTATTGAAGGTGAAGCGGTACTTCGTGGCACCGGATACCGGCCGCGCATAGAGGCGGTTGATGCTCTGGTTGTTGAAGTCGCGGAACACGTTGCAACTGATGAAGGGATTTCCCGGAACGTCCATCAACTTGGTCGGTGGACAGAGCGCCAGGGCGTCATCACGCACGAAGCGGCAGGCCGGGCCCCAATTCTTGGGCACGTTGTTCACCACCGCACGCACACGCACGTTCAGTGGGAGCTGGTTCGGGATCCAGTTCGCGGCTGCCCAGTTGTTCACCTGCATGTGGCAGGTGCGTGCGCTGCCTACGTTACCGAAGCCATCGCTCACGTTGTGACGACGTTGGCGGATGAAGCTGTAGCCTCCGTTCGGATCGTAGAACCAGAAGTCATAACCTGTGGTGCTGCTCTGTATGCCGTTGCTACCATTGGGTATCCACACAGCGGCCACATCGGCATCCTCGTTCACCACGATGAATTCGCCCTTCTTCCAGAAGTACTTGTCGCAGCTGGTGTAGAGGAACTCCGTCAGACCCACGGGGATCTGAAGTGCACCATTACTGCTCGGTGCTGGCGGTGCCACGTTGAATTCAGTGACCTGTCCGTTCGCCGTGGTGCTCTTGTTATCAATGATGCGTGTCCCTGGGTTACCGGCCGTGCGTAGAACGTACTTCCCATTTACTGGCATCCCGGTCATGACCAGGTAGAATGCGCCGTCAGGCAGACAGAAGGTCAACGATGTGACACCTTGGTTCATGAAGCCCCCACCACCACTCTCGATGACCATGTCGTCGGCAACTCGCCTTACTTGGAAGCTCGGACCTACGATGGCGAATGAGGGCAACGAAACATCCAACGACAGGTTCGTGGTACAGGTAGGATCGAACGTACAGGCCGTTGCACCCTCACCACTCGACTCCCCTTCCGGGCATGCGAGGCAAGCGGTCTGAGCAACGGAAGGATTGTAGGTATCCACTGGACATAGTGTACAAGCGACCTGACCGGTCTGATCCTGATACGTACCTGCAAGGCATGGCGCACATTCGGCCTGTCCTGGATCGGAATTGAAATACCCCGCCGGACATTCGAACGCATCCACCCCATCCGGGCAGAACGATCCCGGTGGGCAGATCGTGCAGTTCGTGATCACCGCATTGAGACCGATCATCGCGGTGGTCTGGAAATAACCCAGGTCGCAGTTGCAGGTGTTCGTATCGAAATTGGCGATGCCGTCCACGGCGAGTGGGCAATCATCCGTGTCATCCAACACATACCCGACCGGTTGATCGCACGACGTGCTATCCATGGATGCATCGCCCAGCCCATCGGCGTCGGCATCGTAGTAATAGGTCAACGGGTTCGGACAAAGGCCGGCCACCGCGAAGTAATTGTGCCCACTACCTCCGAACGCAGTGAAGTTGCCGCCAGCGTAAACGCGCAGGCCGTCGGTAACAACGGAGTTCACACCAAACCCGGTAACGGGACCCACATCCCAGCCACTGGAGCTTCCAGTACCGGTGTCCAGAACGGCGAGACGCGCTCTGGTATCTCCACCCACGCTTGTGAACGTTCCCCCGACGACCGCCTTACTACCGATAACATCGATGCTCAGGCATGGCGCATCCGCGTTCGGGTCCCAGGCCGTAGCCAGGCCCGTGGCCAGGTCCAGCGCCGCAACTCGATCACGCACCTGACCACCGATGTTCGTGAAGAAGCCGGCGACATACAGCGTGTTACCGCTCGCTCTCATACCATGCACCTCGGTGTTCGCGTTCGGGTCCCATGCGGTCGCCAGACCGGTGGTGGCATCGAGCGCCGCGATCCGGTTCCTGGTCTGACCGCCGATCGTGGTGAAGGTCCCACTCACGTACACATTGTTCCCGATCGGTAATATGGCATTCGGTGATGCATTCGCGTTCGGGTTCCAAGCTGTTGCTGAACCGGTACTCGCGTCGAGCGCTGCTATGCGGTTCCTGGCCTGACCGCCGATCGTGGTGAAATCCCCACCGGCATAGATGATCGATCCGTCAACAGCGATCGTCTGCAACTGCACCCCGTTCGCATTGGGGTTCCAGCCCGTGGCCACTCCAGTGGTCTTACTGATGGCAGCGATGCGACCGCGCGACGCTGTGCCTGCGATCGTGAAGAGACCTCCAGCGTAAACGTTATTGGCATCCAGCGCCAGCGCAAGCACGTTGTTGTTCGCTCCGGGATTCCATGCGGTCAATTGTCCATTTACGTCAAGTGCGCACAGGCGGCTACGCGGTCGGGCACCGATGGTGGTGAAAATCCCGCCGGCGTATATATGCGTACCATCGTTCGCAATGGTATGGCACTGCGCATTCGGTCCCGGGTTCCACGCCGTTGCAAACCCGCTCGTGCGATCGAGCTCTGCGAGGTGAGCGCGTGATTGACCACCCAGAACACTGAAGCTCCCGGCAACGAACACGCTGCTGGCCGTGACCTCCAGATTGCTCAAGGTCGAGCCCGTGAAGCTTGGGTTCCATGTGGTGATAAGGCCGGTATTCAAGTTGAACTCTGCAACACGTCTGGCCTGACCACCGATGAATGTAAAGGCTCCCAAAGCATAGAGCGACGTACCGGATATCCCGATCCTGTACACCACGCTGTTGGCGTTGGGATTCAAACTTGTGATCGCACCGGTGCTGGCGTTCACCGCACCGATGTTGTTGCGCGATGTGGACGCGAGCGTGGTGAACTGCCCGGCACAGTAGAGTGTTCCGTTGTCCCATTTCAGATCATGAATGAAGCCGTTCGGCGCGGGATTGAAAGCGTTCAGCACTCCGGTGGTCGTGTTCCACGAGGCGATCCTGGGCCGCAGAGGACCGCCGATGTTGGTGAAGAAACCAACGTAGAAGATCTTACCGCCCACCACCTGGACGCTCATGATGTCACCGCTCGGGTTGGGATCGAACGACAACAGCGTGGACGTGTTCAGGTCGATCGCGGCCGCGTTGCTCCGAGGCGATCCCAACACTTGACTGAAAATACCGCCCACGTGGAGGTCCGTTCCATCCACGTCAATTGCGCGAACAAGCGAGCCCGTGATCGAAAGGTTCAACGATGTAGCAACGCCAGTGGTAGCATCCACGGCACCGAAACGGTTGCGGGCCTGCCCGGCCAGTGCGGTGAATTGACCTCCTACGTACACGGTGGAGCCGACTTTCTTCATTCGCAACACAGCACCACCAGTAGCTGCTGGTGCCCAGGCATTGGGCACGCCGGTCCCTATGTCCACCGCGGCGAGACCGCTGCGGGAAAGTCCAGCGACGGTCGTGAATGCTCCTCCTGTATAGAGAAGACCGCCGTCCAGTTGCAGGCTGTACACGTAGCCGTTGGTATTGGCGGTCCATGGCGAAACGATCGAGGAAGTCCGATCGATCGCGCACAAATTGGTCCTCGACCAGCCGTTGATCAAGCGGAAATCACCGCCCACATAAACGCCGCTGCCCTGTGTGGCGAAGCAACGCACCGTAGCATCCGCACCGGGATCCCAGTTGGTGAGCAAACCGGATGCGATATCGTATGCTGCCAGCTTTTGACGCTCCTCACCACTGGCAGTGGTGAAGGCACCACCTGCGTACAGCGTTGTGCCATTCATGTGGAGTGCATTCACGGTAGCATCCGGGTCGGGCGCCCAAGCTGTTGCCAGACCAGTGCTTGCATCCAAGGCCGCCAATCGAGCGCGAGACCCACCGCCCACCGTGGTAAATGCACCGCCCGCGTACACATTGCCGCCACCAAAGGCCAGGGCGGATACCGTATTGTTCGCATTGGGGTTCCACGTGCTGCGGTCTCCCGTGCCAGCGTCGTATGCCATCAGCCTGTTGCGCGTTGCGGCTTGCATCCATTGCCATCTACCTCCGAGGAATACTTGCGCACCGTCGTAGGTCACGCAATTCGCTTCTGTAAAACCGCCTGATGGAAGCCCCACGTTCCACGGGGTGAGCATACCTCCGGGGATGGAGAACTCGGCGGCATGTACACGGCCGGATCCGCCGATGGAGGTGAACTTACCTGCTACAAATAAGGCCGATGGACCTTTCAGGCCCAACCCATACACGACATCGCTGGGCGCAGGGTTCCAACTGGTGGCAAGACCAGTGATGCGATCCACTTCGGCCAGACGATTCCTGCTCTGCCCGCCCATTTGCGCGAAGTTCCCGCCTATGTACACATGGGTGGACGTCGCCTCGATCGCCGTTACACCAACTATTTGATCGGAAGGAGCCGGATCGAAATTGGTCCATGTGCCGCTTCCGGTAGCCCATTCGGCCACGCCTTGGCGCAGCAACGCATTCCCGACCGTGAATTGCCCACCGGCGAAGACCTGGTCGCCATTCAGCGAAATGGTCCTTACCCAGCTGTTGATCGCATAGATGTTCGGTTGCCAACCGTTGGCCGATGCCGTGCCTGCATCCAATGCCGCGATGCATAACCTTGGACTGCTGCCAACTGCTGTGAACGCGCCACCGAGGTAGATCGTGCCACCATCTATCTGAATATCCCAGATCGTCACGGGTCCGGCAAGTGCCGGGTCCCAAGCCAATGTAGCTCCGGTAGCTCGATCAACCTTTTTCGCGCCCCCTGGGAACTGGCCGCCAACGAAGAGGCTGTTGGCATCATACACTTTCAAGCAGAGAGCGGCAAAGCCACCAGAAGCGGCGGTGGTGACCCAAGCGGTGGGCAGACCCGTCCCCAGGTCGACTTCGGCAAGGCCGGCTCTTGCCTGCCCACCCACCGTGCTGAACTGTCCGATGATATAGACCGTTCCGGTCCCACTAAGTTCCAATTCGTACACCGCATTGTTCACATTCGGGTTCCAGGTCGTGGCCACCCCGGTGCTGATATCGATAGCTGCCAAACGGTTGCGTGAAGCACCACCTGTGCTGGTGAATTCACCTCCGATCAGCACGTCGGAACCAGCGATACGAATGCTGCGCACATTGCCGTTCGCACCTGGGTTCCAGGTAGTGGCAAGACCGGTGGTCGCATCCAATGCAGCCACGAAGTTGCGCGTACTTCCGCCAACGGAAGTAAATGCACCACCGACATATACGATCCCGTCGTCCACGGTCAGGCTTGACACACTCCCGTTCGCACTCGGATTCCACGCGTGCAGGGTGCCATCGGCGTTGATGCGGGCCAGGCGGTTGCGGGATACCCCTCCGACGGTCGTGAAGATCCCACCGATGTACCAACCACCTGCACCGTCGGGAGCGGAGCAGAACACATCACCATTGGGTCGCACGGTGTTGTTGGCGATCGTGTCCGACGCATTCGTCATCAAGGCTACGTAGGGCGTTGACTTCCCCACGGAGGAGAAGTTGCCGCCCGCATACAACGAGCCGCCTTCGAACTTCAATGTATTCACCAACTGGTTCGCGGTGGGTCGGACCTCCTTGTCCCCGGTGATCGGATCCAAGGCGACCAGGTAGGAGTGTGGTCGGCCGCCCACTGTGGTGAATGCACCACCGGCATAGACCAAGGTGCCATCGTGCTCAATGGACTTCACATTGCCGTTGAGGTCAGGGTTCCAGCCAGTAACGACACCGGTCGTTGCATCGAACGCAGCGATGCTGTTCCGGGTCTGCCCCCCGATACTCGTGAAATCGCCACCTACATACAAGGTGGTACCCACCAGTTTCAAGCTGTACACACCGGTGCCGCCGCCAGCGTTGGGGTTCCATGCGTTCAGCGAGCCATCCGCGTTGATCCGTGCGATCCGGTTGCGCGTTACGCCCCCGACCATGTTGAACGAACCACCGATATACCAACCGCCACTGCCATCGGGTATCGCGGCCAGTACCTGATTGTTGATCTCCGGCGTGGAGAAGTCAGGAACGGCAGTGATGGGGTCGAGCACGGCACCGTTCGGGCGGTCCAGGCCGGTGGTGGTGAAGGCGCCGCCGGCATATACCGTGCTTCCGTTCCGCGCAAAGGAATAGACCGTATTGTCCACTGCGTACCGTGATGCAGCCATCGCATTGCCGGTGGTGGCATCCACCATGCAGAGGTTCTGCCGGCCGGAACCGCCCATATCGTTGAATTGCCCACCCACGTGCAATTGGGCACCATCCAAATGAAGGGCGTAGACCGCTGATCCGGAAAGGTTCCCTGCGTCGAAGGCCGTAACAAGGCCCGTGGTCCCGTCCAGTGCGGCGATAAGACGACGTGTTTGTCCACCCACACTGGTGAAGACCCCACCCGCGTAGACATTGCCTCCGGAAAACGCGAGGGAATACACGGTGTTATTGCTGTTCGGGTTCCATACGTTAAGTGTACCGTCCGCATTGATCCGTGCCAGCCGGTTCCGAGTTGTTCCACCTACGCTCGTGAACGCGCCTCCGATGTACCAACCACCAGCGCCGTCCGAAGCCGCAGCATACACGATACCGTTGGGCACGAGATAGCCGAAGTCCGGTGCACTGGATGTGGCATCGAGTTTTACTCCATACTGTTTTGCCCCGCCCAGGAATGAGAATTGCCCCCCAGCGATCAAGTCGTTGCCATTCTGCTCAAAGTCCAGGATGTAGCTGCTGGTGGAGATCGGTGAGATGGCCATGTTATCAAAGAATGGAAGCAATGCACCGGTCGTTGCATCAACAGCTGCCATGCCGCCACGGACCTGGCCGCCAACGGTGAGGAAGTTGCCGCCCAGATAGACTTCCGACCCGATCACCCGTATGGCGCGTACATCACCGCCTGCCACGTTCGGGTCCCACGGGTGTAGTGTACCGTCAGCATTGATCCGTGCGGCACGACCTCTGGCAACTCCACCGACCAATGTGAATTGACCACCGATGTACCAACCTCCGGCCCCATCCGGCGCTGAACACATCACATTCGCGTTCGCCTTGACCCCGGGGGCATCGGTTGCTCCTGTGCTCAGGTCGATCGTGCTGGAGTATGGTCCATCACCATTCGGTTGTGAGAAATCGCCACCGGCATAAACCGTGTTCCCCGCGATCTCCAGGGCGCGCACCGTGCCGTTCACACCACCAGGGAACATCGGGAACATGGCACCTGTGTTCGCGTTCACCGCCATGTAGTTGCGCTGGCTGGTGAGCACATTGCTGGTGAATGTGCCACCGAGGTAAAGCGTATCGTTGCTCTGCGCCAATTCGAGCACCTGGCCGGTGATGTCGCACACGAACGGATGCACGCTGCCATCGCTGTTCAAGCGCGCTACACCAACTCTTGGGCTGCTTCCCACTTGCGTGAAGGCCCCGCAGATGTACCAGCCCCCAGCACCATCGGGAATGCTTTCATACACCGCTCCATTCGGCATGGCCCAGAAAACTTCGGGTGCGGCCGTAGTGGGGTCCAATGCCGCACCAAAGCGCACCGGTGCCGCCACGCTCGTGAATTCACCACCGAGGTAGATGGTGCCTGTTGCCGTATCACGCGCTACGGCATGTACGGTGCTGTTCGGGATCCACCATTGGTCCTCGACCTGCTGAGCGGTGGCGATCCAAGTGGAGGATCCGAGCGTTGTCACAAAGGTGACCTTTAGAATGATCGAGGTGCGCATGATCAAGAGATTGGGTTCGATCGGACCGACCAGTGGTCATGTTCCAAGGTGGGTCTGAGAAATGGTGGGAGAAACACGGTGAGGCGGATCCTCCTGGGTAGTGCGGATCTCATTCAACTACTGTGTTGGACCGTTGAGTGAACACTCTCCGTTGCATAATGGAATGGACCCGATCGACACCACAATAAAAAACCATGATCGACCGGTCACAAGTAAGAATGCGACATGCTCCGTATCCGGTGATCTCCAATTCCCCGGATCGAACACCGAAGAGCGAAAATGAGCGGTATCGCTGTTGGCCCCTACCCTGGAAGGTCCTTCAGGTCGGATGGGTGTCGAATATCACGGGCAACTGCTCGTCGAGCGTTCGTACCCGGTCAGCGTCAACCCGAACACTCCAGGACGAAATATGACCGTACTTCCAGCGCTAGCAAATTCGTTGCTGGCGCCAAGGAATCGCGTTGTGCGCTGCGATCGGTCCCATCCATGCCAACCGAACAGGATCTATTCATATCCGCCGAATGCAAAGCCCCATCCACCTTTGCGGCGGACGGGGCTATTGCTGTTGTATTGCGCTCTTTACGGCTGGATCACCAACCGCTGCGACCAGGTCCTGTCTCCGGCGGTGACGTTCACGATGTACATCCCCGATGCCAGATCACGATCGAGATCCACCTTGGTATTCACCACACCATCCTGTGCAGCGATGGTGCGGGTGATGACACGGGTTCCGCTCAGGTCGAAGATGTCCATGGTGATCGTGTTCAACTCCTCAGGTACGAGCAGGCTCACGTTCAACAGATCGCCACGGTTCGGGTTCGGCCACAGCTTGAGGGCCGCGTTGCCCTGGCCTTCCATGGCACTGTTCTGCTGGCCACCGTTCACCGCGTTGTTGATGGTGACCTTGCAGGTCTCCCCTGCCGTGCACCACACACCGCCTTTGAATGCCTGTACCGTCACGTCATAGTCCTCTCCTGGGTTCAGTGGCGGTGCTACCCCGGCGCCCCAGCCCAGGGTGAGGTAGTAGGTGTTCACCTCGCGTACGATCGGAGATCCCAGTTCCGCGTTGCTTATGGTGAAGCGGTACTGCGTTGCACCCGCGACCGGCCGCGCATAGAGGCGGTTGATGCTCTGGTTGTTGAAGTCGCGGAACACGTTGCAACTGATGAAGGGATTGCCCGGTACGTCCATCAACTTGGTCGGTGGGCAGAGCGCCAGGGCGTCATCACGCACGAAGCGGCAGGCCGGTCCCCAATTCTTGGGCACGTTGTTCACCACCGCACGCACCCGAACGTTCAGCGGGAGCTGGTTCGGGATCCAGTTCGCGGCTGCCCAGTTGTTCACCTGCATGTGGCAGGTGCGTGCGCTGCCCACGTTGCCGAAGCCATCGGTCACGTTGTGGCGGCGCTGGCGGATGAAGCTGTAGCCACCATTGGGATCGTAGAACCAGAAGTCGTAGCCGGTGGTGCTGCTTTGGCCAGCGGTGCCACCACCGGGCACCCATTCGGCGGCCACATCGGCATCCTCGTTCACCACGATGAACTCGCCCTTCTTCCAGAAGTACTTGTCGCAGCTGGTGTAAAGGAACTCGGTGGGACCTGCCGGGATCTGCACCGCGCCACGTGAGTTCAACGTGCTCGGGGAAACCGTGAACTCGGTCACCTGGTTGTTGGCGGCAGGTTCCTGATCATCGATGAAGCGGATGTTCGGTGAACCATCCGTACGAAGGAGGTACTTGCCACCCGCCGGCATGTCGTTCAGCACGAGGTAGAACTTGCCATCCGGCAGACAGAACGTGAAGGGTGTAATGCCAGCGTTGCCCACACCACCACCACCGCTTACGATCAACTGATCATTCAAGCTGCGGCGCAGTTCATAGGTAGGTAATGTGCCTAATGCGGGCAGCGTGATGTCCAGCGACATGTCCGTGGTACAGGTCAGATCGAAGAAGCACTCCGTGGAACCCGGCATGCTGCTTTCCTCACTGTCACATGCAAGACACTCGGTCATCCCTTCGTTCGGATTATAGGTGCCAGCAGGACAGGCCTGGCACTCCGATGAGCCGAACTGATCACTGAACTCACCGGCCGCACATGCCTGGCAGAAGGAAGCGCCGGTTACGTTGCTGAAGTAACCGGGTTCACAAGGCTGGCACGATGTGGCACCGAGCGACCCATTGAAGGTGCCTTCGACACAGTCGACACAACTGACCTGCCCCTCCAGGCTTTGGAAGCGGCCGACCGGGCAGGGGATCGATACCAGCCCGTCCGCACAATAAGTTCCTGGCGGACAGATCGTGCAAGCGGTGATCACGTTGTTGCCATTGACGTCCTCGACCGTGGCATAGTATCCCAACAGACAAGCGCACGTATTCTCATCGAAGTTGGTGATACCGCTCACCGCCAACGGACAGGGATCCTGGCAATTTGCGATCGCATCATCGTCATCGTCCGAATCATTGGATGCACCGATGGTCGCACACCATACGATCCAGTCGGAGGCGTTGTCATTCGTATCGGTACCGTTCGGTACGCGCGCGATCGTCCTCCCTTCTGTGGAATTGTCGTCCGCACCCGTGAAGCCGGTCCCTTCGATGTATGGTGCACCGCAATTCCCTTCATAGCTCAACGCATCCACGATCTGGCCGAGCGGACCGCGCAATGCCATCCCATCGGACCCCCCGTTCTGGATCAGGTTCGCGGTCCCGAACTGGAAGTCGACACCTGGGTTGGTAGCGCTGTTGCCCACCACGAAATACCCACCGGCAGGAAGTGATACCGCAGGGAGTAGTATCGTTTCGTACAGCACACCGGAGGCGCCATTCCCGAATTCCAGTTGGAACCCGTCCAGGTCGATCGGGTCAAGCCCATAGTTGTGGATCTCGACCCACTCGTCATCGTCATTCCCCACATTGTCGTAATCCACCTCGTTGATCACCAACGTGATCGGCGGCTCGCAGGCAGGTGCAGCGCCACTCACGATCTGCTCATCGCATGGAGAGGAAAGACTGATGGAGTAAGCATCCGCGTCCGAGATCCCGGTGATCAGGATCGTCCCACCGCTCGTCGTGGCGGGGTCATCACCGGATACACTCCCTGAACCACTGCTGTTCACCACGGTGATACCGCCTTGCGATCCCGTGTAGGGAATGCTCACCGAGTACGTGTCGCCAGGCCCGGACATCAGCGATTCGCACGTCACTTCAGGGGTCAGGAAGACCACAGTGCAGGCTGGTACAGGGCACCCTCCGAAGAGGGTTCCGTCGATGCGTGTTCCAGGTGATTGAGCGGCACCTCCGGAACCCGTGGCGATGGAGTGTACCACAAGTGGTTCCGGACCGGTGATGTCCTCGTCGCGCACCAGGGAGGCGTTGTTCCCTCCTTCACCACCATAGGAATAGGACGCGACCACCCCGGAACCGTTCTCCAAGATCACATCATCCCCGGTGTTGTTCAACCCGAGCAGCCCGGAGGAAGCCGTTTGCACCGTGGCCCCACCGAAGGTACCTGTCGGTGTTCCGCCCCCGAATACCACGATGGCGCACCCTGCTGCGACGGTTGTGGCCGGTGGAAAAACATGTCGCACCTGGCCCGCGTCACTCAGCGTCCAGCCCGAAATATCGATGTCCGTTGCACCGAAATTCACGATCTCAACGAACTCATCTTCTGATGTATCCACCACCATGTCGCCATTGGCGTCACCTTCGGTCCCGTCCGGATCCGCCAGGATCTCATTGATCACCAGCGTGGGAGGCGCCTCACACACAGGTGCGGTCCCAGCCACCACCAACACATCACACGGTGCACTGAACGTAACGGAGTAATCCTCCAACTCACTGATGCCGGTCACGAGAATGGTACCGAACACATCGGTCGCAGGATCCCCGGAAGAGAGGTCCACGGTACCGGTACCGGTGTAGTCCACGGTAACGCCGGCCTCGGTCCCGAAGAACTCGATGCTCAGGTCATACGTATCGTCGGCACCGGTGAAACCATTGCATTCCGCCGTGACCGCACCCAATGTGAAACCACACCCGGTGACGGCGTCCGTGATCGTGATGTCGTCGATGTTGGCGCGTCGGTTGGAGCTTCCTGTGGCCTCCGTTCGGAAACGGATGCGCACATTGCCCGCTGCATTGATGCCTGTGACGGAGAAGCTCTGCACCATATCCGTGGCGGTGAACGGACTTCCGATCGGGGTCCATGCGCCACCACCGTTGGTGCTGTACTCCACGATCCAAGCGACCTGGGAATCGGTGCCGTATCTCCGGTAGTTGAAGGAGATCGAACCGAGACCCCCCGGCTTATCCTCCAGCATGGTCGCTGAACTGGTCGCGTAGCCCCGCAACCGCATGGAACGCGCACCGTTGAAGAAATCGTCGGCCATGGTCCCGATCAAGGCATCGGTAAGGTTCCAATCCAGGTCCGTGAGCGTTACCGTTCCGGAGGCATATCCACCTTTGGTCTCGCCAGCACCTTCGAAATCGACCACATATTGCGAGTAACCCAATACGGTTGTGAAGATGAGTACAGGGACCAGCAAGGTCCGCAGCAAGGTCCGGCAAGGACCGTGGGAAGAAAGTATCATGGTCTTTGAGATTTGGTTGTGCACTGAAGGGAGGGTTAAACTACCCAAAGCAACCACTACATCCAAGGGATGGGGATGTTTTCATGATCACGAAACATGACGGAAACACGTCCGATCGCACACGACCAAACGCTGCGTGGTTCGTGAAAGACGATCCTTTGAAAGGAAGAAGCCCCATCCGCGCATCAGCGAATGGGGCTTGCATCAATTCCAGAGTTCCTCAGGGCTGCACCACAAGCCGCATGGTGTGCACCCGATCACCGGCGGTGATGCTCACCAGGTACATGCCGGCAGCGAGGTCGCCATCAAGGGCCACGACGGTGTTCACAAAGCCGTCCTGTACCGCGACCGTATGCACACCCACGCGTTCACCGCTCAGGTCGAAGATGTCCATGGTGATGGTTTTCAAGTCCTCGGGTACGAGCAGGCTCACGTTCAACAGATCGCCGCGGTTCGGGTTCGGCCAGAGCTTCAGTGCTGCATTGCCCTGTCCTTCCAGCACGCTGTTCTGCTGGCCTGCATTGGCGGCATTGTTGATGGTGACAGAGCAGGATCCACCGGCCTCACAATACACTCCTCCCTTAAAGGCCTGCACCGTGACATGGTACGTATTGCCAGGGAGCAGCGGAGCTGCGACACCGGCGTTCCAGCCCAGGGTGAGGTAGTAGGTGGTCACTTCGCGTACGATCGTACCCTCTCCGCTGCTCAATGTGAAGCGGTACTTCGTGGCACCGGATACCGGCCGTGCATACAGCCTGTTGATGCTCTGGTTGTTGAAGTCGCGGAACACGTTGCAACTGATGAAGGGGTTGCCCGGAACGTCCATCAACTTGGTCGGTGGACAGAGCGCCAGAGCATCATCACGCACGAAGCGGCAGGCCGGTCCCCAATTCTTGGGCACGTTGTTCACAACAGCACGCACACGCACGTTCAACGGCAACTGGTCCGGGATCCAATTCGCGGCGGCCCAGTTGTTCACCTGCATGTGGCAGGTGCGTGCGCTGCCCACGTTGCCGAAGCCATCGGTCACGTTGTGGCGGCGCTGGCGGATGAAGCTGTAGCCACCGTTGGGATCGTAGAACCAGAAGTCGTAGCCGGTGGTGCTGCTTTGGCTGGCGGTGCCACCGCCCGGCACCCATTCGGCGGCCACATCGGCATCCTCGTTCACCACGATGAACTCGCCCTTCTTCCAGAAGTACTTGTCGCAGCTGGTGAACAGGAACTCGGTGGGGCCTGGCGGGATCTGCACCGCACCGTTGCTGGCCGGAGCCACCACGTTGAATTCGGTCACCTGGCCGTTGGTGGTCGTGCTCTGGTTGTCGATGATGCGCGTACCGGGGTTTCCCGCTGTGCGCAACACGTACGTGCCACCAGCAGGCATGCCGTTCACCACGAGGTGGAAGGCGCCATCGGGCAGGCAGAAGGTCAACGGTGTGATGCCCTGGTTCATGGCCCCGCCGCCACCCGTTGCCACCACCACATCATCGGCAACGCGACGCACCTCATAGGTGGGGCCGATGGCAAGTGCCGGCAGGCTGATGTCCAGTGAGAGGTCGGTGGTGCAGGCCGCTGATTCCGCACAATCCGGGATGCTGTTGTTGTTGTCATCCGGAGCCAGTACGGTGATGTTGAAGCTGCAGAGCTGGTCCTGCACGGTGCTGCCGCGCACGGCGAAGTCATCGATCGACCACCCGCCGGTCTCGAATGCATCAGGGTCCGTCACCGCCTGACCGAAGCGCACGCGGAATGCCGGGTTCACGAACGGCGTCACCTCGAACAGCTGCAATGTCCAATCAACGTCGTCAACGCAGTCCTCCGCATCGTTCGTCCAGATGGTCTGCCAGGTGCTGCCATCGAACACCTGCACCACATGCGCCATGTAAGGGACGAAGTCCGCGTGAAGGTGACGCCAGAATTCGACATGCACCGGACCGAGGGCTGCTGTCGCATCGATGACCGGACTCGTGAGGTAACGGAAACCGTGCACGCTGGCGCTCACACAGCCACCGATCACCATCCCGGCCACTCCATTGTTGGAGCCGGGAGTATGGTCCTGTGCGGGGTCATCGCCACAAGAGCAACCGTTACTTCCCGTGGCACTCTCGATCTCCCATTCCGGATCGAGCGACCAGCCTGCGGCGTTGTTCGCGAAGGACTCTGTGAACAGTGTCTGTGTGGAGGGTGATGCGAGCAGGCCGAAGGTGACCGGATACACGCCTTCACCCGCCGTGTCCCCGTTCTCCGGTCCGGCAATGCGTTCGATCGCGCCGTTTCCGCAGAGCAGATCCGGTGCATCGTACAGGATCTCCGCTGTACAGTCCGGCGCTGTGGCGATCAACACTTCACCCGGCGGGCATGCCATCTCGGCAGCGAAGCCATCATCCACCACCCCGTTGCAATCATTGTCCAGGCCATCGCAAATGTCCTCCGCTTCCAGATGGATCGCCGCATTGTCATCATCACAATCCAGCGCGTTGTCCACGAAACCCGGCGGGGCGCTGCATGCCTCAACGAAGTTGTCGCCATCCCCGCGGCCATCCCCGTCCGTATCCGCGAACCAGATGCTTGCCGTGATGCAGTCGCCGCTGGGGCAGGTGGCCGTGGGGTCGAAGTTGCATGCGCTTGGATCCATGCAGCCGATGTTGGTGACGCATGACACGGCGTGGCACCTGCACGTATTGCCCAGCACCTCCAGGCCGCGCTCGGGATCGTACACGAAGAGGTCGTTGAAGGGAAGTTCATTCGGCGTGGGGTACAGCGCGGTGACGCTACGGTCCGGGCAGATCATCAGGATCGTGGGCACCGCATCGGCATACAGCCCAAGGTCGCGGTAGAGGTCCGCGATGGAAGGGCCATCCGTGGTCACCAATGGCCAGTCGGCTGCAGCGAGGTACGGTGCCAGCAGGGATGGGTTCGTGGTGCCGTCCACTTCAACACTGATCATGCGGATGAGGTCCTCGCCGTCAGGCCCGAGGTGATCGTTCCAGGCTTCGAGGAAACCGCTGGTGACCATCAACTGACTGGGCGTGCACCAGTAGGTGAAGAGGTCCAGGATCACGGTCTTGCCCTGCGCCAGCAGCGCATATACGTCCACCGGTTCCGCATTGAAGCCGGTCGAGGACCAGTTCGGTGAGTAGACCTCATCACCGCTCGCCTGGTTGTTCAACTCGCATGATCCGTCGTCGCAGATCGCGTTGGGGTCGTAGTTGCAGGCCAGGAGATCCGTACAACCGCTCTGGAAGTCCTCGTCCACGCCATCCACGACGCCGTTGCAATCGTTGTCCTGGCCATCGCACACCTCGTTCGCACCGGGGAAGATCGCAGGGTCCGAATCGTTGCAGTCACCGCCCACTGCCACAGTACCCGGAGGTTGCGCGCATTGCACCACTTCACTTCCCACGGCACCGAAGCCGTCGCCATCGCCATCGGTGTACCAGACGAAGTCGTTGTCCACGATGCCGTCGCAATCGTTGTCGATCCCATCACACACTTCGGGCTCCACCGGTCCAAGGCCGATGTACATTGTTTCGCCGATGAGGGCACTGACGTTGGAGGGGTCGCCGGGATCCTGGTCCAGGATCAGCGCTGCCTGGAGCAACGGGGCATCGGTCGGGGTCACCACCACCTCGGTGCATCCGTTCGGCAGGCAAAGTCCCACGCGACCCAGGAATATCCCGACTTGCGCGTCGAAGGCGATACTGCCTTCATCGGTGGTCGTGAGCCCCGGCGCTTCCACCGTATAGTTGAATGTGCCGCTTTCGGTGCCTTCCTCCGGTATCACCCACAGCTCGACATAGTTCAAGGTGCAGCATGATCCATCGTCACAATTCGCACCGGGATCGAAGTTGGATGCGCCCGGGTCGGTGCAGCCGGGTACCACGATGCCTGCAGTGAACGCGACCGTCTCATCAGCGCCACCGGAGAGTGTTGCACTGCCGCTGATGGACCACCCGATCTCCTCCGGGTCCGTCCCCGCGGTCACCGTAATGGTGTGGCATCCGTTCTCCAGGCAGAAGGGCACGGTGCCCAGCGATCCGTCCTCCAAAGTTCCGCTCACAAGGATGCTTCCGTGGATGTCCATCACGGCGTATGTCGCGCCGCCCCAACCGTCGCCCCCGCTATCGGTAAGGGTGAGGGTGGCCCCGCTGAAGCAGCAGGATCCGTCATCGCAGGTGGCGTTCGGGTCGAAGTTGATGGCGCCGGGGTCCGTGCAGCCCGCGACCACCCCGAAGCTGGCGTACGGGATGAAAGCGTTGTACGTACCCGCATCGAGCACTTCCCCCAATGCATCGGTCACGGTATACGTACCGGATGTGAAGTCGCCGACATCATCCAGCACGAACACCTGGTAGCATCCTTCAGGAACACAGGTGGTGAATGATGGACCGATGCCCGTATCCACCACGTCATTGGATCCGTTCACCAGAAAGTACTGAGGTGTGATCCCCGGTCCATTGGCGCTCGCGCTGAAGGTGACCTCCGTGCAGAGGCCGGGGCAACCGCTGGTGAGGAAGGTGTATGCCGCTGCCACATTGAGCCGGCCACCGGTGATGGTGAGTGCCGCTGTTCCGGGAACGGGTGTGACGGTATTCAGGATGGCTTCCTTGACCTGTTGTGCTGCACCGGCCGGATCGCCAAGGACGAACGAGGCGAATTGTGCGCAATCGTTCGCGTAGAGCAGTGCCACGGCACCAGCGACGTGAGGTATTGCGAAGGAGTTGCCGGAGGCGAGCACATAGGTGTCATCGGGCTGCGTGGTGGGGATGTCGATGCCCGGTGCCAGCAGGTGCACGGTGTTGTTGCCGAATGTGAACGGGATCTCGTTGCTCGGGCCGTAACTCGTGACCACGATGTTGCCCGGGCTGATGCACGACGAAGGGAATTCCGGTGCCGTATCAAGGTCAACGGAAGCGTTGTCGCCTGCGGTGATGATCAGGATACCTGCCGCCGCGAGGTCCTCCAGGATCGGGTTCCCGAAGCCACAGTCGATCCCGGGAAGGGTCCACGATGCGGTCACGGCCACCACCAGTGCTCCGTTCACACCGGCACTTGCGTTGAACGCTTCTCGGAGTGCTATGGCCGCCTCGAATCCTTCGATCGCACCGCCCAGGTCACCAAAGCCGCCCAGCGCCAGGAGGTCCACATCCCAGTTCACCCCGGCGATGCCGATGCCATTGTCGCCGACCGCACCCACCACACCGGCCACTTGTGTGCCGTGGTCGGCCCCCGGACCGATATGCGGACTGAGCGATGAGATGTTATCGACGAGGTCCGGATGTTCCGTGGACACGAGTTCATCCACGATGCCTACGGCCACGCGCATGCCATTGGCCATGGCACCGCCGGTGGTCACATCCCACAAGGCCTCCGCACCGATGGAAGCCATGCTCCACTGGTCGCCGTACTGTGGGTCGTTCGGTTGAGCAAGGTGCCGCAGCCGGTGGTTCAATGAGGTCGATGAAACGCCGGGGATCCGTGCGAGGATCTGCGCCAAGGCATCCTCCGAGGTGTGCGCACCACTGAACCGCAGCCGATGGTACCGGGATCCCGCGTACAAAGCGCTCATGCGTATGGCAGTGATGTCCGGCGGAAGCATCGCCTTCAACCGTTCCTCCGTGCTGGCCAACGTGGCGTCTTTCTCCAGGAGGAACAGTATTTCTCCAGGCACCCAGGACCCTTGTGCGCATAGGGCCATTGAGGTCAGGAAGGTGAATGAAAGCAGCAGCGTGCGCAGGGAGGTCGACAGTTGCATGGCGGTCCGTGTTTCGATGGTACAAGGTGTCAAGACCAGCACGAGACCGCACGTTCCGCGACCCCTAACGTTCGTTCTATTGACAGGTGCTGAAGATCATGCTGCCCGCGAACTACAAGGCTTTCCGAGGTGGAGTAACCTTTGTTGACACCAGCTGGGAGCTGTCGACCTCCACGGGGCGATCCGCACACGGTCCATTGCACCGGTCCGTTGCCCTTCGACCCCTGATCGGGCATCGTGTTGCACAGGGCACGTACGTGCCGCAGGTGGTGGCAGTACCCACAAGTGGCCGTGCACGCAGGGCAGGCGGGCAGGCGGCGGCAACGGCCCCGGATCTGTGGATGCATCCTCATGAACACAGAGGCCATGAGTGAAGTAAAGGACCTGCGGCAGGAGGATGCCGTGAAGAAATTGCGCGAGATCGTCGGGCACAATGCGACCTGCATGTTCCATACGCGCCATACCGACGGAACCCTTGCCTCGTGCCCCATGATGGTTCGGGAAGTGGATGACCTCGGGAACATGTGGTTCCTGAGCGGCCGCAGCACAGAGAAGAACGCGCACCTTGCGGCATACCCGCACGCGATGTTCACGATCACCGACAATGCCCACAGCGAATACCTGGTGGTCCATGCCGATGTGTCCATCGTGGACGATCGTGCACGCAAGGAGGAATTGTGGACCGCCTTCGCCAAGGCTTGGTTCCCGCAAGGTGTGGATGATCCTGAGCTGACGTTGCTGAAGGCGGTGCCCAGCGATTGCCAGTACTGGGACACTGTGGATGGGAAACTGGTCCAGTTGGTGAAGATCGCTGGAGCAGCCCTCACGGGAAAGCCGAATGACAGCGGTTCCGTTTCCGGACGATTGCAACCGTGAACCATAAGCGCACTGAAGTGATGATCATACAGACCAATACGGACAACCACATCGACGGTAACGGATCCTTGAAGGACCACGTGAGCACGGTCGTGACCCATAAGCTTGGCCACTGGACGGACCGCATCACCCGGGTGGAGGTGTACCTGAACGATGAGAACGGCGAGAAGAACGGACAACGGGACCACCGCTGTTCGATGGAGGTACGCCCTGAAGGTGCGCGGCCCATGGCGGTCACGCACTTCGCACCGGACCTGCACCAGGCCATCGCCGGTGCTGCGGAGAAGCTGGCCAACCTGGTAGCGGCCCATTTCGACAAGGCCCTGCCGCGATAGCGCGAGGTGACAGCGCACGCTTCACAGGACCGTGATGTTGTCTGCACACGGCCCGCGTACCTTGCAACGCCATGCGAACTCTCCTCGCAGCCTGGGCCGTGCTACTCCTCACGGCCTGCCAGAAGTATGAGGTGCCCGAGCCGGAGCCGGAACCACCAGTGGTGGATGATGGCCGTGATCCGGCCCTGGCCATGGGCAATCCCAGTGCGGCCGTCGCGAGCATCGTCATCCCGACCAATTACCTCATCGAACATCCGCAGTACAGCCTTGCCTACGACAATTCCCGGGGCACGGCGCGGTGGGTGAGCTGGCACCTGGCGCCCGCGTGGTTGGGTGATGCCGAACGGTGCGATTGCTTCGAGCCCGATCCGTTGGTCCCGGACGGTTATTACACGGTCTACGGCTCCACATACCTCGGCACGGGTTTCGATCGTGGGCACATCTGCCCCAGTGCGGATCGTGTGGCGAATGACGCGGACAATGCCGCCACCTTCCTCATGACGAACATGTTGCCACAGGCCCCTGCGCTGAACCAGGGCCGCTGGGTCGATCTGGAGATCTTCTGCCGCAGCCTCGTTTACGACGGCAATGAACTCTACATCGTTTCCGGTGGCTACGGTAATGGTGGGGAGGGAAGTCAGGGATACGCCAGCACGTTGGACAACGGGAACATCACCGTTCCTGCGCGGTGTTGGAAAGTGATGCTGGTCCTGCCGCTCGGGAGCGATGACCTGGATCGTGTGGACGCGGATACGCGCCTGATCGCGGTGGATATGCCGAACGACCAGGGTGCGAATGCGCTGCAGTGGTACGAATACCGTGTCAGTGTGGACCAGATCGAGGGCGCGACCGGCCTGGACTTCTTCAGCGCATTGCCGGAAGCGCTGCAAGATCAGTTGGAAGGTTCGGTGGACACTGGTCCGGTGCAGTGATGAACCCGAACGGTTCGGGTGTCTCCTTCATTGCGATCGATAAAGACCCCTCGTGTACCTCGACCCGAAGGACGGTGCGCGCAGGCATGTTGCTTTGGTCCGTGGACCTGTGCAACCCACTGCCCGATCATGCGGACAAGTGTGGAGCATCAACGCAGGTCGTCGTTGCCGAAACCCGGTTCGGCACCGATCGTCCGTGTGGTGCGGCGGATCGTGTCCCGAGCGCGCGGTGTCGGTGACCTCTTGCTCTTCGTGCCGGGCAGGGCCTCATCACTTCCTTTCTTCTTTGCCTTCCTGGGATCCGCCTTCAGCGAGACCTTCTCTTTCTTTTCGTTCTTCATGACTTCCTGTTTCGGAACAGGGCCCCAAACAGCGGACCACGATCCGGTGCGGTACACGGTCGGATCTGGCATGGTTCCGGTGGCGGAATGGGAGAACCCATGACCATGAACACCGGAAAACTCGCCCAACGGAACGACCCACGCATGCCGGACCTCGCGCCGGAAAACGCCCCGGACATCACGGAAAAGCCGATGCCTGAACTACCGCTCGATGGCGACGAGCTCAAGTACCCACCGAACGATCAGCTCACTGGGATGGATACCACTCCCGTACAGATGACCAAAAGCAAGACCACGGAAGAAGCATTGAGCGAAGTGCCGCGCAAGGAACCGCCCCTCGATCCCGCGAAGGTGGAGAAGGCGGTGAACGCATTGCACGAGTGCATCGCGCTGTGCGAGCCCCAGCAGCCCGCTGGCCCGGGTGAAGGCCATGAGGTGGTGGGCCTGTGCTTGGCCGCGTGTCGTACCGCCCTGCACTTCCTGCAGGCGTATGAACAGCGCGAACTGGTGCCCCTGGTGCAGGAGTGCATGGTGCTTACCGCGCGGACCAATGAATGGTGTGCGACCGTTTTGGAGCGGCATCCATCCACCGAAGCCCATGCGGTCGTTCACCGTGCTGTATCGGTCGCCTGCCGCGAACTCGCGCATGGTTGATGCGGATCAGCCGTTCCGCATGCGGCGCCTGCGCGACCACTTCCAGCCTTCGAACCAGAGCACCGAGCCGGATCCGATCAGCGCGGCCGTGCCGAGTTGTGCGCCCGAGGGTGATGCCAGGTGGAAGAGGTCGCGTACCGGTGGCACGTAAAGCAACACCGCCAGCAGCGCCAACGTGAGCAAGAGCATGCCCCGCAGCAACACGTTGCGGTGGCGGATGGTGTCGATCACCGACGCCGTGAAAGAACGGTCGACCAGGGTCAGCGCGATGTTCGCCATCACCAATGTGCTGAATACCATCGTGCGCACGAGTTCCTCCGGATGCCCCCAATGCACCGACAGGCGATATGCACCGAGCGTGCCGAGCGCGATCACCAGGCCCTGCCAGATGCTGACCGAGACCTCCTTCCACGTGAGGAATGTGAAGGTGAGCGGACGTGGTGGCCGCAACATACCATCGCGTTCCAGCGGTTCGTTCTCGTAAACGATGCTGCACGTGGGTCCCATGATCAATTCAAGGAAGATCACGTGCAGCGGCGTGAAGATGTCCGGATACACCCAGCCGAGGAAGAGTGGAAGCGACACCGTGAGGATGATGGGGATGTGGATCGAGATGATGTACTGGATCGCTTTCTTCAGATTGCTGTAGATCCGGCGCCCCATCGCGACGGCATCCACCATGCGGCCCAGGTCATCGTTCACCAGGACCAACGATGCGGCCTCCTTCGCCAGTTCGCTGCCCCGCTCACCCATCGCGATGCCGATGTGCGCGGCTTTCAACGCAGGACCGTCGTTCACCCCGTCACCGGTCATCGCCACCACCTGGCCGTCGGCCTGCAGTGCGCGGATCACACGCAGTTTCGCTTCCGGGAACATCCGTGTGAAGATGTTCTTTTCGTGCACAGTATTGCGCATCGCATCATCATCCAAGGCCATCAGTTCCTGGCCGTCGATCATGTGGCCCGCTCCATTGAAGTGGATCTGCTGCGCGATGGCTCCGGTGGTGAGCGCATTGTCCCCGGTGATGATCTTCACTGCGATGCCCGCATCCTGGAATTGCGCGAACACCTCCGCGATGTTCGGTTTTGGTGGATCGTTGAATGCCACGAGCCCGAGGAAGTCCAACGTGAACGCTTCTTGATCGCTGGGAACTTCCTTGTCCTCCCATCGTGCTTCAGCCACAGCAAGCACGCGCAGGCCCTGGCCCGCGAGCGCTTCCACCTGTGCACGCGCTGCAGCGCGGTCGGCATTCTTCAGGTCCGACTGCCGCAGCACCCGTTCCGGTGCACCCTTGCACGCGAAGATGCGTTCACCGGTGGCGTTCGCGAACACATGTGTCATCATGGGGGGGTGGCCCCCCAACGGATACTCGTGCACCATGCGGAACTCCGCCCGGCGATCCGCCTGTGTTGCGGCATAGGCCGTGTGCAGGGCTTTCTCCATCGGGTCGAACGGGACCGGCTCGCTTGCCCACATGGCCATGGCGATCAGTTCCGAACCCGCTTCACCGGGCACCTCGGGTCCCACCGTGCGGCCGGTCGCATGCACGTACAGCTGCGCGAGCGACATGCGGTTCTGCGTGATCGTTCCGGTCTTGTCCGTGCAGATCACGGTCGCCGAACCAAGTGTTTCCACCGTGGTGGCCCGCTTCACGATCACACCCTGTCGCGCCAGCCGCCATGCACCCAATGCCATGAAGGTCGCGAAGGCCACCGGGATCTCCTCCGGCAGGATGGACATCGCCATGGTCAGTCCGCTCAGGAGGCTGTCCAGCAGGGATCCGGTGCGCAGGTAGGCCACGGCCCACACGGCAAGGAAGACCACCACGCCCACCAGGGCCATGTTGCGCACGAAGCGCGAGATCTGGCGCTCCAATGGGGTGGGGGGCGGGTCGATGGTCGCAAGTGATGCCCCGATGCGGCCCAGGCGCGTATCCCTGCCCACCGCCGTAACGCGGTACACCGCAAGCCCGGAGACCAGTTGCGTTCCCTTGAACAGTGGGTCCTCCACATGGCGTGCGATCGCGAACGATTCCCCGGTAAGGATCGACTCGTTCACACTCGCATCATTGCTTTGCACGATCACACCATCGGCGGCAAGCAGGCTTCCTTCGTCGGCCACGGCGTGGTCGCCCACCACCACATCCTCCACGGGCACCTTGATCACCGCGTTGTTGCGGATCACCGTTGCTTGCGCAGCACTGTACGCCCGCAATGCGGAAAGGGCCCTGCGGCTGCGCGAATCCTGGTAGATGGAGATGGTCGATACGAGGATGATCGCTCCCGCCATGAAGTAGGCTTCCATGCGTTCGCCGAGCACGAAGTAGATGATGCTGGTGGCGAGCAGCAGCAGGAACATCGGTTCCAGCACGGCACCCTTCACCGCCGGCCAGAAGGTGCCACCGGTGCGATCCTCAATGGTATTGCCGCCGTACCTCACCCGCGAAGCGGTGACCTCCGGGTCCGTGAGGCCCGCGAACGGGAAAGGGTTCGTTGGCATGCGCCGTCAAGGTAGTACGGCCCGCGACGGTATTTTTGGGCATGGCGCGTTCCAGGAGATCCGGCCCTTCGGTCATGAGGCACATGGGCGCTGTGGACCGGATGAGGCGTACAGGCCTGGTGATCGTCCTGATGGGAGCGCTTGTGGCCGCGGCGGCAGCTTCTCCGGTGGTGGAGGACATCGCTGACGTGATGGCGGTCACCGCACCGGATACCATCCGCTTCCACCGCAATGGCGCGGGCAATTTGCTGATACCGGCAGTGCTGAACGGAACGGATACGCTCACCCTCATGTTCCACACGGGAGTGGAGGGAGTGGCGATCACCAGTGCTGCGCGCGCACGGCTCACCACCTTCCACATGGATGGGTCGGCTCCGGTGGTGTCATGGGGTGGTCGGTCGGAAGGGGAGTACAGCGCGCACAACCTGCTGCGCGTCGGGAAGCGACAACTGCAGGATGTGTCGATCACCGTCGATGAGCGCTCGGGGGATGGAAGTGACGGAAAGGTGGGACATGACCTCTTTGCGGGCAAGGTGCTTGAGGTGGACCACGACAAGGCGTTGCTCATCGTGCATGACCGCATGCCCGCGCAAATGCCCGCGCACCGTGCACTGCCGTTGGAACGCATGCATGGGGGGCTGTACATCCCCGCAACGATCACCGCGGATACCGGGCGCGTGGAACTGTCGTTCCTGTTGCACACGGGATACGGTGGTGCGGTCATTCTTGGCGCCCTTGCCGGTTATACGGTCCGCGATACCTTGGGTGTTGAAGTGCTGCACGATTCCTACGGCAACGAATTGCGCAACGTGCGCACCTCCGTGCCGGAATTCATCCTTGGCCACCACCGCTTCACCGAGGTACCGGCAAGCGTCATGGATCCGCGATCCTCCATCACCGCCAACGTGATCGGCAACGCCCTGCTCCGGCGCTTCGACCTGTTCCTCGATCTGCGGAACGATGTGGCGTACTTCATACCGAACACCGCCATGGGTGCGGGGTGGTGAAGCATCGTGCTCCTTGTTCACGAACAGGCCCAGGACCGCTGTGATCGGATAAGGCGCCTTCAGACAAGTGCGTTCGCATGCGCTTCACATGCGGAACGGCACGCGGCGCAGGCCTTGGCGCAATCGCGGCAATGGTCGTGCTCGTGCTGGAGGCATTCCTCTTCGCACGCCCGGCAGATCGCGATGCACAGTCCCATCACCGTCGGCAGGTTGGGGGAATTGCGTGCCAGGTAACGCGCTGTCAGGGTACAGATGTCCGCGCAATCGCGGTCCGTGCGGATGCACTGGGCCATGTTGCCGGGATGCTGCTCATCAAGGCAGCGGTCCGCGCATGTCTCACAGGCCGCGATGCATTCCATCAGTCGTTGCAGAAGTGCGGTGTTCGCTCGGTCATTCATCATTCGTTCGTTTTGGTGCATGCGGCACAACGGTCGTGCCGTTCGCGCGGTCCATTCCGATCATCGGGTCGCCGATGCAGGCATCACGCTCATCACTTCGCGCCCTTGCGCCCGCTGCCGCTCTTCTTTCCGCCTCCGTCCTGTTTGTTCACGGTGGCCCAGGCGATGCGTTCCGCGGTCTTCCTGCTGCGCCCGCGTTCCTTCTCGCTCTCCTCGATGTGCTGCGCCTGGCGCTTCTGTTTGTCCGTATAGCTTGACTTGTCTCCGCGTGGCATGTCGGTATTGGTCTGGTGAATGAAGTGCACACGTCACGTCATACGGCCGTGTGCGTGGATCGTCACTTGGTCATCGCTCCTGTTTTTTGGGGTGGCTGGATGTCATGAAGCGATCATCACCGATGTTGCCCGGTTGGTCCCCGGTGCCGGTGTCGGCGCGGTCGGTGCTGTCCGCGTCCGGTTCCATGCGCGCCATCACACGGCCGTCCGGGCCCACAACATGGTGGAAGCCGGGGATGCCGCTTTCAACTTCACCTCCTGTCGGCAGCCTCACCTGCCGCATTGCTGCGGACCATGCCACCAGTTGGTCGAGCATGGTCGTCAATTCCTTTTCGTGTCCGTCCGCTGGTGTGAATTTCCCATCCTTGAAGTCGCGGGCAAGCGCGAAACCCACCTGGGCGCGCACCGTGGCCACCTGCAGTTCGGCCATCACCTGGCGCAACTGTTCCACGGCCCGGGCGCCGCTCATGCCACCGTAGGAGACGAAGCCCGCCGCCTTGTTGTTCCACTCCCCATACAGGAAGTCGAGGGCGTTCTTCAGTACGGCACTCGTGCCATGATTGTACTCGGGTGTAACGAGAATGAAGCCGTCGAAGCGGGCGATGGTCTTCGCCCAACGTTTCGTGTGTTCGTGCTGGTAGCGCCCATGCGATGGTGGGATCCCTTCATCCAGGAAGGGAAGGTCCACCTCGCGCAGGTCGATCAACGTGAAAAGCGCATCGTGGCGCTCGCTGGCGTGTTCGAGTACCCATTTGGCAACGGCCTCCCCCTTGCGTTGGGGACGCGTGCTGCCCAGGATGATCGCGATCTGTTGCATGGTGTCCGGTTTTCACTTCCACCAACAAGAACCGCGCGAACCCGCACGACCGCATCAACAGGGCATGGTGCTTTTGGCGATGGGTCAGGCGGTGCCCGGATCGGGCAACGTGCACCTCAATGCATGGGCGGTCGTTCCGCTCCAAGCGAATGATCGACGCGCGACGATGACCGCACCAGCTGGTACAGCGCCGCCACATGCGCAAAAAGCACTGCAGGCACCAGCAACGCAGGCAGCAACACCCAGGGCGTGGTGGTCACCAGCACATTGGGCTGCTCGAAGTTCATGCGCTGGATGCCGCTCGGTAGGCTCAGCACCGCGGTGATCACGATGATCGCAAGCAGCACCAGGCAGCACAGGTTCCACGCGATCAATACCCCGCGGCCCGGCGATCCGCGGCGCATCCACACCAACAACAGCACCGCGCTGATGCCGCTCAGGATGTCGAAGTTGTGTCCCGAATAGGTCATGTCCTGCGGCACAAGGCCGGCTTCATACGCATCGTGCAGCACGAGTTCCACCGGTACGCGCAGCACGTGGATCGCGGTAAGCGCGAAGAGCGGCAGCCCCGCCATCCATGCGCGGCCGTTGTGCGTCAACAGCAGCGCAACGAGGAGGACGACCACTGGTGCGAGCAGGGCCAGCTGCGGTGGTGGCACCGAGGTGGCATCGCTGTAGATCCCGTTCACGGCAGCCAGCCAGTGGACTGCGCTTAGCACCACTGCGCCCAGTGCGAACCACCTGTTCGTTGCCGCATACAGCCAGAACAGGCACCAGATCACGGCGCAGAGAAAGAGGATCTGGGCGAGGAACGGCACGCGTCAGGGCGTTTGAAGCAGGACATGCGGACCACACGTCGGTAGGGTGGACGGTCGATCGTTGGCTGCGCCAAGGTAATGGTGGATGGTCCTCGACGGTCCACTTCAGCGCTATTGTGAAAAGCGCGGAACGTATGGTCCGACCACTCCGTCACGAAACGCTCCACAGCGACCGCGAACGCATCCACCGCGCATCGCGCATGGCTGCAAGGGATCCGGGTCCAATGCATCCGGTGGACCATGTTCCTGACTGCGGCAACACGCAACGCCTGCTCACGTTTCAGGGTAATGAAGCCGATCCCCTTCGCCGTGGCAGCAACAGCGCTCGTGCAGTGCGCCTGTGCACAGACCCAGTGGACCTTGCTCGACACCACCAACACCCCGCTCGAGCGGAATGTGGTGAGCCTGTTGGCCTTTGATGGCAACGGCGACCTGTGGACCACCACCGAGTGGAATGGCCAGCAAGGCCTCGGGCTCTGGCGCTTCGATGGAACGCAATGGCACCACTACGATGCCCAGGACCATCCGGCTCTTGCGCACGGGGTGCGGTGCGCCTCGGCCGATGCGGATGGCAACATGTGGTTCTGCGTGTACCAGGAGGGGCTGTTGAAGTTCGACGGAACGACCTGGACCCGGTTCACCTCCCAGAACTCCGGCCTGCCCAGTGATCTGCCCACCACCATTCACCTGGACCCCAACGGCGCCCTGTGGGTGGGGCTCTACTTTGATGGCCTGGCACGCTTCGATGGCAGCACCTGGACGCACTGGGACCATAGCACGGCACCGTTCCCGCCGGATGAATGCGTCAGCGTCGTGGAAACATATGACGACAAAGTGTGGGTGGGCCTGGATTGCGGTGGGGGGCTGGTGGTCCTGGACCTGAACACCGGCGATTGGAGCACCGTGCAGGGACTCCCCCACAATTACGTCAGTGCGTTGAAGCACGACGGACAAGGGACACTTTACGTGGGCTACACGTTCTGGGGCAATTGGCTGTCGCGCTTCGATGGCAGCACATGGTCGCACGAGGCCTTTCCCACGCCGTACCACGGGGTGGTGATGAACAGCATCGCGGTGGACCTGGAAGGCGAGGTGTGGTGCAGTGCCCTCGGCCTGTGGAACGTGGTGGACGGTGGCATGGCCGAATACGGCGAACCCCTGCCCTCGGGTGGCCCTGGCGCCTTTACGCAGGCCATCGCCATCGGTGCCGACAACAGTTTGTGGTGGGCGGCGGATGGCATCTGGACCGACCACCACTTCACCACGGGCATCGCGCGCCATGAGGACACCTCCCCATTGATCCTCCGACCCAACCCGGCGTTGGACCGCTTCAGCATCCTGTTGCCGCCGAGCACTGGCATGCTGCGGTTGTTCGATGCACGCGGAGCACTGGTCCGCGAACAACGGCACACCGGCGGGACCACCGTGATCGAACGGATCGGCCTGCCCGCAGGCGCATACACTGTGGTCGCCATCGATGACGATGGCACCGTGGCACGCGGGCGGGTGGTCTTCGAGTAGGCCGCGATCATCGCCTGGTCTTCTTGCTACACAGGGCTCGCGCAACAGCGCCTGGTGTCCGAACACGGGCCAGGAGGTGGTCGGTTGCACACCAGTGCAGGATCACCGGCGCAGGCAGGACCATGCACAGCGGATGACATGGACGAGAAAGGGCCGTCACGAACGCGCTCCTCGGCCGCTACAACATGGCCATACGCCCGATGTCGATACCGGAGGTGTCGCGCATCAATGCGCCGCTCATTCCTTGGTCACCTGTAGGGTGGTCGCCCCATTGGCGGTCCCTACGCGCAGCAGGTAAAGCCCTGCCGGCAGCCCACGCAGGTCCACCTCCAGTGGGCCAGGAGCGGAAGACGGGCCACCGGAACGGAGCGACCGACCCTGCGCATCGAAGAGGGCATGGCCGGTGAGCGGACCGTCGTGCTCCACACGCAGGAGATCCCGTGCAGGGACCGGGTACGCGCGAAGGGCACCAGGAGCGGTATCCTCCACGCCCAGCGAGATGCAGTAGGGATGGGCGGCCTCCAGCACGGTCACCATGATCGTGCTGTCGAAGGTGCAGCCGAAGTCGTTGATCGCGGTGAAGGTGAAAGGCTGTTCACCGGCCATGGTAGGGGATACCATGGCTGAATTGCACCAGGCATCAGTCGGGGTCAGGTCCGCACCGCTCCAATAGGTGGAGTCACAACCCGGCCCATAGATCGGCGCGAAGCCCGCCATTCCACCTGCGATGTCGGGGTCGAACTCCAACTGCCAGGCACAGAGGAAGCCATTGTCCGCGGCCCACAGGTCGATGGCGCGGAATTGCCACAGACCATTGAGCGGGCAGCCCACCAGCGGGCTCCAGTTACCCACGGACTCGTAGGTGCCCGGGTTGAGCGCTGTGCCGGGTGGCGTACCACCGGGCTGCGTGGAGTTCGGGATGACCGCGTTCTCCGCCCACGTGCCATTGGTGGCCGCAGGACTCCAGCAATAGTGCCAGCACTCTCCCGGAGTAGGCTCGGCGCTGGTATCCCCATCGTAAGCGCCACCCACGTACGTGCCACCACCACCTTGCTGATGCAAAGTGACCTCACTGCCATTGGGGCAGATCACCTGCAATACCAGATCACCCATGAAGGAGTGTTCCATATCCACACAGACCGCAGCGATATCATCCACGCTGCCCACGCTGGCGCCGGGTTCAAGACCAGTGACGAGGAGCTGTGAGACGAAGGGCACACCCACGTCGTCCGGCAACGCGATCCCGTCCCCGTATTCCACGGTATTGGCCGCCCAGGGTACGGACTGCACTCCTGCATCCAGCGCGATCATGCCACCCACACAGGCCACCGTATCCGAAGTGGTCAAGGTGAACTCAGGTGCGGTGCTCACTTGCACAACGAGGTCCACACTGTTGGTGCTGGCACAGCCGTTGGCATCGGTGGCCACGAGCCCGATGGGATAACTGCCGGGCGCATCGAACACGTGGTCCAGAGTGGGTTCCGTGCTGGTGACCACCGTGGTGGGTCCCAGGTGCCACGCATAGCTGGTGAGCATTTGTCCCGGACCCGGAGTGGAGGCACTTCCATCGAATTGCACCGACCCACCCGGGCAGATGCGCGCCGGTGAAGGCAGGGACATGCTCGCCGCGGCGGTGGGCGGCACACAGGGCACGTAGCACGCGATGCTGGCCGTGAAATTGCCCGTGCCGATGGCGTTGGAAATGAAGCGCAGCGTGAGGCAGCCCGTGGGGTTGAATAGGGTGGCGTTCACAACAAGGCCTTGCAATTCGCTGCCGGTGTAGCTCCCCAGGAAGGTGCCGTCGGTGTCTTCCCCGTCGTAGATGCTCAGGTTGTCCCAGGTGCCGGATGCGCCGGACTGGTCCAGGTCGAAGACGATGAAGTGGATCGACATCACGGCACCGGGCTGATCGGGGCAGAGGGTCACGGTCAGGTCCTCGTTGTTGTCATAGCCACCACCACCGGCATTGCCACTATCGTACAGCACGCCCTGGCAGATCTCCGCAAAGCCGGCCGTCATCGTCACGGACCCTTGGGCATGGGCTTGGTGCATGGCAAGGGCAAGCAGGCCAACGGCCAGGCTGCGGAAGTGGATCATGGGCTCGGGCATTGGGCGTGTTCCAACGGGGTGGGTCCGTTGCGTTGGAAAGATAGGCGCGAACCGCCCATGCGCCCAGCGCACTTCCATGAAGCGAGCCTCCTACCTCCTCAGGGTCTTCGCCTCGGGACCCTGCGGCCTGCCCAGTGATCACGGCGTTGTGCCCGCAGGGTCCCCCTTCGGGAGAACCAGCGGAGGTCATAGGCAACCTCAAAGACTCTCTGGTCCAGGTTCCGGCACGAACCCTTCCAGGTGGAGAAAGCGTGCCGCGTTATCGTAGAAGATGTCCCGTTTCTCCTCACGTGTCAGGAAGGGAGCTTCCTGAATAGCGCTTACAGCTTCGCCGATCTTGTCCGGCCATGCCATCTGGTCGGTGCCGAACATCAAGCGCT
>JAWKNI010000018.1:0-39605 GCA_041391785.1 Flavobacteriales bacterium | reverse complement strand
TTCCCAGCTCCGGATGTAGAGTGTTTCACCAGGTGTGCGGCAGTTCAGGGTGATCTGCGGCATGTTCCCGGATCCGCTATTGTCGTCGCACCCCACGAGTGTCATGGCCGATGCGCAAGTGCCCGCGGTGTAGATGGCCATGGCCATGTCCGTGGCCGCGCTCCCGGAGATCGTGGATGCCGTGATCGTCAACCCTCCAGAGGCGGGCACCACAACCTTCGCCCACACGTCGCCGCCGCTGTATGAACCGCATCCCGGTGCCGTGATCCCTGCACTTCCGGTCGCGCCGATGTTCGTCATGACCGTATTGGTGCAACTGGTGTTCATGGGCAGGGTGGTCGCTGTACACGGTTCGTCCGGCAGGCCGCAGGTGATCACCAACGGGGCGCAGGTGCTGTTGGTACCGCAATTGCTCCGGTCCACCAACACGCGCAGTGTACCGGTATAGGTGGCGGTCCACTGCAGGGCCGATCGGTTGTTCGCGCATGCATCGTCGTTGTACCCCAGATTCGTGCTGCTCGTACCGTTGTACAACGTGATCAGGGTGTTCCATGAGGCGCCACAGGTGCTCATGGTGTACACCCGGCCGGCCACCACGGACAGGTTGAGGTACTGGCCGCCTTGTATGCAAACGGAGGCGCTTCCTGGACAAGCGACGGTGGTCGCAGTGGTGGAATAGGCGCTGTTGTCGTTGTTGCACTGGCCTGCCGCTGAGATCCCACCCAGCACGGCCAGGCCGAGGGCGGTTGAACGGAACAGGTGCAATCGCATGGATCAGTGCGTCTCTTCGGACCCGGCAGGGGCGGTCATCATTTCGTAAAGGCCGGGGTGGGTGCTGATCCACAGGCTTTTGTCCGCCTCATAGCGCGCATCATCGCTCCATTGGTCGCCGGTATCGAGGCGGACCGGAAAGTCCGGTACGCGCAGCCGTGGTGCCTGCACGGATCGTTCGGTTCCGGGAAGGTCGCCGGTCAATGCGATGAGTTCAAGGCCGGTCGGTGCGATGAGCGCAGCGAACAGGTCCTGGGTCATCGTCGCGCGCACCCCAATGGCCATGACATTCGCCTGGAACGCGCATGCCGCTTCCTGGTCCAGGCCATGGAGGATCTCAATGAGCTGCTTTTCCTGCCCGGCGTCCGGTGCGGTGGAGAAGGTCGCTACGTACTGTTGGAACGATCGGGCGTGCCCAAGGAGCGCTGCGCACAAGCTGACGAACAGGAGTGGAGTGCGCATGTGGCCGATGTGGTGGGCGAAACTATCCGCACGCCTCGGGGCCCCTGGCGGCAATTGTCGGCACATATGAACACGATCATGTGCTCCTGATCACTTCTGAAAAGCACATGAAAAGGACGTGAACGAAGAAGGGCCGCGATCGCGGCCCTTCTTCCTGTATAACTGATAAGGTCACTGTTTCACGAACGGAGCCACGCCGCGCGGTGCCCCCTTCAAGGTGGTGATCCGCACGAAGTAGGTGCCACGCTCAAGGCCCGCGATGGGCAGTTCGACGCGCTGCATCCCTTCGGTGCTGCGCGTCTCACCCACCACCCGTCCTCCGCTGTCCGTGATCCGGAGCAGCAACAGTTCCTCCTGTGGCTCGGTGAAGACCAGCTCTGCCGACTCACGCGTCGGATTCGGGATGACCTTCACATCGGACGTGGTCTTGAAGTGGGCGCTCACCGTATTGGAGAGGGCGGTCGTGCCATCCTGGTCCACCTGTGTCAGGCGATAGTAGTTCACCCCCGTCAGTGGGCGTTCATCGGTGAAGGCATATTCCGTAAGGGATTGCGTGTAGCCCATCGCGTTCACGCTGCCGATCGCCTCGAAACGTTCCCCATCCGCGGAGCGCTCCACGATGAAGTGCGAACTGTTGGTCTCGCTGGCCGTTGTCCAGGTAAGGTCCACACTGCGGGTGCGCGGGTGTGCCACCAGGTCGAGGAGTTCCACGGGCAGGAGTACGCAATCCATCACGCTGTTGCCCGGCACGCTGGGAGTGGCCTGCCAGTTCACGGTGTACGGAATGCCGCTCAGGTGGTGGTCATCCACGAACAACAGGTAGACCTGGCCCGGAGCGACGTTGATGCCTGGCACCCAACCGTCAGTATTGTCCGTAAGATTGGGTGTGGGGTTATTGAACTGCGGGTTATTGAGGGCCATGCTTGCATTGCCCATTCCTGTCGTCGCGCTGCCGCCCGCGGTGGTCGTATTGTACAATGAGCCGTACGAGCAACGTATCGGCGGACCAGCGGGAATACAGCTTGCGGCGATCGCGCCGGGCGCAGCGGGTCCGGTGCCCTCCCAGATGGCCCAGTCGATGTCCGCAGGTGCCGATGGTACGATCGTCATGCCCAGTGTACCGGCATTCTCCACCGCGAATGCATACCAGGAACCCTGGTGTTCACCGGTGCCAAGGCAGCCCCAGTTCACAGCGCTCAGGTCCTCGGAGCAGCCCTGCCCGTAGCCCACATTGGAGAAGCTCACATCGGAGCATAACGAGAAGGCGCCGATGCAGTCGCTCTGCGAGGTTTGGGACAGGGTGGTGGTGATGCACAGGTCGAAGGTCCCTTCGTCGCCATTGTATCCCCAGAAACGCAACCAGTAGGTGGCGCCAGGGGTCAACGTGTTGCACAGGCGGTCGATCGTGGGCATCAGGCTCTGTCCATCGTCATCGTCGCACTCGATCAGTGTGAACGGACCGGAGCAGCTCGCCGCGGAATACAGCGCCATGGCTCCATCCGTCAAGGTGCCGGCCCGGGAGTCGATGAATACCCGCCCGTTGGCCGGCGCAACGAATCGGAACCACACATCGCCGCCCTGGTAGTTGCCGCAACCGGGTGATGGGATGCTCGGTGAATCCGATGCGATGTTGTTGTTGAAGGTCTGCAGGTTGCACGAGGTCTCCACAGGCAACAGGATGGCACCCGAAGGAGTGCAGGGGTTGTCATTGGGCGGCGGAGCCTGGCAGCTGATGAGTGCGCGCCAACCGGAACTGGTCACGATGTTGTCCGACCAGAAGCGCAGTGTCAGGCACCCATTGGCCGCTGTGGAGGTGAACGGGCCTGGATTGGAATTGCCGCACCAACCGCCATCCCCGTACGGGTTGAAGGGTGGCCAGGCCAGTGCTGTGTAGCCGCTGTTGAAGATCGGCGCAGCGGTACTGTTCCCGTCGTGCACGTATAGCATGTCGAAGCACGTGCCCGCCCCGAAACCGGTCTCTACACCGAAGCTTTGGAAGGTGAGCGAGACCACTTCGCCCGGCACGGCAGGACAAATGGTCCGTGTCCAATCCTCGATGTTCGAGTAGGGGTTGCTCGATCCGCCGGTATCCGTGATGATCGCTCCGCAGCCGTTCGTGATGATCGGTCCATTGCCACCGGTGATCGGGGGCGGGCCCGGCGGCGCGGGAGGTCCGCATGTCACCTGGGCTGTCCAACCGGCCGGAGTGATCGAAATATCGGAGACGAAGACCAAGGTGATGCATCCATTCGGATTCGCCGCCGTAATGCTCGCTTGGAAAGGCCCGATCACACCATTGCCCCAGAAGCCACCGCTCGGGAAGGGGTTCGGACCGAAGTGGGCACCGCTGCCGCTGCTGATGATATTGCCGAAGACCGCCGCATCATCATTGAAGACGTACAGCGCATCGAAATTCGCTTCCACATTGAAGGAAGAGAACGTCAAGGTCACGACATCACCAGGGGTATTGGGGCAATAGGTCTGGGTCCATACGGGGTTGCCCAGGTTGCCGATGTTGTTGGGATACGGAGCGGATGGTCCTCCCGGATCGTACACGGTCAGCCCGCAATCGCCAACAACGGTGTTGGCCACCGGCGGGCTGCAGTACAGTTTCGCGGCCCACCCTGTGGCATTGATGATCCCGTCCGAAGTGAAGCGCAAGGTGAGGCAACCGTTGGTATTGCCTCCGGCCAGCGTTGCGGAAATGGTCCCGGGGCTCGTCGTTCCGGTGTAGGTTCCGATGATCGGATACGCCGTTGTCGGACCGTTGTAGATGGTCAGGAAATCCCAGCCGTTCTCGATGTCGAGGAAGATGAAATCCAGCGATACCACATCCCCGGGCTTGCTGGCACAGTAGGTGAACAAGCTGTTGGTGCCGGCCGTCCCGGGCAGGTTGTTGGCGTAGTTGGCACTCGGTCCGCCCGGGTCGTACACGGTGCCGGCACAGGGCGTGGGGTCCGTTCTGCGGGCGCAGATGGCAAAGGTGCCGTTCGATCCGCTCTGCCGCCACACACGCACGTACAGACGTTCGCCGGGGGTGATGGTCGGTACGTTCAATGTCAGGGTAGGCATGGCGGCGCCCAACGTGCTTCCGCCCAATGAGCAGGCTCCACCGATCTGCTGCAGGTTGAGGTTCGATGTGCCGCAATCGCCGCTGTTCACACGGTACACGGCCATCACCGCATCGGCAAGACCACCATCGTCCGTGGTGATCTCGATCCCGTAAGGGGTGATCAGGTCGGAAGGCACGTCCACCGTGAACCACACATCGCTCAGCACCGGAGCACCGCAGGACGGACCACCGGTGATCGTGCCGCCAGGGAAGGCGTTCGCGGTGTTCGTCGCATTGTCGTTGGAGGTGCTCAGCAGCAGGCAATCGCTGTCCACCTCCAGGTCGATCGCGTTGCATGGATCATCGTTCGGTGGGGGGAAGTTCTGCGTGGCGCAGATGCTGAAGGTGCCGTAGTGGATCGTCTCGCTCCACACCCGCACATAGATCGTTTCGCCGTCGGTAAGCGTAAGGCCGATGTTCTCGTTGTTGATGCTCGGCATCGGGTCGGCACCGGAACTCGCGGCGCAGGCGATCTGGGTCAGTGTTCCCGAAGGACTTGGTGGGCCACAGATGGTGCCCGATGACAGCCGGTACCACGCCATGGCCATGTCCGTGAGCGTCCCGCTCGTGAGGCGCACCGTCATGATCGGTGGGTTCGGCACCGTAACGGCATACCACAGGTCACCACCCATGTAGGCGGGTGCCGCAGGCACGCCGCACGTGGGTGCGGCCACGGTGATGCCCGTGGTGGCCACGGCATTGTTCGTGGCCTGGGCCAGGGGTGTGCATGTCGCTGGTGTGGGCAACGGTGTGGCCGTGCAGGGCTGGTCGTTCGTGGGCCTGATCGGTTCGAACGCACAGATCTGGAAAGTGCCTGCCTCGTTGTTGTTCCGCTCCCAGTAACGGATGTAGACCGTTTGACCCGCCGTAAGACCTGCGGCGAAGAGGTCCACCACAAGGGCTGGGTCGGAGCCGGGTGCCGTGTACCCCTCATTGGAACAGGAGTTCATGGCCGGTGAAGCGCCCGCGATGAACTGGAAGCCCGTGGTGCAATCGACCGTGCTGCTGTACAACGCGAAGGCCCCGGCACAGATGCTGGCCTCCGTGGTGCTGATCCCCAACATGCCAGAAGGTGGCACGGGCACGGTGAACCAGACATCGTTCGTCAACGAACCCGCCCAGTTCGCCTGGAAAGGCCCGGGGCAACCCACGTTCGGGGTGAGCGGTGAAGCATTCAAGCCACCGGTCGTTGTAGGGGTGGCGCCAAGGGTGGTGGCGCTTACCGGCGTTGAGCAGGCGCTCGAAAGTGGCAGCGGGAAGCTGGACGGCGTGCACGGTGGGTTGTCGTTCGCCGGCACCGGATGCGGTCCAAGGTTCTCGATGGTCGCGGTCACATTGGAAGTGATCATTGCAGAAGTACCGCAGCCGCCCATGAACGCATAGATCCGGTGGATATCTGTGTTGATCGCCGTGAAGATCAATTGTGAAAGACCGCCCGCTACGCCGCAGCCATCGTCATCACAAGCATTCAGGATTACAGCATTCACCGAGGATTCTCGCCGTACGATCATATACGAATCGAAGGCTGGAACGGTGCCGCAGAACCGGATGAGATAGCGGTTGCCCGCCGTGGCATTGAAGCGCCGGAAGGGATTACCCACTGGAATGATGAAGGGTGCCGTGGTGTTGCCGATTCCGGGGTCGTTGATCAATGGGTCCGAATTCGTAATTGTCGCAGGACTGACATTGCAACTGCACGAAGCGCAGTTCGCCGGTTGCGCCTGTGCCAGAACCTCATTTGCCGAAAGCGGCCCAAGAAGGAACAGAACCAGAAGAGAAAGGGAGACGAGTAATGATCGTGACCTCATGGTGTGCGATTCAATGGACAAGGTTGTGCGGGAGTGTCCTGCATTGTCTGATCGAAGGGACCTCCACACGCATGGTCGGTGCCAAGGAGATGGCACTTATGCATGGGTGTGTGTAAGAGAAGACGCATCCGATCTGAAAAGTCTATGGTAACGTGCGCTAAAAATACGAACAATAGGGGGCATCTCCACAAGCCCCCAGCACATGCCGTTATGCTGGGTTTCAACGGTGTATGGTGCATGGCGCAGGGTGTGCCGGCCGTGGTATGCGGCAGGGCGCGGCGTGCATTGGGTAGATCCCACGGTGCTCACGCACAGGCATCGCGTGGGTATCCAATCGCGGAACCGGAATGTCACGAAATGTTCATCCGGAGCCAACGTTACGGTCCGGCGAAGCGTCCTATGGTGGTGACCGGCAGGTCCGGAACAGAAGGAGTGCGATGGCGATGCGAAGTATCCACGATCGCCCGGCGCAGGATGCGTTCACAATGAAATGAACGCGCGGTCGTAAGTCCCCTAAAAGGGTTGCTTCCTGTTCAAAACTATTTCACTTGCGCGCGGTTCACGGATCTCTCTACATTCGGGAACGATCAGTTCACACCAGACATTGTTCCCGTCCCGCACTTTGATCTCCCAGCATTTTCCGTGCCACGAACCGGCAGGGCGTATGAGGTTGTGGCGCCCTTCGGCATGCTCATGGAGCAGTGTCTTTTCCAACGTCCCTAAAGCGTGGCTACCCGGCCACGATCCTTTCGTTTCCCTAAGAACCAAAACCAGATGATCATGAATTGTCGAGACGAACGAACGCCAAGGCGTAGAGCGCGTTGGCTGAACAAGCTGTACCTGCTGGGTGCGGCGGTCCTGCTCTCGGGCGGACTCAGTGCGCAGGTGAACTATTCATACGGATGGGAGCCCACCGGTCTGGGGGGCTGGACCGGTGGTGGGTCGCGTTTCACAGGCGCCACCGTGTGTAGCGGTTCGGCAGCAGTTCGCCGGAACCTGTATAGCGGTGTGACCACATGGGATTTCGTTTCGCCTGCGCTTGGGACCTCTCAAGGTGGGTTGACGACCCTGACCTTCAACTACAAGGCCGCAGTCTGGTCGGCGAATACGGTCGGAGTTCCAGCTGGCGCCTTCACGATGAATGTCCAATGGGGGACCTCCGCATCAGGACCATGGACGACGCTCGGGACGATCGACGGTTCCAATCATGTATCGTCAGGATCCTGCGCACCTGGGCCAGGAACCTACACCTTCACCCCTGCTGACGGTGAGGCGGTGTACGTCCGTTTCCAGAATGCGTGGGTATCAGGGGACTATTACTTGAACTTCGACGATGTCGTAGTGGTGGAACAGCTTCCGACGTGCTCGGGTACGGTCGCACCTGGGGCCACCACCGGGCCATCCAGTGTGTGTGCCGACGTGGCATTCGATGTCGGTGTGACCAACACCACACCTGGCGATCAGGTCGTATACAGCTGGGAACGCAGCACGACCGACGGCACCAGCGGCTTCGCCACCTTCGGGGCGGCGAATGCTCCCACGGTCAACGTTACGCAAGCGGTACCGACGTGGTATCGCTGCACGGTGACGTGCAATGGATTGGACCCGCTTACCAGTTCTGTCCTGTCAGTAGGCATGAATGCAGCCCAGGATTGCTATTGCGATGGGATCGTGATGGGATTCGATATTGAACCCATTTGTAGAGTCATCTTCGCTGGGATCGACAATTCCAGTTGTAGTGGGGTGAATTGCGATGGTGACCTTGTGGACTACACGGGTTCGGTAGCTCCTGCAGAGGTTGCGAAGGGTCTGAGCTACCCGATGACCGTGACGGGCAATACTGCGGGTAACTACACGAACAACGTGACCGTTTACGTGGATTGGGACGGGAATGGTACGTTCGAGTCCGCGAACACGATCGGGTCATTTGTGAACCAAACGTGCCCATCCGGTGCAGGCGTGACCGGCAACCTTCCCGTTCCCCTTACTGCTGCTACCGGTATCACGCGGATGCGCGTGTACAAGCATTTCGGAGCGGCACCGGCTGATGCTTGCACAAGCGTTGGATTCGGCCAGGCCGAGGATTACCTCCTCAATGTCTCTGAACCCCCAAGCTGCTTGTTCCCATCAGGATTCAGCGCAGTGCCTGCCACTGGCTCCACAGCCACGCTGTCCTGGACCGAACCTTCTCCCGCCCCGGCCATTGGCTATGATTGGGAGATCCGTTCCTCGGGTGCTCCGTTCAGTGCCGATCCGGGCCTTGTTGAATTCGGCTCGATCGGTGCTGGCAACACCAGCCTCGTTACGCCGGGTGGCGCGTTGTCCATCGGTGCTACCTACACGGCGTATATCCGCTCCGATTGCGATGGGGAAACGAGCGATCCCGTTTCCGCCACTCTTGCAATGATCTACTGCACGGCCGGTGCTACCGACCCCGGTTTCGAAAAGATCGTGAGGGTACAGTTCGCGGACGTGGACAATCCATCCTCCAGTACCGCTGGCTACGAGGACTTCTCGGGGATCAGCGCGAATGTGGGAACGGATGTCGCCATTCCTTTCACCATTACGCTCAATGAGTCGTACACGTCCGACCGGGTCCTGATCTGGGTCGACCTGAACAATAACCTGGTCCTGACGGATCCAGGAGAATTGGTGTATTCGCAGACCGGGGACTTCAGCGGTTTGACCCACTCGGGATCGTTCACCATTCCCGGCGGGACCTCCACGGGTGCCCATCGCATGAGGATACGCCTGCACGACAGCAGCTTCGGAGCGAATTCAGCCCCCTGCGGAACTTCGACCTATGGACAGGTGGAGGACTACACCGTGACCATCTGCCCGGATTACGAGCCCGTTGGAACGCCGGTCGACAACTGCGTCGCACAGACCTTTGACGTGAGCGTGTCGGTGCCCGGACTGGGTGATGGTGTCGGTACCATCCTCTACACGGTGGATGGTGGCACCTTGCAAAGTGCACCGTACGTATCGCCGTCCACCTCGCTCACCGGCTTCTCTGTGGGCCAGATCGTGGACGCCACACTGGATGTGGGTGGTTGCACCTACACCATCGGCAGCATCGAGTCCGCCTGCGTGCAGGAATTGGATTGCGAAGCGACCTCACCGGTGGTGAAGGCGCATTGCTACACGAGCGGGGATACCAAGACCTGGTGGTTCAGCACCGATGGGCCGACCATCGAGTTGAAGTTCAACGCCGGTGTATTGGATGTCAATGACCAGATCGAGGTGGTCGATGGTGATCCTTCGAACGCCTTTGCGAACGTGGAGACCGTCTTCATCGAAGGTGATCTCACCGGCCAGGTCTGGACTTCCTACGGTCAGGAAATGGGTATCCGGTTCGTTACGGATGGCAGCGGAAGTTGCGCCGAGAACAGCCTGACCCCGATCGAGTTCCAGGTGCGTTGCACCGGATGTCAGGAGCCCGCAGGGACCGCATCCGTGGAACCTACTCCGAACTGTGTGAATGGTACATTCCGTGTGAACGCCTTCATCACCTCCACCGGTTTCGATGTGAACACGGGTTCAGCACCTCCCACAGCCGGTGTACAGTACACCTTGAATGGTGGTACCCCTCAATTCGTGGGTGACTTCGCGGCATTCACACCGATCGTTGTGGGTGACTTCCCGCTGGGTTCGTTGGTGAACGTCACGCTGTTGCACTTCGATCAGGCCGGTCAATCCGTGTGCAACAACACGGTCGCCACGGGACTTACGCTGGCAGCCAACTGCCCGCCGATCAATGACCTGTGCACGAACCCGACCTCCCTCACCGTGCAGGCGAACTGCACCGGCAATGGTGTGAGCGGCACAACCGAGAATGCCACCTCCACGGAAACACCCTCGTGTGATTCTGACGGACCGTGGTACGATGTGTGGTACATCTTCAATAGCGGCGATTTCATCTCGCACAACATCAACTTCACACCGGGTACCATCGAGGATTGGGGCTTTGAGCTCTTCACCACTTGTGGTGCGCCTGTAGTGGATGGTTGCGGTGGTTTCGGGGGAACGAACCTTATCCTGCCGACCCTTGCCGCGAACACCAACTACCGGTTGAAAGTGTTCACGAACGATGCCTTCGGTGCTCCTGGTGACTTCCAGATCTGCATCTCCGGCACCCCGCTCACCCCTGGCGAGCGTTGCGACAACGCGATCCCCATCGGGGTGGCGGCAAGCATCGGTGCTTGCAGCCCGACCACGGTGACCAGCGGTGTGCAACAGAACGGCCCGGCCGGTTGTACCGCCGGTGTGGAGGATGACCGTTGGTTCTCCTTCGTAGCACCGAGCAATGGCAACAAGCTGGTGCTCTCGACCACTGCAGGAACGATCACGGACTGGGCCATGCAGGTCTGGAGCGGATGCCCAGGCAGCGGCATGGAGCTGGTCTGCAATGACGATGCGGCCCCCGGTACCTTGATGCCGGAGATCCAACTGTGCCAGTTCGAGTACACACCAGGCGCGACCTACTACGTGCGTCTCTGGACCTGGAGCACGATCTCCACAGGTACTTGCAGTCTATGCATTTACGAGGACACGCCTTGCCCGCCCCCGCCCGCGAACAACGCGTGTGTGGACGCCCAGGCGTTGACCATGAATGCAGCTTCGGACTGCCCTGCGAACCAAGTGGCCGGTACGACGATCTCCGCCACTGCGGCAGCGAATGGCAACCCGAACTGTGACCTGTTCGGTACGTTGAACGATGTGTGGTACACGGTAACGACCGGTTCATCCCAGACAACGTTGCGGGTGGACCTGTCCAACGTGTCCGGGAACCATGAGGCTGCGGTTTATAGCAACTTCACCTGCGGTACGAATGGTGCAGGAGCCACTCAGGTCGCATGCTTCACTGCTGGTGGAACACAGAATGTCACCGTACTGCCATCCACCGTTTATCACATCCGTGTGTGGGCGAACCCGGGCAACCAGGGTGACTTCAACATCTGCGTGAGTGCTCCGGCATTCACCTGCACCACGGACCTGTCCATCGATTGGGTGGTGCCCGGCTTGTCCAGCACACCACTCTGGGAATTGCGCGATGCGAGCAATAACTTCCTGGTGGCCTCTGGTGGCGGACAAGGCGTGATCACCGGTGGGATCTATCCTGAAGCCACCTGCGTACCGGATGGGGACTTCCGTTTCCTTGTCCTCAATGGCAGCAGCATGCGTTATGTGTTGCGCACCGCGGGCAACCCCGGTACCCGTTTGATCGACAACCAGTCCCCGGTAAGCGGAGCCCACAGTGTGGCGGAGTTCAGCACGAGCCCGGCTGCGTTGAGTTCCAGCGGAACCATCCAAAGCCCTGTCGGCCCCACGGAACTGCTCTTCACCAGTTGCGACAAGTACTTCTGGAAGAAAGGCGAGTTCGTCGTGGTGAACGAGGATCCCGATGTGGCCGCCGTGTGGATCCCTGGCGCTGGTACCAACCAAAGCAGCACCACGGGTTACGACTTCTGGTTCTACGATCCGAACGGAACGTACAGCTTCATCCGTCAGCGCCGCCACAACGTGACCGATGGTTTCGGCAACGTGGGTAGCGCACGTACCTGCCACATGCAGGTGAACAACTGGGCGACCGCGAACTGGATACCGAACCAGCTGCCGCTGAACGTGCGCGTTCGTGCGGTCGTTGAGAACGTACCCAAGAACTGGGGTCCTGCATGCCGCTTCGTGCGCGATGACGCGTTGGCGAACTGCACACCGACCTGGTTGATGGACGTTCCGGGCAACCCCTTCATCAGCTGCAACACGATCCGTGCGTTCAACAACCAGAGCATCAACCGTGTGTATGCACGTCCTGTCTCCGGTGCGACGAAGTACGAGTTCACTTTCAACACGGCGGAAGGACCGATCGTGCGTGAAGTGACGACCTACTACGTGACCCTGGGCTGGAATGCCAGTGTTGCACCTCCGTTGGGGGACGAGGAGGTCTACGATGTGACCGTCCGGGCCTTCAAGGGTGGCGTGTGGTGCGAGGCTGGCAAGAGCTGCACTGTGCAGATCTGCAACACGCCGACTTCCTGCACGAACAATGTGAACGGAGGAACACAGAACAGCGCATTGGATGCTGTTGAAGGTGCTTCACTGAACATGTGGCCGAACCCGAACCGTGGTGATCAGCTCTTCGTGAGCCTGAGCGCTGTGGAGGAAGGTGTGGAAACGATCAGCATGGACATCTTCGACCTCAGCGGCAAGCGGATCACTGCGCGCACCATTGCGACGCAAGGTGGATACGTGAACACCGTTGTGGACCTGAATGGTGACATCGCTGCAGGACTTTACATGGTGAACATCACCGCTGGTGGCCAAGTGTACACCCAGCGCCTGGTGATCCAACCGTGATCCCTGGGTAAGGACCCGGTCCTTATCGATGCAATGGGGCCGTCTCGAAAGAGGCGGCCCCATTTGCATTCCGACACATTGCGCTCAGGTCCAGTGGCGATCGATGTTTCGTCCGAGTCCGCGTGGATCAGGTCGCCCACAACGGTCAATTGTGCGAAACCGTTCAGCTAGCGCTCCGGCGGTCCTTCGACCGGCTGTTCTTGGCATTGCTGGTCCGATGCACGCGTCCAATGATCCTTCTCCCCAGCACGCGTGCACCGTTACGGGATCGGAATTCACCTCGCCCGGTCCCAAGGAACGTGCATGGTATGAGCCTGCCCGTGACCGCACCGCGGATGGTCCGACCGGAAGGTCGTTGTAGGTCCATCCTGACGAAGTGGGCTTGATCCGTTCGGTGCGAGCATGGTCGACCTTGCTGCAGCACAGACCCGGGATCTCTCAACAGAGGAGGACCGTTCCGGGAACGAGGACCTGGAATGACCCGGCCTGGTCGATGAGGGCGAAGGACCCAGGAACATCTGAGGAAGGCGAACATTCGGGGATACCAAGAGCTCCCGCAGCACCATTGACCGGTCACTGGCGATCCGTTGTGGCGAGACGGTCCCAAGGACGATGCATTGAACGAAGCACCCGGGAAAGCAAGGAGGAGTCTTCAGGTGGTCCGCGTTGGCAGCGGCACCGGCATGGTGCATATCCTCATTCGATACACCCGCGACGATGGATCATTGCGGGCGCAGCACCGGTCCGTTCGATCGGAACACGCTCGCTATTGCGCAGTATTTCAGTGAACCACGAGGAAAAGCTCAGTATTTCATGAAGCGGCCGCTGGCCAATACGAGCCCGGAAGCATCCTGCAGCCGTATCAGGTAGCTGCCGGCATCCACATCCTCCAAGGAGATGTCCACAAAGGAATCGCCTTGAACGGAGCGCACCGGGCGGCGCTTGACCGTACGACCACTACCATCGATCATCACCACGGAGAAATTCCCATCCAGGCCGGAGGGAAGATCGAACCGTACGCTTGAAGTAGCTGGGTTCGGCCGGATGTTCAGGGCGTCCTCCACCTGTACTTGAACGGTCACGACATTGCCATACGTGGACGAACCGTCCTCGTCCCAACGCTGTAAGCGGTAGTAGTTCGTTCCTTGCGCCGGGTCGGGGTGCGGTAGGTGGTAATCGATCCGTGCCACTGAATGTCCGGCGGCGGCCAGTGAGCCGATCTCACGGAATGCGTTGCCATCCAGCGAGTGCTCCACGACGAATCGGTCCGTGCCCGTTTCGGTCTGTGTGGTCCAGGTCACATCCACTGTACTCCCGCGCAGCACGGCTTTGAAGTCGATCAGTTCGACCGGCAGCACGGTACAATCCAACGAGGCCCCGTTGGTGAGGTTCCAGTCCAGGTTGAAGGATTGTCCGTTGGTGCTGAAATTGTCCACGTACAGCAGGTATACATCGCCGGTGTTCACGTTGAAGGTGCTCACGAACCGGTCTCCACCCGCCCCTTCGGAAACATCGGTGGCCCCGTTGCCGCACCCGGTGGGCCCGTATGGTGCAGCCCATGAGCAGCGCAGCGGTGGCCCAGGGGGCGGACACGTCACGCCGGCCATGGGGCCCCATACGGCGAAGTCATAATCGGTGGGCGCGGTGGGGGTGATGGTGAAGCCGATCGTGCCACCCGCACTTGGGGAGAAGTAGTACCACGTTCCCTGGCGTTCACCTGCATTGAGGCAGCCCTGGTTGCTGCTCGTGAGGTCCACCACGGTGCCGGTATTGTTGCTGTTGTTATTGAACGCCTGTCCGCTGCAGATCGTAATACCACCGATGCAGTCCTGCGGCGGGGTGGCCGGTGGGACACAGTCCACGAGGCCGGCATATTGCAGTCCTGCGGCCGGAGGTGAACCGGAGGTGAACAACGGCGAGCCCTGTCCCTGTATCGAAAGCGAATAGGAGTTCTGGGTCTGGTTGGGACCCGTGTTGACATAGGTAAGGGTGACCAGATCATTGATATTGACCCCGAAGACCACCTGGAAGAAGGAGCCTGTGGCACCATAGTATTGGACCGGACCGCCATTGATCGAGACTCCCACACGGGATGTGCCCCAGCCGTCACCGAATGAATCGTTCAACGTGAGGACATAGATGCAATCCCCGGTGGGTGGCGGAGGCGGCACGATGCACGTGATGCCTGCTGACCAGCCGGGTGCATTGATCGATCCGTCGCTTGTCAATTGCAGGGTGAGACAGCCGCCCGGGGCACTGGATATGATCGTGCCAGGGTTACCGGTACCACTGAAGGTCCCGAGGATCGGACTTGCCGTGCTCGGGCCGTTGTAGATCGTGAGGAAGTCGAAGCCGGCTTCCGTGTTGAAAGCGATGAAGTTGATCCGGACGACCTCACCCGGAACTGTCGGGCAATAGGTCTGGGTCCAGGTGGTGTTGTTCGCGTAATATCCGGTAGGTCCGCCCGGGTCATACACATTGGTCCCACAATAGTTCGGTGGTGGCGGTGGTGGACCGCAGGAAATGCTGGCCGCCCATCCCGGGTAAGTGATGCTGCCGTCGGATACGAAGTGCAGCGTGAGGCAGCCATTGGGGGCCGTTGATGTCACTGAACCCGGAGAGCCGGTCCCGGTGTACTGGCCAAGGATGGGTTCGCCAGTGGTGGAGCCGTTGTGGATGTAAAGCACATCGTAACCGTTCTCGATGTCGAACTGTGAGAAGTTCAATGTGACCACATCCCCCGGATTCGTCGGGCAGTATGTAGCGGTCCAGTTGGTACTGTTCGCATAGTTCCCGCCGGCTCCTCCTGGGTCATAGACAAGGGAGCCGCAGGAACCACTCGGTGGTGGCAACGCGCAGGTGACGGCCGCCGCCCAGCCGGCAGCGACATTGGTCCCGTTGGAAATGAAACGTAGCGTCAGGCATCCACCAGGGGCCGTGGAGGTGATCGTCCCAGGGTTCGTGGTGCCGCTGTATGAACCGATCGCCGGTGAAGCGGTGGTAGGGCCGTTATAGATCGTAAGGTTGTCCACACCTGCCTCCGTGGCGAACTGCGAGAAGTTCAGTGTGACCACCTGCCCGGCAACGCTGGGGCAATAGGTGACCGTGTAAGAGGTGCTGTTCGCATAGTCGCCGGTGGCACCTCCGGGGTCGTACACGGTGGTACCGCAGACTAGGAGAGGTGGGCTGGGAGTGGAGCACGTGATGTTGATCGCCCAGCCGGGGTAGTTGATGGAGCCATCAGAGGTGAACCGGATGGTGATGCACCCGCTTGGGTCGGTGGAAATGAACGGCCCTGGGATGTTCGCACCGCTGAACGTGCCCATGACGGGTGATGCGGTCGTGGGGCCGTTATAGACCGTCAGGAAATCATAGTTCGCCTCCGTACTGAAGGAGGTGAAGGTCAATGTCACGACCTGGCCTGCAACGGTGGGGCAGTACGTCTGCGTATACAGGGCATTGTTACCGTAGTTCCCACCAGAGCCTCCTGGGTCATAGACCGTGGTCCCGCACACGACCGGTGGGGGTGGTGGCGCTCCGCAACTGATGGCAGCGGTCCATCCGGCATAGGTCAGGCTGCCATCGGAAATGAATCGGATGGTGAGGCAACCACTAGGATCGGTGGAAGTGAAAGGGCCCGGGATGGCCGTACCGCTGAATGTTCCCAAGCTTGGGGAGGCCGTGGTCGAGCCATTGTACACCGTGAGGAAGTCGTAGCCGTTCTCGGTGTTGAACTGTGAGAAGGTCAAGGTCACCACCTGTCCCGCAACCGATGGGCAGTAGGTGACCGAGTAATTCTGGTTGTTCGCATAATTCCCGCCGGTGCCGCCGGTATCGTACACCGTGGTGCCGCATTGGGCGGATGCCAGGGTGTGCAGCCCCAGGATCGTACCGGCGATGGCCAGGGTACGGATCAGTGAACGATGATCAACGCGTTCCATCGGGATCCAATTGGATGGTTCGACGTTGTGCCTCCATCAGGCGTTGAAATGCCTCCGGGTTCGCTTCCATCCACGCCTGTTTGGCAAGCGCGAAGTCGATCATATCCTGCTCAGGGTGCCCTGTATCCACATACTCCGGGAAGGGATCGTTCGCCTCGGATCCCGCACTGGTCATTTCGTGGAATGCACCGGCACCGTTCTCCTGGAGTGCTTGAATGAGCCGGGCGCTGCTGATCGATCGCTCCATCCGCACTTTCAGTACATCCCCATGGAATGAAAATGTCGCTTGACCATCCAGGTCCAACAAGGTCTGGTGGATCTGTTTCGACCTGATCTGTTCGCCATCAGTGGATCGCAGCACACGCTCTTCGATGGATTGGCCTGCGACGACCAACGTGAATGCTGAGCAGAGGAAAGTGCAGAGTAGAGGTCTTTTCATACTTGGTACCGGGGAATGCGGAGTCCGGCGTCCTGATAAAGTTAGGGATTCGAACCTCGGGGGACGCGGCTCACCGGGGCACGTTGTGAACAGGGTCGGGTGTTCGGCGGATCCGCGCTCACTGCACCACGATCCGGCCCGAACCGAGCACTGCGCCAGCGTTGGAGCGAAGGTCGATGACGTAGCACCCGGCTTCGATGCCCTCCAGTGACACGGCCATCGAGCGGCCACCCGGTTCGTTCAGATCCCACCTCCGCACCACACGACCGCTTGCATCGAGCATGGAAAGTGCGAACGCACCAGTGATCCCGGACGGCAGGTCGATCTCCACCTTCCCGGAAGCAGGATTCGGTCGTGGGAGGATCACGTGTGGATCCGGAGCGAAGGCCACTTGTACGGTGGTCGAATACGAAACGGAGCCGTCCAGGTCGTGTTGCTCCAAGCGGTAATAGTTGATCCCGAAACGTGGTTCCGGATGCTCCAATGCATAGGAGATCGCACCCTGCGACTCACCGGCGGCCGGTAGTTGACCTATCGGTGTGAAATCGGTCCCGTTGGTGGAGTGCTGCACAACGAATCGTTCCGTGCCGGACTCGGAGCCGGTGGTCCACATGACATCCACGGCGCGTTCCTTCCTGGTGGCACGCAGGTCCAACAGGTCTACCGGCAACACAGTGCAATCGAGCATCCCGGGCGTGCTCAGGTTCCAGTCCATGCTGAACGCCTGGCCGGTGATGTCGAAATTGTCGATGTACATGATGTACACCTGCCCGACCTGGGCCGCGCCGATGGTCAATGGAGCTACGAAACCATCCACGCCGATGCCTCCGGCAGCCTCACTCACATCACCATACCCGTTCGCCATGCCGGTGAGGTATGTTCCGGCAGAAGGCGGATACGCGTAAGAGCAGCGCAGCGGCGGTCCGGAAGGCGGGCAGGAAACACTGCTGAGCGGGCCCCAGATCGCGAAGTCATAATCCACCGCACCGCTCGGAGTGATGGTCATGCCGATCGTGCCGGTGGTGTTGGGGGAGAAGAAATACCATGTGCCCTGCTGTTCCTGTGAGGATAGACAACCCTGGTTGGAGGAGTTCAGGTCCACCACGTTGCCCGTGTTCGTGCTGTTGTTGTTGATCGCAGTACTGTTGCAGATGGTGACGCCCCCGATGCAATCCTGCGGCGGGGCAGGAGGAGGGGTGCAATCGACCGTTGTGGCGTAGGATATGCCTGCGGCCGGCGGGGTGCCTGAATTGAAGACCACCGAGGTGCCACCCAGGCTCAACGTATAGGCGTTCTCGCCTTGCCATGCACCTGAGGCATTGTAGTTGAGCGCAATGATGTCACCGATATTCACTCCGATGGGAACGCTGAAGGTGGACCCTGTCACGGAATAGTTCGTGTATGGTCCACCGTTGATGCTTACACCGACATAAGAAGTACCCCATCCATCCCCATAGGAATCGGTCAGTTCGAGCACGTAATAACAGTCTCCCGCCGGCGGAACGAAAGGCACACAGGTGAGGGTGGCGGCCCAACCGGGGGCAGTGACCGTTCCATCCGAGGTGAACCAGAGCGTGAGGCACCCACCGGGAGGCGTGCTGTAGGAACCCGGCAGCGTCGTACCACTGTAAATGCCGATCTGTGGTGATGCGTTCGAAGGACCGGCATGGATCGACAGCTCATCATAGAACGCCTCCGTGTTGAAGGAGGTGAAATTGATGGTCATGATCTGGCCTGGAGGTGCGCAATAGGTGTAGGTGAGGTTCTGGTTGTTGCCGTACGCCCCACCGGAGCCTCCCGAGTCGTAGACGGTGGTACCGCAACCCTGGCCCACCCCGTGCAGCGCGCAGATGCCTGCGCCAGCGAGGACCAAGGTCGATCGGAGGCTAGCGATCCACATGGTCCACAGGGCGGGGTTGGGTCGTCACGTGCGCGCGATGTCCTTCGGGGTGGGCCAGCCGCCAGGCTTGTTTGGCCGCCGACAGTGCAATGCTATCCGCGACAGGGTCACCGGTATCGATCAACGCTGGCATCGGCACGTCGTCAAGCACTTGCCTCACAGGTGCGGTCGAGATGAAACGACCTGCCCCCTCGTGCTCAAGGACCTGGATCAATTGATCCGCAGTGATGGGGGTGTGCAACCGCACCTTCACCAGAGCACCTTCGAAGGAGACCGTTCCTTCACCGAATTGCTCGTGAATGGTGTGCAGGAAAGGCTTCCGCACCACATCCGTGCCGTCCATGGTGCGCAACTCGAATTGTACCGAGGCCTGTGACCAGGCCGTAGCACCAGAGCAGAACAGTGAACAAAGGAGTAGAAGTCGAAGCATATACGTGGACGGTCCACGTAAAGCTAATCATTGATCCGGAAGATCCCGCGTTGACCTCTCAGGGTTTTGAAGACCTTGTGAAAAGGATCAGTACTTCATGAAGCGGCCGGTGCCGAGCGCCTCACCCGTGGAGGAGCGAAGCTCCACTACGTAGCTGCCTGCCTCGAGCCCGTGCAAGGGCAATTCAACGAAGGATGGTCCGATCGCGGTACGGCCGATGTTCCGGGTAACGATACGACCACTGGCGTCCATGATCGCAAGTTGGAATTCGCCTTCGTATCCCGTAGGAAGATCCACTTGGACACTCGAGGTGGCCGGGTTGGGTCTGGGCAACAGGACGTGGCGCCCTGGCTTGTAAATGACAGGCGCGACCTGGGAGTGGACATAGGAACCATCCTGATCCAGTTGCTTCAACCGGTAGTAATTGATGCCTGCAAGCGGTTCCCTGTGTTGCAGGAGGTAATCGATGTTCCCAACGGAATGACCTGCGGCCGGTATGGAGCCGATGGCCTCGAAATCGGTACCATTCATCGAGTGCTCGACGATGAAACTCTCCGTGCCGGTCTCTGTTTGGGTGGTCCAGGAGACATCGACCATTCCGCCGTTCATCATGGCTCTGAAGTCCACCAACTCAACAGGCAATACGGTGCAGTCGAGCATGCCCGGAGTACTTAGGTTCCAGTTCATCTGGAACGATTGCCCGGTGATGTCGAAGTTGTCCACGTACATCACGTAGATCTGGCCGACCTGCCCTGCACCCACATTGATGGGGGCCACGTAACCATTCCCATATTCGTTCTCACTGGCATCCGCTGCGCCGTTCCCCATACCGGTCTGATATGCCCCAACACCGGGGTAGCCAGGAACGTTGGGTGGATAGGCCCATGTACAACGCAACGGATTTCCGGATGGAGGGCAGGTGGTGGAACTCATCGGTCCCCAGATGGCGAAGTCGTAGTCCACACCAACAGGCGTTCCCCCTGCGCCGGTCGGGATCATGTCAAAGCCGATCGTACCTGTTGCTTGCGGAGAGAAGTAATACCAGGTCCCTTGACGTTCGTTCCCTAGAAGGCAGCCACGGTTGGACGTGTTCAGGTCCACAGTGCAGCCTGTCCAATTCGCATTATTGGAGATCTGCTGACTGTTGCAGATGGTGGCGCCGCCGATGCAGTCCTCTTGCGGAGTAGGGTAGACATCCTCGCCGCGCACGCACAGCGAGAATATCCCGGTGGAACCGCCATATCCCCAATAGCGGATGTAATAGGTCGCGAAAGGAGTGAGCCTGTTGCAACGGGTCTCCAGGTAAGGAGCCAATCCCGGTCCACTGTCGTCGTCGCAGCCGTTCGGGACCAACGCCATCGATGTGCAGTTGCCCGTGTAGAGCTGCATGGCGCCGTCGTTCAGGGTCACGGGATTCGATTCAATGAAGACCACGCCGCTGGCGGGTGCGATGAAGCGGAACCAGACATCCGTGTTCGGCGCCGAACTGCATGTGGGCATCGGTGTGGTCGGGGAGGCGTTCGCACCCACGTTCGAGAAATTCTGAACGAAGCAGTTCTGGATCACCGGCAGGTCGATCGGTGTATTGCAATTGTTGTTCGTGACCGGCGGTGGCGGCAGGCTGCAGGAAATGTCCACGGGTTGGCATCCGCCGGAGTGGGCGCAGGTGTTGTACCAGAGGTAGCGGTCCACGAGCACGCGCAACTGCCCGGTGAAACTGGCCACCCAGGTCACCTGCGATTGGAGTCCGCAGAAATCATCGTTGTATCCCAGGGAACCACCGCCAGCATTGTTGTAGAGGGTGATGCGCGTATCCACGGTGCCATTGCAGGTGCTGAACACATAGATGTTGCCAGCGGTGACGTTGACCAGGGCATACTGGCCGCCATTGACACAATTCACCGTGACCGTGCCGGGACATGGCGGAGTAATGGCCGCGCCGGCGATCGGATTGTTGTTGTTCGGGCATTGTGCCACGCTGTGCTGCCCCGAGGCGAGGAGTAGCGCCACACCGGCGATCGTCATTGCCCGCGTGATCATGCCCTTACCGTTCATGGGTGGTCTTGGCATTGTTCTCACCGCTCAACATCAACTCATATGCTTCCGGATTGCGGGCGATCCATAGCGCTTTTTGCTCGTCGTAGCGCTGCTGGTCCAGGTCCGGGTCGCCGGTGTTCCATTGCACGGGGAAGGGGAAGGCATCACCGGCATCAAGTCGCTCCGGTCCTTCTGCACCCATGCGCTCGAAACCGAGCAGGAAGAACCCGTTCGCTTCCACCAGCTCGCGCATGGCTTCGACCGTGATCGAAGCAGCGCACTCCAGGTCGAGTGTGCGCGCACTGCGGTCGTGCTGCATGTTCGATGCTTGGAACGCCTGGTGCAGGGCACCCATCATCGGCTTCGGCGACTGTCCTTCGTTCATTTCGAGGACCGTGGCGCGGTAAAGGGTGGTTCCCTGCGCCTGGGCAAGTTGAGCTGAGCCCAGCAGCACGCAGGAGAAGCAAACCAACAGGGTCCTTTTAAGCCGCTTGGTATGGTGGTCGTTGACAGCCATGTTCGGGACCCTTATACGTGATCTTGCCGCAGGGTTACATCGGATCACCCCACGCATTGCACAATTTAGTGCAGCGCGCAACGCTTGTCAACGACGAGATCCTACAATGGATCGACGAATACGTCCTTTGGGAATGACGTACCGCAGCCCGGCGGGTTGCCTGCGCAACGGGTCGGCGACCCAGGCGGACCGACCTACGCCGTGACCCCGGGATAGGATCGAAGCGCGTGTCGAAGGCACTCAACGGCCTTGCGGAGCAGTTCCTCCTCCAGGACGTAGGCCAGGCGTACCTGGGTGCGACCGCGTTCCGGGAAGGCGTAGAACCCAGTGCAGGGTGCCATCATCACGGTATGTCCTTCATGCGCGAAGGATTCAAGAAGCCATTGGCAGAACTTGTCCGCATCGTCGATGGGAAGGTCGGCGACGCAGTAGAACGCACCATTGGGCTTGGGGCAGGTAACGCCAGGTATCGCATTGAGCCCATCGACCAGGATGTCCCGACGTGCCTTGTATTCGGTGATCACCTGGTCGAAGTACGATCGCGGTGTCCTCAACGCGGCCTCAGCGGCGATCTGCCCGAAGGTGGGCGGGCTTAGCCTTGCCTGTGCCGCGCGCAACACCGCACCGTACAACTCCTTGTTCCGTGTGACGAATGCCCCGACGCGTGCACCGCACATGCTGTATCGCTTGCTCACACTGTCGATGAGCACCACGTTCTCCTCGAGCCCGGCGAGGGTCATTGCGCTGATGTGTTCCGTTCCGTCGTAGCAGAACTCGCGGTACACCTCATCCGCGAAAAGGAAAAGGTCCAGGTCCTTCACGATGTCTCGCAGGCGGTGCAATTCCTCGCGTTCGTAGACACGCCCCGTGGGGTTGCCCGGATTGCAGATCAGGATGCCTTTGGTACGCGGGGTGATCAGTGCTTCGAATTCGCTGATCGCCGGCAATGCGAACCCATCGGCGATGGTGGTTGCGAGTGGCACTACGGTCACGCCTGCGGCAAGTGCGAAACTGTTGTAGTTCGCGTAGAAAGGTTCCGGGATGATGATCTCGTCCCCCGGCTCGAAACAGGCCATCATGCCGAAGAGCAGTGCTTCACTGCCCCCATTGGTGATGATGATCTGCTCATGATCCACCATGATGCCGTTCTTCCGGTAATACTCCGCAAGACCGCGCCGGTAGCTCTCATACCCGGCGGAATGGCTGTACTCGATCACCGTTCGATCCAGGTCCCTGATGGCGTTCAGGGCCACTTCCGGCGTGGGGATGTCCGGCTGGCCGATGTTGAGGTGGATGACCGTGGTACCTCTTTGCTTCGCTGCTTCGGCATAGGGCACGAGCTTGCGAATGGGGGAGGCGGGCATCAGTCTGCCCTTTGCGGAAATGGTCGGCATGGTGGCGTCGATGAGGGTGGCGAAGATCGGCCATCGGCCGGAATGGGCCAACGAAAAAGCCCTTTCCGGCGGACCGGAAAGGGCTCTCGTGTGTGTTGGTCCGGACTAGCCTTTCTCCACAGGGGCCATGGGGCTGGTCTCCTTCACGGGGGAGGTCGGGGTCTCAGGAGCGCCTTCCACGGTGCCCTTGATGCGTACGATCTTCTCCGGCGCATTCGTTGCGTTGCTGGAGATGGTCACGCTCTTGTTGATCGGACCGACGCGCTTGGTATCGTACTTCACCGTGATCGTGGTCTTCTGCCCAGGCTTGATCGGTTCCGTATCGCATTTGGGCACGGTGCAACCGCAGGATCCCTTGCAGTTGGTGAGGATCAACGGCTGATCGCCGGTGTTGGTCACCACGAATTCACAGGTGCCGTTGGCTCCTTGGGCGATGGTGCCGTAGTCATGCGTCTCCTTGTCGATGGAGATCTGCGGGCCGGTACCGGCCACTGGTTTCATGTTCTCCTGGGCGAAACCGCCAAGTGCGATCGCGGAAAGGGTGAACGAGAGAAGGAGCTTTTTCATGTGTTTCAGCGTTTGGTTCACTTGAGTAGGTCCAAAATTAGCGGACATGGTGGGTGCGGTCCGGATGCTTAACAGGACTTTAACAAGCCTTCCTAGTGCTTGTGTTCCGGTGCTTTTGCGGGTTCGTCCTTCGCAGGGGTGCCCGCTTCGGCTTCCACGGTGCCCTTGATGTTCACCATCAACGACGGGGTGTTGGTGGCATTGCTGTTGATCGTCACGCTCTTGGCGAACGGTCCGGTCCTGTTCGTGTCGTAATGGACGGAGATCGCGCTGGAGGCGCCTGGCAGGATGGGTGCGGTATCGCACTTCGGCACCGTGCAACCGCAGCTGCCCTGGCAATTGGTGATGATCAGGGGCTGATCACCGGTGTTGGTCACGGTGAAGACGCAATCGCCGTTCGCATTGTGGGCGATCGTGCCGTAGTCATGCAGTTCCTTGTCCACCGAGATCATCGGTCCGGTACCGCCTACGGGTTTCATGTCGGGTTGTGCGAATGCGCCCATGGCAAGCATGCCCAGCGCAACGGAGAGGATCGTCTTTTTCATGGTGCGATTCTGTGGTTCGGTGTTGTAACGTCGAAAGTAGACGGAGGTCGATCGTCCGTGGGGACCTTAACAGGACATTAACAGGGTGGGGGTGGGCGGGACAAGCAGGCGGGCGGTCCCATCAGGCTGATAACGCGCTGTGTTCCCATCCCCGACGACGTGCTCCATCAGGCTACCTTTGCGCTCCGTTCCGGCAGCTTCGAGGGGCCGGCGATGTTCCCTGACCACGATCCCATGACCCATATCCCGAAACGATTCGAGCCGAAGGAGGCGGAAGCCAAGTGGTACCAGCATTGGATGGACAAGGGCTACTTCCGCAGTGTCCCTGACGAACGGGAGCCGTACACCGTGGTGATCCCGCCGCCGAACGTGACCGGTGTGCTGCACATGGGGCACATGCTGAACAACACCATCCAGGACGTGCTGGTGCGCCGCGCGCGCATGCAGGGCAAGAATGCGTGCTGGGTGCCCGGCACGGACCATGCGAGCATCGCCACCGAAGCCAAGGTGGTGCGGCTGCTCGGTGAGCAGGGCATCAAGAAAAGCGCCATCGGACGGGAGGAATTTCTGAAGCATGCTTTCGCCTGGAAGGAGAAGTATGGCGGTGTGATCCTGGAGCAACTGAAGAAGCTCGGCGCCAGCTGTGATTGGGAACGCACGCGCTTCACCATGGAGCCCGACCTGAGCGAAGCGGTGATCGACGTCTTCATCGACCTGCACAAGAAGGGACTGGTGTACCGTGGCCTGCGCATGGTGAACTGGGATCCCGTCGCCCTCACGGCCGTGAGCGACGAAGAGGTGATCCACAAGGAGGTCAACTCCAAGCTGTACCACGTGCGCTACCAAGTGGAAGGCACTACCGATGCGTGGATCACCATTGCCACCACGCGCCCGGAAACCATCTTGGGCGATACCGCGGTGGCCGTACATCCCGAGGACGAGCGCTACGCCCACCTCAAAGGCAAGCGCGTGCTGGTGCCGCTGATCAACCGCCCCGTGCCGCTGATCTTCGATGCGTACGTGGAACGCGAGTTCGGCACCGGCGCCCTGAAGGTGACGCCCGCGCATGATGTGAACGACTACGAGCTGGGCAAGAAGCACCAGCTGGAGACCATCGACATCCTGGAGCCGAACGGCACGCTGAGCCCCGCTGCACAGCTATTCGTGGGCGAGGACCGCTTCGTGGTGCGCAAGAAGATCGCGAAGCAGCTGGAGGCGGAAGGCTACATGGTGAAGACCGAGGACATCGTGAACAAGGTGGGCACCAGCGAGCGCACCGATGCCGTGATCGAGCCACGCCTCAGCCTGCAGTGGTTCCTGAAGATGGATGTGCTGGCCAAGCCGGCGCTCGACGTGGTGAAGGACGGCCGCGTGAAGCTGCATCCGCAGAAGTTCGTGAACACCTACACGTACTGGATGGAGAACGTGCGCGACTGGTGCATCAGCCGCCAGTTGTGGTGGGGGCAGCGGATCCCGGCCTGGTACAACGAGACTGGTGATGCGGTCGTGTGCCGCACCGAAGCCGAGGCCATCGCACAGTTCAAGGCAGCCGGACAGAGCACGAACGGCATCCACCAGGACGAGGATGTGGTGGACACCTGGTTCAGCAGCTGGTTGTGGCCGATCAGCGTGTTCGATGGCTTCAAGGACCCGGACAACGCGGACATCAAGTATTACTACCCGACGAACGACCTCGTTACCGCACCGGAGATCCTCTTCTTCTGGGTGGCGCGCATGATCATGGCTGGCTTGGAGTACCGTGATGAGGTGCCCTTCAAGAACGTGTACCTCACGGGCATCGTTCGGGACAAGATCGGCCGGAAGATGAGCAAGAGCCTGGGGAACAGCCCTGATCCGCTCGACCTCATCGCCAAGTTCGGTGCGGATGGTGTGCGCGTGGGCATGCTGCTCACCTCACCCGCCGGCAACGACCTGCCTTACGACGATTCGTTGTGTGAGCAGGGCCGCAACTTCGGCAACAAGATCTGGAACGCCTTCCGTCTGGTGAAAGGCTGGGAGGTGAAGGACGTGCCGCAACCCGATTCATCGGCTGCGGCCGTGGCCTGGATGCGCTCGCGCGTGGAGCGAGGCACCAGCGAGATCGATGCCTTGTTCGCGCAGTTCCGGATCAGCGAGGCCTTGATGGCCACCTACAAGTTGATCTGGGATGACCTGTGCAGCTGGTACCTCGAAAGCATCAAGCCCGCTTTCGTCAACGGTGTGGGCGAGCCGATCGACCGAACGACCTACGAGGCCACGCTCGGTCTCTTCGAGGGTGTACTGAGGTTGCTGCATCCCTTCATGCCTTTCCTGAGCGAAGAGGTGTGGCACCTGCTGCGCGAAAGGAAGGATGACCTGATCGTGGCCAGTTGGCCGGAGGGCGGTGCCGGTGATGCGACACTCGAAGCAGAGATGCAGCATGCCTTCGATCTGGTGACCGCCGTGCGCAACGTGCGCAATGAACGCGGGCTCTCGCCGAAGGAGGCACTGGAAGTTCAAGCGAAGGGTGCGGTCCCGATGCGGCAGGCGGTCGCGGACCTCGTGCGCAAGCTCGCCAACGTGCGTTCCGTCGCGATCGTGGAGAAGGCCGGTGAGGGCGCGATCACCTTCCTGGTGGGCGTGACCGAATACGCCGCTGACCTTGGGACGAACGTGGATCCCGCCGCTGAAGCGAAGAAGGCCGAGGAGGAGCTGACCTACCTGCGTGGCTTCCTGGCCAGCGTGGAGAAGAAGCTGGGCAATGAACGCTTCGTCAGCGGTGCGCCGCCGCAGGTGTTGGAGAACGAACGGAAGAAGAAGGCCGATGCCGAGGCGAAGATCCGTGCGTTGGAGGAGCGGTTGGCGGTGCTGAAGTGAAGATGCTAAGGCATCTGCTCCGCTCTCACTGCAGTCGGTACCACGCCGCCAATGCTCTGGAGGATGATGTCGCGATCATTCGTTTGGCCGGTGTATTTGATCTGGCCGTTCAAGTCGATATCGAGTGGGTCATACGTTCCGGACACCTCGTTGGTGGGAATGGTGCCACCAATGGCCACCAATATCCGGTCACGATCATTGGCCGAACCGGCATACTTCACGACGCCATCCGCGTTGCCGTCCCCTGGCCAAAGCACCGCACGGCCGCCGACCGAGGCGCGTGCATCCGTACCATAAGTTGCCGTGGCGGTTGTGGTGAAGTCCACCACCGTATTGGTCGGACCCAACGAGATCCCGGTATTCGTCATGCACCCCAAATGGTTGCGATGGCGGATCGCGATGCGGTAGGGTCCTGCTGGCAGATCGAAGGCGAGCGGGCCGGTGCCGTTCGTTGCGGTAACATCACCATCGCGTTGAAGCAGGGCGCTACGCGTTGCGATCACGGCATAGGGAGCGTTGGTATTGCGCAGTTCGACCACCACCCAGTCGACAATGGCGTCATCGCCGGTCACGGCGAACACCGCCAGTGTGGTCGCTTCGCCGCCACCGCCCCCCACATGGTCATAGCCCATCGCGGTGTATGGTTCGGTCAAAGGCAGCAATCCCGACGCGCGCAGGCCATCGTTCATGCGCTGCGTGGCTTCGTCGTAGGGTCCGCCAAGCAGGACGCGCGGTGAAAGGACGACCCCCGGCGAAGCCACGGCCAGCACGCTGGGGTCGGTGATCACCGGTGGGTTGAAGTCGAAGTAGATGTTGGCGAGGTTCGTGAACGTTGTTCCCGGGCTGACCGGCTGGTGCGGCCTGATGCGGAAGTTCACGAAGCCATGGCTGAGCGGTTCGTTCGAGTTGCTGTCCGGCAGGAGGATATTCGTGAAGATGAACTTAAGCGTGCCGTTCGAGGCCATGGACCGGGTGCAGGCGTGGGACGTCGGGCCCCAAAGCACGGTGGCGGGATCCAATGTCGCGGGCAGCGTATCGGTGATCAACACGTTGAAGGCGGTATCCGTACCCGTGTTCTGGAAACGGATGGTGTAGTCGATCCATTCGTCCTGTCCGATCAGGTAGGTCGTGCCAGAGCCACTGGAGGTCCGTGCGAGCTTGTCATTCGGATCAAAGCTTCCGGTAACGAGCTGCTGGCTGATCGCGGTGTTGTTTGACAGGTCCACATCGGTGTTGGCCATGGTCAGCGTGGCGGTGGTGGTCAGGGTCGATCCGATAAGGCCAACGTCCGGCGGGACGCGCATGCGGAGCCGTACTTCCCGGTGCTGGAAGGCACTTGTCATGGCAAGGTTCCACGTGTAGGTATTGCCTGCGGCGACGCCACCGCTCGTCATGTTCACGAAGGTGAGCGCAGGGTCGACCTGCACGGTCAATGTGGTCGCGCCCGTGGTCGCTGTGGTCAGGTTGTCAATGTCGATGGCATAGAGGATCTCGAAGCCGGGTCGTGCCGGACCGTTGGCCATGAGCACGCGGGCATCCAAGGGCATGCCACCGGTGCAGCTGATGTTACGGTTCGCGAGGGAGGCCGCGGCCACGGTCACGTTGAGCGGGCAGCTTTGCTCCACCACCGGGTGCTGCTCCGCGAACTGATAGGTTCCATAGGGCAGGTTCACGGCGTACGTGCCAGTAGGTCCGGTGGTGGTATAGTAGGGCCCCGGAGTGATCTCGATGACGGTGCTGGGTACGTTGTTCTCTCCACTGTTGTACGCGCAGTTCGCATTGTTGTCGATATGAACGCGGCCACTGACAAGGCCACAGGTGGTGCCGAGGTCGGGAACAACGAACGAGATGGAATCGGAGCACGGCGCTTGAATGTCCTCGCGAAGGCCGAAGACATCGACATCGCTCACGACCCAATAGGTCCCTGGTGCGAGCCCCGTGTATTGATGTGAGGCGCTGGTCTCATACTCGTAGGTCAGGTAGTCACAAACCCCGGTGTAAGGCTGGTGGGCGCTGTTCTTCAATCGTATCCTGAAGGGTGCCGCGACGGGAACGTTGATGCTCAAACTGGCCGAACCGATGGCGCCATTGGAGCATGATCCGGTCACATCCACGATCTGCAGCGTAGGCAGGGAGATGGGTTGGGGGATCTGAAAGAGGAAGGATCCGGGACAACCGGTACCATCCTCGTAGTTCACGGTAACGCTTGATCCAGCCGGGGCATCTACACCGACCATGTAATAGGCGTACCACGAGCAGGCTTGTGGCCATTCGCCATAGCTGGTCGTATAGCCTGGTGCCTGGAAGGTGTACGGCCCCGGACCGTGTTGGGTCCCGGTCATCGGATCGGGCGGCATGCCATTCTCGGTACCGGCCCAGAAGACCACGAAGGGTTGCATGCCGTTGCAATAGCTCTGTTCAACCACGGTGGAGTATGGATAGGCGCTCAAGGCCAATACCTCGGCCTGTCCTGTTGCTGTAGTGCCAACGGCATCGGTTACGGTTACGGAATAGATCCCCGCGCCAAGCCCGTTCTGCGACTGTTCGGTACTTCCGTTGTTCCACAAGTATGAATAAGGAGGAACACCGCCACTAGGGCTTGCCGATACGCCTCCCAGCATGTTCTGGCAGATCTGGTTGCCGAATGCGGAAACGGAGACCGTGAGCGCGTGGGCGTTCCAATTGAAGCAAAGGCAGAGCAGAAGTGCCAGGAGGTGATGGCGTTTCATGAAGGATAGGTAGTTGGTGGGTCGGTCACCGAACAGGAACTAGGGTCGGAATGGGTCGGTTAAAGAGCACTGCTCAGTGGTGCTGTGGATCAAGGTCAATGGCATTCAGGGGTCACGTCCGATCCGGGCGTTGGATGAGCGGTCCACGGTGTTGAAGTGATCATTGCTTCACGAAGCGGGCTTGTCCCTGCGGCGTCCGCACGATGTAGGTGCCAGGTGCGAAGAGGCGGATGTCCAGTTCCACAGCGCTGCCGGACCAACGCATCGGAGCTTGGATCGATCGGCCGTCGATACTGAGCACATGCAGGTTGGCGAGTGCTTCTTTCCCGATACCGCGCAGGAACATGAGTTCCGTTGCGGGGTTCGGTGAAACATCCAATCTCGGAAGTACGAGCCCAGTGACCGCTGTACTGAACTCCGCCACCAACACGCTCGGTTCGGTGATCACGGGTTCATTGAAGTCGAAATAGATGTTGGCGATGTTCTCGATGAGGGAACCGGGCAGCACCGGCTCGTTCAACTTGATGCGGAAACTTGTGAGTCCGTGACTCGCTGCTTCGTTCACGTTGCTATCGGGCAAGAGGATATTGCTGAACGTCCATTCTACCACACGACCTGCTCGGAAGTCCACCGTGCAAGGGTGGGAGCAGACGCCGGGTTGGAAACTGCTCATGTCGTACTCTGCACTCAGCGTATCGGTGATCACCACCGTGAATGCGGTATCTGTACCGGTGTTCTGGAAACGGATGGTGTAGTCGATGTGATCATCACTGTCGATGATATAGAGTACATCACTTTCGCGGCTGCTTGTGGTCGCGATCTTGTCGTTGGGGTCATAGGCGCCTGTGACGATGCGGTAGGTGGTGGCCGAGTTGTTCGTTCCGTCCGCATCCGGTAACGTGTTGCTCACGCTGTACGTGCTGCTTAGCTCCGTACCTATGGCCGTGCCAGTAGGAAAGTTGAAGTGCACGTGCGCGGTCGTCTCCTGGAACGAAGTGAACGGGTCCAATTCCCAAGTGAGCACATTCCCAGATACGCTCGTTGGCGGAGGTGTGGCATCCAGGTAGGTCATCATGGGGTCGAAGGCGAGAACGGCGGTGACCGGACCACTGAGTTGTGGTGATAGGTTGCGCACGCTGGCATGGATGGAATGGTCGAAACCCGGACGCGCCGCCGAACTGGAAAGCAGTGCCCGGAGATCCAATTCAGCAGTGCTGCCGTTGGCGAGTTCGATGTTCAGCGGTGATCCGTCCACCGTGAACGGAACAGGTTGTGTGACCGGGCAGATCGGCACCAGCGAGGGGTCCGTTTGCGTCAAGGTGTAGTTGCCGTTCGGCAGATCCAGATACAAGCCGCCATCCAGGTGGGTAAGTGCGAAATAGCCGCCGGGCTCTATGGCCAGCACGCTGTTCGGAATGCCAACTTCGCTGGTATCGCGCGTGCAATCGCCATTCACATCGTACCAACTGGATCCGCTGTACGTTCCACAGCCAACATCAAGGTCCGGCACCGTGACATCCAATGGCAAGGGGCATGCGCCTGCGTAGAATGAGGTTGTGACCACGTAATCGCCCGGGGCCAGATCGGTGAATTCCACATACCCCCCGAGCACGAAGTCGATCGTTTCCAGAACCTCGCCGTTCAGGCTCAACGTATACTCCGCTTGAAGTGTGTTTGTGGTCATGAAACCGATGCTCCCGATCGTTTCACCCAAGCAGGAGCCTTGTATGTCCATCTGGCCGGGATAGTCACTGGGTTGGATGCCCCACACCACGAAACTTCCCTGCCCCACACAGCCATTGGCATCGGTGTAGGTGTACGTAACGAAGTCGTCCAAGCAGAAACCGGCATATACCGGATAGCCCTGTGCCGTCCCGATGAATGTCGCCGGAACCGAGAATTCGTAGGTGAAGGGTGGTGTGCCGCCGAGCACCTCATCCGACATCGCCATGGTCCCGTTGCAGGTCCATGGGCAGGCACCGCCCCACTGGCCTGTAAGTTCGCTGGGTATGCCATACGCTCCACCATCACCATCGGGTAGTTCGGTCAGGTCGTACACCTGCACCTGCTGCATCGCCTGCGTCAGTTCGCCATCGGTCACGGTCAGGTCGTAAATACCAGCTTCCAGATCCACCAGATCCTGGCTGCTGGAACTGAACCCGTTCGGTCCGGTCCATGTGAAGGTGTACGGGAACACGCCGCCACTGGCGTACGAATTGATCCGTCCATTCGGAAAGCCGCAGGTCGCATGCACTACGTTCACCGAAACGTTCAAGGCCATGGCGGACCAGGAAAAGCTCAGCAAAAGAAGGAGTAGGGGTGTCCGCATGGTGGTGGATTCTGTGGGTATGACGGAGATCAAGGTAGGTGGTGGCCTCTTGGGCTGTTGTCAGTTGCGGTCCGGTGAACGGTCGATCGGTCAACACGCATTAAGCCAATTCTGAGGTAATGAGGCCCATTGCCACGTGCCCCTGAGAAAGGTCCTATTACACCGCCGGCCCGCATGGTGAAGGGTGTGTCAGGGCAAAGGATCAGGCGAGGGACCATCGATCCGGAAGGTAGTATAGGTTCATTTCGCATGGGAAGAAGGCTGGCACGTGCGCGTGGTCAACGGTCGGTGTGTTCGGATACAAGACGCTTTTCGCAGCTCCCGGTCGTGTCATTCCACGTCAGGCAGCTTCCCCATGGCTACCTTCGCCGCATCACCCGCGATCTCACATACGCTGCAATAGATATCGGTTCCAACGCCGTGCGTCTGCTGATCGGCGAGGTCATCGAGCGAGAGGATCATCCGGTCATCAAGAAGCAGACCCTGGTGCGCCTCCCGATCCGGCTGGGCGAGGACGTGTTCGACAACGGCCTGATCACCACGGCGAAGTGCGACAACCTCATCAAAGGGCTCAAGTCCTTTCGCCTGCTCACCGAGGTGTATGGCGTGCGCTACATGCGCTGCTGTGCGACCAGCGCCATGCGCGAGGCAGGCAATCGGGATGCGGTCCTGGCGCGTGTGGAAATGGAAAGCGGGGTGCACATCGAGACGATCGCCGGGAAGACCGAAGCGGACCTCATCGTGAACACCTTCTGGACGCAGGATCTGTTGAAGGAGCGGTGCTACCTGTACATCGATGTGGGTGGTGGTAGCACGGAGCTGACCTGGTTGGAGAACGGGAAGCGGTTGCGCAGCGCCTCCTTCGAAGTGGGTACGGTGCGATCACTGGCCGGCAAGGTGAAGGAGGAGGCCTGGGAGGAAATGGCGGCCTTCCTGGATGAGTTGAAGGAGGAGCACGGTGCGGGTATCGGGATCGGCACGGGGGGCAACATCAACCGCATTTTCAAGGAGAACGGCAATCGATTCGGAGAGCCCCTTTGTCGCAGTGATATCCTCCGGCAGCGCGAGCGCATCGCAGCGTACTCCTATGATGACCGTGTGAAGCTGCTTCGGTTGCGTCCGGACCGCGCGGATGTGATCGTTCCGGCGGCGGATATCTTCCTCCGCGTCATGGACCTCGCTGACATCGATGAGATGTTCGTGCCGAAGGTGGGACTGGCGGACGGGATCATCTATGACCTCTACATGAAAGGTGCAGGTCGAGTGCGGTATCGGCAGGAAGCATCCCCGACCGTCCCGTCTTAGGGCTCAGTTCTTCACCCAGCGGCCGTGCGCGATCGGAACGCCGCTGGCCGTGGTCACTTGCAGGAGGTAGGCGCCGTTCGGCAGGTCGGTCGCATCGAAACCGGTCCGGCCATCGTGCCATTGCGGGTGCAGGACGACCCGACCCGTCACATCCATCACATTCAGTCGGGCGCCAGGTTCCATTTCCGGCACCTTTATTTCAACGAACCCGGAGCCGGGATTCGGTATCGCGACGAGGCCATGCAGGTCCGGCAGGAAGGTCACGGTGCGCACGTCCGAGAGCTGCTCCTTCGCATCGGCGTCCACTTGTCGCAACCGGTAGTAGTTCAGTCCTACTGCCGGGGCGGGGTCGATCGATTGGTACCGGTTCGTGCTGTTGGAGTGGCCTGCCGCCTGCACCACACCGATCGTGTGGAAGTGAACCCCGTCCTGCCCGCGTTCGACCACGAAGTGATCGGATCCGAGCTCACTTGTGGTGGTCCATTCCAAAAGGACATTCGCATACAAGGCGGTCGCGCTGAACTGCGTGAGGGACACAGGAAGCACGGTGCAATCCAACGATGCCCCATTCTCCAGGGTCCAGCTCAAATTGAAACCGGTGCTGCTTTGGGACCAATTGCTGATGTACATGAGGAAGACCTGGCCCACGGAGACCTGCATGCCCGGCACCCAGCCGCAGCGCTGTGGAGGAACAAGCGGGCAGTTGTCGAATGTGGATGGGATCCCGTAGCTCGTTCCGACGGGCGCGAACCGTGGAGGTGAGAAGGTGGCATGGCCCATTCCTGTTGCATAGCTGCCAGTGCTCGCGTTGGTCGCAGGTCCGCTGGATGCCGCGCAGCGGATCGGTGGGCCGACGGGCGGGCAGATGGCCGATGGTGCGGTGCCCGGCGGATAGGGTCCCCAAACGGCCCAGTCGTAATCATCCGGACCCAACGGAGAGATCGTCATGCCCAGGTCGCCACCGACACTTGGGGAGAAGGTGTACCAGGTACCTTGGTATTCGGTGATGTCCAGGCAGCCGGAATTGCTTGCATTGATGTCCGCGACATTCCCGGTGTTGGTCGTGTTGTTGCTGAGTGCCACATTGCTGCAGATCGTAACGGCGCCCAGGCAATCCTCTTGTGGAGGTGGCGGTGGTACACAGGTGACCGTTGATGCGTACACCACACCGGCGGCCGGCGGGGTGCCGGAGCTGAACAACGTACTTCCGAGCAGGCTCAACGTGTAGGAGTTGTCGCCTTGGAAAGCCCCGGAGTTGTTGTAGTTGAGGGTGATGATATCGCCGATGCTCACCCCGATGATCACCTGGTTCGTGACCGTTGCGACACTGTAATTGGTATACGGACCACCATTGATGCTCACCCCCACATAGGACGTTCCCCAGCCATCGCCAAAGCTGTCGTTCAAGGTGAGCACATAGACACAGTCACTGCCGATCGGTGGACCGGAGCAGGCGATGACGAGGGGTGCACAGGTGCCGGTGTTCGCGCAATCGTACAGGTCCACCAGCACACGGAGCTGTCCGGTGAAGTTGGCCACCCAATTCACCGTGGACTGAAGGCCGCAGAAGTCGTCGTTGTATCCGAGTGATCCACCGCCTGAATTGTTGTACAGCGTGATCTGCGTATCGAAGGTGGCGCCACACGTGGAGAAGGTGTACACATTGCCCGCGACCACATTCACCAGCGCGTACTGCCCGCCCTGCACGCACGGTACGGTCGTACTTCCGGTGCAGGTCGGCGTCACTGCTGCACCGGTCAGCACATTGTTGTTCGCGCACTGCCCGTAGGAAAAGAGCGGAAGGCAACAGACCACTATCGAGAGAATGAGGCGCAAAGCGAACCGGTGATACGGCCTGGACAAGGTCGGAGATCTTATCGGAAGATCATCCCGGTCAGGAATGCCATGATCCAGCTCCGGTCATGCATCCGCTGCTGTTCTTGATACCTTGGCCACATGCCACAACATTGCGCAGCAGCGACCCACCGGGAACCGCTTCGACATCTTTCGAGGGCCGCATGGCTACCGGGTCACGTGCGAATGGTCGTCCATAGTGGAGCCGTCTGCATCCTGTTCGCCTGTAGCGGGCCGCAACCGCCCGCGGATGATCCATTGGCCGCCGCACTCACGGATTCCTTGCGTACGTTGATCGACTCATCTTCCTTCGTCGGTGTCGGCGTCGCGATCACGGGCCCGAACGACCTGCACTACGCGCATGGCTTCGGCATGGCGGACATTGAGCGGAACGTACCATACGATGAGCACACGGTGCAAACGGTGGGATCCGTATCGAAGACCCTGATCGGTCTTGCGGTGATGAAGGCGGTGGATCAGGGCGCGTTGCAATTGGATGGACCGGTGAATGCCTACCTGCCTTTCGAGGTGGTCAACCCGACGCATCCGGACGTGCCGATCACGGTGCGGCATCTGGTCACACATACGTCGACGATCACCGATACGGAGATGGGATATCTAGAGCGGGTCTATGTGATGGCGGAGGAAGCGCCGGTGGAGGAGGACATTTCCGAAGCACTTGCGCCCGTCCGTTTCAATGCACCGGACAGTGCGGTGGACATGGCTACTTACCTGCAACGCACACTTGCCCGGGATGGTGCTTGGTACGATGATACGACCTTCCTGCGGTCCCGACCGGGAGAACGATTCACGTACAGCAACATCGGAGCGACGCTCGCCGCATATGTGGTCGAACGCGCCACAGGCATGTCCTTCGATGCATACACGAAGAAGCATATCCTCGAACCGCTCGGAATGCAGGACTCCTATTGGCAGACCGGACGTTGGGAGGATCCTGCACTTTCCCAACTGTTCTTCACGCCTACGCAGCCCTTTCCCAGGTATCGCCTCATCACCTATGCGGATGGAGGTTTCGCCACGAGCAGCGCGGACATGGCGAAGTACGTCGCGGAACTCACGGCGGGTCATTCAGGCAAGGGCCGGTTGTTGAGCCCGGACGCGTACGCGGAACTCTTTCGCCAGCAACTGGATAGTACGCATTTCGAGGAGCGCGGTCGGAGCCCGTACAGCGATGAATACAACATGGGGGTCTTCATGGGGTACAGCATCAAGGGGTACTTCGGTCACACAGGTGGTGATCCGGGGCTGGCATCGCAGTTCTTCGTGGATCCGGGGACCGGCATCGGGCGCTACCTTGTCGTGAACACCGATGTGGTGCGCTTCCGCGAATTCGTGCGGATCTGGGAGATGATGGGGCGCTTCAGTAAGCGGATGGCCGGGGCGACGGAGCAGTGAGCATCGATCGCGATCACCGCGCCCGCAGCTTCACGATCCCCTTTCGGTAAAGCTCCAGGGCCTTGTCCACCACTTCCGTGATACGTGCTTTCGGGATGTCCTGCTCTGGATCCACGCGCAGGATCTTCATGCGCGCCCGGTCGCCGGTCTCCAGTTCTGGATGGTGCAGATGCTTCCCTTCCACGAAGAGGATGTACGGCGCGGCCGTCTTCTTGTCGATCCACAAGTAGCAGAACGCGGTCTTTCCGTAGCAGAAGCAGGGCATGCCGTACTTCACCGTTTCCGTCACTTTCGGGTCCTGTTCCAGGATGATCCTGCGCAGTGCCAGCAGGCACCCCTGCGCCGGTTCACTGCGTGCCAGGTAGAAGTGATCGGTATCGCGGAGCATGTGGTAAAACTATCGTGCATGCGTGGGCGGTGGAAGAAGGTCGGACCCGCGGTGCGGTTCGCGATGCGGAATCGGCTCAGGAGCGCTGATCCACGACTATCTTCCGCACCGCATGGGGGCATACTTGCCTTTCCGTTGCATTCAAAAAGAACCCCATATGCCCATCACATTGTACGAGCGCGTCTTCGAGAACAACCGCAAATGGATCGAGCGGAACACGGCCACCGATGCCGACTTCTTCGCCCACCTGGCCCAGGGGCAGGAGCCGGAGATCCTCTACATCGGCTGCAGCGATAGCCGCGTGACCGCAGAGGACCTCATGGGTGTGCAGCCCGGCGAGGTGTTCGTGCACCGCAACATCGCCAACATGGTGGGTGGCAGCGACCTGAATGCACTCAGCGTGATCGAGTACGCCGTGGGCCACTTGCACGTGAAGCATGTGGTGGTGTGTGGTCATTACTTCTGCGGCGGTGTGAAGGCCGCAATGACCGCCCAGGACCTCGGCCTGCTGAACCCCTGGCTGCGCAACATCCGTGACGTGTACCGCCTGCACAGGAAGGAACTCGATGCGATCAAGGACGAGGAGGCGCGTTACAAGCGACTTGTCGAATTGAATGTGGAGGAGCAGTGCATCAACGTGATCAAGACCGCAGTGGTGCAGAAGAGCTACCTGAAGGATAGGACGCCACAGGTCCACGGCTGGGTCTTCGATATCGGCAGTGGCAGGTTGATCGACCTGAAGATCGACTTCGAGGCGCGCTTGAAGGACATCCGGTCGATCTATGATCTCGGCTCCATGAAATAGGAAGAGGGTGGTCGGTGGATCTCCTTCAGGGCCTTCCGGAACAATGAAGCGAGAAAGGCGCCATCACCATGCCCCCGGACACTTCGGCCGGTGTGTGCTGTTCCCATAGCTCTCCATGAGCGCAGTGGTCCGCTTGATGGCGCTTGTGGAAGAAAAGGAGCTCAGGGCAGGAGCATCTGCCAATAGGCCAGCAGGCCGAGCACCGGAACGATGAACAGAGCCATCACCGCCATGTGCCACCGCGGTCGGCTGCTTCTACGAGCGATGATGAACACTCCTGCGGTCATCGCGATGATGATCAGGGGCAGCCAGCCCAACGCTGGATGCACATCGCCCAGGCCGAAGTAGTAAGGTGCTTCGTTCATCAAGAGCACGGAAAGCAGCCCCGCCAACGCCACGCAGAGGAGACCGCTGAGCAGTGCCGCGCCCATGGCCGTTCGGGGGCGCTTGCGGATCATGCGGAGCGCATCGCGCAAGAACCATATCGCGCAGTAGGTCCCGGCGACAACCACAACGCACAGGACCGATACCAAGATCCAGAACATCCAGCGTTGATGAAAGGGCGTCAGGTAGCGTTCCAGCCGTTCATATTCCGGTCGCGGACCGAAGAGCGAGGCCATGTCCACCGTGCGGTCGCCTTTCGCCAGTTCCTGCTTGAGATTGAAGGTGAAGCGCTCACGGAAGTCATGGTAGAAGAAGAGGTGCGCTGTTGCTTCCCCGGGATCGAAGAGCGCACTGAAGAGCGTGCCTTCGCCCAGCTTCGGTCGGCACACGGCCATGGTCGATAGCACTTCCTCCGCCCCGCTGAGCGATGCGCCCGCGTCGTTCATCAGCAGCTGGCGGCCGGCCTGGAGGCGCGGGATCGGAATGGTCGCCGGATCGCCGCAGGTGCTCATGCGCCAGTTGCTCACCGCGTACCAAGCGTCGTTGCCGGTGAACAATGTATCCGGTTCCAGCAGCAGGTAGCCCCCGGCCGCATCGGCGAAGAAGAGCATGCCCACCAACGGTCCTGTATCCACCGAGCGGAGGTAGGTCGCCACTTCCTGCACCGTGGCACAGGTGCGCATGACGTGGCGGATCGCGTCCGAGGTCGCCACCACGGGCATACCGGTGCGGCGCTTCACCGCACCGGGGCCGACCACCAATCCGTCGAAGACCAGGCCTGCCTCGTTCATGCCCATCTGGTCGCTCATTTCGCGCAGGGGATGGCCGTTGTAGTGCGCGAAGTAGATGCCGCCGTAGGCACCATCACGCCCCTGCTCGAAGCGTACGTTGGCGTTGATGCTCCAGGCATCCTCGTTGAGGCCCACCAGGGTGCGGCCGCCGTGGGTGGTCTTGAAGGCGGTGCAGGCGAAGGCGCTGAACGGAAGGAGCGTGGTGAGGAGGAGAAGGCGCATCATGCGATGAATGCTTCGCGGCGGTGAACGTAACGATGCAAGCGTGGATGCGACCGTCGCGCACGATGCGCATCTTTACTTCGACGTATGCGACGAACGCTCCTGCTCATCGTCTTCGGCTCCTCGCTTGGTGCTGCCGCGCAACTGGACAGCGCATTCCATATCAGTGGGTACGCCGAAGTGTACTACTCCCTGGACGCCGCGGTGCCCGATGACCACCTGCGACCGGGTTTCCTGTACAATTTC
>JAWKNI010000017.1:0-54900 GCA_041391785.1 Flavobacteriales bacterium | reverse complement strand
GACCAGCGCATTCTTCTCGTTCGTCGGACAAACCATGAAGGCAGTGTTCAGCACAGCATATCCGCTTTGGTCAAGGCCAACGACTGGGGTGAGGCCAACCTGCCGAATGAGGATCTTGTTCGTTCGATCGTGAAACTCTCGATCCCAACAGCCTCCTCGACGCGCCTCCGCGTCGAAGAAGCAATAGTGGTCGGACCATTTAACGGACCAGGGGTTGATGTCAGATCCTCGGTAGCACTTGATGTAAGGTTTCTTGGGTTTGGCACCCGTACGATGGATGATAATGTCATCGGGGTAGTCCGCTTTGCTCCGGAGTTGCATGCCAAACCGGATGTCCGCAACGTCTTCAAGTACCAACCCCGTACCAACGATTCGATTCAGCACAGCCTCATCCTCCGCCCTCGACATCGCGACCAGCAAAGCGTCGTCCGTTGCAAGGATGTCGGCTGCTGACTTGGAATACACGTACTCGATTTGATACGTGTCTGTCCATGTACTCCGATAGAAGCCAACGGCTCCCGGTTTAGATGACTTCCTACAGATGACAACAGCATTGTTAACCTCCGCATCGAAGACTTTGGAGTCGACACTGATCACCTGATCAAGATGGCTGTTGGTGAGCAAGTATCTTCTCAGGGATACGGCGTAGTTGTTTGATTGGAAGTTTGAGGGCGTTATGTAGGCTAACACTCCCTGGGCGTTCAGGACTCCGAGGCCAGCCTCGTAGAAGAGGTGATAGAGGTCAAGTTTGTACGACGCGACGGTGTATTGCTTTCTGAAGTTTGCGATAGCCGTGTCGTCACGAACAGCATCTTGCAAGAGCACATACGGCGGGTTCCCGATCACCACATCAAAGCCTCCGCTCAACCCGTACATCCACTCCGGGTCGAAGAAGGGTGCGCTGGCATTCTGGTCGTAGGGGTCCCAAGCGGCCAGCATCTTGGCGGTCTTGGGCTGTAGCTCGTGCTCGTGTACCAATAGCTCGGCCAGCTCTTCGCGCAATTCCTTGTCCTTCTGGCGGCACTTCTCTTTGCGCTGCGGGGTGCGCGCCTCGAAGTAGTCGTGCCGCACGCGTTTCAGTTGCGCCTTCTTCTGCTCGATGGCCGGGTTGGTGAAGAGGTTGTCGTGCTCCTTCTCCAGTTTCATGAGCGTATTGGCCGCCACGAATTTGGTCTCCAGGTTGGGTAGTGCGCGAACGCCACGGTTGGGCCGTGCATCCGCCACGCGCTGGTCCACCACCAAACTGATGAAGAAGCGCAGCTTGGCGATCTGCATGGCGATGGGCTGGATGTCCACGCCGTAGATGCCGTTCTCGATCAGGTAGAGCTTGCGGCCGTAGTCCAGCGCGTTGTGCTCAAAGGCATCCTCGATGTCGGCGATGGTGCGCTCCCGGATCTCGGCATCGTCCAGTTGCGCGGCCTTTTCCAGTTGTCGCTCCTTCCATTGCGTATTGCGCGGGTCCAGCTTGTGCAGCACGTGCACCAGCTTGTGCAGCACGCCCATGGGGAAGGCGCCGCTGCCGCAGGCGGGGTCCAGGATCTTGCAATTGTCGATGGCGGTGATCAGCGCCTCCGTCTCCTTCTTGGCGAACTGGTGTTGTTCTTCCGTGTAGGAGAGCAAGTGTCGCAGACGCTCCTCCGTTTTCTCACCATCACCGAGCGCGGCCTTGAGGTAGGCGATCAGCGACTCGTCCACCATGTAGTTCACGATCTCACGCGGTGTGTAGAAGCTGCCGGTCTGCTTGCGGGCCGTGGTCTTGGTCTCGGGGTTGTAGTTGGCCAGCAGGTTCTCGAACACCTTGCCCAGCAGCTCGGGGTCCAGCGCCACTTCCTCCTCAATGGGCGTGTTCTCGGTGATGGTGAACTTGTAGCTGCTGAGGATGTCGATGAGGCCGCGCACCTTCACGGGCTTTGCCTTCTTCGATTCGTACACCTTGCTGCTGTCCCACTCCTCACCTATATCATCGAAGAAGAGCTTGTCCGGGACGTGCAGCTTGTTCTTCGGGTTGTTGCTGAAGCCGTCGATGCGGATGGGTTTCAGTTCGCCCTTCACCTCCACCTGCTTGTCCAGGCACTCGAAGAGGCCACCGTTCAGGAAGGGGATGGGGTCGAAGAGCTCCTTGAGCGTCTTCTTCGGCTCGTTGAAACAGTGCTCGTAGCGGAATACGTTGTGGATGAAGTGGTGCGGGCTCTGGCTCTTGTCCGGGCTGGCCAGGAAGCGGCGCTTGCCCATCTCGGTGTTCAGCGTGGCGAAGAACAGGTTCTGCAGGATGGCCTTGTAGTAGATGCTCTCCTCCTTGCCCTTGGGGTCCAGGATCTTCTTCAGTTCCTTCGGGTCGAAGAGGGCATCGGGCACCAGGTCCTTCTCCCGCAGGAACCACACGAACATGAGCCGCGTGATGAGGCGGATGACGTTGATGGCGTTGCGCTTTTCGCGGTCCTTCTCAATGTCATCCGGGAAATCCGCGACCTCCACCGCGTGGAAGTACCAATGACTGAGTTCCTTGAAGAAGGCTTTGTTGAGCTCCTTGGTGTCGAGGGTCTTCCGCCAGGCTTCGTGCAGCTTGGGAAATTCTTGAAATCATGCTTGCGCTTGAGCCGCTCTAACTCAGGTCATGCAGGATCTCGATGTGCGCGCGTGGTGCGGGTTGCTGGTGCGGATATCCTTGATAAGGTCACCTTCTCCAGCACGTCCTTGCTGCTCTCGCGCTTGTGTAGCCGCTGGATCGATGATGGCCAGGGTCACCGTGTCCTGATGCTTGAACAGGATCATGGCCGGCATGGCGAAAGCTTGTTCACCTCGCGGGCGATCTGGCTCAGGTCCGTGCGGGTCCATGCCTGGCCCTTGCCCTTGGCTTTCAATTCGATGGCGAAGAAGAGGTAGCTCTCGATGATGGTCCTGTCCACCTGTTCGTTCTTGAACAGGTTGTTCTGGGCGCTCAGTTGATCGGTCGTGAGCTGGAAGAGCATGTCCACGCTGGCCCAACGGTCGGTGCATGCGCGCTTGGCATCCAGCTGTTTGCTGCCCTGGCAAACAGCTCGGTGAACTCGTCCACCGTGCGCTGCTGCATAGGCAGGCGAACCTCGGTGCGGTAACCCAGGGTCCGGAACAGGTGCAGGCCAGCGGTCGTCAGGTCCTGTTGGGCGAAAGCGGTAATGGCTTCGTGGATCGCCCGTTTGGTCTCGGTCGCGCTCATTCGTTCACTTGATCACGAGCCATGTGACCAGATCGAAATCGTCCGGTGTGGCCACTTGTTGGGTTTCGGGTATCAATAAAGCACCCCTGCTTTGGGTAAGTTGGTGCCCCCCGCGTTTACGGAAAAGGCGGGCGATTTCCTTCGCGGCCTGTTGCATCAACGCGTGGTATTTCTCCATATCCTCGCCGTTGTTCGTCTCGGTATCGAACAGACGGCATAGTTCCCCGTATGCTGCATCCTTTCCTGCGCACAACATGCGGTACAATTCCAACACTTGCTTGGCATGTACATAGTTGTAGCGCACCGTACCATCGTCCCGCACATAGACCAGGAAGAAGGGTCATAGCGGGTTAACGCTTTCCCCATGTTCGCTCTCGCCCCGTTGTTTCAGACAGAGCACCACACCCGGTTTCAGCACATCGCGCAGCCCTGCATGGTGGGTGTCGTACTGTTTGTTGCCCAAGGGATGTTGCGCACTGGGCACCACGGCGTACAGTCCGAATGGAGCGTTCTTCAAGCGCTCTTCGTTCCCCTTTAGGAAGTTCAGGAGTTCGGTGCGGAAGTCGTCCAGTGTCAGGTCCGTAAGACTGATGTTCTCACCCATGTCTTCGAGATCCAACACCTCGTCCTTCAGGCGTTTCAGCTGCCGGTCGCGGTAGCGTAGGTCCTCGGTCACCAGGTCCTCGATCTTCTCGGTGTTCAGCATGTTGTCCTCGCCGGTCGCGGTCACATCCACCAATGCCATCCGCGCTTCCACCCGGTTCTTCAGGTTGATGTAGCCATCGAGGTCCTCGGTGGGCCAGAAGTTCACCAGCCGGATGCTCTTGTTGGTGCTGCCCAAGCGATCGATCCGGCCGAAGCGCTGGATGATGCGCACCGGGTTCCAATGGATGTCGTAGTTTACCATGAAGTCGCAGTCCTGCAGGTTCTGACCCTCGCTGATGCAGTCGCTGGCAATGAGCAGATCGATCTGCCCTTCCTGCTTCATGTTCGTACGCTTACTGCGCTCTTTGCTGATAGGGCTGAAGTTGGTGAGGATGCTGTTGAAGTCGTTGGACCCGAAGATGGTCTTGGTCTCGGAGCCGGTCACCAAGGCGATGTTCAATTTCACCTCGTGCTTGGCGAATTCCAGCAGATTGTCATACAAGTAACGTGCGGTATCCGAGAAGGCCGTGAAGACGAGCACCTTCCGGTTGTTCCCGTTGAACGGCTTGATCACCTTGTCCATGATCAGCCTCTTCAATTCGAACAGCTTGGCGTCGTGCTTCGGGTCCACCCCGCGCGCCATCATGAACAGGGTGTTGAGCTGGTCGCGGTCCTGGTGCAGGGCTGCTTTCCATTCGCCCAGCTTCAGGTCGCCCATCTGGTATTCCTTCTTCCCAACGGTCCAGGCCTCCTCATCCTCACCACTATCGTCTTGCTCATTGGATCCTGCCAGCACGTCATCGAAACTCAGTTGGTGTTCCGGATCGGGTCGTGCCTCGAATTCCTCGATGCGCTTCAGCAGGTCGTCGATCTTGGTGATCGTCCGGTCCATACTTACTTGAAAGGAGTTCACCGAGCTCTCCAGTCGCTTCAGGTAATTCACTTTCATCATGCCGATGAGGAAGTGCTCCCGTCGCTCCTGGGTAAAGGCGGCGATCTGCTTCCCTTCCCGCACCTCGTATTTCGACTTGGCCCCTTCCCGTAGAAAGGCACTGGGATTGAAGATGGCCAGCTTGTATCCCTGGATGATCTTGTTCAAGGCATCGAAGCTGGGGAAGCGGTCCTCCAGATCGATGTTCGGGTACATGCTGATCGGTTTCTCCCGGTGTGGGAATTCACCGACCTCCGCAGCGCTGTAAAAGCGCGTGATGTGTTTGCGGCTTCGCGCGATCGTGAGCTCATCCAACAGTTTGAAGAATGCGGAGTCAAGTCGTTCCAGCAACTGCTTTACACTACGGTCCGGATTCTTGTCCTTGTCCGCCCAGTTCGTGAACTGCACCTGTGCCAGACGCAGGGTCTCGCCGATCTCCGCAACACCAGTGGTCTCGTACAACGCGCGGTCCTCGCCGGCAGCGATCAAGTTGAGCTGATTGCGTAGGTCGCGGAGGTTGTTGTTCACCGGTGTGGCGCTCAGCAAGAGCACACGCGTCTTCACGCCTTTCCTGATGATCTCCTCCAACAGGAAATGGGGCCGGTTCACCTTGCGCGTACCGTCCTCCAACTCACGTTCCTTGGGGTTCCCCTTGAAGTTGTGGCTCTCATCGATCACCACCAGATCGTACGCGGCCCAATTCACATTCGCCAGATCGATGCCGTTGGGTGCGGAAACCCCGCCTTTTCCTTCCCATGTCGCTGTGGCACATCACCGCGTATTGAACTTGGTCCTTGATGAATGGATTGAGCGTACTGTTCTGCTTGGCCTGGTACACGGTCCGCCCTGCGCAAGCTTCTTTGGACACAACACCAGCACATTCTTATTCAGCAGCTCGAAGTACTTGATCACAGCGAAAGCCTCGAACGTCTTTCCAAGCCCACACTGTCAGCGATGATGCACTTCCAGTGCTTCTGTGATCTTGTTTGATGGCCTCTTCACGCCATCCTTCTGGAAGAAGTATAGAGCTTGGCCCACACTTCACTGTCAAAGAATCCGGTGCGCTCATCAAGCAGGCCTTCCCGGCTTTGATCCTGAAGGAACTTCGAACACATGATAGAGCGTCTTTAGTAGGACGAACTCCGGTGGAGTGTCCGGGTGTACAGCTCCTGCAGATCTTTTCAGTACCACTTCTTCACATCTTCCACCAACCTGGTGTCATCATTCCAAAGCTCCTCGAACCAACTCTTCAACTCCTCCTTATCCCGGCGATCATTGATCACCATGTTCAACTCCCATGTTCGGTGGCACCGAAACCCAATCCGTGAAGCGAAATTGCTGTTTCCCGTGATGGCCTCTTCGGTCCGATTGGTATTGGCAATGTGATACAGCTTGCCATGAAGGAAATTCGGCCGTACCAACGAGCGGATCTCCGCCTTCTGCTCCAGCCATTCAGCGCACGCCTTGGCAATGGCCCGCTGCTGCATTTGTGCGGCCATCACAAGCCCTTCGTCCGTCAGCTTGAAGTTCTTCGGACCCTTTGTCCTCGTCCTCTCACCTGTAGGTAAGCAGGGTCCCCGAACATGAAGCGGAGGCTTTCGATCCCATCCAGCTCTTCACGCAATTGTTGATAGGCATTCACCGTGAAGTAGGCGCTCACGATGCTCACCTTACAACCTTCGGCCATGACCTCCTTCAGAAAGTCACCGACCTTACCATGAGCCCGGTTATCCTTGATGGAGGAGATACTTGTGACCGTTTTTGGTTCTGGATTGAAAAGGGGCTTTGTCGTCTTGCTCATTTCCGCCTCAAAATACCCTCCCCCTTCCCCCAACCCACAACAAAGGGGGCATTTACTCCATGTGACGCACGGCCCTGCTCCACGTCCAACCCATAGGCGCCCGGCCCAGGCTGCATGGTGCCCACCTGATGGTCACCGGAGCCGTTCATCTTTGTTGGTCCGATCCGGCGCCTTCGGGTTCCTTCTCTTTGATGTGCTGCCATGGCCTGCAGCACCGCACCGGCAGGCGATGGGACCATTGCCGGCCGTGGCATGCGGATGAGCTGATGCGGGCGTGGGCATCCACCAAGTGCTGGGGGTGCTGTGCCGGGGTGGCGGTGGTGGCCCAGGTGGAACGCGTGGAGGAGCTGAGGCCTGCTGCACAAGGGGCTGCGCCCTGCAGGCGGTGCTGCCACTGGGCCGGTCCGCAGGAGCCCATGCTGGCGGCCCTGGTCCGCCTGGCGAGCAGCACAGCAAGACGGGCGTGCGGTGCTGCTGGGCGAACTCACCGAACGCATCGTGGCCCAGGCGGTGGCCTACGGGGTGCTGGCGGTGCTGCCCTCCCCGGTGCGCGTTGCGGAACTGGAACAGGCGGTGCGGCGTGCGGCCACCGGCGGCATCCACCCGAACGCGTGGATGATCGCGCAGCTGAAGCAGCGGCGCACACGTGCGGTGGACAGGGCCCCGGTGCGCCTTACCGCGCGGGAAACGGAGGTGCTGCGCTGGTTGTACCAGTACGCACACCTCGGCTACGGGGCGATCGCCCAGCTGAAGGGGCGCAGCCGCCGCACCATCGAATCGCACCGCGATGCGCTCTTTGCGAAGCTCCGCGTGCACAGCCGGCCGGACCTCTTGAAGCGGGCGATGGCGCTGCGCTTGCTCTGACGCCCTGCCAGGAAGGCAACGACACAGCTTTGGTCATTGCCCTTGAGACGCGGTGGGCTTGCCTGTGCGCGATGCCGCAACCGATGGCGCGGGAAGCGGTGGCACGCGCGATGGTCGGTACCCTGTACACCGGTCGGCACCGCCGCGCGGGCGCGGGGGTGGCTCCTCGCCACAACGGGGCGCCACCGGGCTGCATGGTGCAACTCCCTGCATGGGCTCGTCGCCACCACCTGCGCCTTCCGTGCGGCGAGGGCAAGCACCTGCGCGACGAGCGGTGCCCGCGTGGCGCATCGGTGGTGCGACCCGGTGCGCGATCGGGCCCCGCACCGCAGGGGAACCGACGATCACGTTGTCGCAGCCTCCTGCGCGGCACGAACGGCCACTTCGGCGGTGCGTTCAGAAATTTCCGCAGGCCGCACGGGGCGCGGGCCGCCGGTGGTGGCCACCGCCGGACAACGGGGGTGCGAACTGGGTCGAACAACGGAGGGGCGCCGGGCCATTCGTGGGCCGCTTTCGATTAACCGGGAAACTTCAAAACCATACGACGATGAAGAACGTGTATTACTACGTGAAACTGGGGTTGGACCGGATCTCCCCATCCGCGTTGCTGGTGAAGGCCCGCAACATGGTGACCAAAATGACCGGCAATGCGGACTTCGCGAACCCCGTGCCCGACCTGGCCACGGTGACCACCGCGGGCGATGCGTTGGAGGCCGCGATCAACGCCCATGACCTGAACCCGGGACCGGGTGAGGTGATCGACCGCGACGTGGCCTTCGCCAAGCTGAAAGGCCTGGTGAGCGACCTGGGCGCCTACGTGCAGGCGGCAAGCAACGGCGACCTTGAGCTGATCAAGAGCGCGGGTTGCGTGGTGCGCCGCAACGCGGAGCCCGTGGGTGCCCTGCCCGCACCGAGCGATGTGCTGGCGCAGCCCACCGCCTATCCGGGCCGGGTGGAGGTGCGCTGGGGCGGCGTGCGCGGGCGCAGCATGTACGAACTGGAGTTCTGCCAGGGCGACCCCACGGACGAGCGCAACTGGAGCCGCCTGGCCCTGACCACCAAGAACCGCTACACGGCGGTGGGCCTCCAGAGCGATGCGACCTACTACTTCCGGGTGATGGCGATCGGTGCTGCCGGTGCCAGCCCGGTGAGCGACCCGGCACGCGCCAAGGCCGCTTAAGGACCCTCTCCCGAACCACCAGGCCCCGGTATTCCGCAAGGAGTGCCGGGGTCGCGGTGGTAGAAGCCGATCCCATGCACACCCACACCCCCCACCGAACCCCCTTCGAGCAGGAATACCTGGCGTGGTACCAGCGCCGCATCTGCAACCCCGGCGTTCCGTTCGATGCCGCCGCGCTGGCGCGTGCGGTGGCCGCGCAATTCCCCACCAGGCCCCTCTGGATCGAGGCCGCCGCACGGTGCACGCGCGCATGGCCGGAGAACGAGCTGATCACCTATTTCATGTCCTGGCCGGAACGCAAGCGCCGCTGGTGGTACGTCGGTGGGTTCGTGATGGACCACCCCACCCTGGGTACGCTGATCGTGGACCTGGTGCGCGATGCGGCCGCACCGCAGGGCATCTCCATCGGCAGCATCGAATTCCTGGACCGCGTGCTGGGCAGGCGGACCTCCGCGTTGGCCTTCCTCGCGATGCTGCGCCGCCCCAACTGACCCCTGCCGGATGACCCTGCACCCCCTTACCCGGGCCCACATCGAAGGTCCCATCTGGGACAGCACCGATGAGTTCGAGGCACTGTATCCCGCGCTGCTCTGGCACCTGCACACGCCCTACGCGCTGGGCCTGTGCGCGGTGCGGCACGGCGATGTGGCGGGTCTCGGCACGGCCACGCGGCACGGGGAGGTGGGCCGCATCACGCACATCAAGGTGGTGACCGGCCAGGAGGAGACCGCCCTCCGCGCCCTGCTGGTGAACGCCTTGGTCGATGAGCTCCATGCCGCAGGGTGCACCGCCATTTCGGTGACCCTTCCGGTGGCGGAAGTGGCGCAGTGGGAAGCACTGGGCTTCCGTGCGCACGCGACCTTGTTGCGCTACGCCGGAGGTCGCTGGCTGCAGGCCGCCCGCGAGGAAGTGATCCCCATCGAACCGCAGCACCGCATGGCCGTGTTGCGCATGGACCAGCGGGTGTTCGGCCTGGACCGCAGCACCATGCTGCTGGAGCACGAATACCTGGGCCTGGTGTATGCCGAGGGCATCGCGGTGCGCGGCTACAACATCCCGCTGCTGGGCGAGGGCGTGATCGTGGCGGACAGCGCCTACGCCGGACTGGAGCTGCAACGCTGGCACTTCCCCACCCAACGCAGCATCCTGCTGCCCGAAGGCAATGCCGCGGCGCACGCCCACCTCACCGAACGCGGCTACACCGCCACCCCGGAGCAGGTGCGCATGGTGCGGGGCACCGCACGCCCGCTACGGGTGGAGTGGGTGTATGGGTGGGGGTGAATCGCAGCGCTGCCAGAAACGGCGCCGCGCCATGTGGGAAAGGCCATCGAGATGGTATCTCAGTTTCTTAATGGGTTCTGCCATGGATCAATAAGCATAGTACGACCACCTTTTGCTTCGCCAAAAGGTGGAGCCAAAAGGCGACCACGATCCAAGTCCAGGTGGCTCGGCTACCACACAGGCTCCACGCACATGCACGCCGACCACCTGGCCCGCGCGGATCGTGGACACCCACCCACGCGCTCTTGGCCCGGTCGGGTGGTTGCCCCCACCGACGCCTGCAAATTCAGTGTACTTCAATAACGCCGGAGTGGTAGGTGGCCGGATCCGGAATAGATCAGTTCGCCTTGCTATTTGCCAAGGCCTGCGGTGAGGATCTGGACACTGATCTGCGAATTGAAGTTGTCCCGGACGAAATCATCGCCAGCCACCACTGTGTAGCTGATCCGTGCCACGTTGGCGATCCCCACGCCGAATCGCACCTGGTTCATTTCGATGGGCTTGTATCCACCACGATCCAGCAGGTCGTAGAACGAAGGTGCACCGATCACCATTGAAGGCCGCCAGGAAATGAAGCCACTAATGACCCCACGGCTGCCTGTGACATTAAGGTAGAGCTCCGGACCGATGTCGAAGTTGTAGGGAACATTTGTCGAATCGGTGTTGATGCTCTGCAGGTCAAGGGCAAAGCGCGGCTGGAACATGAAACGGAAACCGAACTTGGCATCCTTGGAGTTGTAGGCATAGAGGGGCAAGGAGAGGTTGGCCATGAAGTTCCCGCCGCCCCCGAGAACTCGCTGGGCAAGGTCCTCCTGTGTTTCTTGTTGCGCTTCTTCGGCACTGGTGGAATCAGTTGATGCACCTCCCGTGCTGAGTTGCCCACCGATGCCCAGGCGCAAGGGGCCGAAGTAATCGTAGTATAGTTCGCTGTAGAGCGAGGCCTCGCCCTTGGCGGTATTCAGGAAGAAGGCGCTGCTCTGTAGGAATCCACCAGGGTTATCCGCGTATGGCTCGAAATAGCGCTCGACCGAGCGTCGACGTGGCGTCTTATGGATCCAGAATGAGCCGGATGGGGTCGACATGGATACCAGTCGCCTGATCCGTTCGCGTTCCTCAGCATCCAATGAATCAAACCTGTATTCCCTGGTCGCGAGCGCTATCTTATCCATGCGGTTTCTGCTCCTCAGAATCGGCAGACCATTGATGGCATCGATCTCCTTATCGTACATGGCCCCCATCGCTTCCGCCCCCTCCTTGTACCACTTCTTACTTCCGCGATGCTTTGGGCGAGTCCGGGTCCGCCAGCGCTCGCAGCCTCTTCCTTGATACGTGCAACTTCGGAGACCAATTCAATCCGTGTGCGGTCAATCTTTCCAAACTGTCTTGCAGCAGCTGTACACCTTTCTCTCCTTGGAACAATGCGGCGTCACCATTCTCACCTTCGGCTATTCGAACTCTAACGTCTGCACGGTATTATCGTGCTGCTCCAAAAGGGATGTGGCCAATTCACGTAAACGAGCCGCCTCATCCGAAAGTAAGCTAGCTGGCGCGGGCAGTGTGGCTTCCCTTAAGAGGGGCCTTGCGTCGAACTGGGTATAGAATGGTATTTGAGCCAATGCGGAAATGCTGGGCGCTACCAGGAGCAGAATGGGCAAAATGCGCGTCGGGTGTCGCCAACGCACTTCGGGACCACTGCGAACCAAATCCGCACGACGCCGGGAAATGCACGTACTTCTCACACCCCTGCCCACGTATTTCACGCAACGGCGGGATGGGCGATGCCAAGTCCCCCCCAAAACGACCGCACCGACACGGAGGTCGGTGCGGTGCGGTATTCCGGAGGGAGAGCTCCGGGCCCGCGGCGCGGACGGTGTCCGGCGCGGTGCAACTTAGTGATCGCGGCGCTGACGCTCAACGGCGGCCCTGCGCCTCGGTGGCCAACGCCCGGGTGTTGGCCTCCAGGGCCGTGGTGATGCGGTGCAGGGTGCGGTCGCGTTCGGCGGCCTCGGCCTGCAAGGCGGCGATCTGCGCCTGCTGCTCCTGGATGGCGCCGATGAGCACCGGGATCAATTCGGTGTACGACACGCTGTAGCGGTCCGCGCGGTCGTCGTGGATCACCAGCTCCGGCAGCACTTCCAACAGGTCCTGCGCGATGAGGCCGTAGTGCTTGCGCGGGTCGTCGGCCGCCTGTTCGTTGAAGTGGTAGCGGCTGGGTTGCAAGCGCTGCACCACGCCCAGCATGCCCCGCAGGGGTTCGATGTCCTTCTTGTAGCGGCGGTCGGAGACGTTGGTGTAGGCCCCGCTGGTGGCGTTGAAGGCCCCGCGCACCGCCCCATTGAGGTAGAGCTGCAACGCGTTGTTGTTGGGCTGCACGTAGAACGCCCAGAAGTCGCCATCGGTGCTGTTCTGGATGGAGATGCCCTGCTCGCTGTTCGTGTGCGTTACCGTGAACTTGGCGGAAGGGGCCTGGGTGCCGATGCCCACGCGGCCGCCAGGCGCCACGGACATCCGGATGCTGCCGTTCGTCTGGAAGTTGAGGTAGTTGCTGCCGTCCGCCAGCAGCGTTACGCCCTGCGCGTTGTAGGCCAGCAGACCGCGCCGGGTGCCGTTCTCCACCAGCGAGAGCCAGGCGCTGGCCGCACTGGAGCCCACACGCAACACTTCGCTGCCCGTGGTGTTGGCCACGTGCAGCGCGGATGCCGGGGCGAGGGTGCCGATGCCCACGTTGCCATCGGAAGCCACGGTAAGGCGCACGGCACCGTTGGTCTGCAGGCGCATGTCGTTGGCGCCATCGGCCAGCAGGGTGATCCCCGCCGCGTTGTAGGCGAGCAGTCCGCGCCGGGTGCCGTTCTCCACCAGCGAGAGCCACGCGCTGGCCGCACTGGAGCCCACGCGAAACACCTCGGTGCCGGCGGTATTGGACACGTGCAGGGCGCACTGGGGCGCGGTGGTGCCGATGCCCACGTTGCCCGCGTTCTGGTTCGTGAGGTGGCCGGCCGGCAACAGGGACCATCCGCTGGTGATCTGCGGATCGGTGTCGTCGAGGTCATAGGGCAGCTGCCAGCCGTCGTCGTCCTGGTCATCCGCCGCGGTGCCGCTGCGCAGGGCGTGCATGGCGAAGGGCACGGCCTTGAAGACCCCGCTGCCCAGGGTGGCGAAGTCGGTGCCCCCGGCGATGTCCACGAACACGGTGTACTCCACGCTGCCGTCCGCGGGCCAGGTGAGGTCCGCGAAGCTGGCCACGGGCGAATCCGGCTCGGGGGTGCCCTCGCCCATCACCAGGGCGATGAGGCCGTTGGCATCGGTCACCACGGAGTGGACCTCGCGGTAGCCGTCCGCATCGGCGGGGTTCGCCTTGATCAGCACCTTCACGGACACGGCCTGGGCGGGCAGTGGCGTTCCGCTGGCATCGCGCACCAGCGCCTGGTAGCTGAAGCCGGAATGGTTCTGGGCATGCACGGAAAGGGTGCAGCAGAGGACGAGGAGCAGGGCGAGGCGCAGCAGGGGGAGGCGTTCCATCGTGGGAGGATTCTGATGATCCAAAGGAAGGCCCTCATGCAGGGCGCGTCAATCGTTGGAACCAATGAATTTGGGGGCTGGCGCCTGTGGCAGGCCGCAGGTGCACGCGGGGATTATTCCCCTGGCGGGGCACGTCTTTTTCACAGGCACAGGGATCGGGGCATTGCCGTGCTTTGTGTTCAACCAACACCGCCTCCTCATGAACCTCCGAAAGCACTCACCCCACTACCTGATCATCATCCCGATCGTGCTCACCGCATTCACCCTGCTGCTGCTGAGCGGGTGCGGGGACCCCGCCACACCGGAGACCACGGCGACCGAAGCCACCGCCGATACGGTCAATGTCGCTCGAGCGGTGGTGCCTCCCCCGCCGACCATGCGCATGAGCCTCCTGAAGTCGGAATGGCAGGCACTTACGGACTCCTTCCAGACCCATTTCCGGTTGAAGTCCGGCGCGAAGCCGATCACGGGTACGGAGGTGGAGATCCTCTGGAGCGAGATCGCCACGAAGATCCCTGCGCCCAATGGGAAGCTGCGTGGCATCGTATTCCATTACGGGTTGGACAAGGAGAATTTCCGACTGGGCCTGTCGTTCGTGGAACTGACCCCGGACTCGATCGATTATGAGTACCCGGAAGTGACAAGTCTTCGCGTATACCCCGTCGTTGGTGCAAGACTCGGCAGCGCGATCTCCTATTCGAGTTGGAAGGGCCAGTTCCTTTCCGCCCCGCTGCCTGCGACCGGCCGCTACTTCGATGCGGTGGAAGTGCGCAGGACCGACGATCCGGTGTTCACCTCACTTTCCTTTGGTAACGACCCGCAGGCGGAAATGATGCCGTATGAATTGGAGGTCCTCCGGCTGCATGATGAGAATGTGCAGACCCCACCTCAGACCATGACCCTGGTGGTCAATTGCGCAGCGGAGGTGGATACGATCCTGGACAGCTACGCGCACAAGCTTTGCCTGCACATGCGTTCGCTCGATCCGAATAGCAACACTGTTACGGACCTGTTGGATGACAGCCCCAGGGTGACAGGCAGTGAGTTCAAGATGCACGGCGCGGACCTTGGGAGTTTGTGCCCACCGTTGTGCAAGAAATACGTTGTACAACAAGCAGAGGTCATGCATGCTCCTCGCTGAGAACGAATGACCTGGAAGAGCCTCGCGGCGTAGGTGCACGGCCTGCTACCGACCTTGCACCGCAGGACTGCACCTGAACCATGCTCCGGAACCTGATCATCCTGTGCTCCATCGCGTTGGCACTCGCAGCCCTGCTGCGGGTGCCACGCGGCACATGGCGGTTGTCACTGGTCCTTACCCTCTCCGTTACGCTTGCCCTGCTTACTGAGCTGGCGGGCATGCTCCTGGTGTATCTCGGCCACACGAACAACCTGCTGTACAACCTGGTCGTGACGGTGGAATTCCTGCTGCTGATGTGGCTCATGGACCGCAACCGCCCGGCCTGGCGCGGGTGGTGGATGACCGGTGCCGGCTTCGGCCTCAGTGCCATGGTGGCCGTGGCATGCGTGCACGACCCCACCGAATTCCTGCTGATCGAGGGGGTCCTGTGCTTCTCCATCCTGCTCTCCATCGCGCTGGTCACCTCCCTGTGGCACCTTGCCCGCACCAGCGATGTGGCCCTGTACCGCGTTCCGGAATTCTGGCTGTTCATGGGGATGCTCATCTACTTCGGAGGCATGGTGCCGGTGATCGGCATGATCCGTTTCGTGTTCCGCATGGATGCGGACCTGGCCGCGCGCCTGTACATGATCGTGCCCTGGTTGTGCATCGTGCGGTACCTGGCCACGGCTTTTGCGTGTATGTTGCAGGTGCGGCGCAGTGCGCCCTCGCGAAATGGATGACCGCTCTTTCATCTTCGTCGTGGTGGTGGGCACCGCCTTCGTGCTGTCCATGATCGGCATCGTGGGCTTCCTGATGATCGTGAATACCAACCGCCGCCACCGCTACCGTGCGGACCTCGCCGAGGCCGAACGGAAACGGGATGCCGAGGTGATGAAGGCCGAACGCGAGGCCACCCAGCACACCTTGCAGGAGGTGGGCCGCGAACTGCACGACAATGTGGGCCAGCTGCTGGCCGTGGCCCAGATGGGCCTGAGCACGGCGCTGGACGGCGATGCGAAGGACGGCCGCCTGGTGGCAGCCCGCGACGCACTGGGTCAGGGCATGGAGGAGGTGCGGCGCCTGGCGCACAGCCTCAACACCGACCTGTGGCAGGAGCGCTCGCTGGTGGATGCCATCGGTGCGGAGGCCGAACGGCTGGAACGCGTGGGCCGCATCAAGGCGCACCTGCTGCTGCACGGCGAGGTGCCCGCGTTGCCGGCGGACGTAAAGACGGTGCTGTTCCGGGTGTTCCAGGAGGTGGTGACCAATGCCGTGAAGCACAGCGAGGCGGACATGATCTCCATCACCCTGAACGGCGCACCGCACATGGCGCTCACCATCACGGACAACGGCCTGGGTTTCGACCCGGCCACCACCGCACGCAACGGAGGGCTCACCACCATTCCGCGGCGCTGCGCCCTCATCGGCTTCCAGGCCACCTGCACCAGCGCCCCGGGCAAAGGCTGCACCTGGCACATAACACCCCTGACCCATGACCATTGATGTGGCCCTTGTGGACGACCACCACCTGATGCGCACCGGGCTGGTGGGCGTGGTGAATGCGATGCCCGGGTACCAGGTCTCGCTGGAGGCCTCCAACGGCAAGGAGTTCATCGGCCTGCTGCAACTGGACGCGCTGCCCGCGATCGCGATCGTGGACCTGAACATGCCGGTGATGGACGGCTACGCCACCATCGCATGGCTGCGCGCGAACCGGCCCACCATTCTGCCGCTCGCCCTCACCTTCGATGCCACCGATGAGGCGATGGTGCGTGCGGTGCGCGCCGGCGCACGGGGCTTCGTGCTGAAGAGCGCACACCCGCATGTGCTGAAGAACGCTTTGGATTCGCTGATGCTCACCGGGTACTACTACACCGAGGATGCGCACGAGGTGATGACGCGCAACCCGGAGATGAAGACCCGCGAGGAGCGCGAACGCGACCGCGTGCTGGAGCGGATCACACCGCGCGAAATGGAGTTCCTGCTGTTGGTGTGCGACGAGGCCGAGTACACCTACGAGCAGATCGCCGAGCACATGGGCGTGCACCGGCGCACCGTGGACAATTTCCGCATCGGGCTCTTCGAGAAGTTCAACATCAAGAGCAAGACGGGGTTGGTGCTCTTCGCCATGCGCTGGGGGCTGGTGAAGTGATCACGCACTGCGCCGCCCGGGATCGTGCAGGTCGTTGCCCAGGCGCACCAGCTCTCTGTGCTGTTCGGCCTCTTCGCGCTGCAGGTCGCGCACGGCCCGGTGGTACTCCGGCTCCTCCTCTTCGGGAAGCGCACGCAGCAACCTGCCCCACACCCGCAGCAGGAAGGCGCGCAGGGCCTTCAATGCACCCACCACGGAACGGTTGCGTTCATCAAGGTCCTCACCGGCGCGGTCGGCATGGTACACATCCTCCACCAGCGCGCTGGCATCGGCACACACGCAGGGCTTGGGCGGCTGGCCGTGGTCCATGCTCACCTGCACCAGGCGGTCGCGGATCGAACGGTCCTGTTCGTATTGGTGCGCCAGCACATCGGCCGCCGGCCCCGGCCCCACCCGGCGGTGCAGGTTGGGCAACATGCGCAGCAGGTGCCGGTAGGTGAAGTTCAGCTCATCGATGGCCTCACGGCGCTGCCGGAAGCCCTGGGTGAACGTGCGTATGTGGCGACCGAACATGCCTGGTCAACAGCATATACAATGCCTTGTTGGCGCTCGCTTCGGTGGACCGGACCGCATACGCGAAAACGCCCCGGAAAAGGGGAATGAATGCCCCGGAACAGGGTCCGAAAGCACCGACCCCGGAATAGCTGCCGGGGTCGGTGATCGGTCCAAGGGATCAACGGTCCACCTTCACGGCCTTCTTCACGATGGGTTCGCCATCCAGCAGCAAGGTCACGTAGTACACTCCGGTGGCCAGGTCGGCGGTGTGCCATTCATGCTGGTAGTCGCCAGCCTCCAACGTGGCCTCCTGCAACACGCGAAGTTGCTTGCCATCGCTGCTGTTCGCCAGCAACTGCATGCGGCCTGCCCGCTCCAACGTGTAGTACAGGGTGGTCCGCTCGTTGAAGGGGTTCGGTTGGATCAGCAACTTGCGGGTATCGCCCTCTACATCCTCTCCATTCGGGGTTACACCCAGGCGCTGATCGCCACCATTGGCGGGGTTGGCGCAGCAGGCGGATAGCGCTTGCTCCAGTTGGTCCAGGCGGTCGTTCATATCATCGCGTAGGGCAGCGTTCTCTGCTTGCACCTGATCGATCACGGCTTGTTGCTCCTTCACCGCTGCGATCAACACCGGTATCAACCCGATGTAGTTCACGGACAAGTGGCTTGTGGCCTCGGCCACTTGCGCACCCGTGCTGTCGTAGACCGCAGGCACCGGTACGCGTTCCACAAGTTCCGGCATCACTTCCTGCAGCTCCTGCGCCAGCACGCCCCACTGCCTGCCCTGTGGCATCTGCATGTGCGGGTGCTGCTGCGGGATGAACTCGTAGGTCTTGGGTTGCAATGCGTTGATCAGCTCATGTGCATTGCCGATCTCCTCCACGTTGGTCTTCAGGGTGGCGTCTGACATGACCATCACATTGCCGTTGACGTAAGCGTTGTTCGTGACGCGAAGGATGCCTTTGAAGTAACCGGCCCAACTGCCCCTGTCAGCGAGGGAATCATATGCTATCGGCGCTTCACCATAAACGCCTACCCGCCAAATGGAGTTATGGACGGCAGCATCCACTTTACCATGCACCCCAAAGCGTGCGCCTGCATCTGCGGGGGCATCCTTAACGTGACCCCGAACACCATAGCCATTTACTCCACCACCTTCGACCCTACCGAATGTACCCGTGACTTCCGGAACAGTAGCCGATGTCCCCACAATGGCATGCCCGTGCACGCCGAATACATTCTGCGCTGTTTCGCTCAATTGCACGACCCCTTGGGCTCCTAACGCAAATTTGACCTGAGCATTTGTATTCGTAGTGCACCGAACCCCGAATAACTCGGCGTTTGAATTGTCCGCCAAGTTACTAGTAACAGTCGCGACGACCCCTCGGTCCGTGTAAGACCATTGGTTGCCGTTACGTTGATCCCGCGAACGGTTCCCCCGTTGGTGTTCGCCGGTGGTTCATTACGAACGGCGATCCCTTGGGTGGTTTCGTCATCAGCTGTAATGGTCACATGGATACCATTTTCCGTCCCATCCTGATCAGCGACTTCGACCACAACAAGCTTAGCGGCTGATGGTAGGTTGGTACCAATACCGACATGGTCATTCTTATCCGGGCAGTCATTGCTGGCATTGAGATACGCGGTCCAAACATGATGTGGTGTTGTGGCTCCGGAGACCCCCTCATTCGATATCTTCCAATCACAATCCGTTCCCGTGCCGGGCGTGGTAGGCCTCCAGCCCAACACCCCATCTTCGTTCACCACCACGTACTTGTCAACGGTATCCATTTCCGCTTCGGTGGGCAATTGCCGGATGCGTACACGGCCGTCGAGCACATCCAACCGCTCTGCTGGATCCACTGCTGAGCCTGCGAACACACCTGCCTTCCAGAAATCACCGATGCCCACATTCACATTGAAGCTGTCCACCGGATACATGCGCAGGGCTTCCAAGCCTTCCATGCTCTTGGCCCCGGTATCCCGTGTTGCGCTGTAGTTGCTGGTGAAGATGAAGCGCAATCGGTCCGGGGTGTAATTGCCTGCACCAGGGTTATCGCTCCATTGGAATACCAGGTCCGTGCTGTCGTTGCCATAGTACCGCTGCCCGATGTACGCCTGATCGCTGTTACCGGTGAATGTGATGCCGTTGCGCATCCACGGCCGAAAGCCGAGCGGCTGGGCGTAGTTGTACAAACTGTTGTTGATGCTGTCCGCCAAATGCAGGCGGGTGAATGCGCCCGCCGGTACCTGGGTCAAAGAACAACGGCTGGTTGCTTATTCCCAGAAAACCGTTCTGCCTGATGTCGAACGGGTCCAGGATCGTGCTTGAACTGGTATTCCACAACTGCATCCGCTGAATGTTGTCGGTCCACCATTGGATCGGTTGGTTGTTCTGATGCATTACCTTCAATGGGTATGGGCTCGTGCCATCGCAACCCACGTAGGAGGTCGGTACCGTGATATTGTTGTCTGATTCCGTTACCTGTGCAGAAACAGTGTTCAAAGCGCAAGCCGTTAACAGGCTCAGGCCCACAAGGAAACTTCTTGTAAACATGGTCTTTCGTGTTTTTGTCGAACCGAAAGACCGGACTTCTGCTACTCGATCAACACGAACTTTATGGAACGTCGACCTCCTCCGTTCTCGATCACTGCAACATAGCAGCCCCTGCTCCACCCACTTACATTCAACTGCAGTCTTTCACCCGTTGCTCGCTCTATCCACTGCATGCTCCTGACCGCATCCCAGATGGTCACTACTGTGCCCCATCCCAAACCTGTAATGGACAACTCGTCGGTAGCGGGGTTCGGAAATACAAGAGCCCCATCAGCCTCTTGGTCCAATACATTCTGTGCCATAGGACAACCCGACGGATCCACAGAAAGGCATACTTGATCCACGTAGGTGTATGCCCTATATAAGTAGGCCGTAGAGTCCCTAGTGATGATCGTATCCGCCTCCGCATGCTGGTTGTCGAAGTGGTTGCCGAGCAGCATGTAACGGTATGCACTATCGGCAACAAAGGATCCGCTCACCAGCAACCAAGAAGTCGTGTCACTCATCACAGTAGGGCTGTACACCTGTGCGTAATTCCGCAACGGCAAGGAGGGCATCCAGTTCTCCCATTCCACGGCGTCCATCGCGAACAGTGCGCCATAGTGGCTCGATGCCAGCATGGGCCATTCCGACCCACCCGCAGCCGCATTGATGTAAAAGCTCAGGTAGTACGTCATTCCTTCTGTTAGCGGTTCGAGCAACTCGGTACCGATTATTTCGTGGTAGAGGCTGCTGTTTTGGAAATACGTCCACATGCCAGAATAGGCATCACCGTCAAAAGGCTCCTGCCAACCACCAATATTCAGCGGCACGCCGCCGTAGTTACCATAGGATTGGCAGCGGTTAAAATAGTCCGGTGATGAATTCACTGTGAACCATCCGTTCGGCCGTTCGCCCGGCCCGAAACCGAGTATGGGAAGCTGAGGACAGCTATCGATCTCCTCGAAACTTGGGTTGTAGATCAGGTTCTGCGCTTCGCAGCGGGGAGCAATGAGCAACAGGCAACTCGCACAAAGCCGGGAAGCCCAGCGGAGCCACCTGTTGTTCATCGCGTTGGAGGTCATCGTTCTTATTCGTGTTGACCGGCAGCATTATCCGGTCCGCCTTCGAGCGATACAGGTTATCCGTGGCATCGGCGCATTCCACGTGCCCGCTTGAGTATTAGACCGACCAAGGGCGGTGAACGCTGCCCCGGCTTCGGGAGAGTCGTTCTACATTCGCGCTGCTCTGTTTCGTTTACCTATTACCGTGGGTTAGGTGGGACATGAGCGACCAAAGCCCCTGGTGTTAGCGCACCGGGGGCTTCTTTGTTTTGGCAAGCCCACATGGGCCTACCTTGGAGCGTTGCACTTGTGGCGGACCACCGGACCACCGGACCACCGGACCACCGGACCACCGGACCACCGGAAGATCGGAAGATCGAGATCGCGTTGCGTGGTCATGGTGATGAAGGTAGCTCACCCTTCACCGGACCAGGTCCTGGAGCTCCTGGCGCGCGGCTTCGTTCTCCGGGGTGACCGGCTCATCCTGCAAGAGTTGCAAGGCCGTGCGGTAGGAGGCGATGGCGGCCGGGTGGTCCTGCTCCACCAACAGGTCCCCGAGCGATGCGTGGAAGCCCCATGCCCCCGGGTACAACTGCACCGCGCGCCGGTAGATCGCGATGGCGTGCGCCGTGTGGCCGCTGTACTCCACCCGTGAGGCCAGCCCGTTGATCTCCGCCACCTCCCACGGGATGGTGGTGCCGCGGAAGGTGAGCGAACGCTCCACGGCCTGGAGCAGCGCGGCGGGTGCAGGCGGTGGCGCAAGCAGCCGGTACTCCATGTCCACCGGCGCCAGGCTGTCGCGTAGCGCAACATCGTGGAACAGGGTGGTGAGCAGCTCCGGCACTGCGATGATGGGCAAAGAGGTGTGGCCTGCGGAGGGATACGCGTGCAGGGACATGCGCTGCGGCACCTTGCCGAGTGCCTCGAACGCGGGCACCAACGTGCTGTAATGACCTCCATCCAACGAATGCTCCGGTCCGCCCACGGCAATGAGCACATCGTTGTCCGGCAGGGCCTTCAGCTTCTCGGCAACCGCCGGCAGGGAGTGCTTCACATGGTCCAGCGGCGAAAGGGCGATCACCGCAGCGAAGTGTTCCGGGGCCCGCAGGAAGGCATACAGCGCGAAGGAGGCGCTGAACGAATGGCCCACCAGCACAGTGTACGTACCGGGGTGGTAGGGTGCGAGCAGGGTGGGCAGTTCTTCGGTGAGCATGCGCACGAGGGGCATGGGCGGCCCGGCCAGGCTCTCCAGGGCGCACTCCTTGTAGCGATCCGCCAGGGGCACGGTGACCACGATGGCCTGTGGCACCAAGTGCGTGTACTGCAGGTACCGGATGTCGTTGAGCACCGGATCCACGAACCACTCGTGCTGGCCGTCCAGCACGATGATCACCGGCAGCTTCACCTCCTCGGAGGCGTACCGATGGAATTCCGGGGTATGGACGACCACCGTGCGCTCCACACCGAAGGCCTCGGAGTGGAACCGCAGGGTATCCGCAGCGTGCAATGCATGCAGGGTGTTGAGGGCAAGGAACAGGAGCAGGATCCGCATGGTCGCGAAGGAACGGAACTCCTGCCCGACCCTACTCCAGCACCACAGGCAGGCGGATGCCCTCCACGCCGACCTCCAGCACGTGCAGGCCCGGGGGCAGCGTGCGCACATCGATCGCGGTACCCGCCGCGAAGGTGCCCGCAAGGACGCTACGCCCCTGTGCGTCGAACAACCGGTACGGCATGCCGGCAAGGACGCCGGTCACGTTGAGGGTGCCCCTGGCCGGCTGGGGATACACCCGGACGGCCTCCTGTGCGGCGCTTTGCACGCCCAACGTGCCGAAGAAGTAGACATCGCTCGTGGCGGTGCACCCGTTGGCGTCCGTGATCGCCACGGTGTAGTTGCCGTTCGCTGCGGGGGTCCACAGCTGGGTGGTGGCCCCGGTGATCGCCACGCCTTCCAGGTACCACTGGTAACCTGCTGCCGCGGTGCTGGCGAGCGTCATGTCCTCCCACGTGATGACCGGGGTGGTGGCGGGGGGCACCACATCGATGGACACGGTGGTCTCGCCCATGCATCCGTATTGGTCGGTGCCGGTGACCGTCCAGCTTTGGTCGGCCACGGGCCATACCTGCACGGCATTCCCGGAGGTGCCGCTGATGAAGATGTTCGGGGACCACGTGTAGAACTCGGCACCGGAGGCGGTGAGCACGAGGCTGTCACCGGGGCACAGGGAGCCGTTGCCATCGTCCACGACCGGGGTGGGCAGGGGCACCACGGTGACCATCACCTGGTCGTTGGCCTGGCAGCCTTGCGGCGAGGTGACGAGCACAGTGTAGGTGGTGGTCGCCTCGGGCGACGCCGTGGGTGCCCCGAAGTTGGGGTTCGAGAGCCCATCCACGGGGGTCCATGCATACGCGGAGCCGCCGCTTGCCTGCAGCTGCACGCTTTCGCCTTCGCACATGAACTGGTCCGCACCCGCGCTGGCCACGGGCAATTCGTGTATCGTGACGAAGTCGGTGCGGGTGATGGTGCTCTCACCATCCGTGGTCATGACGGTAAGGGTGACGGTGTACTGCCCCGGAGTATCGTACTGCACCACCGGGTTGGGCAGGGTGCTGGTGGCCGGCGTGCCGCCCGGGAAGGACCAGCTGTGGCTGGTGGGCGCGTTGATGCTGGCATCGGTGAACTGCACCACCTCTCCCGGGCATTTGCTCGGGTCCGGCGAGGTGAAGTTGGCGGATTCCGTGGTGTAGGTGAGGGTGAGGTTGCGGATCACCGGATCGTTGTAGGACGCGCAGCCCACGCCGGGCTGGCAGGCATCGTCCACGCGCACCCGGCCCTCCAACGAGGTGCCGCCGGTGTAAGCGAGTGCCTGTTGCATGAGGTTCGCCGAGATGGTGACGGTGCGGGGCAGGAAGGAGCAATCCACCGTGCCGCCGGTGTAATCCAGCACGTTGATGTAGGTGGATGTCCCCGTGCGGATGGCCATTTCCACCCCGTTGGTGCCGAAGCCGCCCTGGTAGCACGCCAGCCACTCGAAGGTGATGGTGGAGCCACCGGTGGTGTTCGGGGTGCCCGGGAAGGTGAAGGCCGTCCAGTTCTGGAGGTTCACGCCCTGCAGCTGCGGAAGGGTGTAGGTATACGGGGTCTGGGCGATGCCTGCCGCACCGAGCAACAGACCGACAAGGAGGGAGAACGTTCTACGGATCATGGCAATTGGGATGGTGGCCAAAGATGCGAAGTGCCGGAAAGCGGTACGGTGCGATCGAGCCGGCGCAGGGGCTCGGTGGGCCGGGGGGACCTTAGGATGAGCCCCCGACGCGGCCCACGCCCTCAGTGTTTGCCGCCTTTACGGCCCAGCGCCTCGATCACCTCGTTGCGCCTGCGCTGGCTCACGGGCACTTCGTGGCCGTTGGCCAGGAGCAATGTGCCTCCATCCCGATGCAGGTACATCCGCACCTGCGCGATGTTGACCAGGTGCGAGAGGTGCACGCGCATGAAGCCACGCGGGGCCAGCAGCGCATCGAATTCCTTCAGGGTGCGTGAGGCCAGCACCTTGTCGCCGCCCGCCAGGTGGAACCACGTGTAGTTGCCATCGCTCTCGCACCGCACGATCTCATCCGGGGCAAGCACGTGGAACCCTTCGGCCGTGGGCACCGTGATGCGGTCGCCCAGCACCCGCCGCGCATGCTGCAAGGCTTCGTGGGAGGCCGGCATGGCTTCCGCACGCTCCAGGGCCTCCTGCAATTCCGCCCGGACCACGGGCTTCAGCAGGTAATGCACCGCGCCCTGCTTGAACGCGCGCACGGCATAGTGATCGAAGGCCGTGATGAAGATGACCCGGGTGTCATCGTGCTCCAGCCGCTCCATCACATCGAACCCGGTGCCATCGCCCAGCCAGATGTCCAGCAGCACCACGTCCGGCCGTTCCTCGTTCAGGAGCTTCACGGCGGAGGCGACATCCGCGGCCTCGCCCACCACTTCCACCTCCAGGGGGATGGAGCCCAGGGCGGCGCGCAGGTTGGCGCGGGCCGGGGCCTCGTCATCCACGATCACCGATCGCAGCATGTTCATTGAGTTCTTGGATGCGCAACCGCAAGAGGACGGTGGTGCCGGTGCCACCGTTCACGCCATTGTCCTGGATCTGCACCGCTTCGCTGATCGAGGTGTGTTTGTCGAACAACGCGATGCGCTTCCGCACCAGGTCGATGCCCATGGAGGTGCCGTTGCGCCGGCTCGGACGCTGGGTGGTGCGACCGTGGCCGTTGTCCTTCACCTCGATGTGCAGCACACTTCCCGCACGATCCACCAGCACGGAGACATGGCCCTTCATCGTTCCGTTGAAGCCGTGCTCGATGGCGTTCTCTACCAAGGGTTGGATCAGCATGGGCGGAATGGCGACCCGTTCGGCCTGCACATAGGGCATCACCTTCACCTCCCACGTGAAAGCCCCCGGCCTGCGGTTGGCATTGATCCGAAGGTAGCGTTCCACCAGCTCCACCTCCTGGTCCAGCGGAATGGTGCGGCGCCTGCTGGTCTCCAGCACCAGGCGCAGGAAGCGGGACAGGTCCGCGACGTGGTCGTTGGCGGCCACTGGATCACCACTGGCGTACAGGCCGGGGATGGTGTTGAGCGAGTTGAACAGGAAGTGGGGGTCCATCTGCAGGCGCAAGGCCTGCTGCTCCAGGTCCGCCTCCCGCACCCGTGCGCGGTGGCGGTTGCGCTGCACGATGACCCAGGCGAGCGCGGCCCCCGCAATAGCCAGCACGCCGATGCCGATGGCGATCCACCGGTTGCGCTCGGCACGCAGGTCCGCAAGCTCCTGTGCTGCGCGCAATTCGGCGTTCTCCCGATCCTTCTTCTCGGTGTCGTATTGCAGCGTCAGTTCCTCCATGGCCATCTGCGTCCCGGCGTTCATCAACGAATCGCTCAGCGCGTGATAGGCGCGGAAATGGACAAGCGCCTGCTGCGGGTCGTCGAGCCGTTCATGGAGATGCACCAGGGAGATGTGCGCCTCCTTCTCATCCTCCAACGAACCGATCCGTTCCGCAAGCGCCAAACTGCTGTCCAGCAGCGGTCGTGCTTCCGCGTACCGTTCCTGTGCCCGATACACGTCACCGAGCCCATACAGACAGCGGATCTCCACTTCCTGGTTCCCGTGCTCCTGCGCATCCTTGAGGGCCCGCTTGTAATTGCTCGCGGCGCTGTCGAGTCGGCCCATCTGCTCGAAGGCCAGGCCGATGTTGCTCACCATGTTCTCCCGAACAGCGCCATGGTTCAGGCTATCCTCCAGCAACAGGCTCTCACGCAGCACGGTGATCGCGGTATCCGGCCGGTGCAGGTCGATCAACAGGACCCCGAGACCGTTGAGACTTGAAGCAAGTGCCGGCGGGTCCAGTGCACGCTTGATGGCCAGGCTCCGTTGCATGAGCGCCAATGCCTGCACGATGCTGTCCCTGCGCCACTGCAAGGAGCTCAGGTTGTGCAGTACGCGAGCGATGCTCATGCTGTCGCCCTGCAATTCCTTCCAGCGCATGGCCGTGAGTCCCGCCTGCATGGCGCCGGCGTAGTCCCCCTGAAGGTCTCGCGCCACACCGATGTTGATCCAGGCCGCGCCGATCCAGAAGGTGTCCTGCGCGGCTTCCGCCATACGCAGCACCTGTTCGTGCATCATGAGGGCACTGTCCAGCTGCGAGCGCCATTGGTGGACCTGACCCAGGAGCGAATGGGCCACCATGTGCTGTTTCCGCAGGCTGGGGGCGTCCTTGCTGGCCTGCATGACCTTCCGAACGATGCGCTCCACCCCATCGATATCGCCACGCCGGAGCATGTTCCTCGCGGTATCCAGTTCCGGACGTAAGGCCAGGCTGTCGAGGGATACCGATGCACGTCCGGGATCGGTGTTCGAACCACCACAGGCAAGCAGGCCCATCAGCAACAACACGACGATCGCGCGCATCGGTCAAAGGTCGATCACTTCGCGGTGATCCGTGGTGGACGTGTTCCTGGAACCATCTGCAACTGCCGAGCGCTCGGGCCGGCGGGGAGGCAAAAGTGGACCGCAGCGCGCAATGGCGGGCATGCGAACGATCGGATGCGGCATGTGATCGAGTATGCGCGTGCCACGGACACCCCCGAAGGATCCCACGCCGGAGCGGTATCAGCCTTGCTTTCGCCTTGAGCTTCAAGTAATTTTGCGGTCTTGTTCAAGCCCCTCGCATCGTATCGGTCCTTCGTGGTCGCGTGCCTGTTATGCGGCGCATGGACCGCGACCGCGCAGCGGAACGCCGAGCAACTGCCTGCACCGGTGCTGGAACGCCTGTTGGAACAGGGTTTCGCCGCACAGGACCTCGGCGATCTGGTGGTGACGGACGACTATACGAGCAGCGGCCTGCGGCACACCTTCTACCGGCAGCGGTGGCAGGGCATCGACGTGTGGAACGGGGATATCGCCGTGCACACCGGTGCGGATGGCTCGATCCTGAAACTGAACGTGGGGGCCGTACCACACCTGGCCAAGGGTGTGAATGCCACCGATCCCGCGATCGATGCGCGCACCGCGCTCAGCACCGTGCTGGCACGCACCGCACCGGGCGTGTCCATGCCCGCGTTGATCGAGAACGATCGCCACGCATACCTGTTCGATGGCACGGCCCTTGGGGACGAGCCGGTCCGGGTGCACCTCGTGTATTGCGCTGGAGCCGATGGCCTGCGGCTGGCCTGGAACGTGAACCACTACACCCCTGACGGCTCGCATTGGTGGAACGTGCGCATCGATGCCCTGACCGGGGCGGAGCTGGACCGCAACGACTGGGTGAGCCAGTGCGGCTTCGACCATCCGCACGCGCTGGGCGAATGCCCCACACCGTCCGGCATGGCCGCACCCGCTGCACCGAACGACTACCGCGTGTACCCGGCCCCGGTGGAAAGCCCGAGCCACGGTGCACGGGCCATCCGCAACGCGCCGTGGACCGCCGCAGGCATCGCTTCGCCCTATGGCTGGCACGACACCAACGGTGCCGCCGGTGCCGAATACACCTACACCCGTGGGAACAACGTGCTGGCCCAGGAGGATGCCAACGGCAACAACGGCAACGGTGTGCGCCCCACCAGCGCAACGCTGGATTTCGATTACCCCATCAACCTGGCCAACGCACCTTCCACCTATCAGAACGCGGCCACGACCAACCTGTTCTACTGGAACAACCTCATGCACGACGTGTGGTACCAGTACGGCTTCGATGACCCGAGCGGGAACTTCCAGCAGAACAACTACGGCCGTGGTGGTACCGGCAACGACTACGTCCTGGCGGATTCACAGGATGGCGGGGGCACGGACAACGCCAACTTCGCCACCCCGCCGGAAGGCACCTCGCCACGCATGCAGATGTACCTGTGGACCTACACCACACCGGGACGCGATGGCGACCTGGACAACGGCATCATCGCGCATGAGTACACCCACGGCATCAGCACCCGACTGGTGGGCGGACCTTCCAACAGCAACTGCCTGAACAATGCCGAGCAGATGGGCGAGGGATGGAGCGACTGGTTCGCCCTGATGATGACGATCGAGCCCGGCGACCAGGGCACCGACCGGCGCGGGATCGGCACGTACGTGATCGGCCAGGGCACCAACGGCGGTGGCATACGGCCAGCACCATACAGCACCAGCTTCGCACAGAACAACTACACCTATGCCAGCACCAACAATACCGCGCTGGCCGCACCGCACGGGGTGGGCTTCGTGTGGTGCACCATCCTGTGGGAGATGACCTGGGAGCTGATCGCGACCGACGGCTTCGACCCCGACCTGTACTTCGGTACCGGGGGCAACAACATCGCCATGCGCCTGGTGGTGGAAGGCATGAAGCTCACGCCCTGCAACCCCGGCTTCGTGGATGCCCGCGATGCCATTCTGCAGGCCGACCAGAACCTCTACGGCGGGGCGCACAGCGGCGCGCTCTGGACCGCCTTCGCGCGGCGCGGACTCGGAGTGAGCGCATCACAGGGCAACAGCAACAGCCGCACCGACCAGACCGAGGCCTTCAACACCCCGATGCCGAACAACATCGGCGTGGCCCAACTACTCTCACCGGCCCCCGGCAACTTGGGCGATTGCGGCGGTGCGCCGATCACCGTGCGCGCCATCATTCGCAACTACGGCAGCGTAGCACAGAGCAACTTCCCCGTGCGCTACCAGCTGGACGGCGGGGCGCTGGTGTCCCAGAACTACACCGGAAGTCTGGCCTCTGGTGCGCAGGCCACGTTCACCTTCACCGTGCCGGTCTCCATCACCGGCCTCGGAGCACACACGCTGATGGTCTCCACGGCGCTTGCGGGTGACACCTATCCCACCAATGACCAGGTGACCAACGCGATCAACGTGGTGGCCACCACCACCGTGAACATCCCATTCACCGAAGGCCTTTCGGCGGCACCACCCGCACCGCCCGGATGGACCCTGGAGAACCCCGATGCGTTGACCACTTGGAGCACGGCGAACATCGCCAATGGACCCGCCTGCGGCGCCTCCCGCGTGTGGTACATGGACAACTACAACTACAACGGCGTGGGTGAGGAGGATCGCCTGGTGACCCCGCTGCTCAGCCTGGTCGGGGCCACAGGAAGCTTCCTCCAGTTCGAGCATGCCTACGCGCCGTACGGTCCGGGGTATTACGATTCCTTCCGGGTGGATGTGAGCGGCAATTGCGGCGGCAACTGGACCCAGGTGTACTACGCCACCGGCGTAGGCTTGGCCACTACTGCGGCGAACACGGGTGCGTGGGCCCCAACGAATTGCTCCCAATGGCAGCCGCATACCATCGACATCAGCGCATTCGATGGGCAGCTCGCCATGGTCCGTTTCGTGGGCATCAATGGCTATGGCAACTACCTGTACCTGGATGATGTGGCCGTAGGCGCGGCCGTGTTGCTCCCGGTGGAACTCGTGGACCTCCGCGCGAACACGCAACGCGATGGGATCATGCTCACCTGGAGCACGGCCAGCGAGATCAATACGGACCGGTTCGATGTGGAACGCAGTACCGACGGGATCCGGTGGAACTACATCGGCACACGAGAGGCGGCGGGCACATCAGCAGGTTTGCTGGAGTATGGCCTGCTTGATGAAGCCCCGGTGAACGGCACGAACTACTACCGGTTGCGCATGATCGACCGGGACGCCACGCAGGAATTCTCGCCCACCGTGACCGCGGACTGGAACAGCACAGGGCCGGACATCCATCCCAACCCGAGCACGGGTGCCTTTTACGTGACCGCTCCGGCCGATGCGACGATCGAGGTGGTGGATGCATTCGGCCGCTCGGTTCCGCACAGCCGCACACCGAAGGTGGACGGCACGGTGTACATCACCCTGCTGCGACCCGCGACCGGAACATACCTGCTGCGGATGCAGCAGCGTTCCACAGTGATCACCGAACGGGTGGTGGTCACGGCGCAGTGATCCGCGGACCATTGCGTGCCGCGCACCACCGGATCACTCCGTGATCACTTCAACTGATATGGGCTTGTCTCCGGTATTTTTGCCCCCGCATGCTTAAACAAGGCCTTTTCCAAAAACTGCAGCAGAAGCTATCGCCGCAGCAGATCCAGCTGATGAAGCTGCTGCAGGTGCCTACCATCGAACTGGAGCAGCGGATCAAGCAGGAGATCGAGGAGAACCCCGCCCTGGAAGAGGGTGAGGACCACAGCGAGGAAGAGGACCCCACCGCGGACCAGGCCATTGCCGAAGGCGAGGAGCGCGATGCGAAGGAGGAGAACGACCGCGACGACATCGACCTGAGCGATTACTTCCAGGACGATGACACCCCGGACTACAAGCTGAGCGTGCGCAACACCGGGCCGGACGATGAGCAGCGCGAGATACCGCTCGCCGGAGGCACCACCTTCCAGGACAACATGCGCGCGCAGCTTTCCCTGCGCCGCAGCGACGAGCGCACACGCCTGCTGGCCGAACACCTCATCGGCAATCTGGACGAGGACGGCTACCTGCGCCGCGACCTGGATTCCATCGTGAACGACCTCGCCTTCACGCAGAACGTGATGTGCGAACGGCCCGAACTGGAGAAGGCACTGACCGAGTTGCAGTCGCTGGACCCCGCCGGCGTGGGCGCGCGCGACCTGCGGGAGTGCCTGCTGATCCAAGTGCAACGCATGCCGCACAGCCTGGAGCAACGCATTGCGGAAGAGATGCTGGACAAGCATTTCGAGGCCTTCAGCAAAAAGCATTACGAGCGGATCATGGACCGCCTGGAGATCGATGAGGAAGCGCTGAAAGGCGCGATCGACCTGATCGTGCACCTCAACCCGAAACCGGGCAACACCATGCGCGAGACCGACAAGCCCGTGCAGGAGATCGTGCCGGATTTCCTGGTGAACGAAGTGGACGGCCAGCTGGAACTTTCCCTGAACGGGCGCAACGCCCCGGAACTGCGCGTGAGCCGTGCCTACCGGGACATGATCAGCGAGTACAGCAAGAGCAAGAAGGACAAGGAACAGCGGGAGGCGCTGCAGTTCATCAAACAGAAGCTGGACAGCGCCAAGTGGTTCATCGACGCCATCAAACAGCGGCAGAACACCCTGCTGGTGACCATGGAGGCGATCATGGAGCACCAACGGGATTTCTTCCTCACCGGCGACGAAACGAAGATGAGGCCGATGATCCTGAAGGACATCGCCGAGCGTGTGGGACTGGACATCAGCACCATCAGCCGGGTGGCCAACAGCAAGTATGTGCAGACCAACCACGGCACCTTCCTGCTGAAGTTCTTCTTCAGCGAGAGCCTGAGCACCGACAGCGGTGAGGAGGTGAGCACACGTGAGGTGAAGAAGATCCTGAACGACGCGATCGATGCGGAGGACAAGCGCAAGCCGCTCACGGACGATGAGCTTACCGCGGTGCTGAAGGAAAAGGGCTACAACATCGCCCGCCGCACGGTGGCCAAATACCGCGAGCAGCTCGGCTTGCCCGTAGCGCGCCTGCGCAAGGAGCTGTGATGCGCTTCGCGAAGGTGCTTTCGGTGGTGCTCCACCCCATCTTCATGCCGCTGTACACCCTGGCACTGGCCTTTCGGCTGGACCCCTACCTGGCGTTCTTCATGCCCCAGGAAGCGCGGTGGATCACGTTGGGCATGGTGGGCCTGATGACGATCGCCTTTCCCATCACCAGCACATTGCTGTTGCTGCGGGCCGGCATGATCAGCAGCCTGGAGATGCCACTGCGGCGCGAGCGCATCGGACCCTACGTGATGACCCTGCTCTACTACGGCATGACGTGGTACCTGGTGCGCCAGGCGCCGCTGCACCCCTCGGTGAACGGGCTCTTCCTCGGGGTGATGGTGGCCCTGGTCCTCACCACGGTGATCACCGTGCGGTGGAAGATCAGCGCGCACATGGTGGGCATCGGCGGCCTGCTGGGCGCCCTCTGCGGGCTGTCCGCGATACACGGCCTGCCGCTCTTCATGGTGCTGGTCGCCGCGATCCTCATCACCGGCCTGCTGGCCACGGCACGCCTGCTCGTTGGTGGGCACACGCCCGCACAGGTGTACACCGGCACGGCGCTGGGATTCTTGAGCCCCTATGCCTGTCTGGTGCTGGGCCTTGGTGCCTGAGGCCCAAGCATGCACTGCCAGTTCCAGGCATCCTTCAGGGCCTCCGCGAGGGTGTGCGTGGCGGTCCACCCGAGCACATCCCTGCTGCGCTCCGTGGCGGCGAACACCGCCTCCACATCACCCGGCCTTCGCGGACCCAGGACGTACGGCACGTCCACGCCGGTCACCTCCATGAAGGTGCGCACCACGTCCAGCACGGTATTCCCCTTGCCGGTACCGACATTGAACACTTCGCAGAGGGGCGCCCTGGCAGCCTCCATCCATGCCAGGGCCTGCACGTGGGCACGGGCCAGGTCCACCACATGGATGTAGTCGCGCACACAGGAACCGTCCGGGGTGGCGTAGTCCGTGCCGAACACGGTGAGCTGCTGGCGGATGCCGGCAGCGGTCTGGGTGACGAAGGGCACCAGGTTGTTGGGAACGCCCAACGGCAGTTCGCCGATGTGCCCGGAAGGATGCGCGCCGATGGGGTTGAAGTAGCGCAGCAGCACCGCCCTTAGCACGGGGGTCGCCGCCACCTGGTCGCGCAGCAACTGCTCGCACACCACCTTGGTGAAGCCGTAGGGCGAATTCGCATTGCGGTCCGGTGCGGCCTCCGTTACCGGCAGCACCTCCGGCTGCCCGTACACCGTGCAACTGCTCGAGAAGACGATGCGCTCCACCCCATGCTCCTGCATCAGCCCCAGCAGGGTCACGAGGGAGCCCACGTTGTTGCGGTAATACTTCAACGGCTCGTTCACGCTCTCGCCCACGGCCTTGTCGGCGGCGAAATGGATCACCCCGTGGATCGGCCCCTCCTCCCGGAACACCTTGTCGAATGCCGCCCGGTCGTTGCAATCGATGCGGTGCATGCGCGGTGCCCGCCCCAGGATCGCACCGATGCCTTCCACTGCACGCTCCTCGCTGTTGCGCAGGTCGTCCACGATCACCGGCTCGTAGCCGGCCTCCGCAAGTTCCACGCAGGTGTGCGATCCGATGAACCCCGCCCCTCCGGTTACGATGACCTTCTTCATTGCGCCGGTGAAATTCGCCAGAATGTGCCGTTCCCCGGAGCGCCTTGCGCGAAAGATCCAACCCCTCCGCTGTGGAGTGCCCGCATGTGACCGGCACGATCACCATCTTCACGCCTTCCAACGATGGCCGTACCCTGGCGTTCTCCTTCCTGGCTTTCCACGGTGGTGGTGGTGGTTTTCGTGGCCATGGTCTCCGTGTCCGGGTTGTGGCGCGGTGCGGATGGCCGGGCGTGGAAGGACACCATCCGCAGCGATGCGAAGGGGTATTACAGCTACCTCACGTCCATTTTCCTACGCGGCGATCCCGGCCATGAACCCGATGCCTGGGAGTACATCCAGCACACCCCCACCGGAACGCTGAACAAGTACTTCTGCGGCACCGCGATCGCGATGGCTCCCTGGTTCGCCGTGGGCCATGGGCTGGCCCTGCTCGATCCGGAGGCCCCGAGGGACGGATACAGCGAATACGAGATGAAGGCCATCAGCATCGGTGGCTGGGTCTACCTGTGGCTGGGCCTGATCGCCTTGCGCGCGCTGTTGTTGCGCATGGGTGTTCGGGAGGCCGTGGTGGTCTGGATCATCCTCGGCCTCGGCCTGGGCACCCCACTGGTGCAATACACGGCCATTCAACCCGGCTGGTCGCATGTGTACTCGTTCTGCGCGATCACCACCTTCCTGCTGCTTGTGCACCACCTCTCCACGGGTGCGGCATTGCGGTGGCTCGTCGTGGCGGCAGCGCTGCTGGGGCTCATCATTCTCATACGGCCGGTGAACGGGCTCGTGCTGCTTGCCGTGCCCGTGGTGGCCGGTGCGGATACGCTGGCGCTTCTGGCGCGTGCCGTGGAGCGCTGGTGGATGCTGCTGCTCGCATTGGTCGCAGGGGTCGCGGTGCTTGCCGTGCAGCCGCTGCTCTGGCATGTGCAGACCGGCAACTGGTTCGAATGGGGCTATCGCAACGAGGGCTTCTACTGGGACCGGCCCATGGTGCGCGAAGTGCTCTTCGGCATCAGGCGCGGCCTCTTCGTGTGGAGCCCGGTACTGCTCCCCGCAGCAGCGGCGGCGTTCCTGTTGTGGCGCAAGGCCCCGGTCCGATCGGCCTTCAGCCTGCTGTACTGGACCGCAAACACCTACGTCATCTCCTGCTGGTGGATCTGGTACTACGGCAGTGGTTTCGCAAGCCGGGTGTACATCGACCATTACCCCGTGCTGGTGATCCCATTGGCCCTGGTGCTGCAACACGCCGGCCGGGGCTGGTGGCACGCCGCCCGCTGGTGGATGGCGCTGTGCATCGTTCTGCACCTCTTTCAATACGCGCAGTACCGCAAGGGGATCCTGCACCACGAGCACATGGATGCGGAGAAATACGCCTGGGCCTGGGGGCGCATGGCCGATGCGGATGCCGGCAGGCTCGGCGGGCGCATGGAGGAGGCACCCTACCACCCGCACGGCATGGACGTGGTGATCACCGAGAGCACGGACCTGGAGCGGCCCACCCATTACTGGGCCCACGGCGATATCCGGCGCCATCCGCATGCCTTCAGCAGGGAGCGGGTCTGCGTGTACAACGCCCACAACGAATTCGGCGTGACCTTCACCGCACCACCCGGCAGCATCCCGTTGGGTCGCGAACTGTTCCTGCAGGTGGGCATGCAGCGCTACGAAGCGAAGGCCGGTGATGCGGCCGGGGCGCTGGCCATTACAACAGTGGTAAGGCCGGACGGCAGTTCATCGTTCTACAACTCCTTCCGCATCGATCCCGTTCCGGGGACCACCGACAGGACCTGGCGTGCGCTGGAGTTCGCCATCCCGGTGCCGGCGCTGAAGCAGGGCGAGGAGCTGATCTTCTACCTGTGGAACCAGCACCGCACCTCGCGCTTCCTGATCGACGACGTGATGATGCGGGTCTCCGCGGTGCGGCCGGAATAGCCGCAACGACAAGCGTGTGGGCCCAGCAGGATTTGAACCTGCGACCAAGGGATTATGAGTCCCCTGCTCTGACCGCTGAGCTATGGGCCCGGTCCGTGCCATCGGTGCGCGATGGAAGCGCGAAAATAGAGCCGTGACCGGGAAGGCTAGCTTTGCCGGCCGTGAGAAAGAAGCTCGACACGATCATCCTGGACCTCGGCGGGGTGCTGATCGATGTCGACTACCACGCTGCGGCAGGACGATTCCACGCGCTGGGGCTCACCGATTTCGAGGCCCTGTACAGCAAGGCGCAGCAGGACCACCTGTTCGATGGGTTCGAGACCGGGGAGCTCTCGCCCGCCGCCTTCAGGGACCGCATCCGGCAACTACAGGGCAAGTCCCTTTCGGACGAACATATCGACGCGTGCTGGAATGCGATGCTGGGTTCCGTTCCCCCCGAGCGCATTGCGCTGGTGCACCGGCTGAAAGAGCACTACCGGGTGCTGCTGCTCAGCAATACGAATGCGATCCATGTGCCCGCGTTCGAGGCGATCCTGGCACGTGAGAATGGGATCAGCGACTTCAAGGCGATCTTCCACGGGGCCTATTACAGTTGCGAGCTGGGCATGCGCAAACCGGACGTGGACATCTTCCTGCATGTGCTCGCACAGCACAGCGCCGAACCTGCCCGCACCCTCTTCATCGACGACAGCATCCAACACGTGATCGGGGCCCGCAAGGCCGGGTTGCATGCGGAACACCTCGACCTGGAACGGGAGGATGTGATCGGGCTATGCGGGCGGATGGGCCTGGTGCCGTGAGATAAGTCTCACCTCCCCTTCGAGGCGGACCTCCTGCGCGGCTTGGGCAAGGGCACCACCTCGGCCATGCGGAGCAACAGTTTCGGGAGGTCCCGGTCCCCGGTGATCATTTCCTCGGGCACCAGATAATGGTCCTTGGAACCCGGGAACAGAGGTGCTCGCTCGCAGCCTTCCTCAAGCGCAGCGCTCTCGGGCAGGATCTTCACCAGCAACCTGTCGTCGCAGATGAATGCGACCGGTCTGCCGTCCGCGTACAGGGCGTACTCCCCGAACATGGCCTTCACACTGAAGCGCTCCGGATGTCCCAACCGTTCCAGGATGAACGCTGCCGTGTCCTTGCGCGTACCCATCACCCGGTGATCTCCTGGCACAATTCCACCAGCACCCCGCCAGCGGTCTTCGGATGCACGAAACACACGAGCTTGTTGTCCGCCCCACGCTTGGGCCGTTCGTTCAGCAGCGTGAAGCCGGCCGCTGTTAGGCGGGCCATCTCCGCATGGATGTCGGCCACCTCGAACGCAATGTGGTGGATGCCCTCGCCGCGCTTCTCGATGGTCCTTGCGATCGGCCCATCCGGCGTGGTGCTCTCAAGCAACTCGATCTTGTTCGGGCCCACCTGGAAGAAGGACGTGATCACGCCTTCGCTCTCCACCACTTCGCGCTTGTAGCTCGCCGTGCCCAACAGTTGCTCGTAGATCGCCTCGGCCTTGTCCAATTCCTTCACGGCGATGCCGATGTGTTCGATGCGCTTCATGGTGCAAGGTTAACGGAGCCGCGTTCGCCAGGATCCATCGATGCCTAAAAAAGAAGCCCCCCGGAATGGAGGGCTTCAAAAGGATGACGCAGGACCTAGCGCTTGATGAAGGTCTCGCCGGTCTTGTTGTCGTAATTGAGGTAGTACATGTCCTTCTTCAATGCGCTCACATCGATCTTGTTGGCATAGCCGCGCTTCACGATGTTGCCGTACTGGTCGTAGATCTCATACAGGGTATTCGCGTTGAAGACGATCTCGTCCTTGGGCTTCTCCGGGCTCCAGGTGATCATCACCGCGCTGGGGTCGATGTACTTCACGCTCTCACTGAACCGTGCACGCTTGGTGAGGTCCACTTGTTTCACACGGAAAGTGTTCTCGCCGCTGTGCGGGGTCACCTTGAAGGAATAGGTGTTCTCACCAGGCTTGCCGACGCCCATCACCTCGCCGACCTTCACCCACTTGTTCCAACGCTTCTGCTCCACGATGAAGGGCAGTTCGCCGGTCTCATTGGTCGTGACCCATGTGTAGGTGCCATCCCCGGAAATGCTCTGCTTCACGATGTCGAAGGTGCTCTTGGGCTTCAGGACCTCCGGATTCAGGACCACCGGTGTGCAACCGTCCTTGTGCTTCACCTTGACGACCACCTTGTCGCCCATCTTCAGACCGAAGTTGTTCATGTCCACCTCGAAGGCGCTGCTGTTGATCTCGTCCGTGGCGATCTGATCGTTAACGGTGATCTCGAACACACAGAAACCCACGCCCGCCTCGGAGAACGGGTTCTGCACGAAGAGGTTCTTCCCCTGGTAATTGCCCTCGAGAACAAGTACGCCGGCGAAGCTGTAAGTACTGATCAGGGCCGCGCTGGCAAGGTGGATGAGTCGCATGGGGGTAATTCTGGAACGAGTGCAAGGATACGGGATCGAAGCCACTTTTCCCAGCACTGTCCGTCGTGTTTACGGCGATCCCACGCTCCGGTTACACAGGGCCTGAACAGTGCCCGTTCAGTGGTCGTACGCCTTGACGCCCGCTTCGATCGCGGCATTGAGGTGGTTCTCCGCAGGTGGGATGGGGCAGGAATACCGCCCGCCATAGGCACAATACGGTGCGTAGGCCCGGTTGAAGTCGAGCTCGACCTCGGCGCCGAGAGGTGCTTTCAGGTCGAGGTAGCGACCACCACCGTACGTGGTGACACCGTTCGTGAGGTCGGTGAAGGGAACGAAGAGGTGGTCGGAATATGCCGGATCCTCCGTCAACACCTTGTTCCGGTACACGGAAAGTGTGTGTTTCCTGCCCTTCAACCGGAAGGTGAGCACACCCACCCTGCGGTAGACCGGCATCCGCTCCGTGGTCGTGCGCATGCCGAATTCCTTGCCCGCCTTCGCCTTGAAGCGCGCCCGGACACGGTAGTCCTCATCCGGGTCGAAGCGCTCCAACCGCGTGAAGTGCAGCCTGTCCTCTGGCAACAAAGGGGAATGGGTGCTGTCCCTGAATTCGGCCTCGATCCCGGCCCAATACGCATCCAGGTCCTCCGACCACGCGTCCGATTGCCCGAACGCACAGCATGCCAACACCACGGCCGACCCTGAAACCAACAGGCGCATCAGATCGCTCCTTGCGCGGTGACCGAACGCGCCATGCGTTGGATATCCGCTTCATTGAAGCGCCCCTCCGGGTCATCCTCAACGATGAAGGTGCGATCGTGGGTACGGATGATCCGGTAGAAGTGCACAAAGACGAGGTCCTCATCCGGGAACTGGGACCGGTAGATGAGCAGGTCCGGCGATTCTTCGGTCACGGTATGCTTCCGCAGCATGTCCCGTTCCATGTCGGCCTTCAAGCGTGCCATGTCGCCGCGGTCCTCCGTGATCCGGATGGCGAAATGATCTCCGGCACTCACCTCCAGATGGCCGAACTCCTCGTTCCAGGCCACGGTGGCCGAATCAACGCGCAGTGTGGCCTTGTCCCCCAATTCCACGACCGCAGGCACGTCGTATGGGGCAAGGTCGATGACCCACGGTGCCGGGACATTCGCGGTGTCCGCCAGTTGTTCAGCGGCTTCCTTCTTGCCGTCGCCACAGGCCAGGAGGAACAGCACAGGAGCAAGGAGCAGAGGTGATCTCATCCGGCGAAGGTAGCCCCCAGCCCAGGCCGGTGGACCGGCTCACTTGTCCACTTTCACACGTTCACCTTGTGAATGGGATGAAAATTCCGGGGCGTACATGCACATGGCGGTGGTGATGCCGTTGCTGAAGTCACCGGCCTGGTTCACCCGCAGGTCGTACTCGAACACATACGTGCCCGGCGCGATGCGGTCGAAGAAGAAGTGCATGCCGGCATCCCGGATGCTCTGGTAATAGCCCAGTCCGCCCTGCCAACGGTATCCGCTGATCGCCTCCACGGGCTCCAGACCGGCGGCACGCAGGTCCTTCAGGTGGACGAGATCCACGTAACGGTCCGTGCGCAGTTCAATGCGTACGGTGAGCTCGTCTCCTACTTTCAGCGGGCGCGCATCGGGCAGCGCGATGAGCCGGGATCCAGCATCCGTGCGCTCCTGCAACATCACCTTCTTGTCGATCCTGAACGGACCGGCGTGCGCGGTGACCTTGTCCATTCGCTCCAGGTATTGCCAGTGCAGGGCGCCCCATTGCACACCATCGGTGCTTGCGGTCACCGTTACCCTGCCCATCGCAGGCCGAACCTCTTCACCGGCCCAGCGTCGATCGAAGTGACCGGTACCCGCTTCCTGACCGGCAACATCCACACGTCGGTCACCGACGGTGATCACCGGGGCGGGCGTTGGCCCCAGCAGGTCGTCACCCGTAAGCAATAGTGCGTAACAGGCTTCCGCAGTGGCTTTGGTGGTCTTCCAATACGTGGTCTGTTTCAGCTTCAACAGGTACTGGCGCAGCGCATTCACACTGGTGGTATCGGCGGTCACTTCATGGAATGCCTCGATGAGCAAGGCGTGGGTCTCCGTCGGGAATTCGTACCACGCGAATCCTGCGGTGAAGTCCTTCCAATACATGCCGAGCTCCTCGCTGCGCGTGGCCCGTTCCGATAGCGAACGCATGATGAGCTGGGCCGTGGCCCGATCCGCGGAGCGCGCAAGCACAATGGCCGCCATGGCCTGTTGCTGGAGCCCCCCCGTGAGCCAGGTGGAGGCCAGCCGTCCCGTGTAGAAGTCGAGTGCGGCGCGCGCACCGCCCCGTGCAGGCCAACGGTCGAAGAAGCTGCGTGCATAGAGCAGTTGGATGTCCTGTGCGTTCGGAACGTATTCCTCCACTTCGGCCTTGGTGCTGCGCCGTTGCAGCTCCTTGAATTCGCGGTCCACATCGGCATCCGTCCACTCGACCGCCTTGCGCAACATCCGTTGTACCGGGCCATCCGCGCGCAGGTCCGCAGCCTTCAGGTGCTCCAGGTGGCCGAGACCGGCGAGGATGTGTTGCGTGATGTACCGACTCTCGCGCATGCCGCTCCACCAGGGCCAGGCCCCGTTAGGCAGCTGCATGTCCTGCAATTTCTTCAATGCCGCAGCCTCTTCCACGGCCATGCGTTGCAGGTCGAAGTACAGTGCGATGCGCCGTTTCCGTTCGCCCTCGTCCTTCGCCTCGATCACCCACGGGGTCTCCTCCAACAACACACCCTTCAGCTCGGGGTTCTTCTCCAGCGCACTGAGGAAGGCCCCTTCGGTGGCCTTCGGGCCAGCGGCCTCCTTCCATTGCTCGAACACCTCTTTCACCGCGGGGCGTTCCTCCACGATGTGGCCGGCCAGGCGGTTGGCGTAGTACCGGCTGAAGGTCTGTTCGGAACATTCATGCGGGAACTCCATGAGGTAGGGCAGCGCCTGCACCGCGTACCATGCGGGGTTCGGTGTGAACTCGAGCTTCAAGCTCTGGTGCTTGAGCGTAGTGCTGTTCGCGTTCACCAGCTTTTCCAGTTCGAAGGTCTTCGTGCCGGCCTTGGTGATGGACAATGGAAGGCTTTCGGTGACCAGCACCTTGTCCGTGAGGATGGGCAGCACACGCTCCTCGCCGTCGCCAAAGCCGGACGCAGTGGCGGCGATGCGCACCCCCAACACACCGGCCTGCTCCGGCACCTCCAGTTCCCAGGAGACCGTGGCACTTGCGCCGGGAGCGGCGGTGAAGTCCTTTGCCACCCGGCGAACCTTGAAACGGTCCGTAACGATGCCGTTGGTCGCTGGGTCGAACAGCTCGATCGTGGACGTTCCGTTGATCGCGGCCCCTTCCAGGACATTGATCTTCGCGACGACCGTGATGCGATCGCCCACCCGCAGGAACCGCGGCAGGTTGGGCACCACCATCATGGGCTTCCGGGTGACCGCCCTTTCGCTGAACCGGACCGACTTGAGGTCCTTGGTGTGCGCGAGGCCCATCACGTTCCACCGCGTCAATGCATCCGGGGTCTTGAAGCGCAGCATGATCGCACCGTCCCGATCGGTCAGGAGATCCGGGAAGAAGAAGGCCGTTTCGCGAAAGTCACTGCGCACCGGTGACGGACCCCCGGCCTGTGTTTCGGCCGGGCTCGATGCCTTCTCCGCATTCGGGTCATCGTCTTCGGCCGTTGCCACGGCAGGCACGGCCATGGCCGCATCGGGTCGCATGTCGGCATCCATGGCGTTCTCTGCTTCCTCCAATGCGATCGCCCCGTCCATGCCGGACCTGGCACCGCGGAAGTACCTGTAACGACCATACCCCGCATTGTATCCGAAGTCCTTCAGGACCGGGTAGCTCCGGAGCGTGTCACGCGGCATCGCGGTGTGGCCGTAGATGTCCTGCCCGTGCACAAGGCCGAAGGGTCCTGCGGTGGACCAACCCAATTCCGTAATGTTCGTGGGCCAAAGCGGCATCTGCCAGTGGTGCTCCATGAACCGGTCCAGCGAGGCATCGTACATCACCGCCAGCAGCTGGGCCGCGACCTGTTCCTTCCTCGGTCCGGTGATGCGCAACCTCCACTCCTCCTGCTGACCGGGCAGGAGCTTGTCCCGGAAGGTGGACCACTCCATGTGCAGTTCCTTGTTGCTCCATGGCACTTCGATCCGCTGCGTGATCCGGTGGATGCGCCCCCTTTCCACGCATACGAAATGCACCGCGAACCCCCCGCGATCCGCTTCGAGCACGGGGATCTCCAACCGTTGCTGCTCCTTCTTCAGCATGAAACGTCGGTTCACCACGATCTTCCCTGCGCGTTCCACCTCCATCATCACCCTGCCTTCGGGCAGTGCACTGCTCAGCAACAGCACCGCATCCTGGCCGGGCTCCACCGTGGTCTTCAACGGCTGCAGATGGAAGGCCTCGTTCAGGAATCCGGTGTTCTGGATCTCCGGGTCATAGATGGTCAAGGTGCGTTCCACCTTCAGCGGCACGCCTTCGGGGTCGGTGGTGCTCACCTCCACGCGATACATGCCCACGGTCCATCGGGCCACCCCCACCAGTTCGATCGCGTGTCCTTGCGCACGCACGTCCTTGCGGTCGAAGTGCACCTGCTTCACGGTCCATGATCGTGGATCGTCATTCTTCACGGGGGTCCCGTCCAGAGTGCGGTCCGGGCGTTCCCACAGGCGCTCGCGCACAGGGGCATCGGCGGGTGCGACCAACTCGACGATCCGGATGTGCATGGGACGATCCACCTCCTCTCCGTTCAGGTTCCGGACGCGGATGTCCAGGCTGTCTGTACTGGAGCGGTCCAATGTGCCCGGACCACCGATCTCGATCTCCACGCTTCGGTGTCCGACGTTGAGCGTTGTGCTCCCCGTCCGCGTTTCACCGGTGATGTCCACTACGGCCACCTCAACGGTGTAGAAGAACACAGGGTCCGCATCGCGCGGAAAGGCACGGTCCGCATCGGCGGCGAATCGGACCTCGAACCGGCCTTGTGCATCGCACACCGCCGTGCCACTTGCGATCTCCGTGGCCCGCCCCCAGGGCAACCCGCGATAGGCCCATCCGCACCACCACGGCATGCGGGCACCGCGCTTCACGTTCCACTGTACGCTCGCACCATCCAAGGGCGCACCGGCATAGCTCTTCGCCACGCCTGACACCACGGCTTCCTGCCCCAACCTTGGGGATCCCGTGACCGGATCCATCACTACTTCGAACGACGGGCGCTTGTATTCCTCCACCCGGAAGTATGCGCTGCCATGGGGCTCCTGCAACCGCATCCCGCCCGTCAGCCGGCCCATCGGTGTCTTGAATGTGCCACTGAAGGACCCAAAGGGATCGGTACGTACCAGCGCCGAGTCGACGAGATCTCCATTCACATCGTAGAACGCAACCCGCGTGGAATGCCCGGCCTTCACGACCGTTGTACCACCACGCTTCACGGTGACGATCCCCTTGAAATGCAGGTCCTGGCCCGGGCGGTAGATGGCACGGTCCGTGAAAAGGAAGGTGCGCAGGGAGTCGGGGTCGCCGACACCCTCGTTCCGGTAGACCCAATGGCCTTCGGAGGAGTAGGAATCCTCCCCCAGATCGACGCGCCACAGGACCTCACCGCGCCTGCCTTTGTCGGGCCAGTGGACCATGCCCTCCTTGTCCGTGGTGAGCTGTGCCAGTGGAACGTAACGTCGACCGGCGGACCGATCGAAGTCCAGGAGGTGTGGTACCACCTTCGCTCCTTCCACCGGAGCACCCGTGTTGCGCTGGACCACGAGCACGTCCATCGCATCGGTGTTGCGCCGCTCGACAATGGCCAGATCCGTGCACCAGAAGGTGGCATGGGAGATCACATCGTTGTGTGGTTCGAACCCCGGGTCGTTGCTGACCAGCAGTGCGTATCGTCCCACGGGTAGCGCCTTTACCGGAATTTCCACACGGTGGGTGTTGAGGTCACCATCATCGGGCAATGCCAACGACCATTCCGCGACCGGCTTTTGACCCGCCAACCACGCACCGTGGTCGTGGTCCCACCGGCGTGGGGTGGTGGCCTCGAATGGATCTTTCACCAGCCGCAACCAGACCTGACCCGCATTCGTGTATTGCAGTGCAGCAATGAACACTGCGTTCGGGGAGGTCGCCTCCTCCACCTGAACGCTAAGCGCTGGTGCCTCAAGAGCCGCCTTGAGCGACGCCGCCTGCTTCGCGCCGAAAGAGCCGGGGGCTCTGGTGATAGCCTCCACACAAAGCTCACGCGCGGTGCTCTTCTCCCCCTTCCATGCATCGCTCACAAGTGGGTCGTATCGCGCGGCAAGCCCGGCATGGTAACGCGCCATGGCCACCGACACTTCGCTCCAGGCCGGAATGCGGACCAACCGCGTGCGCAAGGTGGTGAGGGCGTTGATGTAGAGGCTGTCCTTTTCCGGGAGCGTGCTATGGTCCCGCACGAATGCAAGGCGATCCAGTACGATGTCCGTCAACGCGGCCGGGGTGTCATCCGCAAGGTGGCTCCGCTCCAATGCCTGGTAGGTAAGCAGGGCCTTGTACTCCCATGCGGTGCTATCCCGGTGCGTGAACCTTCTGAAAGCGAATGGCTCGAACAGGTCGAAGTGAGCCGGGTCATCCAGCTTGAAGCGCCAGGCAGGCTCGGTGAGTCGCGTCTCGGGGTTGCTGAACACGTCAAGTGCCCGCCTGCCCAGAAGATCGAACAATGTAGGGCGCAGCTCTACGGCCCCGTCCGCACCGGACAGCAGCCCTTCGAGGTCCGCCACGGGGATCTGTTCCAGCGTATCGGAGGGTTCAAGGGAGGCCTCGAACGAACCGACGATCTTCGCCATGAACTGCCGCTGGGTCCAGGTGGTGGGGTCGCTTTCCGGCATGTCCTCTTGAGCGGAGACCTCCGTGCGCTCCAGGATCCGCCAGCGATCGCTCTGATACCACTGCCAGTAGGCTTCCCCGATCATGGAACGGAGCAGTTGGCGCAGGGGGATCTCCGCGATGGCCGCACGCTGTTCCAGCGTCCGCAGCGTCTCCGATCTTTCCACCCCGGTGAGCTGCTCGAACCGACCCTTGTACAGCCATGCACGGAACTCGTTGCGCCAATCGCCCTGCTCACGAGCATCGGCAAGGATGGCTTCCGTGCGACCGAGCGCCGTGGCATATTGCCCGATATCGCTGAGGCTGTCGATCGCGGCCCAACGCGCATCTCCACCCCTGAGGCCATTGCCGGTCGTCACGGATCGTTCGTTCGCGCAGGTGGCCAGGAGGACACCTGCGGCAATGGGATAGAGGAGCTGTCGGACGGTTCGCATGCGGTTCGATCGGTGCCTGTACAAAGGAACGGCCCACGATCGTTCTCCGTACCCTTGCCTGTATGATCGGCCCGTTGCCCGACCCGACCGCCTTCCTGGAGCGCGTGTTCACCGCACTGGCGAAGGACGGGATCGATGTCGCATCCCTTCCCCTGGACCATATCTGCTATCGCGTTGTTTCCATGCACCGATACGAGGAGCTTCGTACCGCGTTCCACGATCACGCGACCCTGTTGAGCGACGCGATGATCGGCGGACGACCGATCAGCACCTTCCGATCGCATGTGCCATTCGTTCACCGGGATCGGCGCCTCGACGTATTTGAACTACCTGCCCCCAAGGCAGGCCGTCCCTATCCGGAAGGCTATGAGCACGTGGAGTTCGCGGTGGGCGAGCATCCGTTGTCTTTCGCGGAGCGGTACCCCGGGGTGGCATGGGACCGAAGCGATGCCGGCAAGTCCGTGAACCCGGATGTACGCCTTCACTTTGACGGGTTCAGCGTGAAGTTCCATGAACATCCGCTGGACCATGTGATCGCACACCTGGATCCGAGGTAGGTTCATGCGAACCGCGCGACATCCACTTCCGGATCCAATGCGGCTCCGTTGAAGAGGTGGGCTGCCAGATGAGATGCACACCATGGGGCCAACAGAACGCCCCGTGAGCCAAGCCCGTTGAGTACTGCTTCCCGTTCGCCCACGCGGCCCAAGATGGGTCTGCGATCGCGCGCGGCAGGGCGCACCCCGGCCAGGTGGTCCACCACTTCGACAGGCGACCGTACGATCTTCCCAAGGCCTTCCAACAGCATCTCCCGGGCCTCGGTGGTAGGGCCAGCCCAGACATCGGTCCACTTGTAGGTGGCCCCCACCCGGAACAGTGCATCGCCCAGGGGAATGAGGAAGATCCCACGGTGCACCATCCGCTCCAAGGGCAGGTCCGGTATGCGTACCACGATGGTCTCGCCCTTCACCGGCACCAACCCCTGCACGCGATCGAATGGGCCCAGGCACCGGATCGACCAACGGGCCTTGAACCCATCGATGCGGATGTGGTCCGCCTCGTGCTCGATGGCCTCGTCAGGCACGACCCGATGCGAGCAGCACCCTTCAGCCTGAAGCATGGCACGGTGCGCCTCCAGGGCACGCGCCACATCGAGCCAGGCGGCGGTGGTCACCATGCCATGGCCGAAGGGCCGTTGGAGCGGAAGGTCATCGAACGCGCTGGAGGGCTTCGCGCCGATGAACGCTGCGGTATCCGGATCCTCCGCCGCGCGTTGCCAGCGCATGGCCGCATCCTCGGACGGAAAGATCTTCGCCAACGGCATGCGCTTCCATACCGGTACACCCAACCGCTGTTCCCAACGTGTGTAGAAGTCATCCGCCAGGGGCATCGTTAAGGCAGCACGCCAAGTGGCGATATCCCGCCGGAAGGCGATCGGGTTGACCATGCCAGCGGCCACCGGCGAGGCGGCCCCGGGCCGATCCCCGTGCAATACGTGGAACCGCAGTCCCTGGTGGCGCAAGGTCTCGGCGAGTACGGCCCCTGCCAGACCATGGCCGATGATCAAGGCATCGAGGATCACCCCGCAAAGGTGCTCGAAGAAAAGGGTTCACGCCGCGATCAGGCGCGCCATGCGCTCGATCAGCGTCTCCGGATCGTACGGTTTCTGCACCAGGGCATTGGCACCGGTGCTTTGCACGGTGGCCTGCAGGTGGGGCAGGTCGTACGCGGTCAGCACCATCACCGGTGTGTCGATCCCATTGGCGCGCAACTCCTCGACCAAGGCGAGGCCATCGATGTGGGGCAGCCCGAGGTCCAGGGCGATCAGGTCGGGTCTTTCGTTGCGGACCATGGACAACAGGCCCCGCCCATCGCGCAAAGCGGTCACGCTCCACCCTGCGGCGACCAGGCGCTTCTCCAGAAGTTTGCGGACCAAGGCATCATCCTCGATCAGGAACACGTGCGGCATGCGGTGCGAAAAGGACTCTTACGAGCCCGTTGGTCGCAAGGTTCAGCCCTGATCAGGTTCGGCACTGCCGAAGGAGTCCAGGTCGGGTTCCACTGCGCTCAGGTCGTGTTGTTTGCCGGTGGTCATCATGCCCACCATCATCACCAGGCTGGTCGCCAGGATCACCATCAGCAACACAGAGCCATCGCGATCGGGTATGCGGTACTGGTCCGGGATGTTGTAGGCCAGCAGGATGGTGATCAACCCACGGGGTGCTACCGCCGTGATGATGCCGATGCCGTTGACCCGGAAGGCCGCCGTGACAATGAGCCGTACGAGGTAGATGACCACCGTGACCGCTGCGCCGATCATGAGCACATCACCATCAAGCAGCCGCCTGACATCGATGGTGAGGCCGAAGACCAGGAAGAAGAACGTGCGCACCACGAAGGCCGTTTCGGCGGTGACCAGGTGCAGCTCGCGCTCGATGTTCCCGATGCCGGTGGTGCCCATGATGCGGGACATCCAGCCGCGGAAGATCAACGATTGGTTGCTCACCACCAACCCGAAGACCAGGATGATGAGCAGCGAGGAGAGGTTCATCTTCTTCCCCAGGGCGTAAAGCAGCATCAGTACCGCGATCAACAGGAAGAACTTCACCTTGGACCGGATCCGCTGGAAGATCCACAGCAGGCCGATGCTGGCGATCACGGACACCACGATGGTCAGCAGCACATTGCCCCCGAAGGCCATGGCGATGCGCGTGTTCGACGCCCCCTCATGGTCCTCCACCAGGAAGTAGAACAACATGATGCCGAAGATGTCCGAAAGCGTGGCCTCGTACACCATGAATTCCTTGCGCTTCTTGGGTAATTGCGCCACGCTGGGCAGCACGATCGCACTGCTCACGATGGAAAGCGGTACTGCGTACACCAGGCACTTGTACACCTCGGCCCCGGTTATCGTGTGGATCAAGTAGGTGATGGCCGCCGCGGTGCCCCCCAGGGTGAGCAACGCCACCAGTGAGGACCGCAGTACCAGCGACCGGTGATCCGCGGTGAGCTTCAGGTCCAGGGCCGCCTCGAGCACGATCATGATCAGGCCGGAGATGCCCAGCACATTGAGCACCTGGGTGACCAAGGGGCCGGGCGAGTAGCTGCCGTAGTGCATGATCACCTGGTGGATGATCAGCCCGAGCACGATCAGCATCAGCACACTGGGGATGTTGGTGCGCTTGGCCAACAAGTTGAACAGGTGCGATATGATGATCGCCGATGCAGCGACGATGATGAAGAGATACGGATCCATGCGCGGTGCTAAAGATCGCCGTTCGACCCGATACCGGGATCACGGAACGGCCGCCACCCGATCCTTGAAGATCCAGAACTTCTGGCCCATGAAATTCATGGCCGAGCAGAACCCCGTGGCCCCGATGAAGGCGATGAGGTATTTGTGCGGAACCGGCACCAGCAGCGGCTGCTCGTGCAGCAGGTGAAGCAATCCGGAGTTGATGCTCACATTGACCACCAGGCTTACCCCGTAGGTGAGCAGGAACTTCACCAGCCGCCTGTTGTCACGATCCCGGCGGCGCCAGGTCCAGCGCTTATTGAACCAGTAGGTGACCGAGAGACCACAGAGGAAGGAAAGCGTCTTGCAGAAGGCCTCGTTCTCCAGCGGAAGCCACGGGGCATCCGCTGGGATGATGTTCAGGAAGAGGTAGTAGCACACCAGGTCGGTGAGCACCGCCAGCACGCCGATCAGCACGAACTTGGTGAGCTGCTTCTTGTTCTCCGACAGGGTGCGCATCTGTTCCGTTGGTCGGAATGAAGGCTCACATCCGGCCGGTGAGCCACTTGAAGATGTCGTTGCCGTTGGCGTAGAGGATGAGGCCGAACAGGAGCACCATGCCGATCATCTGGGCCACCTCCAGCACGCGCTGGTTGGGCGGGCGGCGGGTCACGATCTCGTAGATCAGGAACACCACATGCCCCCCATCCAGCGCCGGGATCGGAAGGATGTTCATGAAGGCCAGGATGATGCTCAGGAAGGCCGTCATGTTCCAGAACACCTGCCAGTTCCACTCGGCGCCGAAGAGATTGCCAATGGCCCCGAAACCGCCGATCTGCCCGGCTCCTGACCTTGAAAAGAGCAGCTTGAGCGAGCTCACGTAACCCTTCAGGGTCTCCAAGCCATGGGAGATCCCCGCTGGGATGGAGGCCAGGAACCCGTACCGTTCATGGGCCAGCGTGAAATAGCTCTCAAGCCCTTGATTGTACATGCCGACGAAGCCTTCCTCACTCACCTGTACCGGGAGCTCCATCCGCTGGCCGTTCCGTTCCAGTGTGATCCGCACCTGCTCGCCCTTGTGCTCCGCCAACGCATCGCGGAAATCGGCGAAGTACGCCGCGTCCTCCCCATTCACCGCAAGCATGCGGTCGTGTTTCAGGATACCGGCATCCTTTGCCCCGCCGGCGATCACGGTGTCCACTACGAAGGGGATGCGGGGAGCGAAAAGCACCTTCTCCCCGCTGTCCAGGATGCGGTCGTGGACATCCGGTGCAAGCACGACCTCCAAGCGCGTTCCATCCCGCTCCACGGTAAGTGTGCGTCCTTCGGAGAGCAGGATGGCCTTGGTCACATCCTCCAGGGTCTGTGGTGTCCTGCCATCGATGGCCAGGATGCGGTCCCCCTCCTGGATCCCTTGTGCGCGCATCACCTCACTGACATGCACCCCGTACTTCACTTCGGTGAGGGGCAGGTGATCGCGGCCCCACACGAAGAGCACCATGATGTAGATCAGCATGCCCAGGATCAGGTTCACGGTGACCCCGCCCACCATTACGATGAGGCGTTGCCAGGCCGGTTTGCTGCGGAATTCCCATGGTTCCGGCGGCCTGGCCATCTGCTCCTTGTCCATGCTCTCATCCACCATGCCACTGATCTTGACATACCCGCCCAAGGGCAGCCAGCCGATGCCATATTCCGTTCCACCGCGCTTCACTTTGAAGAGCGAGAACCAGGGGTCGAAGAAGAGGTAGAACTTCTCCACCCGGATCTTGAACCAACGGGCCGGAAGGAAGTGGCCCATCTCGTGCAGCACCACGATGATCGAGAGGCTGAGGATGAGCTGCGCTGCTTTGATCAGGAATTCCATGCGGATGGGATGCGCTTACGGGCCACCGCGCGTGCTTCGGCGTCGGTAGCCTCCAGGTCGTTGAGGGTCGGGGTCATGATGTACGGGACGTTCGCCAGGCAATGGTCGATCAGGTCGCTCATCTCCAGGAAGCCTATCCGGTCCTGCAGGAAGTGTTCCACGGCCACTTCATTCGCCGCATTGAGCACGCACGGGGCATTCCCACCCCGGCCCATCGCATCCAGTGCAAGAGCAAGGTTGCGGAACACCTCGCGATCCGGCTGCTGGAAGGTGAGCTCCGGATGTGCCAACAAATCCAGCCGTGGCCATTGCGTGGGAAGGCGCTCCGGATAGGCCATGGCATACTGGATCGGCAGTTTCATGTCCGGCAGACCCATTTGCGCCTTCATGCTACCGTCGGTGAACTGCACCATGCTATGAATGATGCTTTGCGGATGCACCACGACCTCGATCTGCTCAGGTCGCAGGTTGAAGAGCCATTTCGCCTCGATCGCCTCCAGCCCCTTGTTCATCAAGCTGGCACTATCGATGGTCACCTTCGCACCCATGGTCCAGTTCGGGTGTTTCAGGGCCTGTACCTTGGTCACCCGGGCCAGGTCCGCACGCGTCCTTCCACGGAACGGACCACCACTCGCGGTGAGTACGATCTTCTCGATCGGGTTGTGCCACTCCCCCACCAGGCATTGGAAGATGGCGCTGTGCTCACTGTCCACGGGGTAGATGTTCACGCCTTTGGCCCGCGCGGCGTTCGTGACGAGCTCGCCGGCCACCACCAGTGTCTCCTTGTTCGCCAGCGCGATGTCCTTGCCCGCCTCGATCGCGGCCAGGGTAGGGCGAAGGCCCGCATAACCGACCAAAGCGGTGAGCACCAGGTCGATGCCGTCCATGCGCACGGCCTGTTCCAATGCTTCGGCCCCGGCGAAGACCTTGATGCCCTTGGCGAACAAGAGGTCCTTCACCTCCGCCGACCGGGCGACATCGCCGATCACCACCGCGTTCGGCGTGAACTCCAATGCCTGCTCCACAAGCAGGTCGCAGTTGCTACCACAGGTGAGCAACTCCACTTGGAACTGCTGCGGCTGCTCGCGCACCACCTGCAGCGCTTGCGTGCCGATGGAGCCGGTGGAACCGAGGATGGCGACCTTTTTCATGTGCTCATGTGACCATGCGCTCATTCAAGCAGGAACGCACGGTCGGGTCGGAAGGGTGCAAAGATCGCGCTTATACCCGCTTGGCGGACGCCCTGCGCAACCGGTCGTTGATGGCGCGCCCCAGGCCTTCCTCAGGGAACCGCTCCGCCAGGATCACCTCCGCATCGCTCGCATCCGCCTCCCGGATCGCAGCGAAGAGGTTGCGCGCGGCTTCCGCGAGGTCCGCCGCAGGGCTGAGGACCCACGCGCTGCCCGCATGCGGATACAGGCGGTGGAATGCGATCACCGCAGCCCGCCGCCCCTGGTGCTTCGCCAGTAGTTCCACCACATCACCCACCTCCAAGCGCTTGCCGGGGGCGTAATGGTTCTCCAACATGCCCGGTGCAGCAGGCCGATCCGCATGCGTCGCTGAGGTCACCGGACCGATGCACGCCTCGATCGCCTCGATGGGCACCCCACCGGGACGGTACACCACCCAGCGGCCCGGCCCGGACTCCCACCCCATGATGGTGCTCTCGACCCCCACCGTGCACGGGCCCCCATCCAGGATATATGGCACCACGCCCCCCAATTGGGCTTCCACGTGCGCGGCGGTCGTGGGACTGACGAAACCAAAGGGATTCGCACTCGGTGCGGCCAGCGGGAAGTCCACCCTGCGCAACAGCGCCTGAGCGACCGGATGCGCAGGCATCCTTAGCCCGACCGTATCCAGGCCGCTGGTCACGATATCCGGGACCACTGCCGTCTTCGGGAGTACAAGGGTCAACGGCCCGGGCCAGAACCGGTCCATCAATTCGCGCGCGCCAGGTGGCGGGTCCTGCACCAATGCACCGAGCTGCTCCTGCGAATGGACGTGCACGATGAGCGGATCGAATGATGGACGCTGCTTGGCCTGAAAGACCTTGAGCACGGCGTCCGGATCCATGGCGTTGGCCGCAAGGCCGTACACCGTCTCGGTGGGGATGGCCACGATCTCCCCGTTCGCAAGAAGTTCCGCGGCGCGCAGCTGGTCGGTGCCGATGGTGGCCATGCCGCAAAGGTGGGGACAGGACCGTGGCACTTCCGCACGGGATCGTGGAAGCAGCACCCCTCCGGCAGCCGTGAACGATAACCCACGGGTAATGACCACGGTGCATTGGTATCGGAGCTTTGGCGCAACGGAGTAGGCGTTCGTGAGATCGGCAGCCTCCGGAGAAGGAATGGGGAGACGATCGGCACAGGATCGCCTTCAATGGAACAAGAACCAACTCTGACCAGCCATGCCACGTGCCAAAAAGAAGTTGATCCTCACCCAACCGATCAAGGAAGGCCTTAAGGCGATCAAAGTGCGCCTGGACCACCGCACGGTGATCACGCTCGCCAGCACCAAGGCGCTCGAATTCTGGAAAAAGCGTTACCCGGGGGCGGAAGTGATCGCCTGATCACAGGTCCTCAGCGTACCGCCGGTCATTGGCCAGCCTGGGCACCTTGCTCTGCGCGTCGTTCATTCCCCGGGTTCGCATCCACCGTGTGAACGCCCCGCGGGGCAGCGAGCGGACCACCAGCGGGCGCAGGACCTTGCCGGTGATCAGGTCCCGGTAGTATGGATTGCGACGCTGCAAGGCCTCATCGATGAGCACTGCGAACCCGGCCATATCCGCCGGGGCATTGGCGAATTCGATGGACCACTCGTGATAGGGAAGGCCGTTTGTCGGATCGAGCATCGGCGCCACGGTGAACTCGCTCACCTCACAAGGCATCTTCTCCATCGCCTCGTTCAGGGCTCCTTCCACCTCCTCAGCGATCACATGTTCGCCGAAAGCACTTGTAAAATGCTTGGTGCGTCCCGTTACCACGATGCGCGGCGGCGATAGCGACACGAACTTGATGGTGTCGCCGATCTCATACCCCCACAGGCCGGCATTGGTGTAAAGCACCAGGGCGTACTGCTCACCGATGCGCACCTCACCGATGCTCAAGGGCCGCACGTTCCGCGGACCCTTTTCGATCGCTGCCGATGGATGTGATGACAACGGAAGGAATCCGTAATAGATCCCGTTGTCCAGCACGAGAAGCAGTCCTTCCTCCGGGCTCTGGTCCTGGTAGGCGATGAACCCTTCGCTGGCCGGAAAGAGCTCCACGGAGGGTACCGCCGAACCGATCAACGCCTCCATGCGCGGGCGGTAAGGAGCGTAGTTCACGCCACCGTACACGAACAACGAGAACCGCGGGAAGACCTCCTTCACCGTGGCCTTTCCGGTGCGCAGCAGCAGCCGCTCGAAGTACATCTGCACCCAGGCCGGTATCCCGCTGATGAGCCGAAGGTCGGCGCCGATGGTCTCCTCCACGATGGCCTCCACCTTCGATTCCCAGTCGGGGATGGTATTGGTGCTGAAGCTGGGCATGCGGTTCTTCAGCAGGTAGCGGGGCACGTGGTTCGCCACGATGCCGCTTAGGCGACCCGTCGGGACGGCGTTGGACCGGTCGAGCACAGGACTTCCCTGCAGGAAGATCATGCGGCCGTCAACGAAGTCGGCGCGGCCGCTATGTGCAATGTAGGCCAGCAATGCACGCCTGGCGCTGCCGATGTGGTTCGGAAGGCTTTCCTGCGTGATGGGGATGTACTTCGCACCGCTCGTGGTGCCGCTGGTCTTGCAGAGGTAAAGCGGTCTACCGGGCCACAGAACATCTTCCTCCCCGGCCACCACCCTGTCCAGGTAGGGCTTCAGTCCTTCGTAATCGCGCAGCGGCACGGCCTGTACCAGACCCATGTGTTCATCCACCTCATCCAGCCGGTGGTCCTGCCCGAAGGACGTTCCTCCGGCCCTGCCGAGCAACCCGCTCAACACTTTGCGCTGCGTAGCCTCCGCATCCATGGCCCGGCGCATTACCGCCTGTGTCGTGAGGCGTGCCAGCGGCTTGGCGAGGATGGACTTGAGGCTCATTGGAAGACCATGTAGGCCTGCGGATCGACCGCCGCACCGTTCAGCCAAAGCTCGAAATGCAGGTGCGGCCCATTGGTGAGCTCGCCGCTGTTCCCCACGATGGCGATGGCCTCCCCGGCCTTCACCCGATCACCCACCCGCTTCAGCAGCACACTGTTGTGCTTGTACACGCTCACCAGGTCATTGCGATGCTGCACCTGGATCACGTGACCGCCATCGGTGGTCCAGCTGCTCAGGATCACAGTGCCGTCCAGGCACGCCTTCACTGCGGCATCCGCCTTGGTCACCACATCGATCCCGAAATGGCCTTCGCTGCGGTCGAAGGTGGTGGTGACGATGCCCTGCAGCGGTGCGAAGAAGAACACGCTGCTCAGGTTCCGCCGGTCGACCGTTTCCTTCCCTTCATCAAGGCTGTAGGCCTGCTCGCGTGCAAGCCGCGCACGCATCAGGCTGTCGGCACGTCCAGGCACGAGGTCGGCCGCGTCGGGGATCTTCACTGGGGCCAGGACGTTGGCGCTATCGGCCGGCAGTTGTCCACTCAGCACGTTGCGCAGGTTCTGCACGTACAACTCCTGCTCCTGCATCACCACCCCGAGCGAATCGGCC
>JAWKNI010000016.1:0-61756 GCA_041391785.1 Flavobacteriales bacterium | reverse complement strand
CCACCGTAGGCATACCGCAGGGAAAGGCCGCTGAGCATGAAGAAGATGGAAACGGCATAGATCCCCACGCGCTCCAGGGGATCCTCGGCATCCAGCTTGCCATGGATCCAACGGAACAGGTGAAAGACCATAACACCTACCGCGGCCAGCCCCCGGATGTGGTCCAGCCGTGCCAGGCGCAGTCGATCATGGTGGCGGTCCATCGTTCAGGTCGGGTCGCCGGAAGGATGCTCCGCGGTGTTCCGTCGTGCCCGCTTGAGGTCCTCGTGTTTACCGATATCGAGCCATTCCCCCTGGATGCGATGGGCCACGACCATGGCATCCCGGTCCAGGAGGTCCTGGATGAGGTCGGTCGCGTTGTACGGTGTATCCTTCGGGACCAGGTCGAGCACACTGCGTTTCATAAGGTAGATGCCGGCGTTGCATGGATACGCGACCGAGGGTTTCTCCTTGAACGCCTTCACACGATCGCCCTCGAGGTCCATGACGGCATAAGGCAGGTCCACCATGTGGTCAGTGGTGGCCACGGCAAGGTCAGCACCGGTCTCCATGAAGCGCTTGTACATGCGGTCCAGTGCCACATCGGTGAGGAGGTCGCTGTTCATCATCAGGACCGTGTCGTGCACGCCGTGTCCGATCCTGCCGAGCGCTCCTGCGGTGCCCATGGGTTGGTCCTCATGCACATACGCGATCTTCAGCCCATACCGTTCCCCATTGCCGAGGTGTTCGATGATCTTCTCCCGGAGGTAGTTCACGGAAACCGAAACATCCGATATGCCATAGCGACCAAGAAGTTCGAGTGCGTGCTCGATGATCGGCCTTCCACCCACCGGGAGCAGGGGCTTGGGCAGGTCGTCCGTGTAGGGTCTCAGCCGCATGCCACGCCCGCCGGCCATGATGAGGGCCTGAACGGGGAGGACGCTTCGCTGTCGATCAAGATCCGCGATGCGGACCACATGTCCCTGTGCATCGATCACTGGCAACACCTTGATCCCATGCGCGCGCAGTTCCGTGAAGAGGTCGATCGCCGGTTCACCATCGCGAAGCGTTCGTGGTGCGGTGTTCATCACCAGGCTCACCGCGGAATCAAGGGTGGCACCGCTGAGCAGGCCACGGCGGATGTCTCCATCAGTGACACTCCCTTTCAACCTTCCGCTGCCATCGATCAGGAAAATGGTCAGGTACCGCCCCGTTCCGTTCAATGCCTCCAGTGCGACCTTGATGGTGGCATCATCCCTCAATAGGAGATCGGCAGTGCTCTTCATGCCTGAGTTCCGTTGAGAAAGGACCTGATCGCGTGTACCATGCGTTCGGCGGCGTGGCCATCACCGTAAGGTGAACCTTTGCCGGCAGGCTGAGTTCGCCCGATCCTGCTGATGGCCTCCTTGATCGACCCAAGGTCGAAGGGTACGCGTTGAATGTTCGGTGTCACGATCCGTCCGGTCTGTCGTTCGCCCAGATCAATGACGTGCTTCGGGAAGAAGGATGCCTCGATGTATCCACTTGAGGTGTTGCCGAGCAGGTAGGCGCAATGCTTCATGCAGGAGAGGTAACCCAGCGTGCCGAGACTCTCCACCGCCACGGTACGCCCATCCTCCTTGGCGAAGCGCGCGAACGCTTCACGCAGCACAGAGCCGTGTGTGTCCGCATTGGGCATGGTGATCAGGATGCCGTGGTCCTGTGGTATGGCCTGCAATGCTCCGCACATGATGTTCGCGTGCGCTGTCGTTCGTTCAGGGGCCATGGTCTCGGGGTGCACGGTGACAAGTACGGTGGGTCGGGCCATGTCCACACCGAAGCTTTCCTTGATCGCTGCGATGGACAGCAGGTCAAGGGTCTTGAGGTTGTCGATGCTGAGTGCACCTGTATCATACACGCCGCGGTCATGGCCCAATAATCCGATGACGCGTTCCCGGTAGGGTCCAGCGGCCGTGAAGTGCAACCTCGCCATGTGGGTGATCCCATGCCTGAAAGCATCATCCATGGCTCCGGTGGTGGTCTCGCCGCCGTGGATATGGGCTACGGGGATCCCGAAAGGCATGCTTGCCGCAACGGCGGAGAACATCTCATACCGGTCGCCCAGTGCGATGATCAGATCCGTATCACCCGCCTTCCACACCTCACTGAATTGCTCCATTGTGCGCCCCATGGCCCGTGCGATATCGGACGGCGCATCCCCATCAAGCACGGGTGGAAGCAGGACATGCGGGGCCAGGTCGGCGGCTTCGATCTGGTCCACAGTGTGGCCGAAGCGCGGATCCCCATGCGCCCCGAATGCCAGGATCCGTACATCCATTGTCCTGTCGTCGGCAAGAGCACGCAACAGGGGAAGTTGAATGCCGAAGTCGGCACGGCTGCTGGTGAGCAGGGTGATCCTCATGCAAGATCCTCCGGGAGCAATTTGGCCCCCGCCGCCAAAGGTCGGCATACGGATCGACCGATGACGGTATCCATTCGCATCGGGGAGATGCCGTCGCCAGGGCGAAGCATGATCAGGTCTTCCTCAGTGAGCACATGGCCTGCCTGCACGGCGTTGCCCAGGTGGATGCTTCTTCGTGCCACCGCAATGTTGTGCTCCTCACTCGCCGATGGTCGCTTTTCACCGGATCCCAACGCCTGTTCGATGTTGCGGATGGCCTTCACCATCGCCTCCAGTTCATCGGGTTCCAGGGATGCGGCCTGGTCGGGGCCTGGGAGGGAACGGTCAAGGGTGAAGTGCTTCTCGATCACACGTGCCCCGAGCGCCACCGCGGCAACGGGCACCTCAATGCCGAGCGTATGGTCCGAATAACCCACAGCAACAGCGAAGCGATCACGCAATGTGGCCATGGCCCGGAGGTTCACATCACCCATCGGTGTGGGGTATTCCGTGTTGCAATGGAGCAATGTGATGCGGTCGCGTGTTCCTCCGGCGGCCACCAGTACCTCAAGTGCTTCAGCGATCTCATCCGGCATGCACATTCCCGTGGACATGATCAATTCAGGGAATGCGGCGGCCATGGCCTTCAAGTAGGGCGCATTGGTGACCTCGCCGCTGGGGATCTTGCCCAGGGTGATCCCCAACTCCTGCAACAACGCGATGCTCTCCAGGTCGAACGGGGTGGAAAGGAATGCGATCCCTTTCTCGCGGGCATGCGCCATCAGGGCCTGGTGATCGGCAACGCTGAGTTCCAATCGTCGGACCATTTCCAGCTGACTCTCCGTGATCCCTGTGGTGCGCTGCTGATAGGCGGCCTTTGCAGCGCTCGGTGAAACGAGCCGATCGGCCCTGAAGGATTGGAACTTCACGAAGTCCGCACCGGCCTTTGCTGCCACATCGATCAGGGCTTTGGCATCCGAAAGGGAACCGCCGTGGTTCACGCCGGCTTCGGCGATGATCAACACCGGGGAGCTCATCGTGCCCTGCGCGTTGCGGGCACACCGACCACGGTGGCACCATCCATCACATCCTTCAGTACGACAGCGCCGGCCCCCACCACACAGCGTTCGCCGATGCGTATGCCCTGCCTGATGACCGCTCCACTACCTATGAAGGAGCCGCTGCCGACGATGCAATCTCCGTTCACGACAGCGCCGGTCGCCACGTGCACATGATCGTCGATGGAGCAGTCGTGCTCCACGATCGCACCCGAATTGATGATCGCGTTCGCGCCCACCCGGGTGCCACTGTTCACCAACGCGAAGTGCCCCACCAATGTGCCGGGCCCCAAGGTCGCTTCATCCGCAATGTGTGCTTTCGGGGAGATGATGGTCCCAGGCATTCCTCCGGCCCGCATCACCTTTTCGTAGAGTTCCTTGCGCAGGGTCGAAAGGCCAACCTGACCAACGGTCACCAGGAAGTGCGACCCGCGTTGCACGTAGTGCGGGATGTTCTCATCGCCACCAATGCACTCAACGTTCAACATGCGTTCACCGATCCGTGCGGGCTGGTCAAGGATCCCGAGTATCGTGTGAACGCCCTGTGTGCGTATCACATCGATCGCAGCGCGGCAGTGGCCCCCACCACCGATCAGGATCAGTTCGTTCGCGCTCATCGTATCACACTGCTCGGCAGGTTCACCAGGCGATCATGCACATCCATGGTGGTGCGCAGGTCGCCCCGGATATCATCCGTGTACATCGGCAAGGTATGGCCCGGCTCCCATGCCGGTCGAGTGAGCACACCACGCTTGTGGGACTCCTTCAGGAAAGCATCGCGCTCCTTTCGGTCGCTGAGGAGCAGGGCATTCAACCAGTAGTTGCTGCGCACGCCATCGGGCTCCTCGTGCAATGTCCATGGGCTATCCGCGAACATTGTCCTGTAGCGCTCGTGCAGATCACGCTTGGCGTTGATGTTGCCGTGCAATTTGCTCATCTGGCTGCGTGCAAGTGCGGCATTCAGGTTCGGCATGCGGTAGTTGTAGCCTACCGGGTCATGCGAGAATGCCCATTCGTGCGGCAGCTTCGCCTGGGTGGTGAGATGCTTGGCCTTCTTCGCCAGGTCGCCATCCTCGAAGAGCAGTGCACCACCCCCTCCACAGGTGATGATCTTGTTCCCGTTGAAGCTGAGCGTGCCGATCAGCCCCCACGTGCCTGCGTGCCGATCATGGATGGTGGAACCAAGTGCTTCAGCGGCATCCTCGATCAAGGCCAGGTGATGTTCCTTGCAGATGGCGACCAGTTCAGGCATGTGGACGCAGGTGCCGAAGGAGTGCATCGGTACGCAGGCTTTTATCCGTTTTCCGCTCGCACGGTGTATGCAGCGGCCTTCCTTCACCTCACAGGCGTTATCAAGGAAACCGCGCAAGGCCTTCGGGGAGAGCCCGAGGGTTTCCGCGTCGATGTCGATGAAAAGGGGGCGCGCACCAGTGTAGGTGATCGCATTCGCCGTGGCGATGAAGCTGAACGACTGCGTGATGACCAGGTCACCGGGCCTGACATCCGCCAGGAGCAACGCGGTGTGCAACGCCGCTGTTCCGTTCACGGTGGCCACCGCGTGGGCCGCGCCCGTATACGCGGCCAGGTCGGCTTCGAACCCGCTGATCTCCGCACCGATCGAGGAAACGAAGGTGCTTCGAACGCATGCGCTCACCGCATCCTCATCCTCCTGGTCGAACCAAGGTGCATGCAGGGGGATGGGGTCGATGGGGTCACCGAACAAGGCACGGATCGCGGCGATGTACGGTTCAAACATTGTAGATCTCCCACTTGTAATTGCGGCGGTTATCCTCCTGCATGAACCACTGCACGGTCCTCGCCAGGCCCGTCTCCAGGTCGAACGACGGTTCCCAACCCGTGGCGGCATGCAACTTCACCGCACTGCCGAAGAGCCTTTCCACCTCGCTGTTCACGGGGCGCGTACGTTGTGCATCGGTCTCGATTCCGGCCTCTTTACCGGTCAGGCGCATCAAGGTGTCTGCAAGGTCCCCGATGCTGATCTCTCGCTGGGTGGCGATGTTCACCTCTTCACCGATCAGGTCCTGGGCACCAGCGATGGTGATGAAGGCGTTCGCGGTGTCCTCCACAAAGACCAGGTCGCGGGTGGGGTGAAGGGAACCGAGCCGGATGCTGCTTCGCCCGGCGAGAAGTTGGGTGATGATCGTGGGGATCACGGCCCTTGCGGATTGGCGCGGGCCATAGGTATTGAAGGGACGGACCACCGTAACGGGAAGGCCGAAGCTCAGGTGGAACGAAAGGGCCAGGTGGTCCGCGCCGATCTTGGTCGCCGAGTAGGGTGATTGCCCCTGCCGCGGATGTTCCTCGGTGATGGGCACCTGGCGTGCGGTGCCGTAGACCTCGCTGGTGGAGGTCACCAGGATGCGTTCCGTGCCGGCATCGCGTGCGGCTTGAAGCACATTCAACGTGCCTTTGATGTTGGTGTCCACATAGCTGTCCGGCGCATGATAGCTATAGGGGATGCCGATCAACGCGGCAAGGTGGTACACGGTCCGTACACCGGCCATTGCCACACGCATGCCGTTCGGGTCCCGGACATCACCGGGCATCACCTCGATGTGCTGCATCACATCCTTGGGTAGGGTGTCCAACCAGCCCCAGCGGTTGTCGGAGTTGTAATGAACGAGCGCACGCACTGCATGGCCCTGGCGTACGAGTGCTTCGGTGAGGTGACTGCCGATGAAACCGCCGGCTCCGGTAACAAGGATGGTACTTGGCATCGTGTCGAAGATAGCGGTGGTCAACTGGCGGTCACGTCCCAATCGAGTCTGGGCCGGATCACCCCGCGGATCTTCGCGTAGGAAGGTGAGCGCGTGGGGGAGTCCAGGTCGTCAAGCACTTTGATGTTCATGATGTTCTCGTGGATCTGGTGGATCTTGAAGGGCAGCCAGGTCGCCAGCCAGAAGCTCACGTAATAGGTATCCTCGTTGAACAGGTCCGCTGGGAACCAAACGGTGGTCGTGTGCCGGCCTTTGCCATAACCCATGCCGCGGTCGATCCCCGGGAAGGTGGTGAAGATGTGCTCTCCTTTCGAGGAGTACAGCATGATCACCGGCTGCGGGCTGTGGCCTTCCTGGATCACTTCATGTTCGATCTCCAATCCGAACCGGCGGGTGACCGGGGCATGGTCCACGGTGGCACCTTCTTCATCGGTCCAGCGCATGGCGATCAGCCTTCCCACACCATCGCCGCTCATGGGCAACGCTGAGAAGTCGCGGCTGCCGGAGGACGCCTCGTCATTGTGGTTCATGTACAGCGTCGTGATGTGGCCCGGGTCGCCGATGGCCTCCACCTGCCCATTGTCAAGCAACAGGCAACTCTTGCACAAGCTGTTGATGGCGCTCATGTTGTGGCTCACGAAGAGGATCGTCCGTCCGTGCCCGGCCACATCCTTCATCTTTCCCAGGCATTTCCGCTGGAATTCCGCATCGCCCACGGCCAGGACCTCGTCGATGATCAGAACCTCCGGTTCCAGATGAGCCGCCACTGCGAAGGCAAGCCTCACCTTCTGCCCGCTGCTGTAGTGCTTCACCGGGGTGTCGATGAAGCGCTCGACACCGCTGAAATCAACGATCTCATCGAACTTCCGCCGCACCTCATTCCGCCGCATACCGAGGATGGTGCCGTTCAGGAAGATGTTCTCGCGACCGCTCAATTCCGGGTGGAAGCCTGTTCCCACCTCAAGCAACGAGCTCACGCGTCCCTCTATGGTGAAGCGTCCCTTGGTGGGTACCGTGATCCGCGAAAGGATCTTCAACAATGTGCTCTTGCCCGCACCGTTGCGCCCGATGATCCCGAGGGCATCACCGCGGTCCAGTTGGAAGCTCACATCCCGCACGGCCCAGAAGTGCTCACCACCCCTGTTCAGCAACTTGTCGATGTTCTGTTTGAGGCCACCGCGCAGATCGATGCTCCTCGGGCCACCGATACGGTACTCCTTCCCAATGCCCTCAACGGTCATCATGCGCGCACCCATCAGCTCGGATCGATCGGTACTTTGATCACCAGCTTGCGGAAGGTGCCGGGGGCATACAACGGCGCATGTACATCCTCTGGCCAGACGATGGCCAGTTGCCCGGGAAGGAGCGTGTGCACGGCAACGGGCGCGTCGGCGAAGGTCCATACGTCCTTTTCCACATCGAACGGTGCATCGGGTGGTCCACAGTGGACCAGTGGCTTCCACCCGAAATGATCGGCGCCATCAAGCGTGAAGTGTATATCCAGATGGGAACGGTGTGCCTCCATCCGCGATCCACCCTCCGTGGCCCCTTGGGATGCGAAGAGGAAAAGTCCGTTGGTACCCACATCATGCCGGCCGGGTGTCCAGTGCCCTCCTTTTGCAAGCACTGCGAACGCCTCCCTGAAGAGCGGGTGGAGGTCCGCGTGGCGATGGATGTGTTCGATGTGGTCCAGGATCATGGGAGGCTCAGACAAGGTCCGCCACGACACGTTCAATGGAGCGGAAGTACACAAGGCCGGTCACGAGAAGCACCGCGGCGGACGCGATCGACAGGTAGCATAACCCACCCGGGTCGCCCACACCGATCAAGCTCCACCGGTATCCTTCGATCAGGCCCGCCATCGGGTTGAGGTAATACAGCACCTGGGCATAGCGTGGCAGGTTGCTCGCAACGACCTCCGCAGGGTATGCCACGGGCGAAATGAACACACCGAACTGGATCAGAAAAGGTACCACGTGCTGCAGATCACGGAACCGGATGGTGAGCGCACTGATCCAGATGCCCACGCCGACGGCCGCCACCATGATGCCGGCGAGGTAGGCGAAGGCCAGTGGGAAACGTGCCGAGGGAGTGATGCCGTAGATCACGAAGATGACCCCGAGCACCAACAACGCCACGAAAAGATCCACCAGACCGACCGCAGCCTTGCTGAGGGGGATGATGAGCCGTGGGAAATAGATCTTCCGGACCACCTCCTGCGCACTGATGATGGACGAGCCGGATTCCTTCAGCACAAAGGCGAAATAGGCCCATGCGGAGATGCCAGTGATGGCGAACATCGGGTAGGGTACGCCGGCAGTGTCCACCTTCACGGCGCGGCCGAAGATCAGGATCATGATCCCCAAGGTGGCCAGGGGTTGAAAGAACGCCCAGGAAAGTCCAAGCACGGTCTGCGCGTAACGAACACGGATGTCCCGAAGAGCAAGTGTCAGGAAAAGATCCCTGTAAGAAGCAAGTTCCCTGATGTCCGGGATCCACCGCCAGGATCGGGCATCCACCTCTATTCGCATCACGATCTTCGCTGGCCCACGCGGTGTTTGCGTATGGTGACGAAAGTACGATCTTTTGCCGCCATGGACCGATTCGTACTGTGCACAGGCAACACTGGAAAGATCACCGAGATCAAGGAGTTGATGCCTTCTTCCGTCACTGTTCTTTCTCTACCTGACGTGGGTCTTGGCCCGGAGTTGCTTGAGACAGGTGATACGCTCACGGACAACGCACTTCAGAAAGCCCGCTTCGTGCACCTGCACACGGGGCTGCCCTGTCTTGCGGACGATAGCGGGCTTGAGGTCGATGCGCTCGGTGGTGCTCCCGGCGTCCACAGTGCGCGATACGCCGGCGATGGGAAGGACGCTTCGGCGAACATGGATGAACTGCTGAGGAACCTTGGTCCGCGCATGGACCGCACGGCTCGTTTCCGTACGGTGCTGGCATGGGTGCATGGTGGCGGCGAGGACACCTTCGAGGGAACCGTGGAGGGTAGGATCCTGCTGTCCAGGAGAGGAGCTGGTGGATTCGGGTATGACCCGATATTCGTTCCGAATGGCTTTGAGCGGACCTTCGCCGAGATGGATCTCAAGGAGAAGAATGCCATCAGCCATCGGGCCAGGGCCATGCGTCAATGGATCGCCCACGTACGACCGATGATGAGCGAGGGCGCGGATCACGATCAGGCATCGGACGACCGTGCGTAGATGTCGCCGAAGCCTTTCACATCAGGTGCATCGCTCTGCAACCAAGCCCGCATCGCAGCGTGATCCAGCCATTCTGTCCAGGCCCATTCCATTGTTTCGCCTTTGCTATGGTTGAACCGGGTGCCGGCATCCGATCGATGGATGAGGTCGATGCAAGCGATGGCCTTGTCCCGTTGTTCGGGAAGCGTGTATTCGAAACTGATGTACGGTACCGACCGCGAAAGGCCGCTCAGCACAGTACTCTCGAACCCTTCGACGTCGATCTTGATGAATCGAGGGCGTCCGTAAGTACGAATGAGTGCATCAAGTGTGGTCATTTCAACGGTGATGGTCCGGTCCCACCGCGTGTGGCTGAAGCGGCCTTGTTGCACCGTATCGATCCATTCCTTGGAAAAGGAGGACAGGACATGCTCCTTGGAGAGGTACATCTGCATGGTGCCGGGTTCCGCCGCGAGGCCTTTCCGGACCAGTTCGATCCTTTTTCCGAAGCGAAGGTCCAGCACGCGGTAGCACTCCGGCTGTGGTTCAACGGCCACCACGCGGGCACCAACGGCCAACAACGGGGCGACGCGGTTGCCGATGTTCGCCCCTACGTCGAAGCACAGGTCTCCGGGAGAGACGAGTTGGGCGTACATGACCTTCCTCCTTTCATCGGCCACTGCCTCTTCCGGGTCGCGGGGGCGCAGTGATCGTGCGATACGGAAAGCAAGCCTTTCACCAAGGATGGTGTTGGCGATGCGTTTGATCACATTTCGCATGGTACTGCAAGGTGTTTCAAGATACTGGTTGCTGTTGTACGATGATCGCCGGAATATTCCCGAGTTCCGCGGCGGTCCTGGAGAACGAACTGAAGAACGAGCCGAAGAGCTGTGAGGTGCGGGAAAGGCAGTATAGGTCCACAAGTGCATCCTGTATCCCTTCCGCGCTGGTCCGGACGGCGGGTCGCTGCGAAGTGACGACCTTGTCACCGAAGTGGTCCAGGAGGTCCGCCTTCGTGCCCTCATCATCCGTGGCCAGGTAGAACCGGCTCCTGGGTTCCTTCGCGAGCCGTGTCCGCATGGCCTCGATGAACAGCGAAGTCGGGCTTTGGGCGATCGCCTTCACATTGTCCGTCCGGCGGATGTGCACCCCGACCATCCATGGGTCGAAATCCTTTGTGATCGCATCGATCCGTGCCTGCAGCTCCTGAATGGGGTGGAAACCATTGTAGCGATCCGGTCGATCGAGAAATCGCCAGTAACTGATGATGTGAATGTGCCTTGATCCTGCAAGGTCCTTCGGCATGGCCGCGTCCTTCTCCAGTCGCTCATTCTCATTCCAGTAGTAGTAGCGACCACCGGTCATTGAGCCGACCCTTGCCATCAGCCGGTGGTGGCGCCCGAAACGGAACGCCAGGCGGGATGCACGGCCCATGCCATCGATCACCTCGACACCCGGGATGGGTCGGAACAGGTCCTTGAAATCGCACTGCAGGTCCTTGTTTGCGAACCAGTACACCCTGAGCCGTTTGCCAGTCGCTTGAGCGAGTGCGATGGCGCTGTCGACCACGCGCATGCGGTTGCAAAGCCCTGCGATCGGCACCACGGTGATCATGGGCTCAAAGTTGGCGATTGCCACCATAGGGCGGCCGCGCGACTCAGACGGTCGGCGATAACAGTGCCTGCGCCATGGCATTCACCACCTCCGGTACCTTCATTCCCGCCGCATGGATCATCTTCGGGAAGATGCTGGCCGCGCTGAAGCCGGGTGTGGTGTTCACCTCGATGGTCACCACATCGGTGCCTGTCCAGAAATGGTCCACGCGCACCATGCCGTTGCACGCCAGGGCCTCGTAGATCGCTTCGGAGCGCTGCTGGACCGTTCTGGTCACGTCATCCGGTATGGGTGCGGGCACGATCTCCTCGGTATCCTGCGCATGGTATTTCGCCTCGTAATCGAAGAATTCACGGCTGGTGCGGATCTCGCACACCGGCAGCGCGCGCACGCTGCCATGCAGCCGCATCACCCCGCAGGTCAGCTCGCGTCCCTGCACGAAGGCCTCGCACATCACGGCACGGTCCTCGGCAAACGCCTTGTCCAGCGCCGGCCCCAGTTCCTCCGGGGTCTTCACCTTGCTGATCCCCAAACTGCTTCCACTGCCATCGGGCTTCACGAAGCAGGGCAGACCGACGGTTCCGAGTATCCGGCTCTCGGTATCCGCATCACGTCCGTGGATCATCAGAGAAGGGGCCGTGTTGAACCCCATCTGCCGCAACAGGCCTGTGGTGGCGTACTTGCTCATGGTGAGTGCCATGCACAGCACACCGCCGGTCTGGTAGGGCACACCGAGCATATCCAGGTAGGCCTGCAGCTTGCCGTCCTCACCGGGAGTGCCGTGGATCGCGATCAATGCTGCGGCGAAGCGCTCCATGCCCCGCCCACGATCGGCACTGAACGCACCCCGGTCGAAGGGCATCGGCGTGCCGTCCTTGCGTTCACATAGCCATTGATCCCGTGCAATGGTCACGAAAACGGGCTCGAAACGGTCGGGATCCAACGCTTCCATCACAGTGCCTGCACTTTGCATGCTGATCACGGATTCGCCGGTGTATCCGCCGCGTAGGATCGCAATGAAGGGAAGTGGCATGTGATCGTTGTGTTCAGCAAAGGTTGGCCCGGTGATCCGCCCCGGAGGGCCGGGGCCATGGAAGTGTGAACGAACGCTTGTGGACGATCCGCACGGACCACCTTCTATCTTAGCGGCCCTGCTGCGCGGCCTGTTGCTTGCCAGCGTTATCGAACAGGCATGTTACGGAACCGATTCGTGGCCTTTCTGGTGCCGGTATGCGTCGTTGGGCTCATCCTCTTCGGGGGGTGGCTTTGGCTGCGGAACTACACGCTGCACAACGACATCCGCCGGGTGCCGGACCTCAAGGGCCTTTCCGTGGAGGAATCCGCGAGCATGTTGAGAAGCCGGGACCTTGAGGCGGTCGTGGTCGATTCGGTCTACACCGGGGAGCAGCAACGGGGCACCGTGGTCGAACAGGATCCCGGGGCAGCCAGTGAGGTGAAGCCGGGCCGAAAGGTGTACCTCGTGATCAATGCCAGCCAGCCCAAGATGATCGACATGCCCAGGCTCGTGGACCTTTCCAAGCGGCAGGCGATCTCCGTGTTGGAGATCATCGGGCTGAAGGTGAAGGAACTGCAGTACAAGCCTGATCAGTGTGTCGATTGTGTGATCGCCCAACTGTACAAGGGTGAGCCCATCGCCCCCGATGCCCGCATCCGGAAAGGGGAGGAGGTGACCCTGGTGCTGGGCAGCGGTGAGCATGGTGAGCGTGTCCCGGTACCGGACCTGCGCGGTCTCACCTTCGCGGAGGTGCAGATGGTCTTGAACATGGCTTCACTGAACCTGGGTATCCTTGTCAACTGCGAAGGCTGCAATACGCGCAGCGATTCCACGTTGGCGAGGGTGCGGCGCCAGTCCCCGGGGGCGGGTGGCGACAGCAGGATCGCGCTTGGCAGTGCGATCGACATCTGGCTCAATGCGGATACCGCCGGGTTGAGGCCGAGCCAGGGCTGGAACGATCCCGGACGATACACGAACAGCGACTCCTCGGATGTTGACCAATAGACTTCTGATACTCTGCACGGCTGTGTGCGTTTCCGACGTGGCAATGGCCCAGGGTGAATCGATCCGTGCACTTTCTGCAAGGCCCGGGGTGGACAAGGGGATGCAGAAAGCAGACCTGAACACACACTTCAACTATCTCGTCCAGCCACAGGTGATCCCGTTGCGGGACGACTTCTCCATCGACCGCACGCGGAAGCGTTGGGCACAGGTGGGCGACCCGGACGTTACCCTGAGCGAGACCATGTATCGCTTGGAGGTGAATGGTGTTTCAACACCCGACATGGTCTACGCCACCGATACCACGTTCATCTACACCATCGACCTGCAGGACCCACCTGTCACCACCCGGCAGGCCCTGGATATGGTAACGGTCACACTCCGCGACCTCAGTACCTATCCGCCTACCAGCAACGACGTGGATGCCTGGCCGGCCTACAACGTGTATGATACCCTCCAGAACCCGCCGAACGACACCATCTGGATGTCCTCGCCTGCATTGATCCAGGATTCATTGCTGGTGTATGATGTGGCTGCTGCCGGTGGTACATACACCACGGACGGCGTTCCTGGTCCACTGATCCTCTGGGAGGATGATGACGTGTATGTGAACGGCACCTATCCTGTCGATCCGCCCACCATCGGTGTGGCCACCTTCGATGGGCTCGCCCGCACCGGTCATCCGTACAACTTCGAACAGTACACGGCGTATGGCATTGCGGACCACCTCACCTCGGTGCCCATCGACCTGGCCTATCCCCCCGGTGATTCCATCTACCTGAGTTTCTTCTACCAGACCCAAGGGCTCAGCGGCGATGCCTTCGTGCAACCCCAGGACAGTCTCGTGCTCGAGTTCTATGCACCACTGGAGGATGCCTGGGTGCGGGTGTGGCGAACACCATACACCGCCACACAGCCCTTCAAGCAGGTCATGGTACCCATTCTGCAGGACCGTTTCCTGAAGAACGGCTTCAGGATGCGATTCCTCAACTACGCCACGTTGAGCGGATCGTTCGATCATTGGCACCTGGACTACGTGCGACTGGGAGCGCAACGCACCTACGATGACACCACGCTTGTGGATGTCGCGTATACCTATCCGGAAAGCAGCCTGCTCAACACCTACACGTCCGTTCCCTTCAACAAGTTCGAACAGGCACCCGCATCGGTGATGGCCGCCGAGGTGGAACTGACACAGCGCAACCTGGATGAGAACGACCGCTTCATCACGTACGGAATGGAAGTGGCACGGACGGATGGTTCCGGGCTGGAAGGCTTCACCAACGGCACCAACACGAGCGGCAACGCGAGCAGCAGCTTCATCGGGACCCATCCGGTGAACAGTGCACCGAACAACTTCGTGTACGACCCCGGCACGGCGACCACATCCGCCTTTTGGGAGGTGAAGTTCTGGACGAACGCCACCCCGGACATCAACCGATACAACGACACCACCCGGTTCGTGCAGGAGGTGAGCAACTACTATGCGTTCGACGATGGTAGTGCTGAGATGGGCTATGGATTGAACGCTGCTGGTGGCAAACTGGCCTATCGATTCGACCTGCTCGGCGGCGATTCTTTGCGGGCGGTGCGGATGTATTTCAACCCGATCGCGAACCAACCACCGCTCTCCGCCCCCACGGACGGGTCCTTCCTGATCACCATCTGGAGGTCGCTGGATCCGGAGGTCATCCAGCACCAGAATTTCTCCTTCTCCAGCCCGCAGTACAGGCAGGATGGCTTGAACCACTTCGTGGAGTACGCTCTGGACTCCGCCATTTACGTGGAAGGGACGATCTACGTGGGGTGGACACAGACCAACGATGCGAACATGAACCTGGGCTTCGACCGCAACCGCGATACCCGAAGCCGGATCTTCTACAGGACCGGTGGGTCGTGGATCAATACCGCCTTCAACGGTTCGCTGATGATGCGCCCGGTCTTTGTAGCTGCCGAAGATCCCTTTGTGGGGATCGAAGCGCCGACCGCCACCGACGCATTGCTCCTCTATCCCAACCCGGCGAATGATTCCTTCCGCATGCGGCTTGCCACTGGTGCCGGTGCCGTGGTGCAGTGCTTGGATGCCACCGGACGCGTGGTCCTACAGGAGCGGTCCAGCGCCGATCAGGTGATCCATACCGGTTCCCTTTCGGAGGGCATCTACCTCGTGCGTGTCACAGACGAGCGCGGTGGGGTCATCGGGCAGTCCCGACTATCGATCCACCATTGACATGAGCGCTAGCGAAGCGTTGGTGGATGAGCAGGAGCTGTACGAGCACCATCGCATTGTCTGTGATCCGGGCCAGTCCCTGCTCCGGTTGGACAAATTCCTTTTCGTTCGCCTGGCGCATACCTCGCGCAATCGGATCCAGGTAGCGGCCAGGTCAGGGAACGTGCTGGTGAACGGCAAGGCCGCCAAGCCCAGCCAGAAGGTGAAACCCGGTGACGAGATCAGCATCGTGCTGCCCTATCCGCAGCGCGATGGAGAGGTGCAGCCGGAGGACATCCCGTTGCATGTCCTGTATGAGGATGACCATATCCTGGTGATCGACAAACAGGCCGGTCTGGTGGTGCATCCCGGGCACGGCAACTGGACCGGCACGCTGGTCAACGCCCTGCTCTTCCACTTCGGGAAGCTGCCGAGCACACCTGGTGCGGAGATCCCGCGGCCGGGGCTGGTGCATCGGCTGGACAAGGATACCAGCGGTGTCATGGTGATCGGAAAGACGGAGGAAGCCCTCACGCACCTTGCACGGCAGTTCTTCGATCGCACGAGCGACCGGCGTTACCAGGCGCTGGTCTGGGGCGACTTCGAAGAGGACGAAGGGCTGATCGAGGGCCACATCGGACGCTCGCCGAAGGACCGCATCGTCCAGTACGTCTTTCCGGACGGTGAGCAGGGGAAGCCTGCGATCACACGCTGGAAGGTGATCGAGCGGTTCCGCTACGTGACCCTGGTCGAATGCAAACTGGAGACGGGTCGCACGCACCAGATACGGGTGCACATGCAGTACCTGGGCCATCCCTTGTTCAACGATGCCACCTATGGCGGTGATCGCGTGTTGAAGGGGACCACCTTCACGCGTTACAAGCAGTTCGTGGAGAATTGCTTCACGCTGTTGCCCCGCCAGGCGTTGCATGCCCGCACTCTGGAGATCGAACACCCGATCACGGGCAAGCGCATGCACTTTGAAAGTGCACTGCCCTCGGATATGCAGGCCGTGCTGGAAAAGTGGCGCACCTATACGAACGCCCGCCCGTTGGACGACCCTGGAGAGGAATTCGACGCGGAGGCGGCGAACAACATGCGCTAGGCCGGGCCGAGGTGGAGCAGGTTCAGCACCAACGAGATCAGCAACGCCGTACCGAAGACCCAGAAGTACATGCGCCAGAAGGACGCCTGGCGGTAGAAACGCTTGTCATACGGTCCCTGTCGGGTGCGGGAGTGCCAGAACCAATGCATCGGCCATACCACGATGACGAAGGCGACGGCGTAAAAGAGCAGCAGGACGAGGAATACCGGGATCATGCTGGCGTGTTGCGAATGATCTTGCCTGCCATTGTCCGTTCAAAGCTGTCCAGTGCGCGCACCTTGCGGGGCAACTCGTGTGGATCGAGCACACCCACCAACGCGTCCATCACTTCCGGCAGCACCTCCTGTACCGGTCTATCCGCCTCAATGACCAGCGTCACGGCCTGTCCCAGCATGGCATCCGGTGTGCCGGTGAAGTAGTGCGGATAGGGGATCACGCCGACCGTGCGGGCCTCCAGTTGTTCCGGGTGCAATTTCTTGCCACCGCTCAGGATCACATTGTCCCAACGCCCAAGCCACCGGAATCGTGTATCACCGAGCAACTCCACGATGTCATTGGTCACGTGCTGGGTTGTGCTGAGATGCGGAGTGTACACGACCAGGCAGCCCCGCGGATCGCGTCCGAAGGAGACCTCTCCGATCGCATGGAACGGCTCATCCATGGATCCCTGTGTGCCAGGTACGAGCGCGGCTTTGTTCAACCCGCGGATGGCCACATGCGTCACGGTCTCTGTGCTTCCATAGCCTTGGTACACCGCTGTCCGCAGATCCCGGACCGCGTCCATCATCGCTTTGCTTACCGGCCCACCACCCAGGAGGATGGTCGCGAAGCGCTGCTCCACCGCCGCCCTGTCCGCGAGAACGGCGCGATGCAGTTGGAGCGGTACCATGGCCGTGAACGCGAACCGGTCCTCAACATCCAGGTTCTCCAGCACGGATCCGCGCGGATCGATCACATGCAGGTCAAGGCCCAAGACCATTGCGCGCACGACCATCATTTTTCCACCGATGTATGCACAAGGCAGACACAACAGCGACCGGTCACCACGGTGCAGGTCGAAGGTCCGCCCGGTGAGTTCCGCACTCGCGACAAGATCCTCACGCGTGATCACGACCGGCTTCGGCGTACCGGTGGTGCCGCTGGTGTGCGCCGTGATCGGTCCGATGGGATCGCCGATCAACTCTCGCACGAGCATATTCATAGAGTTCGCCCACGCAGCCGAGCGTGGATCCTTGGAGCGTTCTTCAAAATGGGCCAAGGCGACCTCCCCGGTCAGGAGTTCGCCATCCAAGGTGATCGCATCGAACACGAAGGCCATGCCACAAAGGTCGCAAGCCGGTGGGGAAGATGCAGCGCCGGTTCAGGAAGCGGTCATCGTCCGCAGATCCCAGCCTTGTTCCGGCCGGAACCACAAAGCACCGGCCTTCACTTCCAAGGGGGCGGGGATGTTGTTGGCGTACACGGTTCCGGTGCCGAGGCCTTGTGGCCGGTCGATCGGCAATGTCGCGGTCCACTGCGCGATCGCATTGAGGCCGATGCTGCTTTCCAACGCACTGGTGATCCACCAGCCGATATCACGTTGCATGGCGAGATCGATCCATTCCTGCGCTGCGGCCCAGCCGCCCACGAGGCTCGGCTTGATGACGATGTACTGCGGACGAACGGTATCGAGCAGGTCGCGCTTGTTGTCGAGGTGGTTCACGCCGATCAGGTCCTCGTCCAAGGCGATGGGGATGGGCGTATCCGCACAGAGCTCGGCCATGGCTTCGTAAAGGCCGGGCGCGATCGGTTGCTCGATGCTCTCCACCTGCAGGTCGGACAGCCGTTGCAGCACACCGCGGACCGTCCGTTGGTCGAAAGCCCCGTTGGCGTCAACGCGCAGGGTGATGGTGCGCGCGTCGAATTCCGTACGCACGGCCGTCAATAGCTCCAGCTCGTCGTCGATGCCGATCGCGCCGATCTTCATCTTCACGGTGGTGAAGCCCTTGTCGATCTGCTCGCGGATCCGCTGCTTCATCGTGACCTTGTCGCCCATCCACACCAGTCCATTGATCGGGATCGCGCGCTGGCCCAGTGTGAAGTCGGACGGGAATAGCTGCTTGGTGCCGCTCACCTCCAGATCGCGCAGGCATTGCTCCACGGCGAAGCGCACGCTGGGTACATCCACGAGATCGGTGTTCAGTCGTTGTTGCCAGTCGCTCGTGTCGGCGCACAGCTCGATCGACTTCGTCCGCACATCCGCAGGGAACTCCTTGCTATGTCCGGGGAAGAGCGCCGCCTCACCGATGCCCATGATTGCAGGCCGTTCAGTGTGCCAGGCGAGCAGGTACCACACCGTACGCGCGTTGATCGGGCCTTTCGAAGTGCCCAGCTCGAAGCGTGGTTCCAGGGTCCGTTCGATCCAGCGCGCTGCGATCATACCGCAAGGATAAGACCGAGCGAGAACAGCAGCGCGGTGAGGAAGGTGCCCATCGCCAGGACCTTCAGTTGGGGGTCAAGGTCGCGCGGTTCCTTGTTGGTCCAGACCTTTTTCAGGTGAATGATGAAGCCGGGTGTCGTCAACAGGAAGAGCCAGGTGGTCCATCCGGCGTTCTGGAAGAGGGCAAAGGATATCAAGCTCATCAAGCGACAAGTACCAGAACGGTGTGATAGACCCGTGCGTTCGCTGAGCCCATGCGCACCACCAATGTCCTTTTTCCGCTCGCGGCATCGTTGTGGATGTCACGCATGTTGTTCACGTTGAGGACGCCGGCGCTCAGAAGCCCGAACGCGATGGCGGACGGCAATAGGAAAGGGTGGAACATCCTTGTGTGCAGGTAGAAAGTTCCACAAACACCCGCGATCCCGAAGAAGAGGAAGACGCTGAGGTCGCCCAAGCCAGCATACCCATATGGGTTCTTTCCGAAGGTGTATTTCACGGCTGCTCCGATAGCGAGTAGTCCGAGTAGTAGGAACAGCACGGTGCTCGTAGTGAATCCAAGTGCGACCGTGATCAATGCGCAACCGCTCACCGGGATAGCATTCCACAGATAAATCGCCCGTTTCATCGCAACTGGCGAGATGGCCCCGCTTTGGACGGCAGTTGCGGGCGATGCGAGCGTTATCGGTGCCGTGCTGGTGATCACCAAGGTCATTGGCGAGGTTGCTGAGGATCGCAGGAGGATAGCGGTGATCAGCGTGAGGATCATTACGATCGCTTGAACACAGGCATCTGCAATGACGCGCCCGTTCTGCTACATGGTACGCCAATGCACTGCCCACGAGGATGCTGCTCACCTGCTCAACGGCAGCGTGCAACCGAAATGCCTGAAGCCAGTGTTTCATGCGGGCCGCACAAAGAATGAAGATCACGTAACTTCACTCATGATCACGTTGCGCCATGACGGTCAAACTCACCCTTTCAGTACCACCCAAGTTCAAAAGACCGCCACCATGCTCTAGCAAGCGGAGGAAGAAGAGCATTTCCGCGTTGGTGGTCGAGTGTTGAACGCGAGGCGGCCAAGGAGAAGGACCCGTTCGAGAAGTTGGCGGAGATCGGGGCGATAACCGGGCTTCGGCGGAGGAGCTGCGGGAGAGCATGGAAGCGGTCTGATCGATACCAACATCCTCATCGGCAGGTTCAGAAGGGAGCCACGGTCATGGCGGCCTAGCGCGCGATATCGGACATTTCGCTCGTCCTCTGTGATACCGTGGTCGCGGGCTGCTTGGCTCCCGAGAACCGCGCAGAGTACGATGCGCTGTGGAAGGAGCACGAGGGTTCAGTTCCATATTCTGCCATTCACCATGGAAGTTTCAAGGTCTTCCGCTGGATCCTCGAAGGGCATGCAAAGGAGAATGGCGTTCATCTGGCGGATCACCTCATCGCTGCCACCGCCATCGCTCATAATGTGCCGCTACTGACCTTGAACGCGAAACACTTCAAGGGTATCAAAGGATTGCAGTTGGCGTAGCCGGGCCGGTCGCTCAACAGCTCACCCTCAGCGAACCTCCGCGTTCTCTGCGCCTCAGCGTTTAACCCTCTCACGGGAATTTTGGGAACTTCTGGAAATCCGGTGCCCGCTTCTCCAGGAACGCATTGCGACCTTCCTGCGCTTCGTCCATCAGGTAGTACATCAAGGTGGCGTCCCCGGCGAACTCCATCAATCCACGTTGACCATCCAATTCGGCGTTCAATCCACGCTTGATCATGCGCAAGGCGAGCGGGCTGCGTTGCATCATGATCCGGCACCACTCGACCGTGGTGTCTTCCAACTCTGCGAGGGGCACCACCTTGTTCACCATGCCCATGTCCTCGGCCTCCTTCGCGGTGTACTGCTGGCACAGGAACCAGATCTCGCGGGCTTTCTTCTGACCCACATGGCGGGCGAGGTAGTTGCTGCCGAAGCCGGCATCGAAGCTTCCACCTTCGGGCCGGTCTGTCCGAAGCGCGCATGATCGGCAGCGATGGTGAGGTCACACACCACATGCAGCACGTGCCCGCCTCCGATCGCGTAGCCGTTCACCATGGCCACCACGGGCTTGGGCAGCTCGCGGATGCGTTTATGCAGATCGAGCACATTCAAGCGCGGGATGCCATCGGTGCCGATGTAGCCGCCGCGTCCTTTCACATTCTGGTCTCCGCCACTGCAGAAGGCCTTGTCGCCGGCGCCGGTGAACACCACCACCCCGATGGCCGGATCCTCGCGGGCGATGTCCATCGCATCGATCATCTCCTTGTTCGTGTCCGGCCGGAAGGCGTTGTACACCTCGGGCCGGTCGATCGTGATCTTGGCGATGCCCTCGAAGAACTCGAACTTGATGTCCGTGTACTCCTTGATGGTCTTCCAGTCTCTCTTGTTCATGATAGGTTGGGGTCGATCAGGGATCGATCGGTGCTTGGTCTCATTCGCCTCGAAGCCTTTTGAAATAGTCCCGCAACACCCTGGGCGAGGTGGCTGCGTCCGTGCTGATGTGCAACACCGCGGGCTTCTCGTGTCGTGCGTACAGCTTGTCGAGCGCCGCCACCAACGTGGTCTGGTCGCTGGCGTGGTAATAGGGCAATCCATACGAACCAACGAGTTTCTCGATGTCCCTTCCGTGTGGCGCTTCGAACCAGGGCAGCAGTTCCGCGTCCTTGTCGGGTCCTTCGATCACGCGGAAGATGTTGCCGCCGCCGTTGTCGATCACGATCAACTTCAACAACGGTGAAAGCTGTTCGTTCCAGAAGGCATTGCTGTCGTAACAGAAGGCCGTATCACCGGTGATCAAGGTCGTTGGTTCCTGCGTGGCGAACGCAGCGCCAACAGCGGTACTGGTGCATCCATCGATCCCGCTTGTGCCGCGGTTGCTGAACCAGCGATGACCACGAACCCGGTCGAAGAGCTGGACATACCGGGCCGGTGTACTGTTCGCGAGATGCACCGCGCTATCCCCCGGAATGCGATCCAGTAGCGTGTTGAAAACAGTCAGGTCGCAGAAGGGCGCCGAGGCGATGATCCTGTTGTGCTTGCCCCGGGTGCTCTCGTCCATCATCTTCCAGGCCTGACCGTAGAAGCTCTCGTTCGGCTGCACGCCGGGTGCGAGCTGCGCGAAGAAGATCTCCGGGCTCACCGCGATGTCGTGCGTGAGGCTCTGGTAGGTGTCGTAATGGCGCTGTCCTGCGTCCACATTCCAGTGCTGCAGCGGTCGCCATTTGCGCAGCAGGGTCTTGATCCGCTTGCTCACCACCGCACCGCCGAAGGTGATCAGCAGCTCGGGGCGCAGGTCCTTCTCGTTCTTGTCGCTCACCGCTTCGATCACGCGATCGATCGTGGTGATGAAGGCCGTATCGTCGAGGTTGCTGGTCGCTTCGGTATGTACGGTCACCTGTGGAAGTGAAGCGAACTGCACGAGTTGCTTGCGCATGCCGTCGCTCCAGGTGCCCTGCCCGGCCAGCACCATCACCTTTTTGCAGGCCGAGAGCTGGCCGATCAACCAACGGGCATGGTCAGGCAGGATGAAGGACTCGGTCATCACCGGCGCGATGAAACGCGAAAGATCCTGGACATCGGTCTTGTTCTCCGTGCGCCCATACAACGGTTCGGCGAAGGGCACGTTCACATGCACCGGGCCGGGAACAGGGAGCAGTGTACCATCGATCGCTTCGTTGATCAAGCGTCCGCAATGCCAGCGCGCCAGCTCATCGTTGGAGATGCGCGGCAGCTGGACGCTTCGCTTCATGTGCAGCGCCAGCACGCCCTGTTGCCGGATCGCCTGGCCTTCGCCTTGGTCCACCCATTCCTCGGGTCGATCAGCGGTGATCACCAACAGGGGTATGCGCTGGTAATACGCCTCGGCGATCGCAGGTCCGTAGTTCAACACGGCACTTCCGCTCGTGCAGATCAAGGCCACCGGAGCATGCAGCTGCTGCGCCATGCCAAGGGCGAAGAAGGCCGCGCTGCGTTCATCGATGACGCGCACGCATTCGATCCCCGCCTGCTGGTTGAAGGCGATGACCAATGGCGCACTGCGCGATCCCGGGCTGATAACGGCGTGCCTCACCCCCTTCTCGGCGCAGAGGCGGGCCAGCTCGGAGGCGGCGAAATGATCACTGGTGCGCATCGGTGCGCGAAGATACCCGGTCGCTGAACGATGCCATGAGGTCGCGCCAGGTGTTCGCCTTGTGCTCCGTCTCCTCCCACTCCTGTTCCGGGTCACTGCCCGGTACGATGCCCGCGCCCACGAACAGGGTCACCGCAGTACCGTGTGCCTGCATGCAACGCAGGTTCACGAACAGTTCGGTCTCTCCGTCGGCGCTCCAAGGCCCCCAGAAACCGCTGTACAGGGAACGCTCGTGGCGTTCCGTGGCAGCGATGAACGCCATGGCGGCTTCACGCGGAGTGCCGCACACCGCCGCTGTCGGGTGCAAGGCCAATACCACTTCGGAAAGGGCCCGTCCACCCAGATCCGCCTCCACGACCGTGCGCAGGTGCGCCACATTCCCCGCATGCACCACCTCAGGGCCATGGGTGCGCGTTTCACGCAGCCCAAGGTCGATCAATTCCGCGAGCACACCGGTGGTCACCAGGGCCTGCTCATGCCGTTCCTTCTCGTTCCATTGATCCGGGTCCGCGGGTACGCGCTGTCCCGACCGCGTCGCGGCTATGGCATCCACTTGCAACGTATCGTCCTGTGCGGATAGCGATCGTTCCGGTGAGGCCCCCAGCCATGTGCCGTGGTCCGGCGTATTCACCAGTGCTACGAAGGCCTGCGGATAAGCTTCAGCAGCAGCAAGGAAAAGCTGGGGCAGTTGCTGGCGTTCCAATGCCGAGGTGACCGTACGGGAAAGGACCACCTTCTCCAGGTCACTGCGTTCGAACGCCTCCAGTGCATTCCGCACGTGCTGCTTGTAGAGGGCATCTGGTGTGTTGAAAGGATCCGGTGATGCCGGCACCTTTCGCCCACGGAACTCGATCAAGGGATCCACTTCCGCGCTCGGGTCCGTGATCACGAAGTCCTTGTCCGCCCTTATGAATGCGATGCGCGATGGGTCCAGCAGGAAGGGTGCCAGCAGGAAGACCTCGTTCAGTTCATAGAGCATGGCATGGTCCACCACGTCCAGATCCGGGCTCCGTTGCACCCAAAGGTCGAACGGCCTCCCGGGCCTGCGAAAGCACGCGAAGGTGAGTCCGCGGTCCAGGTAGCTGCGCAGGGCGTGTTCAAGTCCCATGGTCCTCATTGCGCCGAAGGCTCCTTCAACGTGGTCACCATCACCACCAGCCGGCATACCGCGACAAGCTCTCGCTGGTCATTGGTCACCTTGAAATCCCAAACGTGCGTGGAGCGCCCATGATGGATCAACGTGCCGGTGCAGGTGATCTTGCCGGACCGTACGGCTTTCAGGTGGTTCGCATTCACCTCGATGCCCACAACACCATGCTTCTTCAGGTCCACCAACATCGCGGACCCCATGCTTCCGACCGTTTCCGCCAGTGCCACCGTTGCCCCGCCGTGCAGGATGCCCATGGGTTGGTGGGTGGTGCTGTTCACCGGCATGGTCGCTGCAACGGTGCCCTCCGGGCTGGGGATGAATTCGATCCCGAGGTGTTCCACCAAGGTATTGCGCCGCATGGCGTTCACCTGGGCAAGTTGCGCTTCCGTGATGTGCATGGCCCGCGAAGGTAACCTTGGACCATCTTTGTGGTTGCTCATGGCGAACGACCCTGCACGGATCCTGTTGGTGGAGGACGAGGAAGGCCTCCGCCTCGGCCTCAAGCTCAACTTCGAGATGGAAGGCTACAATGTCACCACCTCGAACACCGGACCGGATGCCTTGGAGCGGATGCGTGGCGCCCGTTTCGATCTGGTGGTGATGGATGTGATGCTCCCCGGCATGGACGGTCACACGGTGGTCGAGACCATTCGTCTGGAGGGCGACACCACCCCGGTACTTTTCCTTACGGCCCGGATCGCGCCGGCGGACCGGATCCGTGGCCTCCGCACCGGCGATGACCATCTCGGCAAGCCTTTCGAGTTGGAGGAGTTGCTGTTGCGGGTGGCCAACCTTCTGCAGCGCGCCAGCGTGGGTGCCGCCCACCCCGTGCTCACCACATATTCGTTCGGGGAGAACAAGGTGGACTTCAACAGCTATGAAGTGGTGGGGGGGGATGGCAGGCAGCACACATTGAGCCAGCGGGAGATCATGCTGCTCCGGTTGCTCGTCGAGCGGGAGGGCAGCGTCGTCTCCCGTGAGGAGATCCTGCAGAAAGTGTGGGGCTACAACGTATTCCCGACCACACGCACCGTGGATAACTTCATCGTGGGGTTCCGGAAGTATTTCGAACCCGATCCGCGCAACCCGGTGCACTTCCATTCCATCCGCGGGGTGGGGTACAAGTTCACTGCGGAAGGCTGATGGAAGAAAAATTTTCTGGGTTGCGGCAACCCTCTCGAATGGGCTGCGTCTTCCCCTTGGCGAGGCCGATCTTCCTGGCCTCGACCGGTTCCAATTTTCCTTGCAGGTTTACCGCGCAGGGGTCCGCAAGGGCCCCTGTTCGGTTTATGGGCCATTCCACTTTATTGGTCGAATGCCCTTGCGGTCTACGAACGCGCGATGTAAATTGCGGCGACCATTTGAGCGAACTCTCGTCCACGTGTAACATTGTGATCGCCAACGATCCACTCCACATGAAGAATCCATTACGCCGCACCACCGGTATCGCACTCGCAACAGTAGCGCTCGCCGCAACCACTTCAGCTCAAAGTCCGGTGGACATCGGGTTGCACCGCGACGGCGGCATGTTGGAGGTGCACGTGCGCCCCACATCTGATTTCAACGGCATCTTCTCTGCAGTAGTGTTCACCATCAAGTGGGACCGGAGCTCCGGCGCCACCTTGGGCACGCTGCAACAGGAGGCTCCCGCCATGCAGTACATCCCGCTCACGCGTTCCGGCAACGCCCATGAGGTCGGCACCGACAACTACCAGGTGTTCGCGGGCTTCGGCACGATGCCGATGCAGAATGCTTCGGTCTCCTGGACCGCGGGTGAGGAGTATGTGATCGCCAAGATCCCTGTAACGGGCAAAGGCGAGTTCGAGCTGGTGAATGATGCATGGACCGGGGAGGCCCGGAACAATGCCGATTACTATGTCTCGCTGGGTGGCGTGAACCGCACCGGGATCATTTACAAGTCCCTGGCCAGCGCCGATGAGGATGGCATCACCATCCTTCCGAACCCGAACAACGGCCGGTTCAATTTCAGCTTCACCAACGAGAGCCCCATGGACATCACCATCGAACTGGTGAATACGTTGGGACAGACCGTGATGACCGACGTGATCACGGAATTCACCGGCACCTACCGCCGGGATGTGGACCTGACCACGCAGAGCAGTGGGGTCTACTACCTCAAGATCAAACGGAACGAGAACGTTTCGGTGCACAAGGTCATCTTCCGCTAAGCGACGAACGCGTGCATGAAAAGGGGCTTCGGCCCCTTTTTCAATTCTGGGTGCTTGTGTTCGCCAGGGTCCGTGGCCGACATCCGGACGAGAAGGCGATCAAGGCACACAGAGACCGCAGTACCGGCTGTCCGGGTCGTGGGTGAATGGCGTGGCCGTGTCCATCAACTCGGCGATCAATTCATCCAGCAAGGCACCGATGGACGCCGTCATGTTCCGCGTGATGTCGGTCGAGCCCTCCAGTTCCAGGAGAAGACCCTCGCTTTGGGACACGCGCTGCAATGGGATGATCCCGGCACGGACGCGTTCAACTGAAGGGTTCTGCTGAAGAAAGCACCAGGCGTAGATCATCAGTTGCAGGGCGTACCGCTGCTGAGGCCCGATCGCTTCCCGCTCCACTTTTCCGAGGACCAGGTCACGGGCTTGCACCCCCCCGGTCTTCAGGTCCAGGATGTGCACCACACCATCACGCACTTCCACCCTGTCGCAGCGTCCTTTGAAGTGTGTTCCAGCAGGGGTTTTGGCAACGACTTCCTGTTCCAAATGAAGCAGTTCCGTGGGGTTCCCGGCCACGCGACGGGCTTCTGCGAGCAGGTGGTCCGCCACCGCTTTGGCGGCCATCTCGATCCGGAGTTTGAAATGCCCGTGGGACAGGGTGGTGTTCGGATAGCTCTTCGCGAGGTGCGTTCGAATGGCATCATGCGTGCCTCCGGCCGCCGCGCGCAATGCCTCTTCCTCGATCCGCTGGCCAATGAACGGCTTGTACTGCTCCTCCAGCACCGCGTGCACAGCCTCACCGAGCACATCACTGCCCAGCTTGCCGTCCATTTCCTCGGCCTCCTCGATGCGCAGGACATATTTGAAGTGGAAATCGAGCGGGCACGTGAGCCATGTGCCTAGCGCCGAAGGGGAGATGCCACGTGCGCGCATCGCGTCGATCCGTTCCACTACCGCAGCGTCCTTTGCCACCGCGATGCCCGGCCGCTTGCGCACCGGTGCACGTGCGGTCAGTGCTGATCCCTTCAGTTCCGTTGCGGACCTGCCGATCAATTCCCGCTTCCATTGGGCGATGTATCGGCTGGGACCACCGGCATCCGCACCTTCGGCATCGTGCACCAGGTGCAGGTCGGCTGTGCGCTGTGCGAGGCGGTGGAAGTGGTAGGCCGTGATCGCGTCCGTATCGGCACCCAGGGGCAGTTTGTAGGCACGCCGGATCGCGAAGGGGATCCAACTCTGCTGTGCTGCAGATCTGGGCAGGGTCCCTTCGTTGGCACCGAGGATCAGCACGCGGTCATGGTCGATGGCCCGCGCTTCGAGGAAGCCCATCACCTGCAGTCCGCTCAGCGGTTCGCCGAAGAAGGTGATCCGCTCTTCACGCACCAGCCGTGCACGCAATGCGGTGTAGCTGTGGAGGTCCACATCGGGCGCCCCGGCCCGGGCAAGTGCGAGGTGCAGGCGACGTTGGAGTTTCGCCATGCGATACAATTGTTCCTGCACGAATGCATCGGTGGTGCGGATCCTGCGGGCGTGCGACAGCAGGGCGTCGAACCGCTTCGGGATCGCTGCGGCGGTGAGTTCATCCAGCGGCGTGATCGCTTCCATGAGATCATCCGCGGCCCCCACATTCGCAGCGCCAAGTGCCTCGCGGATGCGGCCCGGATCGATGCGGTACCGTTGCGTACCGCGCAAGTGTGCGATCAATGCCCCGGTGACAGCACCTTGATGCAGGAAGGGATGCATGAACAATCGCTCCAACGCGTGCAGGTCATGACCATCGGTGCGAACGCGCAGGTGCAGGTCCAGGAATGCCTCTGTAAGCCCATGCACGGGCAGTGACGAGAGTGGCACACCCATCGTGATGTTCATCGGGCCGAGGTCCTCGGGCAGGGCTTCAAGGAACGGCATCAACAGGTCCTCATCCGCCAGCACCACCGCGGTCCGCCTGCGTTCATCGGCATCCAGTTCCGAGAGGTATTGGGCGGCGTAACGGGCTTGTGCCACGGGGTTGGGCACGGAAACGGAATGCACGGTGCGGGGGAGGGTGCGCAACAGCTCTTCCGGTTGGATCCTCCCTTCGCCGAGCGCAGCGATCGAGCGCCGCATGAAATAACCGCTTTCCTGCTCGTGGTCCTCGAGATAATACGGATCGGCATCCCAGGCCACGAAGGCTTTCCCGTCACGCTGCAACCGCTGTACGATGGCAGTGGTGGCCGGGTCCAACGCATTCAGCCCCGCGAACCAGATGGCTTCCCAGGGGGTCTGAAGCGTGCCGGCGGTGGCCGATCCCGCAGCGTGTCGGGCAATGGAACCGGAGGTGCCCACCCCATTGCGGCCCATCACCTCGTTCATGGTCCGGTGCAGGGCTCCGGTGGAGAGCCATTGCTGCATCAAACGGACCTGTCCGGCGCTCGGTTCACCCAGCCTCATGCTCCAGTCCTCGATCTCATGGAAACTGCGCAGGTCCCGGTACAGGTCGGCCAGGTCCAGCAGGTGGGCATCCACCTCGCTCATGTCGCGCAGGGTGACCGGGGCCCACTGCATGAACTCCGCCATCGGCCGGGCGCGTTCCCCTTCCACCACCACATGGGCCTCGTGCAACAGGAAGAGCAGCTCCAGGGTCCGACCCTGCCGGATGCCGGTGAGGCGTTCCAGGAAAGCACCCATATCGAGCATCTCCGGGCTCCAGATGCTTCGGCCGGCGGCCTGGGCCAGATACCTTCGCAGGTAGATCCCTGCGCGGCGGCTGGGGAGCACCACGGCGACCCGTTCCAAGGCATTGCCATGCTGCTCGAGAAGGGCGTTCGCAAGGCGATGAAGAAAAGGCAGGTGCATGGCGGCGGAAGATAGAACAGCACACGGGCCGGATCGATTCCCGGTGTACAGGCGCTTGGGCACGATGGCGTTCTACCGGATCGATTCGGACCGTGCATTCACGGAGATCCAGGTGATCGGATCTCGGCGGGTGGTGCACCGTGTGGAGGCGATCGCCTACCCGGAGATGGTTCGCATCCAGGAAATGATCCGCATGGGGGTGTATGAGCCGCTGGAGCGCAGGGAGTGGGAGCGGCAGTGGGCGCTGTCCGATGAATGGGGCGTGTGAAGGGATCGTTGCGGCAGTGGGTCATGAAGGCTAGTTTCACGATGATATTGCGGGAAGGATCGCCGGCAAGGCAACCAAGCTGCATACCTTTTGGTCCTTAGAACATGGTCCGCAGGTCCTGTACATTCCTCCTCGCCGCCTTGTGTGCCTTGTGGGCCGGTGCCACGCACATCGTGGGTGGCGAGATGTACTATGATCACCTGGGTGGGAACAACTACCGGATCATCCTTAACTTCTACCGAGACTGTGGTCCGGACAATACCAACGGGGCGGTGTTCGATGCCACGGTCACCTTGGGTGTGTTCAACGCGGCGGGTGTGCTGGTGCAGAGCGTCACGGCTTCGGACCCCGGTGAGGTCAATGTGCCGGTGGTGCTGAACGATCCGTGCCTGGCGGTCCCGCCGCAGGTCTGCCTGGCGACCACCCAGTACATCGCCAACGTGACGCTTCCGCCGATTGCCGGTGGCTACGACATCAGTTACAGCCGCTGCTGCCGCACGCCATCGATGATCAACGTGGCGAACCCGAACACGCAGGGGCTCACCTGCACGGTGCACATCCCGGGTCCACCGGATGCCGTCAACAGCTCCCCGCGGTTCACCGAGTATCCGCCGGGCGCGTTGTGCCTTGGGCAGGATGTCGCGTTCGATCATTCGGCCACCGACCCGGATGGCGATCAGCTTACCTACGAGTTGTGTGCTCCGTTCCAGGGTGGTGACAATTTCGACCCGCAACCCGCTCCATTCCCGCCGCCATACACCCCGATCGTTTGGGCGGCCGGCTACTCGACCAATTTCCCCATGGACGGCGCCCCGGGCATCGCCATCGATCCTGTAACGGGGGAGGTGACGGTGCATCCCACATTGCAAGGGTCGTTCACCGTGGGCATCATGGTGAAGGAATTCCGGAACGGAGTGCTGCTCAGTGAGGTGCGCCGCGATTTCAAGTTCGTGGTGGTGGTGTGCGACATCGACATCACCTCCACCATCGGGGCCCAGGTGGACCGCTGCACCGGCCTCACGGCCACGTTCCAGAATGAAAGCATCAATGGCCAGTTCTGGCACTGGGATTTCGGTGATCCATCGGTGACGAACGATACCTCGAACGTGATCGAACCGACATGGACCTATGCCGATACCGGCGTCTACACGGTGACACTCATCGCCAATCCAGGCTGGCCTTGCGCCGATACCATGTCCATGCTGTACGAGGCCTACCTGCCCTTGGACCCCGGCTTCGAACGGCCACCGATCCGGTGCCCGGGTGAACCAGCTGCTTTCACCGCCACGGGCAACTTCACGCCAGCGGGCACCGTGAACTGGGACATGGGTGTTGCAGGATCCCCGCAGGCTGCGAGCGGAACTTCGGCCACGGCATCGTTCAGTGCGGTCGGAGCGCATCCGGTGCTCCTTACGCTGAGCGATCATGGGTGCACCGACAGTTACCAGGATTCCGTCGTGGTATTCCCCTTCCCGGAGGTGGATTTCCTCAGTGACCGACAGGCCTGCGAAGGCACTCCATTCCAGTTCACGGACAATTCCGTCGCGTGGACCACACTTCAGCACGATTGGGATTTCGGCGACGGCCAGGGTTCCTCCGAGCAGGACCCGGTGCACATCTACGACAACGCCGGTACGTATACCGTGAGCCTCACGATCGCCACCGACAGCGGTTGCATCGCCGAACGCACGATGACGGTTCCCGGCCAGGTGGTGGTGGACCCCATTCCGGTCGCGGCCTTCAGCGCATTGCCCAATACGGTGAGTGTCTTCACCCCGCACATCGAAGTGGTGGACTATTCCCAGGACGCTGCGCTTTGGAGCTATTCCATCGAGAACAACGTGATCGACGAACCGGACTTCGACTACTCCTTCGATGAGGCTGGCCGGTTCACCATCATCCAGACCGTGACCTCGGAGCATGGCTGTGTGGACACCACCTCACGCGTGGTCTACGTGACCGACCACATCTTCTACGCGCCCAACGCCTTCTCGCCGAACGGTGATGGCAACAACGACACCTGGGCACCGGTGGTCCGTGGTGCGCGGATCTTCGAACTGGTCGTCTTCGACCGCTGGGGTGTGGAACGCTTCCGCACCACCGATCCGCGCGCGGAATGGAACGGTGACGGACTGGAACCCGGTGTGTTCAGTTACGTTGCGCGCATCGCGGAGCATGGTTCCTTCCGCAAGGAATACGTGGGGCACATCACCCTCCTACGCTGATCACGTCATGCGGACCATGTCCACATGCGGTATCCCGTCCCAGTCGTAGTTCTCACTGTTCCTCACGTATCCGAAGAGCGCATAAAAGGCTTCCAGGTGTGCTTGTGCGGCCAGCGCGGAACGCGTTGATCCATGGTGATCCTGCAGGGCTTCAAGTGCATAGTGCATCAGGGTGGTGGCGATCCCCTTGTTGCGATCCGATGCGCGCACGATGATCCGGCCCAGGTGCGGCAGGCCATCGGTCTGCGGCGGAAGGATGCGCGCATAGGCCACCAATTCCGCTGCCGCATTGTGACCGAGCAGGTGCAACGCCGTTCTGTCCTGCCCATCCAGTTCGGCATACGCGCACGCCTGCTCCACCACGAACACATCCACGCGCAACTTCATCAGGTCGTGCAGTTCGATCAGGGTCAAGGCATCGAACGGTCTTCGGCTCCAGGTCAATCCCATCATGCAACGGATTCCAGTTCGCCTTTCTGCACGTACAACAACGCGCCTTCCACGTGGGCGTGTCCCAAGGCTTCGAGTTGCCGCATGTAGTTGCGGACCTGTTGGTGGTGCTCGGTCATCGGGTTGCCGGTCTTGATGTCGAGCACGCGCACACGACCACCATCGATCACCACGCGGTCCGGTCTTAGGGCCTGTCCTTCGGCGGTGAGCAACGTAGCTTCATTGCGCACCTCAAGGTCCTTGCTGAACCATGGTGCCACATCCGGTGAAGCGAGCAGCGCGGTCAGGTCGGTGCGCAGGCGCTCCGCGATGTCCACTGTGATCGAACCATCCGCCAGGCCGGCATCGATCGCAGCGGGCAGGTCTGCTGCGGAAACGATCCTGGCCAGCACATCGTGCACGGCATTCCCGAAGGAGCGGTAGGGATCCGGGTCGGCGGGATCCCAATCGGCTGGGGCTTCCATCCGCATTACGAGCGAGGCCGTGGAGGATGAGCCGGCCACATCCTGCAATTCCAGTTGCTGAGCACGCGGTCGAACGGACCAGGGCGCGGCGCGTTCACCGCGGATCAACGTCCCATCGGTGCCGTGCTCCTTCACGTGGTCCAACACGGCTTTCGTGATGGCGTCCGCACCATATTCGGGCACCAGGGCGTAAAGCCGTTGCTCCGGACGGGTGAGGGCGACGTACAGCAGGTTCGAGGCATCCAGGGTGCGGAGGGAAGTCTCTTCCTTCAGTTCGGGCAGTTCCGCAGCGCGCAGGGCCTGGCTCTCGCGCACCAATGCTACCGGGAGCTCCGGCACGGCATCGCCCGGATCCACCCAGAAGCGTTCGGCGAAGTTGCCGCGCGTGGTCATGTTCGCGTTCGGCACGATCACCACCGGGAACTGCAATCCTTTGGAACGGTGCACGGTGAGCACCTGGATCGCCTGTCCGTGATCCGGTGCGGCCACACTGCGTTCCCCGCCTTTGCGCTCCCAATGCGAAAGGAATCCGCCGATGTCCTGGCCATGCTGGGTGGTCCATGCATGGGCCTCGTCGAGTAGCGCAAGGATCGGTGCGTCCTCGGCAGGTGCCAGGTCCATGGCCCGTGCAATGTCCGCGAGCAATGCGCTGAGCGTAGTGCGCAAGGCAATGGCGTGGGTCCTGATCCATTTCCTGATGGTCGCGGCGGGGTCGATCACGGAGGAGAAGGGGTCTACCTGCTGCGCACCGGGCGGTGCGTTGAGCATGCCCATGTACTGGATCGCACGTGCCGCTGCGGCCACGTCATCCGCGTGCAGGAAACGCAACAGGTCGATGATCGCCTCGATCACCGGATCGCCTGCAAGCCGCAGGCCGTCCGGCGAGATCACCGCGTACCCGTGCTGCACCAGGTGCGCCGAGACCGGGCCGCCCACCGATCGGCCGCGCACCAGAACGGCGATGTCCCCGGGAGCAAACCCATCGGCCAGCGCTTCCCGCACCCGTTTCAGCGTGAAGTCGAGCAGCGCTTTCTGTCGCTCTTCACCGGTCACTTCCTTTGGCAGCACCTCCACATGCACGAGGCCCTGTTCGCTGCGCGCGGTCTCCTGTGCGTGCTCCGCGTACACTTTCCGCAGGTCTTCTGCGAGCACGGTGTGGAGCGGCGTGAAGAGGGTGTTGTTGAAGGCCACCACCGCGGCGGCGGATCGCCGGTTGTAGGCCAGTCGTTCGCCTGCGGCGTAGTTGCGGCGCAGGGTCGCTTCACGATCCTGTTCCACCGGCCCATCTCCATTGCCGAAGATCGCGGGCAGTTCGGTGAAGAGGCGCACCTCACCATTGCGCCAGCGGTAGATCGCCTGTTTCGCATCGCCCACCAGCAGTGCGCTGCCCCCGGTGGAGAGCGCGTTCTCGATCAACGGCAGCAGGGCCTGCCATTGCAGTAGCGAGGTGTCCTGGAATTCATCGATCAGGAAATGGCGGTAGCGTTCGCCCATGCGCTCGTAGATGAAGGGCACCGGCTCGTGCCGCACCACTTCGCTCACCTTGCGCGTGAGGTCGCTGAAGAAGGTGACGCCCTCCTCGCGTTTGATCGCCTCCAGCTTCACATCCAGCGCGTGCAGGGCGAAGGCCGGAAGCAATTCACGCGCCACCGCGCGCCGGATGGTGTAGGCCCGGTAGCCCTGCGCCCGCAGTGCCTCCGCCTCGTGGAACAGCGCGGTGAGCGGGCCGCTCAGTGCCTCCAGCGCGGCGATCGTCTCCGGACCGGCCTTCCCGGAATACCATTTGCCGCTCTCCATCGGCTTCAGTGTGTTCGGGCCGGGCGGATCCCATACCTCGTTGAACTCCGCCAGCTTCCTGAAATACCCGTGGATGCCTCCCTTCGCGTTCGCCACATCAGCCGCAGTGATCCTGTGGTCGGCGAAGAGGCGCATGGCCTTCTCGCCCAGGCCGTTCACCGCTCTTCGGAACGTGATCTCCTCGCTGCGCAAGCGATCCGCCAGGGCGGTCACCTGTTCCGGTGTCAACTCGCCCAGCAGGCGTAGCGGAACGATCGCACTCTCTTTCGTAAGCTCCGCGCTCAACTCCTTCAGCGGCTTTTCCGGATCCCACTTGCGCTCCTCGTGCAGCAGTTGCAGGCAGGCTTCGGAAAGCAGCGTGGTGATCGCCGGATCCACGCCGGCCTCTGCGATCAAAGCCTGCACGGCCAGGTCCAGGTAGTGGTCCTGCTCGGTGGTCATGCGAAGGTCATGGTCCAGTTGCAGGTCGCGCGCGAAAGGGCGCACCACCTTGCGCGTGAAGGCATCGATGGTGCTGATCGCCACCTCGCTCCAGTGGTGCAACATGTGCCTCAGGCAGCGGTCTGCGCGGTGGGCGACAACAGCCGCCTCCACACCGGACTCCTGCACAAGGTGGTCCATCAGGTCCGCGATCCGGGCATCGGAGGTGCGTTGTGCCGCGAGGTCGTCCAGGTAATGCATCACCCGTTCCTTCATCTCGCCCGCCGCCTTGTTGGTGAAGGTGAGCGCCAGCACCTGCCGGTACGCTGCGGGATCCTCCTCGCGCAGGCAGAGGGTGAGGTAGTGCTTCACCAACGCATGCGTCTTGCCGGCACCGGCACTGCTGTGCAACACGAGGAACATGGGGAGGAAGGTAGTGCGCAGTGAGCAACGGTGGTGCTCGGATCACCGTCGCTCTGGCACCTGTGCGATGCAGTACCTTGCAGAAGGTCAGGTGCGGTCTATCGAATGCCTGGTCGTATGATACCGATCCCCTTGGGTCGACCTTGCCACCCAGCGGGCGGAGACCCCCATCATCCTGTACCTTTGTAGAGGTCCACTGTGGCAGTGGATCGACGTGCAACGGTCCGTACCAAATGCCGTTCGCGTACGTATGTATCATGATGCGTTCCCGACCGACCTTCCGTCCCTTCTTGTGTATTGCACTGGTGGTGGCCGTTGTGGGCTGCCGCGAGGATGAGCCGATACCACCGAGCACCCCTGTGGCGACCAACGGCACCCTTCGGGTACGGATGCTGCCGGAGTGGGAGGGGCAGCCGCTGGCCTTCTACACCGAGCACCGTAACGTGTCCGATTACCGTACCACTGTTGAACTCCTGAAGATCTATTTGGGCGATGTGGACCTGCTGGGCAGTGGTGCGGACGTGCGGGTGAAGGATGTGGAGTTCTTCGACCTGGCGAACGGTGGTGATACGGTGGAATGGTCGGTGCCCGCCGGGACCTATTCGGGTTTGCACGCCGGCCTGGGCGTACCGCCCACGATCAATCACTCCGATCCGACCTTGTATGGTGAGGGCCATCCGTTGTCCGTGAGCAATGGCACGCACTGGGGCTGGGCCGGCGGCTATCGCTTCGTGTCGTTCGAGGGGCGCTACGATCCGGATCCGCAGAGTACCGCACCACTGGTGACCGCGTTCACCCTGCACACCGGTCCGGATACCTGCTACACAGCCCTGCAGTTGATGACCGCCCAGCCCATCGTGATCACAGCGGGGAGCACCACCGAACTCACCATCCGCGTGGCGGTGGATCGCTTCTATACCGATGGCACCACCACCCTGGACCTCGCCACGGAGAACACCCTGCACGGGAACGACATCCCATTGGCATTGAAATGCACACGCCACATGGCGGCGAGCATCACAGTGGATTGAAACAAGCGTTGTATATCGCACTTGCGCTGTTGCTCCTTTCGGCCTGCCGCAAGGATCCTGCGTTGGTGACCGATGAAGCTGCCACGCCGTTCCCGCTGCAGCTTCCGGTGGGCCTACCCTTTCCCCCGGTGAACGAGGACAACCCGTTGACGCTGGCCTCCGTGAAGCTGGGCAAAGCCCTGTTCTTCGATCCGCGGCTTTCGCGGGACGGCACGATCAGTTGTGCCAGCTGCCACCACCCGGACCGGGCCTTCAGTGATACCGTCGCGGTGAGCACCGGGATCGAGGGGCGGCTCGGGGTACGCAATGCACCGACCCTGGCCAACGTGGCCTACCTCAGCACCTTTTTCCGGGACGGCGGTGTGCCCACGCTGGAGCAGCAGGTGATCGCCCCGGTGCAGGACCCGCTCGAAATGGACCACCAGATACAGGAGGCGGCCGCTGCACTGCGCGCTGTGGAACCTTACGCCAGCCTGAGCATGGAGGTCTATGGCAAGCCGATGGACGCCTGGGTGGTCACTCGCGCCATTGCGAACTACGAGCGCACGTTGATCAGCGGTTGGTCGCGCTTCGATCGCTTCCGCCAAGGGGATGCTTCAGCCCTGACCCCATCGGAACAGAACGGCTGGGAGCTCTTCTCCAGTGAGGCGCTCAACTGCACGGCGTGCCACAACGGTTTCGATCTGACGGACGGTTCCTTCCGCAACATCGGGCAGTATGCGGTGTATGCGGATCCCGGTCGTGGCCGGATCACCTTCCTGCCGGAGGATGAAGGGAAATTCAAGGTGCCCACGTTGCGTAACGTAGCGCTCACCGCGCCGTATATGCATGATGGGGCCATGGCGACATTGGAAGAGGTCGTGGACCACTTCGCCAGTGGAGGCATGGAACACCCCAACAAGAGTCCGGAAATGACGAACTTCGCATTGACCGCGCAGGAGCGGATCGACCTGATCGCCTTCCTGCACACATTGAACGACGATCGACCATTGGACCAGGTACCATGAAGATGCTTCGCACATACGGAACGCTGTTGATGCTGGCTGCGCTGGTGCTGGCGGGCTGTCGCAAGCCCGATGGCCCGGACGACCCACCGGTTGACGGCGGCCCGCAGCAGGTGGGCACGCCCTATGCATTGGAGATCCCGAGCAACTTCCCGCCGATGCCCATCCCACCGGACAATCCGTTGACCGTGGAAGGTGTGCGCCTGGGCCGGTTCCTGTTCTATGAGGAGCGGTTGAGCGGGGACAACACCATGAGCTGTGCCAGCTGCCATGCCCCGGCGGTGGCCTTCAGCGACAGCCCGAACAGGGTGAGCACCGGCATCGATGGTATTGAGGGCACGCGCAACTCCATGGCCCTGATGAACCTCGGCTGGGAATCACGCTTCTTCTGGGATGGACGGGCCACGAGCTTGGAACAGCAGATACTGATGCCCGTACGGGACCCGATCGAGATGCACGAGACCTGGCCGAACGTGATGGGCAAACTGCAAGCGGACGCGGCCTACGTGAGCTTGTTCCAAGAGGCGTTCGGGACAACGGACATCGATTCGCTCTTGGCGGCGAAGGCCATCGCTCAATTCCTGCGGACCATGATCAGTGCGAACAGCAAGTTCGATCGGTACGAGCGCGGTGAGGAGTCGTTGACCATTGACGAGCAACTCGGGTTCGCATTGACCCTTGCGGAAGGTGGTTACCCGCCCGCAGTGGCCGGTGGGCAAGGCGGCGCGGATTGTTTCCATTGTCATCCGCATGGCGCTGGTCGGTTCACGGACGGCATCATCCGCAACAATGGGTTGGATGCACAAATGGATTGGACCGATCTGGGCCTCGGGGGCAATACCGGCCTGCCGCAGGACATGGCGAAGTTCAAGACGCCGACCTTGCGCAATGTCGCCCTGACCGGGCCATACATGCATGACGGTCGATTCAATACGCTGGAGGAGGTGATCGAGCATTACAATTCCGGCGGCAATGCTTCGCCCACGATCGATCCGAACATGAAGTACACTTCGGGCGGTCTCACCCTGACTTCGGAGAAGAAGGCCCAGTTGATCGCCTTCCTGAATACGCTCACGGACACGGATTTCGTGACGGATGAACGGTTCTCCGATCCGGGGGTGCCACAGTAGGCTGAAGGATCAGGCCGCTACAAGGCCCTGCACCGCCGGTGACCACGCATAGCACCGCATACGATCGTCGAATACGCCGGGCTTGAATATGCTCTTGCCGAGCAACATCCGGGCACATTCCTGAACGCCTTCAGTGATGCTCGGGTGCGGGTGGTTCAGTTCCGCCAATTCATTGATCGGGATCGATAGGCGCATCATCAGCGCGACCGCTTCGATCGCGCTGGACGCATGTTCACCAACGGCGCGCATGCCGAGCACGCGCATCTCCGCGTCATTGGTCACCAGTATCTTGAAGAAGCCCTTGGTGCGTCGCATGGCAATGGCGCGCGCCAGGCAGGAGTAATCGATGCGGGCCACGCGATAAGCGATCCCGCGCTGCTGGCATTCGCGTTCGTTAAGGCCCACACCGGCCACCTCTGGATCCAGGAACATGATGGTGCTGGCATTGCTGTAGCTGAGTGCGGCGGTGGTGCCGAGCCAGATGCGTTCGATCGCATGGCGGCCTTCCATCTCCCCCAGGTTCACCAACATGTTCGCCGAGGTGGCATCGCCCACGACATGGATGTGCGGTACCGAGGTGCAGGTGTCATTCGTGGCGATCGCACCCGTCAGCGGATCGGTGCGAACTCCGGCCTCTGCCAGGCCCAGGTCCTCCACATTGGCCATGCGTCCCACGCTCACCAGCGCCTTTTCCACGCGGATGGTGGTTGTGCGGCCATCGGAATAGGAGAGGTCGTATTCCACTTCGCCATCGATCACCTCGATGCGATCGAGCTTCGCACAGCGGTGGATCACCACACCCTTGCGTTCCATGGTGCGGGCGATGAGTTCGGAGACATCGGCATCCTCGAACGGCAGGATCCGTTCGGCCCGGTCGATCACGTGGACCTTGGTACAGCCCAGGTTGGAGAAGATCGTCGCGAACTCGCACCCGATCACCCCCGCACCGATGATCACGATGCTCTTCGGCAGGGCGTCCAGGTTGAAGATGCCATCGCTGGTGAGGATGTGCTCCTCGTCAACGGTGATGCCGGGCAATGAGCGCGGTCGGCTTCCGGTGGCGATCACGAAGTGGTCCGCATGGATGTCCAGTCGATCCCGGCCGCGATCGATGCGCGCGGTGTGCGGGCCGGTGAAGCGCGCGGTGCCGCGCTCGTGCCGCAATGTGCCGTTGCCGTTGGCGGCATGCGAGGCGAGGAGTTGGATGTGGCAGGCGTAGAGGTACTTGCGTTCGAAGACCGCTTCGTTCAGTGTGCGGTGGATCTCCTCCCACGACAACCGGAACGGTTCGCGGTCGCGTGAGCGCATCAGCTCATTGGTGCTGGAGACGCGCTGGGCGATCTCCCAAAGGGTCTTGGACGTGAGCGCACCGTTGTAGATGCCGGTGCCGCCAACGCGGTCGCGTTCCACCAACAACACGTTCTTGCCGAGGTCAAGGGCGCGCATTGCGGCGGCATACCCGGCGGGTCCTGCGCCGATCACGCAGAGGTCGAAATGTTCCATGGTGGGCTCGGTGGCTTTGGGCATGGTGGCGAGGCGGACGCGCGGCCCGAACGGTCCTTCTTACGCGATCGGCCTCCGGGGGTTCCATGCGTTCGGCCTGCCACCAAGGCCGTGCACGTTCGGCGCTCGTATCCTTTCGGGTGTTGCGCGCGTAGGAGTGCCCACGAAGGATCCGTTCGTGCCAGGACCGCGCATCATACTCGCAAGCCTCACCCTGTGGGCGACCCTTTCGGTCTCCGGGCAATGTCCGCTGTTGTTCGATTACAACGGCACGCCCTCCGATGCGCCCATGTGGTACAGCTGTTCCGGTTCCACCTACACGTTGGTCGTTGCGACACCCGGGTCGGTCGGGAATTTCACCATCGATTGGGGAGATGGCAGCGCGTTGTACAACGGTGCGGCGCTAGCGCCACCACAGACGGTGAGCCATGTCTACACGGCTGCGGTGGATGAATTCACCGTCACCTTCACGGAAGTGGCGACCGGCTGCGTCGTCACCGGTACGTTGGTCATGGAAGAGAGCACGAGTGCTTCGATCCAGATCCCCATCGGCGGCCTCACGCAGGTATGCGCTCCGCAGGATGTGCAGTTCATCAACTCCAGCACGAACGTTTCACCGAACACTGTGTTCACCTGGGATTTCGGCGATGCCAGTCCGTTGCTCGTGGTGGACCACACCAATCTCGGGCAGACCATCACCCACACCTACGCGCAGGGCACGGTGAGCTGCGAGACGACGGTGCGGCTCACTGCCGAGAATTCCTGCAACACCTTGCAAGGCGGTCCGAGCATCGCCACGTTCAACCCGATCCGGGTATGGGACCTGGACACCGCGCAGATCACCCCGAGCGCCACGTTGCTGTGCTGGCCGGACAACGAGGTCACCTTCCTCAATACATCACTGCGCAACTGCCTCAACCAGGGCAACATCTACCAGCGTTACGAGTACTGGAACTTCGGTGATTACTGGGGAACGGGTCAGGATTCGATCATCGATTGGACCCCGTGGCCGCCCACCTTCCCGCACACCATCGCCTATCCCGGGATCGGTACGTACGAAGTGATGTTGCAGGACAGCAATTATTGCGGCATCGATACGGTGCGGTTGCAGATCACCATCGTGCCACCACCCACGGTGACGCTTAGTGCCGTGGATACCGTTTGCGCGGGTGAGACAGTCACGTTCAACCAGACCACGAACGGTGGTGCGAACTACTTCCAGTGGGACTTCGGCAACGGGTTCGGCTGGACGGCTTCGGGGGATCAGACGCACACCTTCAATACGCCGGGTACGTTCACCATCAGTTATACCGCGAGCATCCAAGGAGCCACCGCTGGTTGTGCCGATACGGCCTCTGTGCAACTCGTGGTGCTGCCCAGTCCCACGGCCGCTTTCGCGGTGGACAATGATGCCGCCTGCAACAGCCTTACCGTTGCGTTCACGAACAATAATGTGGGTGCGGTCCAACGACTATGGGACTTCGGTGATGGAACCAGTGATACGCAGATCACGCCACCACCACATACCTATTCGACCCCCGGGGCCTATGTGATCTCGCTGACGGCCACCAACGGCCAAGGATGTCAGGATACCGCGACCGATACCGTTCATGTGTACGAGCCACCGAACGTGGAGATCACCGCGCAGAATGTCTGCGAAGGCACGGTGGCGCAATTCACAGATATCACGGTCACCGAACCGGGTAATCCGATCACGGACCGGGCGTGGGACCTGGGCGATGGAACGCTTTCCACGGACGAGTCGCCGACGCACCTTTACGCGGGTTCCGGTTCCTACACCGTATCGCTCACGGTAACGACACCGTACTGCGCTGGTACCGGTACTCTTCCTGTTGTGGTCGAGGCCAAGCCGGAAGCATCGTTCACACCAAGTGGCTTGTTGGGTTGTTCGCCCTTCACCGTTGACTTCACGAACACCAGTGTAGGTGGGGTAGGCGCGATCTGGACCTTCGGCGATGGGGGAGGATCGACCGCATGGAACGACAGCCACACCTTCCTCAACTTCGGTACGCAGGACAGTGTATACACGGTCCGCTTGATCGTGAACACGGCCTTCGGTTGTTCGGATACGGCGCAGGTCCAGATCACCGTGGCACCCGGCGTGAATGCGTTGTTCGTGCACAATGCCGTGCCCGGTTGCGCACCGATGGATGTCACCTTCCTCAACAACAGTTCCGGTGCGGGTTCCTACCAATGGGACTTCGGCGACGGCACTTCGTCGACGGCCACGAACCCTGATCACCAGTACGTCAACACGACCTATTTCCTGGACATCCATACCGTGACGCTGATAGCCGTTTCGCCGGCCGGTTGTTCGGATACCGCCACTGCACAAGTTATGGTGTACCCGACGCCTGACTTCACCTTTGTGGCGCAGCCGGACAGTGGGTGCAGTCCGTTGACAGTGACCTTCCCCAGCGTGGTGGGTGCGGTCTCCTACCAATGGGACTTTGGGGACGGCAGCACGGGTTCCGGTCCGTCGCCGGTCCACACCTACCTCAACACCACCACCAATGACCTGGTGTTGCCCGTTACGCTCATTGGATCCAACGCATTCGGTTGCACGGATACCACCTTCGGAGAGGTCACCGTGTACCCGAACCCGACGGCGAGTTTCAGTTTGAGCGGGGCATCCGGCTGCCATCCATTCACGGCGGACATCACCAACACCTCGGTCGGTGCCACGGAATTCCTGTGGAGCTATGGTGATGGCGCCTCCTCCGATACGACCATCGCCGTGCATCAGCATACGTGGTTCAACTACAGCGGTCCGGGAGCGACGAATTATCCGATCTCACTCACTGTTGGCACGGACCACGGGTGTACGAGCACAGTCACCTCCCAGGTGCAGGTCTTTCCTGCGGTAACGGCAGGATTCGTGGTGGACAGTGCCGGATGTGCACCGCTCGCGGCTTCGTTCACCAACACCTCAACGGGGGGCAGCACCCACGCGTGGACCTTCGGTGATGGGCAATCCAGTCCTTCCACATCGCCGGTGCATACCTACAACAACCAAGGGTTGGCGGATGCGCTGTTCAATCCCACCTTGATCGTGACGTCCTCCTTCGGTTGCTCGGACACGGCCACGGCGCAGGTCCTGGTGCATCCGCAACCGATCGCGCAATTCATCCCGAGCACACAGGTGGGCTGCCAACCGCTGCAGGTCTCCTTCCAAGACCTCAGCATCGGTGCCACACAGCTCAACTGGCAGTTCGGTGATGGCCAGTTCCTGCAAGCGGGAACCGGCAACACCACGCACAGCTATGCGAACAGCACACCCGATCCGGTGTTCTACGATCCGCAGTTGATCGCCACATCGATCCACGGATGTTCGGACACGGCGATGAGCCAGATCCAGGTCTATCCACCGGTCACAGCGGCCTTCACCCTGGATACCATGATGTGTTCACCGGCAGTGGTGGACATCACGAATTTGAGCGCGGGTGCAAGCAGTTATCTGTGGAACATGGGCGATGGGACGATCCTTGTCGGGACCACACCCACCTACACCTACATCAACAGCACGGGTGCGGATCAGGTGCGTACGATCACCCTCACGGCCACCTCGCCTTACGGTTGCACCTCGGTCGCCACGGTCAACGTGCACATCCATCCGGTGCCGATGGCCGCATTCCAGGCCACGCCGTTCAGCCAGCAATTCCCGGATGCCGCGGTGAACATCGCGAACAACAGTTCACCCGGTGCATGGACCCATGCGTGGAATTTCGGGGATGGGAACACGGCGAGCACGGCTTCACCCGGATCGCACACCTACGATAGCTGGGGCAGCTACACGATCACCCTGGTGGTGAGCGGCACGTACTGCACTGATACGGCCACGCAGGTCGTGGTGATCGATCCCCCGTTGCCGACGGCACGGTTCATCGGCTCGGGCGAGGGATGTGCCCCGCTCACCGTGGCGTTCACCAATACATCGTGGCAGGCACAGACCTACCAATGGAACTTCGGGGACGGCGGTACGAGCACGGCGGATAACCCTGTGTACACGTACAACGTAGCAGGGGTCTATACCGTGACGTTGACCGCATTCGGCATAGGGGGTACTTCCAGCACGGCCACCAAGGTGGATTCCGTGATCGTTCATCCGCGCGCCAACGCCTTCTTCGTGCTACAGCCGGATCATGTGATCGTGCCGAGCCAGCCGGTCTTCACCTACAACCTCTCCAGCAATGCCACGAGCTATGCCTGGGATTTCGGTGATGGGACCGTTTCCACGGAGATGAACCCGATCCATCATTACACCGCGGGAGGCACCTTCGATGTCACGCTCATCGCCAACAACCAATGGAATTGTCCCGACACGTTCAGTGTTCCTGGTGCGGTGACGGGTGAACTGGCAGGTGATATCGCATTCCCGAATGCCTTCACGCCCGGCACCAGTGGGCCGACGGACGGTATCTACGATCCGCGATCCTTCGACAACCACCACTTCTTTCCGGTGTATTCCGGTGTGGAGGAGTACCAATTGGAGATCTACAACCGATGGGGCGAGCTGTTGTTCGCCACCGATGACGTCCGTGTCGGGTGGGACGGTTATTACCGTGGCAACCCCGCCAAACAGGATGTCTATGTATGGAAAGCCTATGCCAGGTTCAGTGATGGTCGCGAGACGACACTGAAAGGCGATGTCACATTACTCCGTTGATCATGCGTCTCTCCGTTACAACGACCGTCCTGCTCGCCGCGACCTCCCTTGTGGCGCAGAACAACTACAAGCGGGTCCACAACCAGATGTTGGACCAGGCGAAATCCTACCTCGCGAATGAAGAATACGCAGAGGCCTCGAAGGTCTACAAGCGACTGCTTCCAGTGGATACGGCCTTCGCCGAGGTGTATTACGAAATGGGGGAGTGCATGGTGAACATGCCCAACCTGAAGGACAAGGCCGTGCCATATTTCGAGCAGGCCGCACGCCATGGGCACATCGAGGCCTTCTATGCGTTGGGGCTCGCTCGGCACCGGCAGCAGCGGTTCGATGCCGCCATCGATCTGATGGAGCAGTACAAAGGGATGAACGGGCGACGCGTGAAGGATGTGGAGGTGGACCGTCACATCGCGATGTGCAGAACGGCGAAGGAACTGGTGAAGACCCCGGTGGAGGCCACCATCCGGAACATGGGTGCCATGGTCAATTCCGACGCACACGATTATTGTCCGTTGGTCACGGCCGATGGCAACACGATGTACTTCACTTCGCGCAGGCAGGGCACCCGGGGTGGCATGAAGGACCCCACCGGCCAATGGTTCGAGGACATCTACGTGGCGCGCCGCATCGATGAGGTGTGGACCAATGCGGTGAACGTGGGAATGCCCTTGAACACCCTGGTGCACGATGCCACTGTGGGCTTGAGCCCCGACGGATCCTCCATGATCGTGTACCGCACACAGCGCGACCTGGTGAGCGGCGACCTGTACGAGGCACGGATGCACGCACTCGAATGGCAGGAGCCCCAGTTGATGACCGAGCGGATCAACTCCCCGTCGCATGAACCCAGTGCGAGCATCGCACCGGGCGGTGACGAGATCTACTTCACCTCCGATCGCCCGGGCGGCTATGGCGGCCGGGATCTGTACCGGATACGGCGTTTGCCGAACGGCGAATGGAGCCTGCCATTGAACCTGGGACCACGGATCAACACGGAATACGATGAGGACGCTCCGTTCATCCACAGCGACGGCACCACGCTCTTCTTCAGCTCGAAGGGCCACGGCACGATGGGCGGATACGACATCTTCAAGGCCATGCTCATCGACCCCGACATGAACGGGTGGAGCGAGCCGGAGAACATGGGCTATCCGTTGAACACGGTGAACGATGACATCTACTTCTGCCTGAGCGAGGATGGCTACACCGGTTACCTCAGCAGCGAGCGACCGGGAGGCATGGGCATGCAGGACATCTACCAGGTGACCTTCCCGGGAAGCCAGTTGAACTACGTGGTGGTGCGTGGCGTGGTGGCGGATGCGTCAGAGGAACCCATCAAGGCGCGCATCGTGCTGACGGACCTTGCCGGTGAGGAGATCGTGGGCGTGTACAACTCCAACGAGCGCACGGGTCGCTACATCATGGTGTTGAACCCCGGTGATCGCTACGTGATGAACGTGGAGGCCCGAGGATTCATCAGCCAGCGGAACGAGGTGCACGCGAAGGCATTGATCGCGGACACGCGCGAACTGCCCATGGACATCCTGATGGTGCCTACGGGCGTTGCCGACAGGCTGAGCAAGAATGACTAGACGGCGCATACTGCTGGGTCTTGCGGCCTGCGGTGTCCTCGTCCTTTGCCGGGCGCAGGATGCGCAGTTCACCCAGTTCTATGCATCGCCCACGTACATGAGCCCCGGCTTCGTGGGTACCGGCCTGCAGACGCGCATGGGGCTTGCCTACCGCGACCAATGGCCGGCCATCCCCGGAGCTTTCGTCACTGCGAATTTCGCGATCGATCACTACCTGAGCGAGGTGAACAGCGGCGTGGGACTGCTCGTCACCCACGACAAGGCCGGCACCGGCGGGCTGCGTTACACGAGCATCTCCGGACAATACGCTTACGAGATCGAATTGAAGCGGAAGGTCTTCATACGGCCGGCGTTGCAGTTGGGGTGGGTCACCCATGCCGTCGATTATTCAGCGTTGATCTTCGGAGATCAACTTGCGCGTGGCAGCACGGTGGGCACCTACGATAACATGCAGGGCAGCAGCATCGGCTATCCGGACATGGGCACGGGTGCGCTCTTCTTCACTCCGCGGATGTGGTTGGGCGTGGCGCTGCATCATTTGAACAAGCCGAACCAGTCCTTGTTGCAACGCGAAGCATACGTACCCAGGAAGTTCAGCATGCACGGAGGTTATCGCATCGCGATGCGCACACCGGTCATCCGGCAGCATCCGCAGAGCGTGGTGCTGGCGTTCAACTACAAGGCGCAGGACAAATACGACCAGCTGGACCTCGGCGGGTACTTTGAGCGCGAGCCCTTTTTCGCAGGCATGTGGTACCGGGGCATCCCGCTGCTCAAGTCCTACGCACCGGGATACGGGAACACCGATGCGATCGCCCTGCTCATGGGCGTCATCGTGAACGACATGCGGATCGGCTACAGCTACGATGTCACGATGTCGGGACTTGCGGGCCGCACGGGAGGTGCACATGAACTCACCATCGGCTACGAGCTCGCACAACGCCACAAGAAGCGTTCAGCATCCAAGCGGCGCATCGTACCGTGCGCGAAGTTCTAGGGGTTCTTCGGTCCGATCCGCGGATCGCCGGTGGTCCGGACCAAGGCTGATCGCCATGTACGGCTCCAGCGCGATGGTCCACGCTATTCCTTTTCGCTCAGCACCAGCCAGCGGTCAGTGATCTCGTCCAACCGCTTGACGGTCCGTTCCAACTCGATGGACAACTCCATCACCTTGTGGTGGTCCGTACCTCCGGTGCCCATCGCCTCCAGCAGCTCCGCTTTCTTCGCTTCGAGTTTCGGCATCTCCCTGTCGATCTTCTGCAGCTCCAGGCGTTCGCCATAGGTGAGTTTGTTCCGGGCCGGCGCGTTCGTGGGATCGCGCGGCTGCTCCTTCACCTTCACCTCCTTCGGCTTGCCGGCCTCCAGTTTCTGGCGGTCGCGCAGTTCGGTGTAGCTGCCCACCCATTCCTTCACCCGGCCTTCGCCTTCGAACACCAACAGCTTGGTGCACAACTTGTCCATGAAGTAGCGGTCATGGCTCACGATCAACAGGCAGATGTCCAGGTCCACCAGAAAGTCCTCGAGCGCGTTCAACGTGGGTATGTCCAGATCGTTGGTGGGCTCATCAAGGATCAGCACGTTCGGGTTGCGCATCAGGACGGTGCACAGATAGAGACGTCGTTTCTCACCTCCGCTCAGGGTGCTCACGTACTGCCACTGTTGTTCCTTGTCGAACAGGAAGCGCTCCAACAATCCCGAGGCCGTCAGCGTCTTGCCCTTGTTCAAGGGGATCACCTCCGCGATGTCACGCACCACTTCGATGATGCGCTTGTCCTCTGAAAGCTGCAACCCGCGCTGATCGAAGGTACCGAGCATCACCGTGTCCCCGATGCTCACCGTGCCGGCATCCGGCCGCATGTTGCCCACCAGCAATTCCAGGAACGTGCTCTTCCCGATCCCATTGGGGCCTACGATCCCGATCCGGTCCCCGCGTTTCAACGAATAACTGAAGCCCTTCACGATGGGCCTGTGCGACTCCGTACCCGGTGTGCCGAAGGCTTTAGTGAGGTTGCGCGCCTCGATCACCTTGCCACCAAGACGTTCGGTCTTCACGTCGATCTTCACCTCATCGCGCGAGAAGTCGCGGGTCGCTTCGGCCTTGATCCTGTCGAACGCATCGAGGCGGCTCTTGCTCTTGGTGCCGCGCGCACGGGGCATCTTGCGCACCCACTCCAGTTCGCTCTTCATCAGCCCGCGCAGGTGGTGCTGGGTGGCATCGCGCACTTCATCCAGTGCGGCCTTCTTCTCCACGTAGTAGCTGTAATTCCCTTTGAATCGCGTCAGCTCCCCGAACTCGATCTCAATGATCTCGTCGCACACGTTGTCCAGGAAGTACCGGTCGTGCGTGACCAACAACAGGGTGAGGCCCGGTGCGTTCAGCTCCTCCTCCAACTGTTCGATCATGTGCACATCCAGGTGGTTGGTGGGTTCGTCCAGGATCAGCACATCCGGTGCATGGATCAGCACCTTTGCCATCGCCAGGCGTTTCTGTTGCCCGCCGCTCAATGTGTTCACCGGTTGCTCCATGTCGCGTAGGCCGAACCGGTGCAGCAACACCTGCACGTGGGCCTCAAAGTCCCAGGCATTCAGTTCGGTCATCCGGTCGATGGCCCGCTGCATGGCGCTCGCGTCGACCTTGCGTGCCACGGCATGCTCGTATGCGCGCACCGCGTTCGTCATCGGGTCGTCCTGATCCAGCATCTCATCCACAAGGCTGTGGGTGGCCGTCATGTGCACGTTCTGGTCCAGGTAACCCACGCGCAGGCCTTTGTTGAACGTGATCGTCCCTTCGTCCGGGGACTCCAACCCTGCGATGCACTTGAGCAGGGTGCTCTTCCCCGTACCGTTGCGCGCCACGATCGCGGTCTTTTGTCCTTTCTCCAGCCCGAAGGAGACGTCCTTGAACAGCTGGCGCGGGCCGAACCGCTTGGCGACCTTTTCGATGGAGAGCACGTTCATGGCTTGCGCGGGGTCCGTGCGTGTTCTTGCGCACATCTGACCCGCCGCGAAGTTCGGTGATCGGCCGTCGCGATCCCATCCACCGTTGGATCGGCCTTCCCGGAGCTTGCCTCCAGGAGGCTCAAGCACCGGCGACCAAGATCACAATGTCCTCATGCTCAACCGTTCACCCCATGCTTGGACCTGTATATCCGAAGACAACGTTGGTTGGTGTTCGGTCGGAGAACGGGTTAGGTTCGACCATCGAACGAACGATCATGAAACGACCCATACTCCTGGTATGCCTGTTCCTCGGCGCCTGCGGATCAACGCTCCTGCACGGGCAAACGGAGTATCAGGTGCTGGTGAACAACCGCGGCGCGAACGCCATTTACCAATACGACATCGACGGCAATTACCTCGGGGAGTTCATCGCGGCGAACAGCGGCGGGCTCAGTGGACCGGAGGACGTCCTGTTCCACCCGGATGGAAGTGTGCTGGTGACCGGGTTCAACAATTCCGTGATCAAGCGATACGACGGGCTTACCGGCGATTTCATCGGGGATTTCTCAACGGGTTACCTCCTGGATACGCCGTCCAAGATGTCCATCGGGCCGGATAGCTTGATCTACGTGACACAATGGGGCAGCACACAGCGGAAAGTGGTGCGCTTCGATCTGGACGGCGCCTTCGTGGATGAGTTCACCAGCGTCGATGCGCCGAACGGACTCGGCCATTTCTGGGATGCGGAGGGCCGGTTCTACATCTCGCTCTTTGCCGACGGTGGCGCCGGCACCGTGCACCGATTCGCCGCCGATGGCTCGGACCTCGGTGTCTTCATCGACAGCTCGATCCTGCAGGGACCCACCGGACTTTGGCAGGACGCGAATGGCGACATCTACGTGCAGGACTGGACGGTGGGGCGTGTCCTGCGCTACGATCAGGACGGCCAGTTCCTGGGGAATTGGATCACAGGACTCACGAATCCGGAGGGCATGGCCGAGCTTCCCAATGGCGACCTGCTCATGGGCGACTGGGGAGAGGATGCCGTGCATCGCTTCGATGCGGATGGGAACCACCTGGGTCACTTCACCAGCGGCAATGGGCTCATCGATCCGAACGGCGTGCGTGTGCGCGAGTTGGCGGCCAGCGGCGTTGCCGAAGGAAGGAAGGTGGAAGCGGAGCTGCGCATCGTCCTCAACATCGGACCGGGACCGTTCGAGTTGCTCATCGAACAGCCGATCAGCGCCGATGCGGTGGTGCTGCTCATCGACGCAGCTGGTCGAGTCGTGGAGACCTTTCCGGTGAGCACGACCAAGGCCGTTCCGTTCCGAATGCCTGTGAAGCCCAAGAAGAAGGTGGTGCCGGGGCGGTACCATGTGCTGGTCCGGGACCCGGATGCCGTGCTGCGCGGAGCGGTGACGATCACCGAATAGGCGATCGCTCGTTCAGAGGCGGGCCAGGCTGTCCATCAACTCCTGCTTCTTGCGCCGGCTCACAGCCACGTTGGTGCCATCGCTCATGATCACCTCGCCACCTTCACCGCGGATGTACTTCTTGATGTGCTTCACGTTGATGAGGAAGGAATGATGTACGCGCACGAAGCGATCGGCGTCGAGGATGTCCTCGAATTCCTTCAGCGTGCGGCTGATCACCAATCGTTTCTTGTCCACCTGATGGACCACGGTGTAGTTGCTGTCGCTCTCGCAGTAGGTGATGTCCTCCACATCCACCATCTCGAGCCCATCGGCCACGGGCAGGGCGATGCGGCGGTCCGGTGCCTTGGGCTGTGAGAGGTTCTTCAGCAGGGCCATGAACTGGTCCGGGCTCTGTGGTGTGCGCTCCGCCTGCAGCACCTTGCCGATCGCACTCGTCAGCTCGTCCGGATCCACGGGTTTCAACAGGTAATCCAGCGCGCTGAAGCGGATGGCTTTCACGGCGTAGCCCTCGTGCGCTGTGGTGAAGATCACGTGTGGCCTGTCCGGGCCGATGGCCTGCAGCAGATCGAAACCGGTCTGCTCGCCCATCTCGATGTCCAGGAAGAGCACCTTGGGTCTCACGCGGCCCAGCAGTTCCACTCCTTCGGCCACATTGGTGGCCATGCCCAGCAATGCGATGTCCGGGTGCTTGCGCTCCAGGATACCGCTCAGGGCATCCCGGCAGTGTTGTTCATCATCAACGATGACCGCGGTGAGTTCGCTCATTGGAAAGTCCTTTTCGAGGTGAAAAGATAGGCGATCGCACGGCCCGTGTTCGTTGGATCCCCGGGAACGGAAAAGGCCGCCCTGGAGCGGCCTGCATCCGATGTGGACGGCTTCAGCGCGCGGCGGTGACCGTGTGCCGATCCACGGTACCGGGCACCACCGGACGGAAGTGCGGCGTGCACCCCCTACGGGTGGCGGTCAGGTCGATGCTGCCGACGGGTGCGGCATATGCCACTTCCTGGGCCACCGGTTGGCGCTCCATCACCACGTTGAAGCGCACTTGTTCGGTGCAGACCATGTTGCCGGCTCCCGCAGTGTTGAAGACCACTTCCTTGGTGATGTATCCGGGGCAGCTCACGGTCACCGTGGCGCCGTCCTCCACGGTCTTGAAAAAGCTGAACGCACCGTTCGGTCGAACGGCCATTGTCGTGGTGTCCGTGCCGTTCACCACGGTCATGGTGACGTCATGCGGGCCCGGGTCGGGCATCACCACATGACCACTGAAGGCCATTTGCACCTGGGCGTGCGTGGCGATGGAGAGCAGGATCGCCGCAGCGAAAAGCAGTGCTTGCAACAAAGTGCGGATGATGTGGGGCTGGAGGTTCATGATCGTGGTGTTGTTCGGGTCGTTGTGCGTCGTTGACGATGCAAAACTGGCCCGGTGCCCTCCCGTGGCATAGCGGCGATGAGCAAGTGGCGGGTGGTGGGCAGTAAGTGGCGGCCTGTCCATCGGGCCGCTTCCCACACCGGTTCAAGGGTCTTAGCCATGGGCGGTCAACAGGGGCATATCCACTTCCACGCGAGTGCCCTGCGGCAGGTCGGTGTACCGGAAACCGGCCGTACCGCCGTGCTGTTTCTGCACCAGGTCCAGCCGGGCGCGGGTAATGGCGGTGCCCAATGAGGTCTTCTTCATCGAACCACGTTCCGGAGCGGCCTTCTTCGCGTTCCGTCCCGCTCCATCGTCCTCGATCGTCCAGACCACCTGGTCGCTACGTTGGGCCACGCTGAGGCTGATATGCCCTTTGTCCACCTTGCCGGCCATTCCATGCCAGATCGCGTTCTCCACGAAGGGTTGCACCACCAAGGGTGGCACCAACACCTCTTCCGGGTCCAGCGCGGGGTCCACGGTGATGGTGAAATCGAACTTGCCATTCATGCGCATGCGCTCGAGGTCCAGGTAACCGCGAAGTGCTTCCAGGTCATCGTGGAGCGGTACTTCGGCATGGCGGCTGTTCTCCAGCACGGCGCGCATGACCCGCGCGAACTTGCTGAGGTAGCTGGTCGCGCTGTCCTGGTCGTTGCGTTGGACGAATGCGTTGATGCTGTTGAGCGCATTGAAGATGAAGTGCGGGTTCATCTGGCTGCGCAAGGCCTGTGTCTCCAGCGTCGCGGACTCCTTTTCAAAGCGCTCCTGGCGGCGTTTGCGATCGGCCATGAACCATGCACCACCCCCACCGATCAACAGGATACCGCCTATGCCCGTGGCCAGCGCACGGTTGCGGTTCTGGTCGGCGCGCAGCGTCTCGATGGTGCGCTCGCTCTCCAGGCGGGCGCGTTCACCGGCGTATCGCAGGCTGTCCGCAAGCTGCTGCTTGCCGAAGGTGTACATCAGGTCGCGTTGCGTCAATTGTTTCTGTGCCTGCTGCAACGTCAGGCTGTCACGCACCGCAACGAAGGTCTCATGATAGCGCAGCGCCTTCATGCCGTCGCCCTTCCGCTTGTATGCGAGGTAGAGGCATTCGCAATTGTCCTGTCGTTCCACGGAGATCGGGATCCGTTCGGCCAGTGCGAGCCCTTCGGCGCAGAGTGACACGGCACGGTCGGCCTTACCGGCATCCAGTCGTACGCGTCCCAACTTCGCCAGGGCCATCGCCTCCCCGGGCCGGTCCTGCAGACTTCTGGCCAATTCGAGGCCTTCCTGCAGCATGCGTTCCGCGTCCCCGGACCTGCCCACCTGCCGGTACGCGGAGCCGAGCGCAAGCAGTGTGCGCCCCATCAGGTCCTTCACATCCCCTTCACGTTCCAGGGCGAGGGCGTTCTCCAACATCACGATCGCGCTGTCCGGACGATCCATCAACATGAACAATGCGCCGAGGCTGCTGCTCGCGGTCATCATGCCCTGGCGATAGTCCACCTTGGTGTACAGCATGAGTGCGCGTCGGAGCAGGGTGAGGGCATCCTGTTGTTCACCAAGGGCATTCTTCAATTCACTGATCGTGGTGAGGCATGCCGCCACCCCGCGCTCATCACCGATGCGTTCCAGGATCGCCAGGCTGCGGTAGGTCATGTCGATCGCCTCGCCGATGCGACCTGTCTCCGCGTAAACGTTTCCCATGTTGCCGTAGGCCCCGCCTGCCATGTCATCCATGCCCAGTCGCTCTGCGAGATGTGCGGTGCGTTCGTAATAGTGCAGTGCGCTGTCCGGCCGCCCCTGTATCTGGTGGATCCTGCCGATGCCATTGTAGCAGTACACGATGCCTTCCTCGTCATTGGCTGCGCGATGCAGGTCCATGCTCAAGCGGTAGTGCTCCATGGCCTCCGTGAGCCGACCGGCGTTCTTGTGCGCGAAGGCGATGTTGCTTTGGGCGGCACCCGCACCGCGCAGGTAGGCGGAGTCCTGCCGGGTGGCGTAGAACTGCAGTGCACTGTCCAAGCACACCAAGGCCGGATCGCTGGAGCGCATCATCAGGTACGCGATGCCCATGTCGCGGTAGCCAAGGGCGATCATCAGGGTGTCGTGTTCCGCCTTCGCCTGGGCCACCAATTGCCGCGCGAGCACCAAGCTGCTGTCCTGGTCCACTGAGCGCATGGCGTAAATGATGTCGTGCAGGGTGAGGAGGCGGGCTTGCCCGGTGTGCTGTGGATCCTGGTAGGCGTGCCACAGCGAGTCGAGTGGGTCTCCTTCCGAATGCACGGCGAACGGAAGGAGAAGGCAGATCAAAAGCACGGAACGGATCATGGCGGCGGCCGTTGGGAAAGGCCCGAACAAGTTACGCGCTGCCCGAAGGATGGTTCAGTGATCCTCCATCATCGCCGCACGCTGTGTGAGCTCGTGGTAGCAGAGCACATCATCGGCGAAACAGTGGATCACCATGCTCTTGCGCGAAGCATTCGGCGTGGTCATGCGTTTGCCACCATGCAGCAGGTTCGCGTGCCACAGGAGCACATCGCCGGGTTGGGCCAAGAGTTCCTTGTGTTCGAATTGTCCGTCGGCGATGGAGCGGTCCACGGCCTCCTCGTAGCGCGCATAGGCCTCATCACCGATCACGAAGCGGTTGCCGCCGTGGTCGAACTGGCCGTTGAGGAGGTAGGGCAGCTTGTGGCTGCCGGGGTGATACACCAATGGTCCGTTATCAGGGGTGATCTCCTCCAGCGCGATCCATGCGGCGGTCATGTAGCCCAACGGGTGTGTGGTCATGTGGATGCTGTCGCTGTGTGCGGCCTGCTCGCTTCCCGTCAGGAAGTTGATGCTCTGGAAGACCTGCATCCGCTTGCCGAGCAGGAAGTCCATCACGTCCAGGATCCGCCTGTCGTACACGTATCTCCGCAGCAATTCGCTGTGCTTGAAGGCGAACATGATCTTGCGCCCCGTGAAGTTGAAGTCCACCACCTTCTCCCGGATCAAGCGATCCACCTCGCCGTTGATCTCGCTCACCTCGTTCGGCGTAAAGAGGCCGCGCAGGATCACGTATCCGTTCCGGGGCCACGCGAGGATCGCCTCCCGGGTGCTTTGGTCGAAGCGTGCGAGGCCGGGGTGTGACGGCAGGGCGGCAACTCCTTCAGGGGTATCCAGCCAGGGCCGTTCCGTGGCGGGCGCCGTGGGCAGTTGCGTGCTGCTGATGGGCAGGTACACGCTGCGCTGGATGCCATACTTCTTGTACATGCGCCGTGCATGCCGCAGTTTCCTGCTACTGAAGAGGTTGAAGACCACGTAGTTGGCCTTCAGCTTCCGCAGCCGCCCGTAGTACCGGTCGAGCCATTTGCGCATGGTGCGAAAATACGCGCACGGCGTGCCATTGCTGGTGATGGTACGTGGCGCGTAATGCGCATCTTGTGGGCATGTCCATGATCAATGTGTTCGCCTTGTGTTGTTGCCTTGGCATGTTGATGCAATGCGCACCGCGGGTGGCGGCACAGTCGGCGGTCACCACGGTCTACGTGGTGCGGCACGCAGAAAAGCTGGATCCTGCGGATGGCGACTCCCCGATCTCACCAGTGGGAGAGGAGCGCGCACAGGCCTTGTCAGTGTACCTGGCAAGGGCCGGCGTGGAGCGGATCTATGCCACGACCTTACGGCGCACGCAGCAGACCGTGGCACCGTTGGCCGCCCGCATCGACGCGACCCCGGTGGTGCTCGACCCCTTCGCCACGGAAGACCTGGTACGGTCCATACGCACGGAGGATACCGGCAAAGTGGTGTTGGTCGCTGGGCACAGCAACACGATCCCGGGGATCATCAAGGCATTGTCCGGGCTGGAGATCGACGGTATACCGGAGGAGCGCTTCGATCGGTTGTACAAGGTGGTGTTGCCACCGGATGGAAAGAATACCGTGGAGGAGCTGCGCTTCGGCGTGGAGACGCCGTGAGCCGGATCACTCCGGCTTCTCCTCCAACAACTTCCCGATGTCCGTGATCAAGCGGTCCACATCCACGGTTGAGGTGCCGTCGTAGAAGCCACGGATGCGCCGTTGCGGATCGACGAGCACGAAGTTCTCGGTGTGCACGAAATCATTCGGACCGCCGTCCCCTTCGTCCATCGCCGCGAAGTAGGAGCGCCGTGCGAGGTCGTAGATCTGCCTGCGATCTCCAGTGAGGAACCGCCATTTCGCCGGGTCGGCGTTGTGCAGACGTGCATAGGCCTCCAGCACCGGCACGCTGTCCATTTCGGGTGTCACGGAATGGGAGAGAAGCATCAGCCTGGGTTCCTTCGCGTAGTGCTCCTGCACACGTTCCAGCTGCACGCTCATCTTCGGGCAGATGGTGGCACAGGTGGTGAAGAAGAAATCCGCCACGATGATGCGATCGCCCACATCCTCCAGGGTCGTGGTTCGGCCCAATTGATCGGTGAGGGCGAAGGGCAGGATGTGGTGCTCTCCCTTTTCGCCGCGCACCTTGGGATCCACCAGGCGCGGATCCAACTGGTTCGGGTGGTAGACCGGCAATTCATCCCCGGGCTTCAGCAGCTGCCAGCCGACCAGTACGGCGGCGACCAGGATCACCAGGAAGACGATGAGGCGAACGGCGAGGGAGCGGCTGCGGTTGCTCACGTCAGATATCGCGCAGGTTGAGGGTGTAGCTCAGCGAATAGATCCACCGGTAGGTGGGCCATGCCACGCCGTACTCCCGGTCGTGCACCAGCTTCAGGCCGATGCTGTGGGGCTTGGACGGGTTCCATTCGGTGCCGATGGAATAGCGCGTGCCGATGTAGCGTGCGCCCTGATGACCAAGCCAGGTGAAGAACTCGACGCTCACCTCCGGATCGAGCTTGAACTTGCGGATGTTGTACTCCACCGAGACCTTGTTCCGCAGGATCTCGCGCTGCTCCCCGAAGTCGCGGTAGTTGTGCTGGTAGTTGAAGCGGTACCCCAGGTCGAAGCGTTGCCATGAAGTGCCCAGGTTCGCCATGACCCCGGTACGCTGGCGTGTGGGGCCATCGGGGCGGAAGGCGAACCGGTGCTCACCGACGAAGTTGAGGTGCTTGTTCACCTTGTACCGTGCACTCAGGTCGGTGTACACCTGCCGACCCGCGAAGAAGGTGTCCGCCGAACGGTAGCCCAACTCACCGGCCAGCCGGAACCTTTTGTAGGTGTCCTTGCCGAGCAGGTCCTCGAACAACTCCGGCAGTCGCCCCTGGATGCCCACGCTGGACCACAATTCCTGTGCGCGCAACGGCTGTGCACGGTCCTCCTGTGCCAGGGCCGTGAGCTGGCCAAGGACCAGGGTGAGGAACGCGGCGGTGCGCACCAACGACCGGATCAGTGCCACCATTCCACGGTGATCAGCGGGATCTCCACCACGTCCTTTCGACTGCCGATCTCCGCGGTCACCTCGATCGCGTATTGGTCGCCGTCGCAGGTGTTCTCGCGGCATTCGGAGTACGTGTAGATCTTGTAGGACCCCTTGCGCAGCCATGGGAAGCGGAACTTGCCATCCGGTCCGGTACGGGTGTCGTCATCGAAATACTCACCATCCCCATAGATGATGTACACACGCTGCTCCGGTGCCGGGATGGGCGTACCCACCGGCTGTCCCGTATTGTCGTTGTATTCCTGCTGATAGACGATGCCGCGGATCTCCGCCTTGCCGCCTTCCCCGGGCTCCTTGCTGCATGCGGTGAAGAGGAATGCGCAGGCCAGTGTGCAGGCCAAAGTGGACTTCATGGTAACGCTCGGTTAACGGAGCGTAAATGTAACCGTATCATCGGGATCAGGCCCCGCCGTAGATGGCCTCGACCTGGGAGGCGTACTTCGCCAGGATCGGCTTGCGCCGCAGGCTCAGCTTCGGGGTCATCTCACCGGTATCGATGCTCCATTCGGTATCCAGTAGGGCGACCCGCTTCACCTGCTCCCAATGGCCGAGGGTGGCGTTCACCTTGTCCACCTCCTTGTTGATGCGCTCCACGATGCGCGGCTCAATGACCACTTGGGCGTTACTTGTGAACGGTATGCCCTTCAGTGCGCAATAGTCCTTCAGGAAGCCGAAACTCGGGACGATGAGGGCCGATGGGAACTTGCGGTTCTCGCCGATCACCATCACCTGCTCGATGAATCGGGAGGCCTTCAACTTGTTCTCGATCAACTGTGGTGCCACGTATTTGCCACCGCTCGTCTTGAACATCTCCTTCTTGCGGTCCGTGATGCGCAGGAAACCTTCACTCGTCACCTCGCCGATGTCACCGGTGTGGAACCAGCCGTCCGGTGTCAGCACCTCCGCGGTCAATCCCGGTTCCTTGTAATAGCCCATCATCACGTTCGGACCTTTGATCAGGATCTCGCCATCCTCGGCGATCCGAACTTCGACATTGCTCAGTGGTCTGCCCACGGAGCCGAAGCGCAGGCCATCGTTGCGCGCATCGTTCACACTCACCACAGGCGAGGTCTCGGTAAGTCCGTATCCCTCCATGAGTGGAATGCCCGCCGCGTTGAAGATGCGTGCGATGCGCGGCTGCAACGCCGCACTGCCGCTTGCAACGCACTGCACGTGGCCGCCAAGTGCCGCTTTCCATTTGCTGAAGACCAGCTTGCGGGCCACAGCCAGCTGCAGGTCATACCACAGGCTTCGGCCGTTCACCTCATACCGTTCGGCAAGGTCCAGGCTCCAGAAGAACAAGCGTCGTTTGAAGCCGGTGAGCTGCTCGCCCTTCGCCAGGATGGCGTCATAGATCTTCTCAAGCAGGCGGGGCACCGCGGTGAATACCTCGGGTTCCGCCTCACGGATCCGTGCACCCAGATCATCCAGGGTTTCCTGGAAGCGTATCTGCATGCCCGCGCGCTGATACAGGTACATGAGCATGCGCTCGAAGATGTGGCAGAGCGGGAGGAAACTGATGGCGCGCGCGCCCGCACTGACCGGAAGGCGTGGGGCGCTGGCCTCCACATTGCTCAGGATGTTGTCATGCGAGAGCATCACGCCTTTGGGCTTGCCAGTGGTGCCACTGGTGTAGATGATCGTGGCCAGGTCCTTCCGCTTCACCTGTGCCTTGTAGCCTTCCAGGGTGGCGATACGTTCGGCGCCCCTGCCGAGCAATTCCTTCCAGTGCGGAGTGCCGGCGATGCGTTCGAAGGTGAAGATGTGCTGGAGTGTGGGCGTAAGGGCGTTGGCCGCCTGTGCCTTTTCCAGCAGTTCGGCGTTGCTCACGAAGAACACCTTCGCGCCCGAATGCCCGAGCACGTAGGCGTAGTCCTCCGCGCTGCTGGTGGGGTAGATGGGTATGCTGATGGCCCCGATGCGCAACAGGGCCTGATCCACGATCGACCATTCGGCCCGGTTGCCGCTCACGAGGGCCACTTTATCGCCCGGCACCACGCCGAGGTCCATGAGGCCGAGCGCCAGGGACTCCGCCGTCGTGATGTACTCCTGGGTACTGTAATTGCGGAGCACACCTTCCTCCAGGGAGCCGACACAGGCCGCCTGCGGGAAGTGTGCGCGTTGATGATCGACGATGTCGAACAGGCGCTCTAGCTGCATCGTGCCAAGATAGGACGGCGCAGTCGACCTCGTTACTCCAGCACGCCGTCGAACGCCACGGTGATCACGCGCACCTTGTTCCCGTTCTTGAAGACGAATTTCTCCTTGAAGGTGCTCTTGCGCTCTTGGTCCATGTAATAGATCTTCTCGATGCGTCGGTTGTCCTTCTTGCCATCCACGGTGAGGTCGATCTCGAAGATGGCGTTGACGGCACTGCTCTTGAGGCTGCTGCGGCGCACGTTCTGCGTGGTCACCTTCACCTTGGACTTCAGGGTCATGTCCTGCCCTGCGTAGATCACCACCCGATCGGAGCCCTCACTGCCCTTGATGGCGGCGGTCACGTCCATGCCATTGGTCACCTGTTCCTTTTCGGTGATGGTGACGTTGCTGATCTTGTAGAAGGTCTGTGCGTGCATGGCACCTGCGAAGGCGAGCACAGTGAGGAAGGAGAGTGGGCGAAGCATGTGTTTGGTCTTTTCTTTGCTGTGGTAACACAAAGTACGTGCCTATCGCATGTTCTCTCCTAAAACCCACAAAAAATGAAGATGGATACTCGCTCCCTGCTCGTCGGCGCATCGTTCGCCCTCGCCTTGTTCCTTGGTTACAGCTTCAAACCGCAGCCGGTGGCACAGGCCTACACGTACCGCCAGTTCAGCACCATCGAGAGCGTGGTGCCCGGTGGCCTGGGCCGCTCCAGGGTCATCATCAGCGATCAAGGTGATCAGGAGGTCGGCAAGGACCTCATGAACTTCTACAGCATGGTGGGCATCAACTTCAAGAACATAGCGAACAACGACCGCCTCATCGTAGAGACCATCAACAACTACACGAGCGAAGGCTGGGAGTTGCATACGGTGACCACCGGCGTGAACAGTGCCAGCGAAGGCAAGGGCGGTACGGGGATCTTCATCACCCGCTACCTGTTGCGCAAGCCGATCTGATCGCACCCGCATCGCATTGCGAAAGCCCCGGCCATTTCGGTCGGGGCTTTCCCATTCGAGGATGTGACCCGGCCGGGCCATCTCCGTCCTAAGGCTGTCTTACCGCTGCTCTCTCCCGAGCGGTCCAATGATCAACATCAACCGGACCTCGATGGAACTGAAACGAACGGTAGCGGAATTCTTCGGCACTTTCTGGCTTGTCATGGGCGGCTGTGGCAGTGCGGTCCTGGCAGCGGGTTTCCCGGACGTGGGGATCGGGCTGCTCGGCGTGTCCATTGCATTCGGACTCACGGTGCTCACCATGGCCTTCGCCATCGGGCACATCAGCGGTTGTCATCTCAATCCCGCGGTGAGCATCGGCCTGTGGGCGGCCGGGCGTTTCCCATTGAAGGACCTTCCGGCCTACATCCTCGCGCAAGTGCTGGGTGCACTTGCTGCGGCCGCCGTACTCTGGTCGATCGCCAGTGGCAACGGCAAGGAACTCGGTGGGTTCGCAGCCAATGGCTTCGGCGAACTCTCACCGGGCGGGTACGGGCTGACCAGCGCACTGTTGTGCGAAGTGGTGATGACGTGTTTCTTTCTGCTCATCATTCTCGGCAGTACGCACAAGCGGGCACCACAGGGGTTCGCGCCCATCGCCATCGGTCTGGGCCTCACGATCATCCACCTCGTGAGCATACCGGTCACCAACACTTCGGTGAACCCTGCGCGATCGCTGAGCCAGGCCATATTCGCCGGTGGACCTTACCTGGGGCAGGTCTGGTTGTTCTGGGTGGCACCCATCGGGGGAGCATTGCTGGCCGCTCTGCTGCACAACACCCTGCTGGGCAACGGGAGGTCGTAGGGGCTCCGACCGATCGCGCCGGTCTTCACTTGGTATCGGGCGGAGGTACCCTTACATTGTTCGCGTCGACGTGTTCTCTCCACCGTCGGCACGTACGTTTTGACCCTTGAACCACGCGAGTATCGCACCAGTGCCGCCACGATCATCGTGGCAGGCAACCTCGTCGAGATCCATTATGACCACGGCATCGTGTTCACGAACGAGAAGGTCCGTGAGGTGCATGCATTGCGAAGAAGTGTCCTGGGCGATACACCGCATGCTACGCTCACCATTCTTCCCGAGGAAATGGACTATCGCTCTGAGACGATGCAGCAGGACCAGGGTGCGATGGATCGCGGAACGGGCGCGTTGCTCGCCAGCGCCATCGTCACCAAGGACAGCATGGTCGAGATGCTCACCAAATTGTATTTCTCCTACTTCCCGCAGTTGCACCGCATTCGCGTAACGGCCAGCGAACAGGACGCGCGCAGCTGGCTCGCCACGCAGATGGAAGAGATCGCGCGCACCGGGAGCTGAGTGCCTGGATCGTGCGTGAACACAATGGCCACCTCCCAGGAGGTGGCCATTGTGCTTTTCAAGGCCTGTATCCCCGATGTGCTAT
>JAWKNI010000015.1:0-79744 GCA_041391785.1 Flavobacteriales bacterium | reverse complement strand
GGATCCCCTGGAGCGCGTGGGGATCTATGCCGTTTCCATCTTCTTCATGCTCAGCGGCCTTTCCCTGCGGTATGCCTACGGCGGTCACCTGCTGGCAAGCTGGCGCAACGTCCGTTCGTACGCGGTGAAACGGGTGCTCCGCATCTTCCCGTTGCTCTGGCTCACCGTCCTGCTCACCATGGCGATCTGGCCCGCTTCCGGTTCTCTGAGGCAGGTCGTGCTTACCATTACCGGGCTCTTCGGCTTCGTGGCTTGGGACCAGGCCATCGGCACCGGCGTATGGTCCATTGGCAATGAGCTCTTCTTCTACACCCTCCTGCCCCTGATGCTGTTGTTGCTCGCCAGACCGATCGGACGGTGGACGCTTGGCCTGGTCGCCTTGGCTTGCTTCATCCACGCGACATTTCTCTCTCTTGATCCCGGGCATTCCTTCCTCGGTCAGTGGCACGCATATTCGGCTCCGTACCACCAACTTCCGTACTTCGTCATCGGCCTGCTCATCCCCTCGTTGCCTGCACCGCCGCGTCCCATATCGCCCGTCCTCCTCCGCATCGGCATGCTCCTATGCGCCATTCTGATCCTGTTCCTACCCGTGCAAGGCGACCCCGTGGCACTGGTCCAAGGACCGGTACGTGTGCTTTTTACCCTGGCATGCGCGCTCATCGTCATGTGCGCATGGTTCGACAGGGCACCGCTTCCGCGGTGGATCGAAGTTCCGCTGGGCAGCATCGGCGAAGCGTGTTATCCCATCTACCTGCTGCACCCCATCGTGCATTTCTGCGTCATGGCGATCACCGGTTTCATCTCGGTGCGTTATTTCGATATCCCGGATTGGAGCCGGATACCGGTCTCGTGCCTGGCCACCATCACGATCGCACTGGTGGTGCATCGTCGATTCGAACAGTATTTCATTCACATGGGTAAACGGATCACCGCGAGACCCGCCACAAGCATCAGTTGAACCCATAACGGAGCACTCGACACCATGGACCCACGCCCGTTCCCGACCGATGGCCCGTATTGTATCGGGGAAACAGCTTTTCATCACCAGGGCTCTGAATCGGACCTGCACAGCATCATCGAGGCGGTCGCTGAAAGTGGCTGCCATGCCGTGAAGTTCCACCTGCTCCTGGACCTGGATGACTACATGGTGAAGGCACACCCCGCACATGCCACCATCAAGCAATGGTTGTTCGATGCGGACACCTGGGAGAAGGCCATCGGCTTCGCACGGAACAAGGGGCTCGATGTGGTCCTGTTGTGCAACGACAGGCTGGCGGCCCACACGGCACTGGAGCGCGGATGGAATGCACGCGGTGTGGAAGTGCATGCCACCGGCATCAATGACCTGCTTCTTCTACGCGCCTTCGCCGCCCTGCCCGGCACAGTGATCCTGGGCGTTGGTGGGTGCACGCTGAACGAGATCCAGGTGGCGGTGAATGCCTTGCGCTCCATGGGAAAAAAGGAGATCATGTTGATGCATGGTTTTCAGAACTACCCGACCGATCCCAATGAGATCCGCCTATCGCGCATGGAGCGGTTGCGCGATCTTTTCCGACTGCCCGTGGGATACGCCGACCATACCGCGCCCGAGGACGAGGACCATGCACCGCTCGCGGCATGTGCCGCCATGATGGGGGTGAACGTATTGGAGAAGCACATCACACCATGGCCCGGCCAGCAGCGCATCGATCACCAGGCCGCCATAGGTGTGGACAAGATGCAGGAAGTGATCCGGCTGATGAAAAGGATGTGGACCATGCGCAGTGGCGACCCGTTGACATTCTCGCCAGCAGAGGAACGGTACGGCGCGACGGGGCCGATGAAGAAGGCGATCGTAGCGAGTCGTGTGATCCCGAAAGGAAAGGTCCTGTCCCTGGAGGACCTGGCCTACAAACGGACGGGACGAACCGAACGGGTATCCCAGGACCGGCTGCCGATGCTACTCGGCGCACAGGCCTTGCGCGACATCGCGCCGGATGAGGCGATCGTACTGGATGCCCTGGCATTGGCGGATACGCCCGCCGGCATGGAACACTTCTTCATCAACAACAAGGACCGATGAGGATCGGCTTCCTCATCACCGCGCGGCTGCGCAGCACACGATTGCGCCGGAAGCTCCTGCTGCCCTTGGATGATTCCACCGTGATCGGCAAGGTCATCGAACGGGCCGTGAGCGTCCCGGGCATGGATCAGGTGGTGCTCTGTACCAGTGATCTTCCGGATGACGACGAACTGGAGATCATCGCATCCGAGGCGGGCATCGGCTGCTTCCGCGGTTCACCGGAGGATGTGCTCCAGCGCCTCAGGGATGCCTGTCATGCGCATGGGTTCGATGGATTCGTCGGGATCACCGGTGAGAACCCACTGTTCCATCCACCGCATTGCGAAATGGCCAGGGACCACCTGATCAAGGGTGCCGACCTGGTGCGATTCACCGGCCTGCCGATCGGTTGCGCCCCGTATGGCGTGGGACTTGCCGCGTTGCGCACCATCTGCGATCTGAAGGAAGAAGTGGACACGGAGATCTGGGGCTACCTGTTGAACCGGCCGGAGATCTTCGATGTGCACGACATCCAGGCCGAGCCTGCACTTCAGTACCCCGACATCAGGGTGACGATCGATTATCCGGAAGATCTCGAACTGATCCGGGCGCTGTTCAGCTCTCTACCGGGCATGCCTGCATTGCAGGAGGTCATCGCGATGCTCCGTTCCGACCCGAAGCTGGAACGGATCAATGCCACACGTGCACAGGCCGACCTGCCCAGTGATGTGAAGCAACGATTGGATGCCTTCTTTTCCGCGAATGCGCTCCGGATCCGGAACCAGTTGGGAGTGCACAGGGCCGCCATGTCGAAATGATACGCCGAGCGGATCTGCTGGGCCGCCTGCAGGCCATGGAAAGGGCACAGGACCTCTACAGCGTCCTCGTGGATGGCGCCCCCATCTGGCCGATCCTGCGCGTACAAGCGGGCACAACGGCATTGCGAGGCAGCCTCATGGGCTTCGAGGCACCGCCACCATTGCGAACGATACAACGATCAGTGGCCACCGTGAATGCCCTGCTCCAGTGGAATGCCTTGCGTAGGATCCCGTCACCTGAGCCACTGCTCTTCCGCACCAGGAGGGTGTATCAAGCCGTTACACCGCTGGGCACTGTGGACAAGTTCGCACATCCACTGATGGTCGCAGCTGCATCCACCGGCTGGTCCAGCGTTCTACTGCACGATGGCCCGATGCCCCACCCGCCCTTCCCACAGCAGGAGCGCATCCATGTGAGGCGCATCGATGCCTGGCTGCGCGCCAGATCGTTCGTATTCAGTAAACGTCGTTCTGTCCCATTGGCCATGCTCGACCCACGCGTTCCGGCCTTGATCCATGAATTGGTGGCCATCGTAGGCGCGGATGGCGTGGAGGACCTGGAGCGGGCCATCCACCACTTCCGACTTCACCTCTGGAACGCCAGGACCATGCTCGAACGGATCGGACCACGGCACGTGTTCGTGACGTGCTGGTACGCGAGCGAGAACATGGCCATGGCGCATGCCTGCCATGAACGCGGCATCCCGTGCACCGATATGCAACACGGCGTCCAGGGTCCGGCCCATCTGGCCTATGGCGCATGGCACCATTTGCCGGCGGCCGGCTGCAGCAGCATTCCCTCCTCGTTCTGGTGTTGGGATGAGGCAAGCGCACAGCACATCCGGTCATGGGCACCAGAGCATGCGCACCTCGCATACGTTGGTGGCTCACCTTGGTTGGAGGAGAACGCAGGCGCAACTCCTGCAACGCCGGGCACGATCCTCTTCACCATGCAGCCATTGATGGAGACCATACCGCCAGGTCTTGGGCATGCGATCCGGAACGATGGCACGGACCTGACCTGGGTCTTCCGGTTGCATCCGAATGGCATGCACATGGCCGGGCACGTGCAGATCTGGGCCGCCCAGGAGCGGATCGAGCATCGGATCAGGATCGAACAGCCCGGAGAGAGGCCTTTGAGCGGATCGTTGGAGAATGCCGTGGTCCATGTCACGTTGTTCTCCTCGGTGGTGCGTGAAGCAGCAATGCTCGGGATACCGTCCATCGCAATGCACCCCGACGCGGAAACACTTTACCCGGACCTGGTCAATGGACCGATGCTATCCCTTGTTCTTGACCCTGGCGCACTTGCGCAGCGGATCTCGATGATCCGGTCGGGTGCCCGGACAAAGCATCGTTCGATCCCCCTCACTGAACGACTCGATGACCTATTCGCCATGGTCTCATCCGATCGCTCGCGGCGGTCGCACTGATACAAATGGCCATCTTCACACGGTGAAGCCGATCGCCATGAGCACTGCGACTCCGCCGCCTGCGGTGCTGATCATCTGTCGGCATTTCCCCCCGGCGAATGATACCGGTGCGCGAAGGCCTTACTTCCTGGCCCGTGCACTGCAGGCTTCCGGGCACCGCGTGAGCATCATGACCGGCCGGCACAACGGCACGCCATGGAATGCGGATATTTCAGGGTTCACCGTGATGCGCTTCGAGCCGTCCCAGGTCCAGGGGGATCTTTCCCGCATCCAACGCCTGCTGGCCCGACTGGACCGCTCAGCTGCGAATGGACCGTTGAGAGGTCCGTTCCGTTTTCTTGCGGACATGACCCTCCCGGTGAACCATTCAACGCGATGGAACGTGGATGGCGATCTGGTGGAACGAGAACTGGGCCGCCCGGATATCATCGTGGCAACAGGACCGCCGTGGGACGTTCTGGAAACAGGACATGCACTTGCCGAGCGCTTCGGCGCCACGTTCATCGTGGACGAGCGTGACCCTTGGAATGCCGTGATCGACGGCGTATACCTGAAATGCCTCAACTGGCACGGCAAAGGCATCACCGGGGCCCTTCGTGCCGCACGGATGCGACGCACCGAGGAGCGCATTCTCCGCAACGCGGATGGGATGACAGCGGCCAGTCCCGCATACCTGGAGAATGCGTTGCACATGGCACCCAGGACACCCGCACGTGTGGTCTTGAACGGCATACTTCCCGTGGAACCGGCCCCGTATGACGCGCCCAATGAGAAGTTCACCATGATCTACACCGGTCGCATCTATGAGGAACAGGATTGGGGGGCGATCCTCCGTGCGTTGGATCACATTCTCGAGGAGTACCCTGGAACAGCTGCGGACATCGTACTTGAATTGTGGGGGAGTGTGACGGATCGACCTGATATCCTGGGGTCATTGCACGAATGGGGTGCCCGCACCGGCATGTTGGTGGCGAGGCCTATGATGGATCGTGATCGACTCGCTGCCATCGGTCAGCGTGCAGACCTCTTGCTTTCCGTGATCTGCGAAGGGAACTCTGGCCAGATACCCTTGAAGTTGATGGATTACATGGCCTGGGGAAGGCCGATCCTGCTCGTCGGGCGCACAAAAGGGATCCAACACGAGTTGATCGCGAACACACGAACCGGAAGCTCGGCCGCGACCACCGGGGAATTGGTCCGGCAGATCCTTGAAGCGCATGGCCGTTGGAGGGCCGGCACGACGATCACCGACCGTCCTGGCCCGGAGATGATGGCGGAGTTGCGCCTCGATGAACAAATGTCCTCCTGGAAGGAATTCATCCTGGAGTGTCACGCCAGGGCGAAACGCTCCCGTACATGAGCGATATGCCATTGATATCGGTGATCATGCCGGCCTACAACGCTGCGCGTTTCATCTCCGAAGCCATTGCATCCGTGATGGACCAGACATGGACGAATTGGGAGTTGATCGTGGTGAACGATGGCAGCACGGACGGCACCTCCACCATACTCGATAGGATGACCGACCCACGCATCAGGGTCCTGCACCAGGAGAACCAAGGCGTGAGTCGTGCACGCAATGCCGCGCTCGAGATCATGCGTGGCGAATATGTCGCCTTCCTCGATGCCGATGATGTGCTGCCACCGTCCAGCCTACGGGCGAGGCTCGATGTTCTTCGCGAATCTCCTTCGGTCGGCTTCGCTGATGGTGCAGTGTGGGCGTTGGACGACACGACCCGGGAATTGGCACCGCTGTACGTTCCAACATTCAGTGGCCCTCCGTTCAATGAACTGATGTGCCTCAGCGCAACCTGTTTCTTCGGCCCTACGTGGATGATCCGGCGTTCCATCATCGGCGACAGGCGTTTTCCACCGCACATGAAGCATGCGGAGGACCTGGCCTTTTACCTGAGTATTTGCCGCGATGCCACCTATGCCCATACGGACGAGCCCGTGCTGCACTATAGACGTGGGCACGGCTCTGCGATGTCGGATCTACAAGGCTTGGACCGCGGATACCAGGCTCTCTTCCGCCATGCCAGCGCTTTGGTGCCCGCTCCCACCGATCACCAGTTGCGAACGATGTGGGCCAGGATCCAGCGTATGATGTTCCGCGGCTTCCTCAAGCGCGGCGCACTGTTGTCGGCCGTGCGTGTATTACTTCGCAGCCGGCCCACGTGAGCAGATGAAACAGAAGAACATCCTTTTTCTCAGCTATTGGAGCTTGCGTGAACCACTCACCGCAGCGGCGATCTTCCCATACCTGAGATTGCTGGCCGATAGGGATGATATCGGGAGGATCCTGCTCGTCACCATGGAGACCACTGACCGCTTCCTGCCGGAGGTGGACCTGGACATACCGAAGGTCACGCACCTCCCCATCCTGCCGCGTTTCAAGTGGTTGTACATGCTCTCCAAGGTCGACCTTTACGTGCGTTCGGTGCTCCGCATAGCGCGCTCCATTCGCAGGCATTCGATCGATCTGGTCTTCGCGAAGGCATCCCTGGCAGGCACCATTGCGCACTTCGTGCATGTCCTTACCAGGGTCCCGTACATCGTCGAGTCCTTTGAACCGCACTCGACGTACATGCTCGAATGCGGTGTGTGGAAGCGGAACGGCGTGCGGTACGCCTTCGCGCGGTACATGGAGCGCGTCCAACTCCGCTGGGCACGGAACATCATGACCGTTACGGACAATCACCGGGTCGACCTGCTGGCCGAGGGATACGACCCTGAGCGTATCAAGATGATCCCGTCGATCACGGACCTGGAGATGTTCAGCTTCAGGCCGCACGACAGGGAACGGATCCGATCCCTGTTGAGCATTCCACCTGGTTCGAGCGTGGGGATCTACGTGGGTAAGTTCGGGGGCCTTTACTACGACACGGAGGCGTACGTGATCTTTGCTCGGGCCTTCCATCACTTCACGGACCTGCATGTCGTGGTGCTTTCACCGACCGATCCTGAGAAGATCATGGCAGAGGCCGCACAGGCAGGCATACCGATGGCTCGTTTCCATGTGCTTACCGCACCTCATGTCGAGGTGCCGGCCTACCTCTCGAGCGCGGACTTCGCATTCAGCACCATCAAACCGTCCTACATCAAACGCTATCAGTGCCCGATCAAGAATGGTGAATACTGGGCCAATGGGCTGCCGATCCTCATGACGGACGGGGTCGCGGACGATCATCGTTTGATGCGCCATGGCATCGGCGGAAGTGTGTACAGCCCCGACATGCATGATCTCGATGCCGCGCTGGAAACGATCAAACGGATCACGGAAAGACCCGACCACCGCGCTGAAATGGTGGAACTGGCCGCACGTTACAAATCAGTGGCGATCGCCAAGGCGGTCTATGATGAGATCCTCGGTCGATCCCCGGGACCGGTGAACTGATCGTTCAGGTGGCGCGCTCCGGATCGCCGTCCACGAACGTCTTGAATTGGAAGCCCAGCCCCCTGTTGCTTGCGGCGCGCCACCGTTTCAGGATCAGGTCGGTGATGAACAACGCCGAAACGTACAACGGCAGCAAGGCGATCTTGAAGCGGATCATCGCTCCGAAGTTCGGCGTGGTGACACCGATCATGAAGGCATAACCCAGTGAGAACAAAAAGCACATCTGCAGCAACGGATTGGATCGGATCAGCGTGATCAAATGCACCAACCGAGACCTGATGAGTATCGTGATGCTGAAGACGAGCAACCACGCGTTCTCAAGCGCCGCAAGCATTACCACCACGTTCTTCGCCTCCAGGATGGTGGGCCTGAACAAGCCCGCGAACGTGGCCACGTGCAACTTGGAGAACACGCTCGACCAGGTCGGCTCCAATTCACCCAGGTCGAAATAGTTATCGCCGTATTGCTCGCCGCGCTTCAGGTCGTTCTGGGAGACCACGATCGTTTCCAAGGCCTTGTCCAGAGAGAACTTGTTCAACCGGTCGCCAAGGCTTTCCAAGGTCACGATCACCAGGAATCCCAGCGCTGCCATGGCCATGGGAAGGAACAGGACACGGACCAGTGAGTTCCGAATGCGCGAAACACGCCGGTGCATGGCCCACAGCAGGCCGGCAGGAAAGATCATCATGAAGATGTAAGGCTTCATCGCGATCATCAGCGCCGAGGCCACCAGGCCGATGGATCCCGCTCGCAGCCGATCGCGCTTCAGGAAAAAGAAGGCATCCAGGCTGGATATGTACAGGCACAGGGCCGTGAACGTGAACGTATCCTTCATGATGCCGGACCCCCAGAACAGGGTGGACGGAAAGAACAGTATCGCAAGCGCCAGCTGCCAGCGCAAGGTGGGGTAGTAACGCACGAATGTGCGGTACAGGCTCCAGACCCCGCCGAAGGCGATCGTGCTGACGAAAGCCGTGGCAAGCAGGTAGCTTTTGAACGAGAACAACACCAAAGGGCTTATGAGCCGTACCAGCCAATACGTGCGGGAATCATAGTACACATAGGGGATCGGGTAACCCGTTTCCTGGTCGAAGAAGAGGTACCTGTTCTCGGGTGTATTGTCCGCGAACAATGCCTGGAAGAACATCACCGGATCCTTCAACGCAAGGTTCGCCAGCGGCACCGCTGAACGGAAGTAGCTGATCGTATCCCCGTTGTCGTAATAGTAGACATAGGTCAACGAGAACAGCACACCACCGATGATCTTCGAATAGATGCCCCACAGGTAGTACTTGTACTCCGGGTGCTGCTTGATGTTGATCGCCTTCTTCCGTGAAAAGACGACCCCCACCAGCACCATGTACACAAGGACGACCAGGAACTCCCAGAAGGCGATGTCGATGGGGCGGGAACCTGATCCTGAAGGCATTGCTCCGGCCAAAGATATCCGGCCGGACCCATGCCCGTGATCCGACCTCCCGGGCCCGATTATCTTCGGCGGCCGATGCGTTCCCGCCCCCGTTCATGCCCGCTTTGCCATAGTGCCGAAGGAGCGCCACTGAAAGCCTTTGCGGACCACCATCTGGATCGATGCCCCGCATGTGGAATGGTCTATGCCGGTATCGACCCTACGCCTGCGGAACTGGCTGCCATGTACGGCGATTACCCGATCCACGCCGAGTTGAATCCGCTGACCAGGGTGCGGTACCTGGAGCTGTTGGAGACCCTTGCATCCGCACGGATCACCGGCAACCTGTTGGACGCTGGTTCAGGTGCCGGCCATTTCCTGGATGTCGCAACTGAAAAAGGCTGGACCGCGCACGGATCGGAATATGACGTCAGAATGGTGAAGGCCTGCCGCCAAAGGGGCTTCAGGATGCATCAAGGTGCGTTGGATGCCGCCAGTTTCCAGGAAGGGTCGTTCGATGTGATCACCAGCTTCGAGGTCCTTGAGCACCTCACCGATCCACTCGGGGAATTGCGCAACTTCCACCGTTTCCTTCGGCCGGATGGACTTCTTTACCTCACCACGCCCAACTTCAATTCCATCAGCCGGGCCATGGCAGGCTCGCGCTGGAGTGTGGTGAACTATCCGGAGCACTTGAATTACTTCGTCCCGCGCACACTTGGAAAGGCCCTCGGGACAACAGGCTTCCGGATCATTCGAACACGCACCACCGGGATCAGCCCCAGCCGACTCCTGCGCAGCAGAGGTGCGGATATGGCCATGGAGGAGAATACCGTTCCGAACAATTCGGACCAGCGCATGCGTGCAGCCATTGAACGCTCGTGGTATCTCAAAGTGGCGAAATCGATGACGAATGGTATCCTCAGCGCCTTGGGTCGCGGCGATACGATCAAGGTCCTTTGCAGGCGCGTGTAATGCGCTCAATGATGGTAAGGGCTACCCGCAAGAATGCTGAACGCACGGTACAATTGCTCCAGGAAGAGCACGCGCACCAGTTGATGCGGAAAGGTCATTGCGGACAGTGAGAGCAACAGGTCCGCCCGCTCCCGCACCGCATCCGTCATTCCATAAGCTCCACCGATCACGAAGGCCACCTCCCGCACACCTTGATCACGCCAGGCACCAAGCCGGTCGGCGAAACCCGTGCTGCTGAGCGTGATGCCTCGCTCATCCAACACGACCACACGCTCACCCGGCCGCAACGCCGCCAGGATGCGCTCACTCTCAATGCGTTGCTGGAACGCAGGATCACCCTTACCGGCTTCCGGCAGAACGACCTGTTCAAGCATTCTGACCCGGCCGATCCGGTCAGCATAGTGTGCCACGCCTTCGGCCACATGGCCCCGTTCCGTGCGGCCGATCAGAATGAGCCTCAGTTTCATATCCTTGTACCTGTTGGTAACTGCTTCGGCCCGCCTCCGTTGAATGGCCCGGTATTTGCCAAATTTCGGAACAAATGAACCGTTCGATGAATCGCATGGCACTCCTGTTCGCTTTCCTGTTCCCCCTGCTTGGCCTGCAAGCACAGGATACCGTCAAGGATCAGGTCGTGGCGGCCATGAAGGCCGGCAACTCCAAGGACCTGGCGGTCCTGTTCATTCCGAATATCGACCTCACGGTCCTGGATGCCGCCGATGTTTACAGCAAGGCACAGGCGGAACAGATCCTCCGCAAATTCTTCAATGAACATGTCCCTGTGGACCTGGTGATCGAGCACAGTGGGGTGAGCAAGTTCGGTGACAAATACTTCATCGGGATCCTACGCACACGGTCGGGCTATTTCCGGGTCACCTTCTTCCTGAAGAAGTCCGGAGAGACCTTCGAAGTGAAGCAATTGCGCATCGAGAACAGCAAGAACGACTTCTGATCGTGCTGCCCGAGGGGACCAGAGAACTTATCCAGCGGGCGCTGCAGGAGGACATCGGCACCGGTGACCATAGCTCCTTGTCCACCATCCCTGCCGATGCCCACGGTGCGGCACGGCTCATGGTGAAGGAGAACGGCATCCTGGCCGGGGTGGAGATGGCCAAGGCCGTTATGGAAGAGTTCGACCCTGGGCTTGTGCAACGCGTTTTCCTTCAGGATGGGGCAAAGGTGGAGGTCGGTGATGTCGCGTTCACCGTAATGGGGCCTTCGCGAAGCATCCTCACCGTGGAACGGGTGCTCCTCAATTTCATGCAACGCATGAGCGGTATCGCCACACTGACCCACCGCTTCGTGGAGGCCGTGGCCGGTACCGGGTGCCAGGTGCTGGATACACGAAAGACCACACCCACCCTGCGCGCCGTGGAAAAGTGGGCCGTCCGTATCGGGGGAGGCCGGAACCACCGCCATGGCCTGTACGACATGGTGATGATCAAGGACAACCACAACGACCTCGCCGGTGGCATCACCAAGGCCATCCACGCTGCGCGCGGTTACCTGGCGGCGAATGCACTGGAGCTTCCCATCGAGGTGGAGACCCGTGACCTGGAGGAGGTCCTGCAGGTTTTGGAGACAGGGGGGGTGCACCGGATCATGCTCGATAATTTCACACCAGAGGATCTGCGGAGGGCCGTTGCACTGATCGATGGCAAGGTGCGTACGGAAGCCTCCGGCGGCATCACCCTGGCCACTGCAAGGGCTTTTGCGGAGACCGGGGTGGACTACATCTCCGTCGGGGCGCTCACACATAGCGTACCTTCCCTGGACCTGAGCTTGAAAGCACTGTAGATGCTGGAGCGTATCAAACGGAAAGTGCTCTACTCCCGGGCATTCCGGCGGGTGTTGGGCTGGGCCAACCGCATCGTGCTCCCGGGGTTCGAGGGGTTCAGTGTGTATCACATCGCACGCTTCTTCTTCCAAGCCCTGGCGCAAGGGCAACTCGTCATGCGGGCCTCTGCGATCGCCTTCAAGGTGTTCATCGCCTTTTTCCCCGCGGTGATCCTGCTGCTCACCCTCATCCCGTACATCCCGATCGACGACTTCCAGATCAAGTTGCTGCTGACCTTTCGTGAACTGCTCCCTGCTGAGGTGTACTCATTCATCGAACACACGCTGCACGACCTGCTCGTGAAGAAGCACGGTACACTGCTCTCCGTGAGCTTCCTTGTCGGGATCTACCTCGCGAGCAACAGCATCGACGCCGTGTTGCAGGGCTTCAGCAAGAGCACCAACCTCATCAAGTGGCACAGCCCCATCAAGCAGCGCCTCCTGAGCATGGGCCTGCTTCTGGCCCTTCCCGTGCTGGGGATCATCGCAATCCCGGTACTTACACTCAGTGGGATCGGCATTCAACAATTGGCGGAGATCGACTTCTTCGCGAACAACCTCCAGGTCTTCGCGGTGTACACGGCCAAGTGGCTTGTTTCCACGCTCCTCGTTCTGATGTTCGTCTCCTTGCTCTACGCGGCCGGTGACCCGACCTCCCGACGATTCAAGCTGTTCACACCAGGGGCCTTGCTGGCCATGATCCTGGTACTGCTCGTGTCCCAAGGGCTTGCTTTCGTGTTCACGAACATCACGGATTATAACGCGCTGTACGGCTCCATCGGCGCCATTCTCGCCGTGCAGCTTTGGATCTACCTCAACATGATCGCGCTGCTCATCGGGTACGAACTGAACACCGCGATCGCCAGGGCGCGCGCAATGCGTAGTGGACATCTGCAGGTACGTTGACCGCGGTGCGCCCACCAAGGCCCGGAACGGATAACTTGGTGCCATGCGACCGCTGACCTTGCTTTTGTTCCTCATGGCGGTGGGTACGTTGCTTGCGCAACCCTTCGATCCCACCCGACCTCCGAACACGTATCGGAACGCGGACAACCCACACTACTGGAAGAATCGTGCGCCCTACCCGGGTTACTGGCAGCAGGATGTGCATTACCTCCTCAAAGCCCGACTGGATGATGCCGAGGACCTTGTGGCCGGCGAGGCGACCCTCTACTACCACAACAATTCACCGGACACCTTGCGCCACGTGTTCTTCCATCTTTACCAGGAAGCTTATGTGAACGGCTCGTACCTGGAGCGAAAAATGTCCGACAGTGGCATGGACATGAGGCGTTATCGCGACATGCCGTATGCCGGAACCCGCGTGGCCCACGTGCTGGGGAACGATGACACCTTGCGTACCGAGCAGGACGATACGGTCCTGAAGGTATGGCTCAAGGACCCGCTCGCACCCGGCGAGCGCACCACCTTCCGAATTCCCTTCACCACCCATTGGGCCATGGGGCTGCCCCGCCGCATGAAACTCTTCAATGCCTGGGGATCGAAACATTACGACGGCGTGCACTGGTATCCGCGCATCGCCGTGTATGACCGGAAGTTCGGATGGGACACCCAGCAACACCTTGGGAACGAGTTCTACGGTGATTTCGGCACCTATGATGTGGAGCTTGACATGCCGCACCAATACATCGTGGAGGCCACAGGTACCCTGCAGGATCCGGAGACCGTGCTGCCGCCGGACCTGCGCGCACGATTGGACATCACCAACTTCAAGGACAAGCCATGGAATGAGAAACCTTCCGTGATCCTGGAACCCGACCCCACCAAGCGCCGGATCTGGAGGTTCCACGCGGAGAACGTGCACGACTTCGCATTCACGGCGGACCCGACCTATCGGATCGGGGAGGCCGAATGGAACGGCATCAGGTGCGTTGCCGTGGTGCAGGAACCGCACGCCGCCGGTTGGCAGAACGCCGCCGCATATACCGCGCGCATCATTGCCTGCTTCAGCACGGACTTCGGCATGTACGCCTACCCGAAAATGGTGGTTGCCGACGCGCGCGACGGCATGGAATATCCCATGCTGACCCTGGATGGTGGGCGTGACCCCTATTACCGCGGTCTGTTCGCGCATGAGGTAGGGCACAACTGGTTCTTCGGAATGGTCGGCAACAACGAGACCTACCGGGCCATGCTCGATGAAGGATTCACGCAATTCCTGACCGCCTGGGGATTGGAACACATCGATGGCGATACCATGGTGACCGAACCACCGAAAGGACGATATGCGCAACGGTATACCCTGCCTTCACTCGCTCGCGAAGAAGAGGTGTATTACGGCTACCAGCGCGATGCGGTCCGCGATCAACTGCCCCCGATCAACACGCACAGCGATGAATTCGAGCATGTGAAAGGACTCGGCAGGGGCTTCGGCCATGTGTACGTGAAGACCGCGGTGATGCTGTACAACCTGCAGTACGTGCTGGGCGACTCATTGTTCCTGTCCGCCATGCAGCACTATTTCGATCAATGGCGCATGTGCCATCCCTATCCTGAGGACATGCGACAGAGCTTCATCGACCACACGAAGGTGGACCTCAACTGGTTCTTCGACCAATGGATCGAGACGGACAAACGCATCGATTATGCGGTAAGGCGTGTGAAGCACAAGAACCGCGATACGGGCCAGGAGGTGCACCTGCGCCGTGTCGGTGATCTGCAGATGCCCATCGACCTGCACGTGATCGCCCGTGATGGAACGACGCATGATCTTCACATCCCGAACACGTGGTTCGAGAAACGGACCAATGCCACCATCCTGCCACGATGGATCGGGTACGATGCACTGGCACGGGACTATGTGGCGCATCTCAGCATCCCTTCAGGCATCGCGGATGTACGCATAGACACCACCGACCGCCTCGGGGATGCGTACAAGCTGAACGATCGCCTGCGCATGCCCATCACCGTGTCCTTCGATCACCACATCCGCAACAGGCCCGATCGGCGCACCTACGAGGCCTTCGTGCGGCCGGACCTGTGGTGGAACGGATACGATGGAGTGAAGGCAGGGGTGCATGTGAACAGCAGTTACCTCAAGTACAAGCACCGGGTCCATTTCAGCGGCTGGCTCAACACGGGCATGGGACAGTACCTGCCCCCCACCAACCGTGCACGCATGGACAGCATCCCAGGCAACAAGGACACGGGCTATGATCCCTTCTCCTTCAATTTTCGCTACGAGAACGGGACCGAGAAGATCGCAAAAGGTTCTTCCGTGTTCCTGCTGGCCCGTGTGCTGGACGGGCTTGAACGTTACGGCGGTGGTTGGACATGGCAGCTGCCCAACGAGCGGACCACCCTTACCGCCGACCTGCGATACATGATCCGAAAGGACAGCACCGACCTCACCTACCTGCTCTACCCCGATCAATGGGAGCCCGGCCGAACGAACGGCACATTCAACGTGCGGGCCGAACACACCTACCGCCATCCGATGGGCCAGGGGAAGCTTGCGGTCGACCTGCGGAACAGCGCTGTGGGATCGGCTTCGAATTATGCACAGCTCCGCTTGACCGCGGTGAACCTCACCGACCTGGGACCCATGCAGTTCCGTACACGGATCATGGGCCAATACGGTACCGGCGATACTCCTCGTGAAAGTGCCCTGTACCTGGCCGGTGGCTCACCGGAGGAAATGATGGAGAACAAGTACATGCGAAGCGTCGGGTTCGTGCCATACGAATGGACCGGTCTTGGTGCGAGCGTGCAACACATCCATTTCGGCGGTGGGCTCGGCCTTCGTGGCTATGCGGGCTACCTCGCACCGGAAGTGAACGATGAAGGGGATGTGATCCTTACCTACATCGGCAATACCGGTGCGGCGGCCAGCGGGGAACTGGACCTGGACGGATTCATCCCCTTGCGCCCTCGACTCACCGCGCGCTGGTTGCACATGGACGTGTACCTGTTCGGTGACATCGGCAGCATGGCCTATCGTAGCTTTCCGGAAGGACGCGAGCGTATCCGTTTCGCAGCGCCCAGAGCGGATGCAGGTGTCGGTGCCGCACTCACGATAAAACGATTCGGTCCGTTGGTGGACATCGAACCGCTCACCATCCGCTTCGACATGCCGCTACTCCTCTCCTCCCTCCCGGCGACCGAAACGGACAACCTGGCCTTCCGGTATGTGCTCGCCATCGGCCGAAGCTTTTGATCGATGACACACGCTGTTCTTCTTCTCTCGACACTTTTGTGCACCGCCCTGCCCGCGCAGGACATCAGCGGTCGATGGACCACGATCGATGACAACACGGGCAGGAAGCGCTCGGTGGTGGAGATAGACATCTCGCAGGGCGTCGCCACGGGCCGCATCGTTGATGTGTACGACAAGAGCAAAGCCGACAAGGTCTGCACCAAATGCCCCGATGATCGCAAGGACCGCCCGATCGTGGGCCTCCAGATCATTCGCGGCATGAGGCCCGATGGCGATGAGTGGACCGACGGCACCATCCTGGACCCGGAGACCGGCAAGATCTACGATTGCAAACTTTGGTCGGAGGACGGCGCGCTGAAAGTGCGCGGGTACGTGGCCTTCTTTTTCAGAACGCAGACCTGGGTGCGGTGAAGGGGAGGAAGGGAAGTGGATCCACGGACGGGCGCAGGAAGAAACTCCTGTACCTGTATCCCAGGTCCGCCGTCTTCATCCAACGTGACATCGAACTTCTTTCGCGGCACTACCATGTGGTGACGCATGAATTGCTGAAAGGCAGTGATCTGCTATTGCCGTTCCGTTTGATCGGACAGTTCATCTTCCTGATCCGGCACGCCGCCTGGAAATACGACGCGGTCTGTCATTTCAGTGGATACCACAGCTTGCTTCCAGCGTTGCTGGCACGTCGGTGCTTCGTCATTTTGGCCGGTAGTGATGGCGCATGTTTTCCGGGTTTCAACTACGGCAACTTCAGAAAATCGCTCTACGGGAAGGCGACCGGGCTCAGTGCAAAACGAGCCACCCGCCTGTTGCCCGTGGATGCCACTCTGATCGATGCTCATCAGACCTACGACCCTGCCTCCCCAGTTCACCAGGGCATACATGCGTTCGTGCCCGACCTCTACACTCCCTGGACAGTGGTCCCGTACGGATTCGATGTGGATCACTGGAAACCAGTCCTTGGTATTGATCGCGAGGAGGACCTGTTCGTGTGCGTGGCGGGTGGTGCCGCCTCCGGCAATGCCGTGCACTACCGGAAGGGTATCGATCTCATCCTGCAATGCGCACGTGACCTGCCACATGCGCGATTCACAGTGGTGGGTAGCAGCCGGCCGCACTCATACACCGACCTTCCGGCAAATGTCAATGTGGAGGGTCGTATGGACCCTGAAGGATTGCGTGCGTTGTTCTCAAAGGCCCGCTATTACATGCAGGTGTCCGTGATGGAAGGTTTTCCGAATGCCCTGTGTGAAGCAATGCTCTGCAATTGCATTCCGATCACATCGTCCATGGCCGCGATGCCTTCGATCTGTGGCGATGTCGGCTTCCTCTGCCAGCGCCGCGACGCGAAGGAGCTTGGCCTGGTATTGGCCCAGGCGCTTGCACTGCCACCCTCCGAGCGGGAAACGCGCAGCCATGCAGCTCGGGAACGGATCGCGAGCCGTTTTGGTGAACAGGAGCGCGAGCGGTCGTTGTTGCAGATCCTCGACGCCTTCTCCACCTGTTAGGAGCCGAACCGAGAGCGCAGCTCCTTCCACAGCTGCCACCAACGCGGATACGGGGTCAGTACAGGGTGTTCCACAGCCCGCCCGAACACGATCCAATTGTAATCCGGTTCACGCGTCCAAAGCCCGTAACGCTCGAATTGCTGCAACTGAAGACCGTGCTGTGCGAACCGGTTCGCCATGAGGCGGATGTCCAATGGTTGATCGACGATCTGCAACAGGTCCGGACGTTCCCTGCGTGCCCAGTGAATGGCCTCGGGATCAGGAATATGGATGCAAACCGCACCACCCGGTGAAAGATGATCCGCGATCGTTCCGAAGAGCCGATCATGACCTTCCTCCGGTATGTGCTCCAGCACATCGGGCAGTACGACACGATCGAATCGCTGCTTACTTCGGAAATCGCTCATATCACCGACCTCGAAGGTGATATTCCTCCGGTCGCGGCACCTTTCCCTTGCAATGGCCACGGCTTTCGGACTGATGTCCACCGAGCGGACAGAACCGCGCGGCACACGGGGAGAAAGCAGGCCGCTCAACTGTCCGATCCCACAACCGATCTCCAATACACTGTGGTAGGGCAACAGTCCTGTCCTCTCCAAGCGGCGAATGATGCTGCGGTGCCGCCGGTTGACACCGGTGCGTGCCTGCACCTGCTTGGCGTGGCCATCGTAGTACTCCTGTATCCGTTCTGTGCTCGGTATTCGGGCGTCCATGCGGTGGAAAGGTACTCGGTCGGCATCATCACGCATGGCAGGGCGATGGACAAGTCCGACATTTGCCCTCCGCGTGGGCGGTACACATGGCCATCATCGGCAAATACATCGGCAGACCATTGTTCAGGTTGTTGGACCGGATCCACGGTTCCGTGCGTCGCAGAAGATCCGCACGCATCCCCAAGGTCGAGCTTCAGGAAAAGCATATCCGCAACCTGAAAGTGGTGCTTGATCGCAGGGCTTTTCTCGAGGCCTTGCCCAAAGGCGGGATCGTGGCCGAAGCAGGTGTCGATAGAGGGGGGTTCTCGCAGATGATCCTCGACATCACACAGCCTGCGAAGCTCCACCTGATCGACATGTGGGCCAGTGCCAGGTACCACGGTGGTCTGGAGGCAATGGTACGTGACCGGTTCGCTTCTCAGATCGCCTCTGGTCAAGTGTCTCTTGACCTTGGGTTGTCAACGGACGTACTTCCCCGCTATGCTGAGGGTTATTTCGATTGGATCTACATCGATACCGACCACGGATACGATGTGACCGCGGCGGAGCTGAGGATCGCCAGGACGAAAGTGAGAACGGGAGGCATCATTGCAGGGCATGATTACAGCACTGCCAATTACGACGGTGGCGTTCGGTACGGAGTGGTCGAGGCCGTGCATGAATTCTGCGTTCAACACGACTGGGAGATGATCCTGCTGACGCATGAGACCGATCGCTTCCTGAGTTTCGCGATCCGGGAAAGCCCGGTGTAGCACCGACCTGTGGTTGCCGACTTTCCGTACTTTGTTCAGAGAACGGAGAACAAGACCGAATGAACGCCAGATCATTGTGGACCATCGCGACAGTGCTCGGTGCCCTGCCACTTGCAACCAATGTTCAAGCTCAGCAATTCCTTTGGGAAGAGAAGACATCCATGCCGGTGGGGCGATGGGGCGCATCGACCTTTGTCATCGATGGGTTGGCGTATGTGGTCGCCGGTCGCCTCGGAAATGTCGATCGCACGGAAATGTGGTGCTACGACCCTGACCTTGATACGTGGACAACGAAGGCCGATATCCCGGTCGGTCGTCGTTTAGCTGCGGCCTTTTCGATCAATGGCAAGGGCTATGTGGCCTGCGGTCTAACAGGGACATCCACCAAGTTGAGTGACCTTTGGGAGTATGATCCGGTCACGGATTCTTGGACTGAGAAGGCCGCTTTCCCCGGTCAGGCACGTTACGGAACTTTTCACTTCGCGCTCAATGGCAAGGGTTACGTAGGAACGGGTAATGTCGGTTCGAGTGCGGGGCCTTTTCTGACCGATTCCTGGAGCTATGAACCCTTGACCGATTCATGGTCCCAGAGCGCGACCATTCCGGACCTCGCCAGACATGGCACATCGTCATTCATCATGAATGGAAAGGGCTATGTCGTTGGTGGAAAGGAGTCCGACCAGTTCTACTCGAACGACCTATGGGAGTTCGACCCTATCACTCAAACATGGTCATCACTCGCACCATTTCCGGGTGGGCCACGTTCCTCACAGATGGCCTTTACATTCGGCAGTATTGCCGTCGTCGGATGCGGCCGGGATGAATCGGAGAACTTCTTCGATGTGTGGGTGTACAATCGTATCACCGACCAATGGACGATCTCACTGCAATACCCAGGCGAGAGCAGCCTGGCCGGGACCAGTTTCACCATTGGTCAACGTTCGTTCGGTGGCCTTGGTTGGTTGCTCACCGACAATTCGAGCAGAGCGGACCTTTGGGAATTGGTCAAGCCGGATGATGTTGGAATTCAGGATCGGAAGGGCAACTCATCGTTCTCCATATACCCCAATCCAGCAGGCGCCTGTGAAGTGGTAAGGATCAGTGATGAGAGTGGTCGACCTACCATCGTCAACATGCTGACCCTGGACGGATCGATCGTCGGTAGCTGGCGAGTACCATCCGGGGGAGTCATCCCATTTGGACAGGTGCGACCTGGAACGTATTTGATCCAGAGGGCTTCTGGTGTTCATGAACCATGTCTCCCATTGATCATTGTGGACAGGGCGCGCCCTGAATGAGCTCGACCATTATTTCACGGTGCCGCTTGCACCATCCTGTGTTCTTTTCCAGTAGGGAATAGCTCCGATGATGTCCTGATCCAAGTTGAACACACCGACTAAGGACCAGAAGACAACGGTCACCACACATCCTCGTAGCAATAGGTCGACCCAGACCGGACCGAACGTTGGGAGCACGCCAACGCACCCTGCAGTGATCGCTCCTACCAAGAGTATCATGGCTGTTCTCTTGTCGTAAGGCCATAGACCGAACCGGCGACGCAGGAACAGCAACCGCCAGGCCAGGACGATGAGCAGCGCGACCAGTGAGGACCACGCCGCACCCATCATGCCCCAGCGTAGGATGAACACATAGTCCAGGACGATATTGAGGACGAGATAGGCCAGGCCGCTGACCGCATCGAACCAATAGGCACGGGAAGTACTCACGAGGCCTCCACTCAGGCCCGTGGAAAGGTTGATGACATTGGCCGCACCCAACACAAGAAGGACCTCTTTGCCAGGCGCGTATTCCGGTGCCAGGAATTCGAAGACCTGGTCGATGCACGCCCAGATCCCGACCATGATGTACAGGGCCAGCACAAGCTGCACACGTGCTGTGCGACCGTACAACATGGCAAGCCTGGTCATGTCGCGCATGCGCCACGCTTCAGCCATGATCGGCAAGGTCGGCAGTACCAAGGCCCTGGCCGGGATCATCACCACACTGGCCATGAACAGGGCAACGGCATAATACGCCACATAGGAAAGGCCATCCGCGAGCATCGCACCGATCATCACTTGATCCACATTCCCCACCACCACCACGGCCAGCCCACTTCCGAAGGTGAACATGGCATACCGGGACATGCTGCGCCGCATCCGCCTGGGGATCCTGATCCTGCCCAACCCCAGGACCAATTCACCCGCTCGCCATAGATCCCACGCCACCACCAGGGTCGTTACAAGGAAAGTGCCTGCATACAGGATCAGGAACCACTCGAATGCGATGCCTTGCGTGGCATGCAGCACGATCAACAGGGTTTGAAGCACACGCAACAGGAACTCACGCGCGAACGTTGGCGCAACGCTGCGATGCACGGCACGCCCGATGCCGCGCAATGTGATGAACCATACCTCGGCAAGAAGAAGCGGCAGCACGATCATACCGGCTTGCTGATAGAGGCCGGAAGCATCACCGAACCATGCCGCGAACGCTTCCTGCATGCTCGCGACAATCGCCATCGCTACGACGGCCGTCGTTGTGGTGATCATCAGGACAAGACCGAACAGCCCGCGATGCGCATTCGTGCGGTCCTTGAAATAAGGGAAGTATCGGATCACCGTACTCTCTGCGCCCACTTGGGCGACCTGGGCTCCGATCACCGAGATGGATACCACCAACCGGGTGAACCCGAACTCATCCGATGTGAGGTACTTGGGAAACAGCAACGCCATGTTCAGGAATCCCAAAGCCATACCAGCAGTGGTGAGCACAGTGTTCCAGAACGCTTGTCGCGCGATGATCCCCATCAGTGGGTGAAACTTAAGGACCCATTGCCTTGGTTGGATCGCATGGTAATGTCATGCAATGGTCCGGTCCAACAACTCCCCGACCGATGCTGCAAGCGAGACCCTGCTGTACGCGAGCGGCGCGGAGCTTTCAGAGGATGCCGGTGTGTCGAACAGGGCCCGGATGCGCCCCCCTGCACGGTCGTCCGGCTCGCGATCGATGCGCAGGTGCCCTTCCCCCAGCACACGGCCCACATCTCCCCTGGCAGGCCCCACAGCGAGGATCGGACGGCCGATGGAAAGGTACTCGAAGAGCTTACCCGGAAGGATGCCCTCGCTGTTGGGCGTGTCGTTGATGGGTAGCAACAATACTCTTGCCCGTTGCATTTCGCGCATTGCCCGGGCGTGATCGACCCGCCCCACACGTTCGATGTGCGCACCAAGACCCGCGTTGGTCGCACTTTCAATGATGCTGGCATCCACCGGCCCCACGAAGCGCAGCTTGAACCGCTGGGCGAAGGACGGTTCCGCATCGCGGATCTCGGCGAGTTGACGCCAAAGTCCCGGACAATCCCGCGTGGCGCTCATGGAACCCACATGCACCAGGCTGTAAGTCTCATCCACCGCGACCGGAGGGGTCGGCACATCCGCAGGATCGAAGCCATTGGTGATCACCTCCACCGGACGCTCACCGATCGCGGCCAGGCGATCGGCCCAGGTCCAACTCACGGTAACGACCTTGTCCGCGGTCCGCAGTACCTGCCGTTCCAACCGGTGGTGCTTCGCATCCGCACGAGCGGTCAGTGTCAACTGGCCGTAATAGTCGATCTCCGTCCAGGGATCGCGGAAGTCCGCCACCCAAGGCACGCCGATCACACGTTTGAGACCCATGCCGATGAGGTGCATGCTGTGCGGTGGTCCGGTGGTAACGATGGCATCCACCGGATGATCGCGCAGGTAGGTCTCCAGAAATGCGATGGACGGCCTCACCCACCAGATCCGTGCATCCGGGATGAAGAGGTTGCTGCGGATCCAGAGCGACAGGTCCTCTTTCCAACCACGCTTGCCTGCTTCATTCAGAAAAGCCGTCTGCACGCGTTCCTCCTGACGGCGGCCGGTGAATCGCTTGTACAGCGCGAACGGCTCACGGATGGGCCGGCGGATCACGTCGAGTTCCGGGGAGACCTCCTTCAGCAATCCCGCATCCTCAGCGACCAGCTCCGGGTTGGACGGTGTGTAAATGACCGGCTGCCAGCCGTACTGCGGCAGGTACCTGCTGAACTTGAGCCACCGGTACACACCCGCCCCTCCGTTCGGCGGCCAGTAATAGGTGATGATCAGCACACGCTTCATGCAGCATCGACCTCCGCGCTCAACGCCCGGCGCAGCTCCATGCCCAATGCACCGATCACGAGCAGCAGCACGATACCGCTGGATGCCAGTGCGAAGGGACGCGAGGCATTGTAAGGCCGGCTCTCGATCTTGAATACGATGGTATGCTCGCCGGCCGGGACCGCCATGGCCCGTAAAGCGTAGTCCGCCCGCACATGCTCGGCAGGGACACCGTCGACGGTCGCCTTCCAATCCGGTCCGTACCAGATCTCACTGAACACCACCACCCCACCTTGCGCGGACCGCACGGTGTACGTGAGCTCATTCGTCCGGTACTTCGACAGTTCCGCACTGGCCGAGGGGTCCTTGCGCACGGAGCCATCCAACGCGGTGCGGTAACGCTCATCCACCACCGCAGTGCCGGCGGGATCGATCGCCCCCAGCAATGTGATCTCTTCATCGGCGTCCTTCGCCCAACGCACTTCATCGACGAACCAGGCATCGCCGTACGTATTGGTGTTGCGGATCGGCGCCCGGTCCGGGGAATAGACCAGGTATCGCGTGTTCAACATGTTCAAGACCCCTTCATCGGCAAGAAGACTGTCCATGGCCTGAATGGATGTCCCGCTCCGCAACATGGCACCCACGCGCTGCACAGCAGGTGAGATATGGAACTCGATAAGGTCCTGGTAACGCTTGAGCTTGGCGCCGTGGTAGCCGCCCAGGCTTCTGTGGAAATAGCTCGCCCGCGTATCATTGAAGGGATTGCCCAGGTCGAGCACACGGTAGTGGGCATGCTTGCGCAGGCTGATGAACTTGGCCGCAAGCTCTTCCTCGGCCCTGAGCACCTTGTTCCTACCACGCTCGCCAGCCTTGCGTTCCTTCAACCGGGCCATCACTTGTGCATGGTCCACCTCTGCGGCCGGCGACCACTCCGCAGCGAGTATCGCCTTGTCGGATTCGTTCGGCTGGTACGGTGTCTCATAGGCTGCCTCATCCACCCACTGCACAAGGCGACCACGTTCCTTTTCGTTGTGCATGTATCGCTTGTCCACCACCCATTGATCCAGGAGCACAAGCGTTCCGATACCGGCCACCAATACCACTTTCCCGACCTTCTTCCGACCGAACAGGAATACCAGTACAGCAGCGGCCACCACGAAGGCGAAGCTTCTCCATACATCCGCCGTGAACATGCCGATGCGCACGCTCTTCAACGCATCGACGAACTGAACTACCATGCCTTCCATCTCCGCGGAGCTCTCCGCCTGTTCCGTGAATGAGGCACGCTCCTGATCACTGATGAAGTTGAACAAGGTGTCCGGCACCAGTGCCATGACGAGCAACAGGCCGGCCACGACACCGATCCCGATCAGTGAACGGCGCTCCATCACCTTGCTCCACCCCCCCGAGCGGATCAACCGGTCCAGGTACAGGATGCCCAGCACGGGTGCGGCAAGCTCCACGATCACCAGAATGATCGTGACCGCGCGGAATTTGTTGTAGCCCGGCACGTACTCAAGGAAGAAATCGGTCAACGGCATCAGGTTCCTGCCCCAGGAGAGCAGAAGGGTGACCAGCAGCGCGGAGAACAGCGCGTAAACGAGCGCATCACGCATCATCAGGAGACCGACCAGGAGGTACGCGATCAGCAGGATGCCGGACAACAGCGAGGCCTTCATGCCGGCCACGTAAGCGATGCCCTCCTCGGAGAAAGGCGCCTTGTTGGAAATGGCGATCAACGCCATGATGAGCACACCGGAGGCAAGCAACCACCATCTGCCGCGCCCCTCCGCCTGCATCAGCATCAGGAACATCAGCAGCACCACGATGGCTCCGGCGTACTGCGGACCGGAAGTACTGTATTGATCCCCCCAATACCGGTTCATCTGGGATATGTTGCTCCTGAAGCGTTGATCCGCTCGCGCGAGATCGCCGGGATCCGTTCCGATGGCTCCAGTGGCGCCACCCTTCGCATCGGGTACAAGCAAGGTGAAGGATTCCTGTTTGCCATAGCTGTATCGTGTCACATACTCGCGGTCAAGTCCGCCGGTGGCGATCCCTGCCGCGGATGTGCCGTCCGCGCGAATGGTCAGTTCGCTCTTACCACGCGTGCTGTACTTGCCATATTCCAGCGTGCTCCAGAGCATCCCCATGTTGCACAACAACGCCAGGCACACGGCCACCGCGCCCAGGCCGGAGCGCTTCAGGAACCCGGCCAATGCCCCCTCCCGGAATGCCCGTACCCCTTCCGCCAACACGAAGAGCACCAGCAGTATCGCGAGATAGTATGTCACCTGCACGTGGTTCACCATGATCTCCAAACCCAGGAACAAGGCAAGCAGCGCAGCGCCCAGGAGCATCCTTCCCCGGTAAAGCAGGTACACACCGCCCAACACCATGGGCATGTAACCGATGGCATTCGCCTTGCTCGTGTGGCCTGCTGGTAGGATCACGAAGAAGTAGGACGAAAAGGCGAACGCGACCGCGCCGACGACCGAAAGCCACGGGTCCACCCGCAGGATGCGCAACAGCACGAACATGCCCGTGAGGTAGAGGAACAGGAAATTCGCCGGCCGGGGCAGAAAGCCATGGAATACGGAATCGGCCAGGCTCAGAAGATCCGCCGACCAGATGACGGAGATCTGGTAGGCAGGCATTCCACTGAACATGCTGCCGGTCCACAGTGCTTCCTCACCTGTCTCTTCACGGTGTTCCTCGACCTCCTGGGCCATCCCCTGCCATTGACGGATGTCGTGCTGATCCAGCCGTTTGCCCTCCAGTACCGGACTGAAATATGCCAGGCTCAACGCATAGAACATGGCCAGTGCCGCCAGTACAGGCACTGTGCTTTTCCAGGGGAACGATCGCATTCGGGGTGGTGTTGGGTCGTTCGATGATCGTCAACGAAGCTCTTCGAATTCCGCGTCCTCGACCGGCCCGATGGGGCGCTCCGGAACATCGCCCTTGCCATCGATCCGCTCTACGCGCACATCGCCTTTCGCGCGTCGGTCGGCCTGCGGATCGCTGTGCTCGTCCGTGCGCCGTTCCCCGCGGCTTTCGCCCTGCCGGGAACGCATCACCAGGCGGATCACGAACCAGGCGGCCACAAGAACTAGGATCGTGCGAATGGTGCCGTTGAAGCTTGCTTCCATCATCGAACGTAAGCGGCCAAAGATAGACCCCACGACCGATGGCCTTCGGGTCCTTCCAACTCCGTTACTTTCGAGCCGCATACATCGCTGGAAGCGAAGTGTGCGGGTGACCAGGCAACCAGCATGTACTTCAATTCGTTCGCCTTCGCGGTCTTCCTCCCCGTTGTGTGGGCGTTGTACTGGTCACTGGCGCGCCGCCCCCTTTGGACCCAGAACCTGGTGATCCTGGCGGCCAGCTATTTCTTCTATGGTTGGTGGGACCATCGCTTTCTCTCGCTCCTGATCCTGAGTTCCCTGCTCGACTTCAGCCTGGGCCGGGCCATGGGCCGCTCGCAACAAGGGACCACCCGCCGGTCCCTGTTGGCACTGAGCCTTGTCGGAAACCTGGGAATGCTGTGCACCTTCAAGTACTTCAACTTTTTCGCGGGATCCCTGGCCACTGCCTTCGCATCCGTCGGTGTTCACCTGGACACCGTCACCCTGGATGTTGTCCTTCCTGTGGGGATCAGCTTCTACACCTTCCAAACGCTGAGTTACACCATCGATGTGTACCGGAAACAGCTCGAACCTGCGACCGACCCGATCGGTTTCTTCGCCTACGTGGCGTTCTTCCCGCAGCTGGTGGCGGGACCCATCGAGCGTGCCACCAACCTCCTTCCCCAATTCGCCACACGCCGGCTCTTCGATCCGGCCAAAGCGACCGACGGACTGAGGCAGATCCTTTGGGGGTTGTTCAAGAAGGCCGTGATCGCGGACGCCTGTGCACCGATCGTCGATCGGATCTTCGATCCGGGCGCTTCTTGGTCCGGGAGCACTCTTCTTCTGGGCATTTTCCTTTTCGCATTCCAGATCTACTGCGATTTCAGCGGCTATTCGGATATCGCGATCGGTGTTGCAAGACTTTTCGGTTTCGAGCTCATGCGGAACTTCGCTTTCCCCTATTTCTCCCGTGATATCGCGGAATTCTGGAGGCGCTGGCACATTTCGCTGAACACCTGGTTCCGTGACTATGTGTACATCCCGTTGGGTGGCAGTAAGGGAGGGTCATTGCTACGGGTGCGTAACATCCTGATCGTCTTTCTCCTCAGCGGGCTATGGCATGGTGCGAATTGGACTTTTGTGATCTGGGGCCTGATCAATGCACTGTTGTTCATTCCGTTGCTGCTCTCCGGGCGGAATCGGAGGAACCTCGGGACCGTGGCAGAGGGGCGTGCACTGCCCGCGAGTTCTTCGCGATGGCGGTACATTCAGGATCACGCTCTGGCCTGGACCTTCTTTCGTGCCGAACCGTTGGCCAGGCCATGGACATGATCAGAGGAATGGTATCGACTTCGCTATCAAGTGGCCTGAATTCTTCAATTTCCGACTGATCGCGGCCATTGACTGTTGGTCGTATGGAGTGGCTGCAACGTCAGCAGCAACACGGCCCTTTCCGTGGACCGACTGCCGACATGGGCCCGCCGTTCCACGTATATGCAGCCGTATTCCTCCTCATCTTCTTCATGGGTAAATTCGCCGGTGAGGATTTCATCTATTTCCAGTTCTAGAGGATGCGCGGATTCCTACTCAAGACCAGTGTTGTGCATCGTTCTGCTTGCCACCTGGTCGCCGCGTGGTGTGCAGGAGGCAGGAGTGATGCCTACTATTTGAGATTCACAGGGGACACACACCATTCACTGCTTATCGGCACCTCGCGGGGCGCAGGGCTCGATCCGGCGGCCTTCGGGAAGGGAAGAACGATGCCTCCTTGGTGGTCCCGATCGGAACATGTTCAATTTCGGTTTCACGCGGGCAATTCCCCTATGGCCCTACATACCTGGAGGCCATCACCAGAAGCTCCATCCAGCCACTCGCCATGGCCAATTCGTCGTGTCGGCGGACCCGTGGGCACTTTCGGAACGCAAGGACGAAACGGGCTTTCCGGAAGCGGATCGGTTCCTTGGCCGGATGCGGACCTTCAATGCGACCCCCAACCTAGAATACCTGGTCCGTGCATATGGTGCCGGCTGGGGCGGGCTGATCGGTGGTCCGCTGGTGGAGGTGGACACCACCCTCCTGCTTCATGAGAACGGTTGGCTGGAGGTGCGAATACCGATGGATAGTGCAAGCATCGCCCAGCGGACCCGCCAGAAAAGGAAGGAATACGAAGCACTGGCAGTGGAGTTCACGTACCGCCAGGATAGACTATTGTACCTCGAGCGCACCATCGAATTCCTGAAACCGCATGGTACCGTTGTACTGGTGCGCATACCGGTTTCCGGGTGGATGCGCGACCTTGAGAACGAATACCGGCCTGGATTCTCCAACGAAATGCAGCGCCTGGCCGATGCACACCACGTGTTGTATGTGGACGACACCGAAGCGCCCGGCCCGTATCTGTTCACCGATGGCAATCACCTGGCCGCCACTTCGGCGAAGGAATATTCACGCTGGCTCGCTACCCGCCTCAGGTGATCGGCCGTACGGATCCCGTACCTTCGCGGCCATTCCGCGCCCAGCGCTTTCTCTTTCCCTGTTCCCAGACCACATGTCCTCCTTCGAAGCGCTCGGATTACGAGCCGAACTCCTCCGTTCTCTCGCAGACATCGGCTTCACCGATCCCACACCCGTGCAGGAACAGGCGATCCCATTGCTGCTCCGAACGGAAAAGGACGTGGTGGCCCTCGCACAGACCGGCACCGGGAAGACAGCCGCATTCGGGCTGCCCATGCTGGAATTCCTTGACCCCAAGGAACGCAGCATACAGGCGCTGGTCCTGGCCCCCACGCGCGAGCTTTGCGTGCAGATCGCCAAGGACCTGGAACGCTTCGCCACGAACATGAAGGGTACGCGCATCGTTGCCGTTTACGGTGGGGCCAGTATCCGAGACCAGATCCGGGACATCCAACGAGGCGCTCAGATCGTGGTGGCCACACCCGGCCGCCTGCTCGACCTGCTGGGTCGCGAGGCGGTGGATCTTGCCGGTGTCGATGTCGTGGTATTGGATGAGGCCGATGAAATGCTCAACATGGGCTTTCAAGAGGACCTAACGGAGATCCTCCGGTCCACACCTGCCGACAAGCGCACCTGGCTCTTCAGTGCCACCATGAGCGGTGAGGTACGCCGGATCGCGAAACGGTACATGCGGGAGTTCGATGAACTGAGCATCGGCCGCTCAAACGCCGCGGCGGATGCCATCCAGCACCAGTACACGGTGGTGCATTCGAAGGACCGGTTCGCTGCATTGAAACGATTCGTCGATGCGGACCCCGAGATCTTCGGGATCGTGTTCTGCCGCACCAAACATGAGACCCAGGACCTCGCCACCGCGCTGGTGCGCGACGGATACAGCGCGGACGCCATCCATGGTGACCTGAGCCAGGCCCAGCGGGATCACGTGATGGGGCGTTACCGCGCCCGCACCATCCGGCTGCTCATCGCCACGGATGTGGCCGCCCGTGGGATCGATGTGCGTGACGTGACGCACGTGTTCCATTTCGACCTGCCCGGCGAAGCAGAGAACTACACCCACCGCAGCGGGCGTACCGGGCGTGCCGGCAGCACCGGGATCTCCCTGAGCATCATCGGGGTGCGCGACCTGAACAAGATCCGCCAGTTGGAACGCGTGCTCAAGACCCATTTCACCTACGTACGGGTCCCGGGCGGTGCCGAGATCGTGAAGCAACAGGTGATGGGATACATGAAGCGCTTGAAAAGCGTTGAGGTGGATGAGGAAGGCCTCTCAGAGCTGCTGCCGGAAGCGCGCGCCGAGTTGCGGGCCTTCAGCAAGGAGGAACTCATCGATCGGTTCATGAGCATGGCCTTCAACCGGATCATCGAACAGCACCGCACCGCCTTCGACCTGAATGTGGACATGAGCCGCAAGGACCATAGCGCCCGTGCCGAACGCCCTTCCTCCCTGGAACGATTCAGCACCGGCCGTCAATTGTTCATCAACCTCGGCACGGCCGATGGTTTCGACAAAGGCCGCATGCTCGGCTACATCTGTGGCATGAGCGGCTTGAGCGGTGAACTCATCGGGCGCATGCTGATCAAGGATGTGTACTCCTTCATCGACATCGAGCCGGACCATTTCGAACAGGTCAGGAACGCCTTTGCGAACGCGAGCTACAAAGGACGCAGCGTGCGTGTGGATGAAGCGGCCGGTGGCAATAAAGGCACCGGCGGGCATCGCCCTGGCGGTCACAAGGGCGGTGGCGGATACAAAGGAGGCGGCCACAAAGGTGGGGGCTACAAGGCCCATGGCGACCGGGGCGGGTACCGCAAACAGGATGGCTTCTATGAACCGAAGCCACGTTTCCCCAAGAAGGAAAGAAAGTAGGCATCGCCCTCGCGCCGTGCTTGGGTCGGTCTGGCGGCGATCGTAACCGCAGCCGGTGGACCCGCGTATCTTTGGCCGCATCGCTGGGAGCACCCGGTCGGGGGAACGTATGTACACCCGGGCGGTCCTTCTTCCGGTGACCCAAACAGGAAGCGCATGGGAATTCGAAAGGCATGGACCGCCGGACTACTGATGACACTGCTGTTGAGCGCCTGCATCGGGCGGCGGAACATCAATTACCTGAACGATACTTCACTGAGCACCGGTTCGAGCAAGTTGTTCGAGAACCGCAAGTTCGAGTACCGCATACAGGTGAACGATGTCCTGACCATCCGTGTACTGGGCCTTGATGAAGCCACCAGCCGCTTCTTCAACGTGGAAAGCCAGGCCAATGCGATGGGGATGAGTGACGCGGCGCTGTATGTGAACGGATTCAGCGTGGACAAGAACGGCCAGGTGCAGCTGCCCACCGTGGGCAAGGTGAAGGTGCAGGGCCTTACCGTGGGCGAAGCGCAGGACCTGCTGCAACGAAAGATCAACGAGTACTTCACGAATGCGACCATCATCATGAAGATGGTGAGCTTCAGAGTAAGCGTGCTGGGGGACGTGGGGCGCCCGGGAGCCTACTTCGTTTACAACAACCAGATCACCCTTCTGGAAGCGCTCGCGCTGGCCGGTGGTCCGAACGAATATGCGGACAAGACCCATGTGACCCTGATGCGACAGAGCGACCGGGGCGTTCAGGCACTTTACGTGGATCTCTCCAACACCGAGGTGTTGAGCAGCGAGTACTATTATCTGCTGCCGAATGATGTGGTCTACGTTCCGACCCTGAAGGCACGTGCGGGCCGCATGAACCTGGACCTCTTCGTGATCCTGCTCTCGGCGATCAGCACGGCTGCGGTCGTGTTCACGGTGATCCAGAACAACAAGTAGATGAGCCAACAAGCCAACGATACGATCGACCTCCGCGCGATCTTCAGGAAGCTGCTCGCCAAATGGTGGTTGTTCCTGATCTGCGCAAGCATATCGATCGCAGCAGGGATCGCATACATCAAGACCACGCCCAAGCTCTATCACGTGAAGACCGTGGTGATGATGAGCGAGAAGACCAAGAACAGCATGGGCGCGAAGGAGGACTTCCTCAAAGGGAGCTCGTTCCTGAGCAACGGTGCCGACATCGAGGACCTGATCGCGCAGCTCACCTCGGTCACCAATATGACCAAGACGCTCCGGCGCCTGGAGTTCGGCATGTCCTATTTCGAACGCAAGAACTTCCTGACCCAGGAAAAGTTCGAATACCCACCGTTCTTCGTGAAGCTCGATACGGTGGCCGTGCAGGTGTACGGCATCCCCATCCACATCAAGGTGGACCGCGCCAGTGGCACCTATCGCGTGCAGGCCGAATCGAAGCACGCCACCCTGTACAACGTGCAGAAGCAGATCGAGCTCGAAGGCTTCATCCCGGAATACAAGGTCGACCAGGTCCAGAAGATCGGTGAACCATTCGTGGCCGAAGGGCTCAGCTTCTCGATCGAATTCCCCGAGGATCGAGCCTATGGCGATGGGGTCGACCGCTACTTCGTGATCAACAGCCTGGACGGGCTGGTGGCCGAGTACCGCTCCAAGACCACCGCAGGACCCCTGAGCGACGAAAGCAATATCGTTGAGGTCTCCACAGTGGGCGAGGTCGTCGCCAAGGAAAAACAGTTCCAGAACAAGTTGGTGGAGACCTTCATCGAGAGCGAGTTGTACCGCCGTCAACAGAAAGGCCTGAAGACCATCGGCTTCATAGAACAGCAGATCGGTGTGGTCTCCGATTCCTTGAAACAAGTGCAGGCGAACATCCAGAGCATACGCTCGGGAAGTGATGTCTTCAACGTGGGTCAGTCCGCCGATGTGATCCTCACCGACCGCTCCCGGCTGGAGGACGAACGTTCCTTGTGGCAGCGGAAAAAGCTGTACTGCCAGCAGATCCTCACCAAGCTCCGCAGCAATGATGACTTCCGGAATGTGCCCGCACCGCAGTCCTCCGGGATCGATGATGCCGTTCTCAACAGCACCGTGCTTGAGCTGACCAAGCTGGCCGCGGACCTCGCTGCGGAGAACATGAACACGGTGAAGAGCAACCCGAAGATCGTGACCATGGAACGGCGCATGCGGAACCTGCAGAGCTCACTGATCTCCACTGCGGAAGGATTGGTGGAGCAGGCCAACATCGCCGTTGAGGACCTGACCCGACGGCTCGGAGGGCTCAGTTACCAATTGAACCGACTGGGCAAGACCGAAGTGGACATCAGCAGTTCGCAGCGCGATTTCGAGCTGAGCGGCGACCTGTACAACTACCTGATGGAGAAGAAGTACGAGGCGAGCATCGCAGTGGCCAGCGACCAGGTGGACAAGTATGTGATCGATGAAGCACGCAACGCTGCAGGCAAACCCATCAAACCCGCCAAGAAGGTGGTGCTCGGTGGAGCACTGCTCATCGGCCTGCTCATACCGCTCGGGTTCATCCTGATCCGTGATTTCTTCAATGACAGCATCGCGGACATCGACCAGCTCAAGCGGCTGTCACCGATCCCGGTCCTTGCCACCATTCCTTCCAGCAAGCGAAAACGCGTGCTGCCGGATGAACCGAAATCACTGCTGGCGGAATCCTTCAGGACAGCACGCATCAATCTCCAATACCTCAACACCGGTGCCGAGCGGCAGGTGATCGGCTTCACCTCATCCACCAGTGGTGAGGGCAAGACCTTCTGTGCCGTGAACCTCGCCACGGTGATGGCCTCCACCGGCAAACGCACCGTGATCGTGGATGCGGACATGCGCCGGCCGCGTTTGGCAGAGAGCCTGGGCATGGAGGAAGGACAAGGACTTTCCACCTTCCTGATCGGGGAATGCACCCTGGAACAGATGACCCGCAAGAGCGACGTGCCCGGCCTGGATGTCATCACCGCCGGTCCCGTTCCTCCCAACCCCCTGGAATTGGTGGAGCTGCCGCAAATGGCACTGCTTTTCTCAGAACTGCGCAAACGCTATGACCACATTGTCGTGGATGCCTCCCCCATGGGCTTGGTGAGCGAGTACGTGATCCTGATGCGCCACACCGACATCACGCTCTACGTGGTGCGCGAGGGCCACACCCGGCGCGGAGCGTTGCGTCTGATCAACGAGATGGTGCGCGAGAAGAAGATCGGTCGCATCGACCTGCTCCTGAACGACGTGAAACAGGGCCATGGCAGTGGCTATGGTTACTACACCAAGTAAGGGGCAGCGCACAGGGCATGCTGGGTAACGCCGGGTTCCGCAAGTACTTCGCCAACACCTCGTGGCTCCTCGTGGAGCGGGTGGTGCGACTGGTGGTCGTCCTGATCACCGGCATCTACGTCACGCGGTACCTCGGTCCTGAACTCTTCGGGCAGCTCAACTATGCCACCGGCTTCGTCGGCATCTTCCTGGCCCTCACCACCATGGGTCTCGATGAGATCGTGGTACGCGACCTGGTGAAGGATCCGGGCCGCAAGAACGAACTGCTCGGTACCGCTGCCGTGATCAAACTGTGCGGTGCCAGCCTGCTCGTGGTCCTGGTGCTCATCGGCACGTTCGTGCGCGACCTATCGGGCCTTACCGCAACACTGGTGATCGTCATCGCCGCGGCGGAACTCTTGCGTCCGTTCGGGGTTATCGACTGGTACTTCATGGCCAACGTACGGTCCAAGCAGACGGTGATGGTCCAGATGGTGCAAGTGCTCGTCAGTGCCGCTGCGAAGATCATCCTCGTGCTGTTGAAGGCGGACCTGGTCTGGTTCGCATGGGTCTATGTGCTCGAGACCGCCACCCTGTCCATCGGCTACGCGCTGATGTACGCCAAAGGCGGCGCCAGTCTCAGGGCCTGGCGCTACACCCGTGATATGGCCGGCCACCTCCTGCGCCAGAGCTGGCCGCTGGTGATCTATGGCCTTGCGCTGTACGTGCAGGCCAAGGTGGATCAGGTGATGATCTTCGACGTGCTGCGCGGTCGCATCGGCGAAGGTGCCGCCAACGAGGAGGTCGGTCAATACTCGAACGCATTGAAGATGATCGAATCCCTCGGCTTCCTCCCGGTGATCGTCCAAAAATCACTGGCACCAGCGATCACCAGGGCACGCATGCAAAGCCATGAACTGTATGCAGACCGATTGTTGAACCAGTACAGGCTCATGTTCCTCATGTTCCTGTGCACCTCGGTGCCGCTGTATTTCGTTGCGGAGCCGCTCATGGTCTTCCTGTTCGGAGAGGAATTCAGACCCAGCGGACACCTGCTCTCTCTATTCGCCATCCGGCTTTTCTTCACCAACATGGGCGTCGGCAAAGCCAGCTTCATCACGAACGAAAGCCTGTTCAAGTACTCGCTGCTGACCGCCTTGGTCGGCGCCGGTCTGAACATCCTGATCAATTACCTGCTGATCCCGGACCTGCTTTCGGTCGGTGCGATCTGGGCCACCATCATTTCATTCTTCGTGAGCCTGTTCGTCCTGGACCTGTTCTTCAGGAACACCCGGCCGAACTTGAAATGGATGTGCATGGGGATCCTCACCTTCTGGCGTTTGAACCGCGTGTCATGAACCCAGGGGATCGCCATATCGTGCCGTTCATACCGGGTCCACCGCCGATCGGCCCCTGCCCGGCCTGTGGTTCAAAGGAGGCCCGGATGACCGGCTTCGTACTTCCCGGCATCCATGCCATGCTCGACCTCCACTGCCCTTCTTGCGGTGCTGAGTACCTGGAGGACCTTCCCATCGGGTTCGCAGTGGATCATCCCATGTCGATCGACAAGCGCGGAAAGCGGCTGTATGACGCGAAGCCGGAACTCGATTGGATCCACGCTCCGTTGTTGCGCGCGTACAAGGCTCCGGACAATGAGGCCGTGCGGGTGGAACGAAAGGTCTTCCGTGAGCACAAGCGCGTGATCGTGCTCAATACGCTGGACTTCCTCTATGGGCACGTACTGCTGAAACTGTACAACGCCGCACATTACCTGGAGCGCTATCCCGATCATGGCCTGGTGGTGATCATCCCGAAGATGTTCGAGTGGCTGGTGCCGGAGGGCACGGCGGAGGTCTGGTCCGTGGACCTTCGGCTCGGGCGCATGCACGGCTGGTACCCTGCGATCGATGCCTTCGTGCACGAACGCATGGCCGCTTATGACGAGGTGCTCTTCGGCCGTGGCTACGCGCACCCGGAGTTCGCCAGCATCGGCATCGAGCGGTTCACCGGGATCGCGCCGTTCCCGTTGGAGGAGTTCGATACACGACCACCGCATATCACCTTCGTTGCCCGTGAGGATCGGTTGTGGTTCGGCACTCCCATCGGCAAGTTCCTGTACCGCGTGCTCCTGAAGTTCGGCCTGCAGAAAAGCATCGGCAGGTGGTTCGTCGCCGCACAGGACAGAGCGATTAGGCGCACCATGCGGGCCATCCGGGAACAATTGCCTTCGGCCACCTTCACGGTGGTGGGCCTTGCCCGGTCAGGTGGCTACGGTGCGCTCGCCAACGACCTTCGGACCACCCGGATGAACGACACCGTGGAACTGGATTGGGTGAAGGCCTATGCCCGGAGCCAGGTGGTCGTGGGGGTGCATGGAAGCAACATGCTCCTGCCCACCGCACATGCGGCCGGGTGCGTGGAGATCCTGCCGAACGACCGCTTCGGTAACATCGTGCAGGATATTTCCGTGCGATGGCACGACCGGATGCAGGTCTTCATGTACCGCTTCGTGGATGAATTCGCACCACCGCGTACCGTGGCACGGCACGTCACGGCCATGTTCCGCGAGTTCGGGAACTACCACCGCAACAACCGGTTGAACGGCTTCGCGAACGAACGATGACCACGGCACCCGCACAATACGAGCGGCCTATCTTGGGCGCACCCTGGAAATCCCTGCCGCCATGGAGATCTCCAAGCGAAGTCTGATCAACACCCTCTTCCTGGCCGGCATGCCGGTCTATGGGATCGGCTTCTACATCGGTGCGCGGTTCTCGTTCTCGGCCGGGATGATCATCTCCATCCTGCCGTATGTCGCGATCATCCTCGTGCACCTGCTCGACCTCATGTACCGCGGTCATGCCGTGCGCATGGTGAACCGCGTATACTGGGTTTCCCTGCTCTGCCTGCTTTCGATGGTCTCTGGCATGTGGATCGCCTATTTCAGGGGTTTCCCGGGTTACGACCCGTTCAATACCACCATGCAGAGCCTCATGATCCTGTTGCCGTTCCAGGGAGCGGTGATCACGCAGATCGTGAACCGCGACAACGACGGTTTCAATTTCGCCACGATGTTCCTGAAAAGCATCGTATTCCTGATCCTCATCAACTTCCTGGGCTTCGCAGGTGGCCTGAGCAATCTCGTGCATGCGTTCCCGGGCCGCGTGAACCTGCCGTTCATGCGTGGCCTGTACGATGCCGCCCACCTGCTTTCCCTGATCAACCTGATGTTGCTCTTCCACATCAAGGACTTCACCCGCAGACCTGGCACTTTCCTCGGGCTATCCTTGTTCTACATGGTGAACATGGCGGTGATGATCAGCGTCAACAGCCGGTTGTCCTTCCTCGTGTTCCTGATCCTGACCGTGCTGTTCTTCAGCCGGATCCTGCGCACCGCCCGATTCCTGTACCCGATCTCGCTCTTCACGGTGCCGCTGTTGCTGAGCTTCGCCTTGCTCATCTACCAGATCCTCACGCTCCCGATGTTCTCCGCGATCCTCTCCCGCGTGAGCAAGTCCGATGTCACCACTTTCAACGGCCGTTCATACATCTGGTACGCCGCATGGGAATGGATCACCACCGATCGGCGCGAGTTCTTCTTCGGCGCCGGATACAACGGCCAGTACTGGCTCGGGCTCATGGACAAGGTGGGCGTGATCTGGGACGTGAAGAAGCCCATCTTCATCCACATGCACAGCAGTGCCCTGCAGATACTCATGGCCCAGGGCGTCGTCGGATGGCTCCTCATGTGCATCTGCATGTGGTATGTCTATTCTTATTTCCGTAGGAAATACGTCACCAATGGCCTGGAAGCCCCCTTGTTCGCCGCGGTGGTCTATTTCCTCTTCATCTGGCAGGTCGACATCTTCGTGTACGGCCTGGACATCGGGGTGCCCCTGCTGTTCTCCCTGCTCTCCTACATCGCCATCGATGATCGCTTCATTACCCGTACACCTACCGGTGAACCCGGAACACCGGCCCTGACATGAGCATGCTGGAAGGCGGACTTCGGACCCAAGGCAAGGGCCCTACCGGAACTGCGGAAAGACCGTTGGTGAGCATCGTGACCGTGGTGTTCAACGGAGCCGCCTCCGTTGAACGCACCATTGAAAGTGTGCTGGCACAGACCTGGCCCAACATCGAGTACATCGTGGTCGACGGCGGGTCCACGGACGGTACCGTCGACATCCTTGAACGGTACGGAGACAGGATCGCCTATTGGCGGAGCGAAAAGGACAATGGCATCTATGACGCGATGAACAAAGGCGTCTCCCTGTGCACCGGATCATGGGTCGGATTGATCAATGCGGATGACTGGTACGGACCAAGGACCGTTGAGCGAGCAATGGACGCAGCAGCCAGCTCCCCCGGCACCAACATCGTGCACGGTGACATCTGGTTGCATTACCCCAACGGGCACAGCACATTGAAGCGCGCGAAGGTCTCCGGCTTCCTGCTGAAGTATTGGGAGATGGTGCTCAACCATCCCAGTTTCTTCGTGCGCCGGTCCTACTACGACGGTCGTCCCTTCGATGCCTCCCTGAAGGTGAGCGCGGACCATAAATGGACCTATGAGGCCTACCGTGATGAACCCTCACAGTTCACATACGTACCGGAGCCCCTGGCCCATTTCAGTGTCGGAGGCGCCAGCATGAGCGTGCCATTGAACAAAGTACTGCGCGAAGGGCGACGGGTGAGCCGCGACCTGGGCATGGGACCTTTCCAGACCTTCATCGGCACCATGGTCCGTGCGATCATGTACCCGTTGCAGCACATGAAACTTCGGTTCAACCAGCACGTTTCACCGTTGATCAGGAAGACGAAGTGACATGGCCAGCGTTTTCGCCATATTCCAGGACCGTCGCGCCAACAAGGGGAATCCGAAAGGCATCTTCGTGATGGTGCTCTTCCGGATCGCGCATCTGCTGCGGCAGAGTCCGATCACGTTCATCCTCTTCCTTCCCTACTTCCTGTTCTATCGCTTCTTCGTGGAATGGACCTTGTGCATCGAGCTGCCGTGGAAGACGAGGATCGGCCCGGGCTTCAGGATCGACCATGGCCAGGCACTCATCGTGAACGACCGCACCGTGTTCGGGAGTGGATGTACTGTGCGCAACAGCACCACGATCGGCAACAAACGGCTGAAGGATGGCACGTACAGCGCCTCCCCACGCTTCGGTGATCGCGTGGACATCGGTGCCAACGCCGTGATCATCGGTCCATTGGTGATCGGCAATGATGTTGCGATCGGCGCCGGCGCAGTGGTGATCCGGGATGTTCCCGATGGCCACATCGCCGTGGGCAATCCCGCCCGCATCCTGCCGCGGCGCTAGCAGGGTCAGGCGTGATGCACGCTTGAGCGGGCTTCCACCACGGCCACCAACTCTTCCACTGCGGACGCCCAGTTCAATCGATCGTCGAACTCGTCGCGGGCCGCAATGGCGAGCTCCGCGTAACGGTCCGGGTCCCCCCAGACCGTACCGATGTACCCGGCCAATGTCGCGGCGGACACCCCGGATGGGAACAACCTGCCGTTGCGTTCCTGCCGCACCACCGTGCCCACACCACCCGTTTCACAAGCGATGGAGGGTATGCCGTGCGCCGAGGCCTCCGCATAGACCATTCCGTAGCATTCCGCCTGCGAAGGGACCACCAGGAAATGCGCCTCGCGGAAGGCCTTCTCCAACGCTGCCGACTGTGCGGGATCGGATTTGTCCAACCGGCCCAGGACGTGGATCCGCCGGTGGTCCACGTCCAGTTCCGGCGTTCCACCCACGATGGTCAATTCCGTGGCGATGCCGTTCTGTTCCAGTTCCTGCTGGGTACGCACCACCAAAGGCCCTTGCTTGCGCTCCCAATCGTAACCGATGAACAACAACCTACAGACCTTCCGGCTTCGTTTCCGGATCGCATCGAGCACCCGGACCCGATCCGGTTCCACGGCCAGGTTGGGCCCGAACGGAACGACATGGACCCGCCGAGGGTCTGCATTGTGGTCCCGGACCGCAGACCGCGCCGCCCACTCGGAGGCGTAGAACGCATGGTCCGCTCGCTGCAACGCCTTGGCTTCCAAGGCCATGCCGCTATTCACCGTTCCGCGGTCCAACCGCGAGAACTCCGGGTAGAAGCCGAGCATCCCTGCAAAGGTGGCGTCGGTCCAGAAGGCCACGGGCGCAGTGGTGGTCAGGTACGGCACGGGGAGGGACGAGGAACACAGAACGAGGTCGACCTTCAACTTGCGCAACCGTTCATTCACGGAATCCGCGAGCTCACGTGCCACGGATTCCTGCCGTTCCGCTTGGAATTGCTGACCGGCCAGCATATGCAATGCCTTTCTGGCCTGCCAGTAGATCGGCTTGCTGATGCCAGAGACCTGCAATCGCGTCACTTTGTGCTCCTGGCGCTCCAGTGCGTTCGCCATGCTCGCCGCGGTGGCGGGCCAACTCCCGGAAGGATGCAGCCCAGTGAACGTGATGAAAGCGATGTGCATGCGACCGGGTCGTGCGTTTCGGGCCACGAAATTACGAGGAAGGCCCTGTCCGGTCCAACCGAACAGGGCCTTCCCTTGAATGCCTGCATGATCAGTGCTGCACCACCACACGCAGGTGGCGATGTCCCGCAGCATTGCTGAGCACCAACGAATAGGCGCCGGGCTTCACGCGCGCGCCAACCGTCATGGCCCTGGCGCCAGGCACCAACCGGTCCGTCTGTATGGTGCGCCCCATGGCATCGATCAACCGTGCCTCGGTGGTCAAGGCGATCGGTGTGGAAAAGTAGAGCTTCTCACCGGCGATCACCGGGTTCGGATACACATCAATGGTCGCCTGGGCCGTCAGCAATTCATCGTCACTCGTGATCAGCGAACACACATCATCGGCTTCCTTTTGCAGTGCGAGGGAACTGTAGGCCCCCAGTTCGACCTCACCGGTGTGAAGGTTGCCGTTCACATCCCTCCAGCAACCGGTCAGGGTGAAGGTCTGTGCCGTGGCCTCATCGTTCACCAGCAGGGTATGGCGCGCATAAGGGTCGATCGGGCTCACCTGCACCTGTTCCATCACCACATTGTCCAGCCAGTAGCGGCCCTCATCATAGTCATTGATGAACTGGCAGCGCACCGGCTCGGAACGGTCACTTTGGAAAATGACGGTCATGTCACGGCGTTCACTATCGAATGGTACGGGGCGGTTGAACATGCTGTACGGACCGGTCAACTGCGACTGCCCCTTGATATCCGCCTGTACCGTACCACGCATGTTGGACTGGACGCTGAACCGCAACCGGTACCAGGCGTTGTTCTGGATCGTGGGCATCTGGTCCGGGTAGAGGAAAAATGTGTTGTATGTGGCGTTGTTGGTGAAGTTCACTTTCAGCGCGCCATTGTCCAGGTACGTGGCATCACGGGTCACCTGTCCTTCCGTTGGCCAGCCGCCCCATCCGCCCACGTTCTGATCGAACGATCCATTCGGGATCATGTTCGTGTTCAGCACCTGGTCCACCGCATACTTGCTCAGTCGCTGCGTGCTGCGCGTACTGCCGGCATCCTCACCACGCGCCTGTTGCCAGTGCTCAAGTGTGTACCACGTCTTCTCGGCGCTGTTGGTGTTGTGTATGTAGATGCTCAGCTCTTCGTACGGACTGAAGTACCGGTTGTTCGTGAAGGTGCCGAAATCCACGAGGCCAGGGCCGTGCACATTGAAGTGGCGCATGCAGAGCTGCTCCGGCCGGATGCTGTACATCACATTGCCCGAATAGACATCGTTGAAGTTCGGTACGTAGAATGGCGGTGTGGCTCCTGGACCGGTGTTGTTGCTCATGTCGGAGAGGCTCAACTGGATCTCGTTGTCGAAGAGCACATTGTCCTTGATCTGGTTGTTCACCGACACCTGGGTGTGATCCACGTGGATGCCCGCGCCCTTGCAACGGGCCACTGTATTCCGACGCACGATGGTGTTCTTGATCGAGGTGTTCCCGAAGTAGATCCCCATGCAGATCTTGTAGTAGCTCACGAAGTTGGTGGCCGTGCTTTCGAGGCTTCCCTCCAGATCGGTCACGATGTTGTCCTGGATGATCATGCCGTCCGCGTTGTCGAAGGCGATGCCCCCACCATCGTTCAGGATCGAGGTCGCATTGTGCACGACGTTCCGCTCGATCAAGGCGTTCTTCCCGGCCACGATCCCGATGTAGCCGATGTTGTCCAGCCGGTTCCCACGGATCACGTTGTTCAACCCGGTGGAGTTGATGCCCATGTGCCCCCAGACGCTCTCACCCATCCCCGGACGCACAGCGCAGTCCGTCAGCGTGTTGCTGGAAATGGTCGTGTTGTCATCGTAGATGTTGATCGCGGTGGCGAAGATGTCGCTGATGGTATTGCCCGTGTAGGTGTTGTTCCCACCGGAACTGCTGATCGCCTTGTAGGCGTGGCGGAAGGTGCAGTTCGAAACGGTCACATGGAAGCTGCCTTCGGTACTGATGCAGGCATCCTTCTGCCCTTGGAAACACAGGTCCTGGATCGTCAGGTACTGCTTCTGCCATCCCGGGGCCATACCCTTGCTGTACACGGAACCGAGCACGGCAAGTCCGTTCGGGTCCGCATTGCCCGGTGCCCACAGATACACCTGACCGGCCGCGGCATCATAGAACCATTCGCCGGCCATGTCCAATTCGCTCAGCTTGTTGCACAGGAAGAATCCCCAATCGTTGTTCGAAAGGTTGCTCGTGATCGCATTGAAGGTCAGGACCCCACCGTTGAAGCCCGATACGGTCGCTGTCTCATAGCACCAGTTCGTGGTACGGGCGACCACCGTGGCGCCATTCCAGTAGCCATTGCCCTGGCCCAGCACACCGCCGGTGTTGATCTGGGTCGTACTCCCGTTCACATTGCGCAACCAACCGGTATTCGGGTAACGCGCAAGGGTCATCGGCTCGTTGTTCACCACCAGGTACTTGACCGCAGTGGTCACCGGTGCCCGCCAGATATGCCCCTGATGCTGCACCCAACCGGTCACGGGCACCCCGCCGGAAATGATCGGTCGCTCACCCGTGCCATACGCACCGAATACGACCGGAGCGGCGGCCGTACCGTTGCAATAGATGGAAAGCTCCCCCGGATAGGTGCCGCCCCGCTGGAACAACACCTGATCACCCGCCTGCAGGCTGCTCATCTGTTGTTGCACACGGGCGATGGTACGCCATGCCGTGGCCTGGCTCGTCCCGTTGTTGGAGTCGTTGCCACTGCCGGACACATAGTACGTCGTGGCGTGCGCGCTCAGCCCTGCCAGCCAGAGTACCAGTGGGAGGAGGATGCGTGTCGTGGTCGTCTTCATGGTGCTAGTGCTTGGGACAGTTGAACCCGAACTCCGCACCCCCGGTTCCAATGATCCGACCAAGGACCACCAGGACACGACGAGTGGACCCGGGACGGTGACCACCGATGCACGCGGCATTGTTCGTCCAAGGCCCCGGACCGGACCCCGTGGCCCACCGACACGAATAGTTTTGCGCCGTGCAACGCTCACCCGTTCGTATCCTGGTCGTCGGCCAGACACCACCTCCTTTCGGTGGTCAGGCCGTAATGATCGAGCACCTCCTGGCCGGACGGTTCGATCGCATCAAACTGTTCCACGTGCGGATGGCCTTCTCCGATGACATGGAGAGCGTGGGCAAGTTCGCCGTGAAGAAGGTCTGGATCCTGTTCGCCACCGTGCTGCGCATCTGGTGGTCCCGCATGTGGCATCGCACACCCGTGCTCTACTATCCACCAAGTGGCCCCAACAAGATCCCCGTATTGCGGGACATCATCCTGCTCTGCTGCACCCGGTGGTTGTTCGCCAAGGTGGTCTTCCACTTCCATGCCGGCGGGGTCTCCAGCTATGCTCCGCAACTGCCCGCCCCCTTGCGGCCGTTGTTCCGCTGGGCCTATCGCAGGCCCACCCTTGCCATCCGCACCGCTCCCCAGAATCCGGAGGATGGCATCGCCCTTGGTGCACACCGCAACGTGATCATTCCCAATGGCATCGAGGACCACCGCGGCACCGTGCCGGAAAGGACCGCCAGGGCCAGCGGACCGATCACCATCCTCTTTACCGGGGTCCTTATCCCTTCCAAGGGGGTAGGTGTCCTGCTCGAAGCATTCGAAAGGGTCATTGCGAAGGGAGTGGATGCGCGCCTCGAGGTGATGGGTAAATGGGGCGACCAGACCTATGCGGCGGAGTGCAAGGCCTTTGTGGAACGCCACGGCCTGACGGATCGGGTCCATTTTCTCGGGGTGAAGATGGACCGGGAGAAATTCGAGCACTTCGCTGCCTGTGACATCTTCTGCTTCCCCTCCTATTTCGAGGCGGAGAGCTTCGGGTTGGTGCTGGTGGAAGCCATGCAGTTCGCCAAACCGGTGATCAGCACCGATTGGCGGGGCATTCCCTCTGTGGTCAGCGATGGCGTGAACGGCACTCTCGTACCCATCAAGGATCCCGATGCGGTGGCCGACGCGCTGGTGCGGCTGGCCTTGGACCCTGACCTCCGGGCCAGCATGGGAAATGAGGGCAGATGCATCTTTGAACGGAATTTCACGTTGGAAGCCTTTCACCGGTCCATGGAGCAGGCGCTCGCGGGCCTTTATGAACAGCATTGAACGGTATGCGTGTATTGGTCACCGGAGGTTCAGGATTCATCGGCACCAACCTCATGGATCTGCTCTCGAAGCACGGGGACCCCATCGTGAACATCGACTGGAACCCGCCGCTGAACAAGGCCCATGATGCTTTCTGGAAAGAGGTGGACATCATGGACCGTGAAGCGGTGGCCGCCGCTTTCGAAGCGTTCAGGCCGACCCACGTGGTGCACCTTGCCGCTCGCACGGATACGGATGAGAAGACCGATGTCGATGCCTACCGCCAGAACCACGAGGGAACGCGGATCCTCCTCGACGTGGTGAAGCGATCCCCGGAAGTGGAACGCATCATCATCACCAGCACGCAATTCGTGTGCGAAGCGGGCTACCGACCACAACACGATCAGGACTTCAGGCCATTCACCGTTTACGGCGAATCCAAACGGCGCACCGAAATGATCACCCGGGAGGCAGGCTTGACCTGTTCCTGGACCATCATCCGCCCAACGACCATCTGGGGGCCTTACTCCCTGCGTTACCGCGATGTGATGTTCAAGGTGATGCGCAAGGGGCTGTACTTCCACCCGGGAAAAAGAGAAGTGATCCGGTCCTATGGTTATGTCGGGAACGTGGTGTGGCAGATCGAACGGATGCTGCACGCTCCGAAGGAACTGGTGGATGGAAAGGTCTATTACGTAGGGGATCGCCCATTCGACCTGAAGGTGTGGGTCGAGGCCATTTCCAAAGAACTGGTGGGCAGACCGGTCCGGTACATTCCCACGTGGATCATCCGCACCATCGCGCTGGGCGGTGACGTGCTCAAGTTCCTGCGGATCCCGTTCCCGATCACCAGCGGCCGGTTCAGGAGCATGACCAGCCATTACATCACACCCATGGACAGGACGATCGATGCCTTCGGTGAGGCGCCGTTCAGCCTCGAAGAAGGTGTGAAGGAGATCGTGCACTGGTACGACCACGGAAGTGAAGCCATCCCCGCTCCCGTCCGAAAGGACGTGCGGACCGATACGCGCCCGGCATGACCGGCCGGGATCGCATACTGCCCAAACGAAGGGTCATCACCGTCGATATTTCACTGGGGACCTTCGACCAGCACATCGAGGCCTTCGCAGCACTCGGCGCAGCTCATCGATCGTCATACGTGTGCTGCGTGAATGCGCACATGACCGTCGAGGCCAGGGATCCCGCATTCGCACAGGTCGTGCAGCAGGCGGATGCCGCAACGGCTGATGGGATGCCGGTGCTGAAGGCATTGCGCACCTTCCACAAGGTGGATCAGGAACGCGTGGCCGGGAATGACATCATGCCGGCACTCATGGCGAAAGCGGCGGAACAGGACCTTTCCGTGTACCTCTACGGTGGCACCGACCAGGTGCAACGAAAGATAGCCGACCGCGCCGCGCAGGAACTGCCCAAACTGCGCTTCGCAGGGATGCACGCTCCACCCTTCATGGCATTGGAGGCAATGGACCTTGAACAGGAGGCCGCCCGCATCAACGGTTCCGGGGCCCACATCGTATTGGTCTCCCTGGGATGCCCGAAACAGGAGAAATGGATGGCGTTGATGAAAGGAAAGGTGAATGCCGTGATGCTCGGGATGGGCGGAGCCTTTCTACTATACGCGGGAGTGGACACGCGTGCACCCCGGTGGATGCGGGACCTGTCCCTGGAATGGCTCTACCGCCTGTGGCTCGAACCAAGGCGGTTGTGGAAGCGGTACCTGGTCACCAACTCGATCTTCATGTTACTTTTTGCCAGGACCTGGGTCAAAAGACTGTTCAACACCCGGAAAGGACCGCACGGGCCCGAGCACAAGGTCTCCAAGGAAGAGGTCGGGTAGGTATGCCTGATTCGACGAATACGTTAATTTTTTCGACGAATTTGACATCCGGGCGACGAATGAGATACTTTTGACGTGCTCACGATCAGGGAACGAAGTCCTGGCAAGAGAATATGGAGAAGACCTATACCACCACTCGGGATCGCGGGAACAACCGTCGCCTCGTCGGGAATGCCGAAGCGAACGGTGAGTTCAGCACCCTGTTGCGCTCCGGACGCCTGTCCTTGCAGAACGTGCAGAGCGGCCTCAACAAGGTGTTGACGCTGGAACCCCTTACCAGCGTCAAGGACCTGATCATCGTGGGCCATAGCCCGGCTGCGGAGGAGATCTTCCAATACTGTGAGGACCAGACCGTGCGTGGCTACCGCTTCTGCGGGATCTTCAACGACACCCCACTGGAAGGCCGCCTGGGCACCCGTCGGGTCGGTGATGTGGAAGCCGCCAAGGCCTATGCCATCCAGAACCGGATCGACATCCTCTATTGCGCGCTCCCCGGCACACGCCGGCAGGAGATCACTGAACTGATGGAATTCTGCGAGCGCAACACCATCCGGTTCCGGGTCATCCCGAGCGCTGAGAGCTTCATTCCCGTAGTGCGTGCATCGGAACTGGAATTCCATGGGGCGGTACCCGTGAGCAAGTTGCGCAGCGAACCACTGGACCGCCCTTTCAACAGGGTGATCAAACGTGCGTTCGACATCGTCTTCTCGTTCAGCGTCATCGTGCTGGTCTTCTCCTGGCTCTTCCCGATCCTCGGGCTGCTTGTGAAGTTATCGAGCCGTGGCCCTGTCTTCTTCAAGCAGCAGCGCCTGGGCCGGGACAACAAGGCCTTCGTGTGCTGGAAGTTCAGGAGCATGCGCATGAACAAGGAGGCCGACAGCAAACAGGCCACCAAGAACGATCCTCGGGTTACGGCGGTCGGCCGTTTCCTGCGGAAGAGCAACCTGGATGAGATGCCCCAGTTCTTCAACGTACTGTGGGGGCAGATGAGCGTGGTCGGCCCACGTCCGCATCCGTTGCGCCTGAACGACCAGTACAGGGACATCATCGACAAGTACATGGTGCGGCATTTCGTTCGCCCGGGCATCACCGGTTGGGCACAGGTGAACGGTTTCCGTGGCGAGACCCGCACCCCCGAGTTGATGGAGCGCCGTGTGGAACTGGACGTATGGTACCTGGAGAACTGGTCCTTCCTCACAGACCTGCGCATCGTGGTGAAGACCGTGACCAACATGTTCGGAAAGGACCCCAACGCCTATTGAGGTGCTGAACCACCGCATCGAGGCCCTGCTTGTCAGGGCCTTTTTGTTGGCCCGGCGTATTGATGGATCGGAAACTACCCTATATTTGCGCTCCCTTTCGGGAAAAGGAACTTCGAAGACATGGCCAATCACAAGTCAGCCCTCAAGCGCGTCCGTCAGACCAAGACCCGCAACGAGCGCAACCGCTATCAGCATAAGACCACGCGTAACGCCGTAAGGGCCTTGCGCGCCACCGCCGATAAGAAGGAAGCTGAAAAGCTCCTTCCCGAGGTGACCTCCATGCTCGACAAGCTGGCCAAGCGGAACGTGATCCACAAGAACAAGGCGGCCAACCTCAAGTCCTCCGTGAAGCGCCACGTGAACGGACTGAAGTAAGCTCCATCGCGACGTATCTTGGACAGGTCCTCTCCCGGGGACCTGTTCTTTTTGACACCCCATGGAAGGAGAGACCAACGGCAGACTCAGCATTCGTGACTGGGCCCGGGACGACCGCCCGCGCGAAAAAGTGATGTCCCACGGACCGGGATCGCTTTCGGATGCCGAACTGATCGCCATCCTGATCCGCGCAGGCAGCCCCACCGAAAGCGCCCTCGACCTGGCCAAACGCATCATGCGCAGTGTGGGCAACGACCTGCACAAGCTGGCGACCCTAGGCGTGGCGGACCTCACCCGTTTCAACGGGATGGGCGAAGCCAAGGCGATCTCCATCGTGGCGGCATTGGAACTGGGCCGCAGGAGAAGAGCGCTCGAACCCGCACACCGCGAACAGGTCACCACCAGTGCCGTGGTGAATGAATTGATGAGACCACACCTCGCCGACCTTCAGCACGAGGAGTTCTGGCTGCTCTTCCTGGACCGCGGGAACCGGGTGATCGATCGCTGCCGTGTAAGCAAGGGCGGCATGCACGGAACGGTCGCGGATCCCAAGATCATCTTCAAGGAGACCCTGGACCGACGGGCTTCATCCCTCATCCTTTGCCACAACCACCCCAGTGGTCAGTTGAGGCCAAGTGAGGAGGACATCAAACTGACCCGCAAATTGGTGGATGGAGCGCGCCTGTTGGACATCAGTGTGCACGACCACCTGATCATCACCGCCACCGGCTACTACAGCTTCGCGGACAACGGCATGCTTTGATGGGAACACCGCGTCGCATGCTCACCGTGGTCGGGGCCCGTCCCCAGATCATCAAGGCGGCGGCCATCAGCCGTGCGGTGCAAGGGCGCTATGCGGATCGCATCAAGGAGACCATCCTGCATTCAGGGCAACACTACGATGCCAACATGTCCAGGATCTTCTTCGAGGAACTCGGCATACCGGCACCGGAGCGCAACCTGAGGATAGCCGCCCACAGCCCATCGCGCACGGCACGCATGCTCGAAGGGATCGAACAAGTGATCGATGCTGAACGCCCGGACCTCGTTCTGGTGTATGGCGATACGGATACCACCCTGGCCACCGCACTGGCTGCTTCCAAGGCCGGTATACCCCTTGCGCATGTCGAGGCCGGCCTGCGCTCCTTCGATCGAACAATGCCGGAGGAGGTCAATCGCATCGTGTGCGACCACTGCAGTTCATGGCTCTTCTGTCCCACGGATACGGCCGTTCAGAACCTGCGTCGGGAAGGGTTCGACCCCGCTGCGGAGCTTCCGAAGGTCGTCCTGGCCGGGGATGTGATGTTCGACAACAGCCTGTATTTCGCCGCATTGGCCGAACGAAGCACAATCCTGAAGGAAAACGGCCTCCAACCCGATCGGTTCGCGCTGGCAACGGTGCACAGGGCCCACAATACCGATGATCCGGAGCGCTTGAGCGCGATCCTGGGCGCACTGCTTGAGTTGCACCGGTCCACCGGACTCACACTTGCCATACCGTTGCATCCACGCACCCGGCAGCGCATCGAGCGATCCGTGGACGAAGTATTGCGTCGGGAATTCGAGAGCACGAAAGGCATCGTGCTGATGCCCCCGGTGGGCTACCTGGACATGATCGCCCTGCAACGCAGCGCACGCTTGGTCCTGACCGATAGTGGTGGGCTGCAAAAGGAAGCCTTCTTCTTCGGGAAGCCATGTCTGGTGCTGCGCGCCGGAACGGAATGGACCGAACTCGTGGACCACGGATACGCACGGCTGGTGGACCATGACCGGGACCGTATGATCGCTGGAGCGGAGTACTTCCTCACGCATGACATGCCCCCCGCCAAGGACCTGTTCGGCAACGGTGATGCGGCGGGAGCGATCTGCCAGGCATTGTCCTCCTGACCACAAGCCGGTTACCTTTCCCGCGTTGCTTGTCGGAATGACGCGGATCCTGGTACATATTGAACAGCCCACCGCCCGGGCACGCTACGCGTTGGACCATCTCCTGCGAGGGATCCTGGGGCTGCACGTTGAGTACATCGATCGCCCGCTGGATGCGGGATCCCAGGATGCACCGTTGCTGTTCTATGGACGAGCCCCCGTACCGGGCGCATTCCATATCGCACCGGCGGGGTTGCTGGAGCGGACCGGACTTGAGACCATCGACCCGGCTGTTGGTGCCGTGGATGGGATGCCCGTACTCTTTCCTACCACGGACGGGGACCTCCCATTCGATCCGTTCGCCGGAGCGTTCTACCTCTTGACGCGCCACGAGGAGTTGACAGGTGTGGACCTGGACATGCACGGCAGACCCGTGACCGCAACCTTGCACGGAGCGAAACATGGGTACCTGGACCGACCCGTGGTGGACGAATGGGCCATGCACCTTGGTAAGGCATTGCAACGCTTCGACCCACGGATCGAGATCGCGCAGCGCACTTACAGGCAGGTCGCCACCATCGATCTGGACAACGGATTCAAATACCTGGGACGGGAAGTGTGGCGCAGCGTGGGGGCCGCAAGCCGCGATCTGTTCCGCGCGGATTGGTCCGGGATCAGGGACCGGATCGCTGTTCTTGCCGGCCAACGCAAAGACCCCTTCGATGTGTATGCCGAGCTGGAGCGCTTGATCGCACCCTACGCGGATCGTGTGGTCTTCTTCGTGCTCACCTCCGCCCGCGGTCCGATGGACCACGCCATCCCGATCACCCATCCGCGTTATCGCTCCAGGCTGAATGACCTCGGCCGGTGGGCGGAGGTGGGCATACACCCCTCTTATGACAGTAGCGTGAACACGGACCTCATCGGAAAGCAGTACACCACACTTCGTTCCGTGGTGCCCTCCACAGGAAGGCTCTCGCGACAGCACTTCCTGCGCCTGCGCCTGCCAGATACCTACCGCGCCCTCATCGCGGCCGGCATCACCGAGGATCATACCATGGGTCTGCACGACCGTATCGGTTTCCGTGCGGGCACATGCACCCCGTACCCCTGGTTCGACATTCCGCAGGAGACGGTGACGCCGCTTATGGTCCACCCTTTCGCGGTGATGGACAACACGTTGCGCAACAAACTGCACTGGACTCCTGGAGAGGCCGTGGAACATACGACCGCGCTGATCCAACGTATCCGAACCGTGCAGGGCACCTTCACCGGGCTCTGGCACGAGAGTTTCCTTAGTGACAGCGGAGAATTCCGCGGCTGGGCCGGCGCCGTCGAACGCATCATACGGACAGCTGCGGCATGATCGAACATTACCGCCATAGCGACCTGGACAAGGCGGAATGGGATGCACTGCACCTGCGCTGCGCGAACCGCTCCTGGTATGCGCAGAGCTGGGTGCTTGATGCGGCCTCTCCCGGTTGGGAGGCTTTGATCGACAGGGAGACCGGTGCGATCATGCCCTTGACCTGGCGCCGTCGCTTCGGATGGTCCTATCTCTTTCAACCGTACGGTCTGCAGCAACTCGGCGTCTTCGCGCCCCGACCCACGACCGCGCTGCTGCATCGAACCCTGGAAGCCATCCCTTCCCGCTTCAAGTACTGGGACATCTGCCTGAACGATCCCTATGACCGGGTCGCACTGACGCATTCCACAACGGTGGAGAACAAGGACCAGTGGCTGCCCCTCGATCGCGAACATCAGGCGCTGCGCGCAGCCTATTCGGAGAACCACCGTCGGAACCTGCGGAAGAGTGAAGCATTGGCGGCGCTTTTCACCACGGAGATCGAGGTGCCGGAGTTCGTTGCACTTTTCGATCGGACCACAGGTGACCGTTTCGGGAGCAACGCCCCACGGGACATGCGCACCATGGAAGCACTTATCCGCGAAGCGTGCGCGCGAGGCCAGGGCCGGATGACCGGGATCCGAATGGATGGCGTGTTGTGCGCCGCCGTGTGTTTCATGACCTGGCTGGGACGCTCCATTCTCTTCAAATCCGCCTCGGATGCCCGTGGCCGGGAAGCAAAGGCCATGTTCCACCTCATCGATCGGCACATCCGATCGATCACTGGCGAATGCACCATCCTTGACTTCGCCGGGTCGAACACGCCTTCCGTTGCCCGCTTCAACGACGGATTCGGTGCGCGCACCTCGGTATATTTACGCCTGCGGCGGAACGAACTTCCCTTCCCCCTCAACCTCTTCAAGCAATGATGGCCCCATGGTGAAGGAATTGATCAAGGAGCGCAGCGTGGCGAACCACTTCATCGCGGAACTCCGTGATGTCGATGTGCAGATGGACCCGATGCGCTTCCGACGGAACCTGGAACGCGTCGGTGAAGCGATCGCCATGGAGCTGAGCCGCACGCTTGAATACGATGAGGTAGATGTGGTGACACCGCTTGGTGTCGCGCGCACCCATCTGCTCCGGGAACAGCCCGTACTGGCCACCATCCTGCGCGCCGGGCTGCCGATGCACCAGGGGATGCTGAACTATTTCGACCGTGCGGACAGCGCATTCGTGAGCGCTTACCGCAAGCATCGCAAAGGCGAGGATGCCTTCGACATCGAGGTGGAATACCTCTCCAGCCCTTCATTGCAGGACCGCGTGGTCGTGCTTTGTGACCCCATGCTCGCCACCGGCCGGAGCATGGTATTGGTGCACAAGGCCCTGTTGCGCCTGGGCAAACCACGTTCGTTGCACGTGGTCGCCGCCATCGCCAGCGCTGAGGGGCTTGAATACGCCAAACTCCACCTGCCTTCCGGCACACACTTCTGGATCGGAGCAGTGGATGAGGAAATGACCGCACAGGCGTACATCGTGCCCGGGCTCGGGGATGCGGGCGACCTCGCGTACGGCAGCAAACTCTGACCATGGAACTGCTGGACATCATTCCGGTGGTGCTTACCAGCATGGTCAAATTCCTGTTCAGTGGACTTGTCTCCTACCGGTTGGGCAATTCCTTCCTGGAGACCGTGCTCCTCACGAGCGCCGGCGGTTGCGCTGGCACCTTGATCTTCTATTTCACCAGCGCCCGTGTGCTGGAGTGGTTCCGGCTGCGGCATCTGCGGCGGATGGCCGAGCGCAAGGCACAGGGGCTTCCTGCGAAGCGCATCTTCACGCGCACCAACCGCCTCATCGTGCGTGTGAAGCGCGGTTACGGCCTGCAGGGGCTTGCGGTGATCGGACCGGCCATCCTTTCCATCCCCATCGGATCGGTGATCGCAGCCAAGTACTTCAGGCATGACCGCCGCACGCTGCCCGCGCTCCTTTCCTCCGTGCTCATCTGGTCCGTGGTCCTGAGCTTTGCCTGGAGTTTCACACGGTGAGGCGCTATCGACACCTCTTCTTCGACCTGGACCACACCTTGTGGGACTTCACCACGAACTCGCGCGCCACACTGGCCGAATTATTCGTCCATCATGGACTCGCGGCACAGGGAGTGACCGATGCCGCTTCGTTCATCGAGGTGTATGAAGAGGTGAACCACGGACTGTGGCAGCGCTACGAACGTGGCCACCTCGACAAGGAGGTGTTGCGCGTGTTGCGGTTCCGAAATACCCTCATGCACTTCGGGGTGCGCGATGGTGGGCTGGCGGACGCGCTGGGCCGGGACTACCTGCACCACAGCCCGATGAAGGCGGCGCTGATGCCCGGCACGTTGCAACTGCTCACGGACCTGCGCCCGCACTATGCACTCCACATCATCACGAACGGATTCGAAGAGGTGCAGCACGTGAAATTGAGCACCAGCGGGATCGGATCGTTCTTCCGCACGGTGATCACCAGCGAAAAGGCCGGTGCGAAGAAGCCCGACCCAAGGATCTTCGCCTTCGCACTGCGCCACACGGATGCGGCCCCGGAGGAATGCCTGATGATCGGCGACAACCACGGAACGGACATGGCCGGTGCCCGACTGGCCGGATGGGACCATGCGCACTACACGGCCGCTACCGCTCCCGATCCGGAGGCAACGTTCCGCGTGGGTCACTTGGATGACCTCCGTGCCATTCTCCTGTAAGGGCTGCTCTCGCCGCAGGGCCGTGTGGCACCGTTCGATGCAGGCGGACCGCATCAGCCGGTACCCGCGGTGGTGATCACCTCCAGGACAAGGCCACATCGCCACCCTGGACAAGAGGTAGCGATGGCCTCGGAAGGATCATCGGAATCGTGCGATCACCGAAGTGGACCCGCTCACCTTTTGTCCGAGCTGCACCTCGATCACGGAACCGATGGGAAGGAACAGGTCCACGCGGGAGCCGAACTTGATGAAGCCGAACTCTGAACCCTGTTCCGCCTGTGCGCCGACCTTGCTGTACGTGCAAATGCGGCGGGCCATGGCACCTGCGATCTGTCGGAAGAGCACCTCACCATGCTCCGCATGCCGCGTGACCACCGTACTCCGCTCATTGTCCGTGCTGCTCTTCGGGTGCCAGGCGACGAGGTACTTTCCAGGGTGATACTTCGTGTAGGTGGTGGTACCGCTGATGGGATCGAAGTTGATGTGCACATTCAGCGGGCTCATGAAGATCGACACCTGCACACGCCGATCCTTGAAATACTCCGGCTCGAAGACCTCCTCGATCACCACCACCTTGCCATCGCAGGGCGAAAGGACCGCGTCCTTGTCCTGAACGACCTTGCGAGCGGGGACCCGGAAGAACCAGAGTACCACAGCTAGCACGGCCACGAAGGCCGCGGATAACAGGATGATGAGCGGCTGCGGCAGCACCGGCCAGCGCCACAAGAAGAAGAGCGCGAAGCAGACCACCGCCGTGGTGATCAAGATGGTGGGTACTCCTTCGCGATGAATGCGCATGCGTGCAACGAGGCCTGAAGCGGGCTAAGATAGAAGCACGCCCGAACTCAATCGATGTACCACAGGAACAGCAGCACCGCAGGCACCGCCAGCAGGAACCCATCGAACCGGTCCAGGATGCCGCCGTGGCCGGGAAGGATACGGCCCGAGTCCTTCACCCCGCGGGCCCTCTTGAACGCCGATTCCATGAGATCGCCGAGGGTGGAGGTGACCGCCACGATCGCACCGCAGGCCAGCCAGTGATACATGCCCAGTTCCGGTCGGTACCGTGCCAGTACGAATGCGACGCCAAGGGTGAGGACCACGCCCCCCAGGAAACCCTCAAGGGTCTTGTTCGGGCTTACGGACGGCATGAGTTTGACGCGACCGATCGCCCGGCCAACGAGGTATGCACCGGTATCGTTCGTCCACAACAACAGCATGAAACCAACGAAGACCCACTTCCCGTGGTCGAAGAAATACGGCAGCAGCCCGAAAGGAACGCTCACGAGCAACATGATGATGAAGGCTCCGCCCAGCCCTTCCGCAGGTGGCCGGTCCCCTTTGATCATCATCAGCACCACGGTGACCAACAGCAGCAGTGCGAACAACATCGCGGAGTAAAGGAGATCCCAGTCCTCCTGGAACACGCCCATGGCGGTGGCGGGATACATGGTGGCCGCCAGCAGGATGCTCCATGTACGCGGCGTGCCTTCATTGTCCGGCCGCATGAGGCGATGCATCTCGTCCGCGGCCAGGAGACATACCGGAAAGAAGAGCAGGAAGGTGGTGAACGGTCCTGCGAATGCCGCACCCAGGGTCAAGGCCACATAGGCCGAACCGGTCAACGCACGTGTGCCGAGCTCGTTCACTGGTCCCTGTGTTTGCTCACCAGATGCTTTGCACGCACCAGTTCATCCTGGTCCACATAGATCCGCTTCTCGCCGAGGTGCGGGTAGGCCGAGGACCCTTCATCCATCACCACTGCGCTGATGCCGTGGTTCTCCAGCAGGCCTTTGATGAGCTCCGCCTCATGCGGCGAACCGGTACTGAGCACAAGCGACCAGTTCCTCATGGGCTGCAAGATCGATCACGACGCGGCAGGATCCCGCCCCTCGCCACCGGGCACGGTATCAGGCACATCGGATGGCCCGGACTTCCGGTGGCCGTTGGAAGGTGGAACAGGAGTAGGCTTCTCGAACGGCCGCTCACCGAAGATCTTCAGCAGGTCCTCCTTGAAGATCACCTCCTTCTCCAACAGCTGGGTGGCGAGTGCGGTCAGCTTGTCCTTGTTCTCGATCAGCAGGCGCTTGGCCCGCTGGTATTGACCTTCCACGATCTTGCTCACCTCCTCGTCGATGGTGCGGGCCGTGCTTTCGCTGTATGGTTTGCCGAACGAGTATTCGTTCTGGCCTGAACTGTCGTAGTAGCTGATGTTGCCGAGCTTCTCGTTCAACCCGTACATGGTGACCATGGCATAGGCCTGCTTGGTCACTTTCTCCAGGTCGCTCAGCGCGCCGGTGCTCACCTTGCCGTACATCACATCCTCCGCGGCCCTTCCGCCCAGGGCGGCGCAGATCTCGTCCAGCATCTGCTCGGTGGTGGTCAGGTGGCGCTCATCGGGCAGGTACCATGCCGCACCGAGCGAACGTCCGCGCGGTACGATCGTCACCTTCACCAGGGGGCTGGCGTGCTCCACCAACCAGCTCACGGTGGCGTGCCCTGCCTCATGGTACGCGATGGCCTGCTTCTCACCCAGCGTGATGATCTTGTTCTTCTTCTCCAACCCGCCGATCACGCGGTCCACGGCATCCAGGAAGTCCTGTTTGTCCACGGACTTCTTCTTCTTCCGTGCGGCGATCAGGGCCGCTTCGTTGCAGATGTTGGCAAGGTCCGCACCGCTGAAACCGGGTGTCTGGCGGGCCAGGAACGACACGTCCACCGTGATGTCCAGCTTCAACGGTTTGAGGTGCACCTTCAGGATCTCCTCCCGCTCGTTCAGATCGGGCATGTCCACGAAGATCTGCCGGTCGAAACGGCCTGCGCGCATCAACGCACGGTCCAGCACATCGGCACGGTTGGTGGCCCCGATGAGGATCACCCCGGAGTTGGTGCCGAAGCCGTCCATCTCCGTCAGCAGCTGGTTCAGCGTATTCTCGCGCTCGTCGTTGGCGCCCATGCTCACGCTGCGGCCGCGAGCGCGCCCGATGGCATCGATCTCGTCGATGAAGATGATGCTGGGTGCCTTCTCCTTGGCCTGCTTGAACAGGTCGCGCACACGGCTTGCCCCCACGCCCACGAACATCTCCACAAAGTCGGAACCACTGAGCGAGAAGAACGGTACGTTGGCCTCCCCCGCCACTGCCTTCGCAAGCAGGGTCTTGCCCGTGCCCGGAGGCCCCACCAACAGCGCGCCCTTCGGGATCTTCGCCCCGAGATCGGTGTATTTCTTCGGGTTCTTCAGGAAGTCCACGATCTCCTGCAGTTCCTCTTTGGCCTCGTCCAGCCCTGCCACGTCGTTGAAATTGACATTGGTGCTCTTTCCCCCTTCGAAGACCTGTGCCCGGCTCTTGCCGATGTTGAAGATCTGGCCACCCGGACCACCGCCGCCGCCGATCCGTCGCATCACGAAGATCCAGATGGCGATCATCACACCGAAGAAGAGCACCCAGTTCAGGATCTCACGCCCCCAGTTGTCCTGGATCTCGTAATCGTACTCGACATTGTGCTGTTCGGCCTCCTTCACCAAACGGTCCTTCTGCAGGTTCGATGAACCCACATTGAAGACGTAGTGCGGCCCATAAATGTTCTCGCCGGAAATGGGCGAGCTCTTGATCTTCGTCTTGTGCGGCTCCTTGCCCAGGCTGTCCTTCTTGATGAAGACCTTCACCATCTGGTCGTTCACCACCAGGATCTTTTCCACGTCACCGGCCTCGAGCATCTTGCGGTACTCGGTGGTGTCGATGCGCGTCATCCCTCCGCTGTATTGGAAGAGATTGATCGAGAGGATCACCAGGATGATGATCCCGTAGATCCAGTAGAAGTTGAACGACCGCTTCGGGCGGTCCTTCTCATTCCGGTCCTTCTTGTCGTTGTTCTCCACGATATCCTCAGTTCAACCGTTCACGCCACGTTCTCATACCGCTTGCTGTCACCATCCCCCCACAGGTCCTCCAGCGCATAATAGCTGCGCTTGTCCCGGTGGAAGATGTGCACCACCACGTTCACGTAATCCAACAACACCCACTCACCATTCCGTTGTCCTTCCGTTGCCCAGGGCTTCTCCCCCACTTTCTCCAGGGTGAACCGCTCGACCGACGCCGTGATCGACGCCACCTGGGTATCGGAGTCGCCATGGCAGATGATCAGATGGTCCGTGACCGTATTCGGCACTCCGCGAAGGTCCAGATGGACGATGTCCTTGCCCTTCACTTCCTGGATGCCCTCCACAACGGCATCCACCAGGCGGGCGCTCTCGGCGCCCAGTTTCTTCTTCATCCGGTCTATCTTGCGTTCGCTCAAAGGTACGAAGTTACCTACGCTGCCTACGCTCCCGACCTCAACCCTCCTCCGTTGCGCACCAAGGTATTCGGCAGGCAGCTCATCGAACTGGCACGGGTGGAAAGCACCAACACCATCGCCGCCGAGATGATCACCGCAGGTCATTTGGATCATGGTGCCGTGGTGCTTGCCCATGAACAGACGGCAGGACGTGGCCAGCGGGGCCGCACATGGCACTCCGCACCGGGGCTGGACCTCACGTTCAGCATCGTCCTGCGTCCCGAAACACTCCGTGCCGAGGACCAGTTCATGCTGGTGCGGTGCGCTGCGTTGGCCGTGTACGATGTCGTGGCCACATACCTGCCCGACGTGCGCATCAAATGGCCGAACGACATCCTGGTGGGGCGCCGCAAGGTGGCCGGCATCCTCATCCGTACCGAGGTGCTGGGCGACATGGTCCGTTCGGCGATCATCGGCATCGGCCTGAACGTGAACAGCTCCGGGTTCGAGGAAGGGCTTGTTGCGACCAGCCTGTGCATGGAACTAGGACGAACGTTGGACCGGAATACGCTATTGGAGGAGCTCTGCCTGCGGTTCGAGCACCAGTGGGGCCGTAACAACACTGATGTTGCCGGCGCCTATGCCGAGCGCCTGTGGGCACGCGGCCGCTGGGCGGATGTCGCGCTGGACGGGGCCCCGGCCGTGGTGCGCCCCATGGATGTGGATGCATCCGGGCGGTTGATCGTGGAGCATGAGGACGGCAGCGTGCAGGCCTACGGGCTCGAACGGTTGCGATTCGCCCCCCGATAGGCCATCCGCGATTTGGCGGGATCCGGAAAAGCCCTACATTTGCCGCCCCGATGCCCGGAAATGGGCACCGGTCCTAAGACGGACGAACGGCCATGAAACGCACCTACCAGCCCAGCAAGCGCAAGCGCACCAACAAGCACGGTTTCCGCAAGCGGATGAGCACCGCCGCTGGCCGGAGCATCCTCTCCGCCCGTCGTGCACGCGGCCGCCGCAAGCTCACCACAAGCGACGAGCCTTCGCACAAATAGTCCTGTACCTGCGAACTGTCAAGGGCTGTCCTGTTGGGCGGCCCTTTTTCATTGCGGCTTCAGGTATTCCGCAAGCTTCACCCCCAGCTCCGGCACCAGCAGGGCATGGCCGAACGGAAGGTCCTCCTGGGTGACCCATTCCGGGGCATGCGACCGTAACCCTTTCCCCAACGCACTGCGGATCACCCGGTCATGCGCCCCGAAGATGAGGTGGATGGGCACTTCGTGGGTCCGGGCATTCGCCCCCACCCGTGCCAGGTCCGGTTCGATGAGCCGATAGCTCAGCCAGACGTCGTGCAACAACAGGCGCTTCGCCCTGCTATCCGTCTGCCCCACCAGGAAGCGGTGCATCCGCTCATTCATCAGGCGCAGGGATCGCAAGGCGTTCAGGGAAGTGTGCACCGTGTTGGGATGCTCCACGAAACGCTTGTACAACCGGCGGCCCGCAGCTGAAGCCGCCAATGCCCGGTACCATGGACGCGTGCGCAACCCGTCCGGGGCCACCAGGAAGGCTCGTTCAATGCGATCAGGCACCTGCTCCAACAGGCTCAACACCATCCTGCCGCCAAGGCTGTAGCCCAGCACGAGCACCTGGGCCGCCCCCAACGCATCCATGAAGGCCGTGAAGAAGCCCGCTAGTTCATCCGGCGTGAACGGCTTGAAGGCCCGATCGGGATAGCCGGGGCTTTGCCCGTGGAAGTGCAGGTCGAAGGCATACAGGGTGCAACGCCCGCCCAGCGCCTGTTCCAGCACGGCGAAGTCGGCACCGGTGCGCCCGAACCCATGGAAGGCGAGCATCGGCGCGGGGCCATCGCCGTACGTGCGGTAGGCAAGCGTAACGCCGTGGGTGAAGTATCGGACCATGGGGGAATTCACCACAGAGGCACGGAGTTCACAAGGAATGCAAAGAATGAACAAAGTCCGAAGATGGAGGGTCCGGCGCCTCTGTGTTCCCCATGCTTCTGAGTTGGACCCGCATTATCCACGATCACGCCTCCTTATCCACGATCCCCGCATCGGCATGGGCTCCCGGTTAGCTTTGCGTCCCGGTCAACCACCGGACATGCCCAAGGACAACAGCATCAAGTCCGTTCTCATCATCGGGAGCGGCCCCATTGTGATCGGTCAAGCGTGCGAATTCGACTATTCGGGTTCACAAGCCAGCAAGTCATTACGCAAGGAAGGCATCGAGGTCACGCTGATCAACAGCAACCCGGCCACCATCATGACCGACCCGGTCACGGCGGACAACGTGTACCTGAAGCCGCTCACCACGCAGAGCATCGAGGAGATCCTGCAGAAGCACAGGATCGACGCCGTGCTGCCCACCATGGGCGGACAGACCGCGCTGAACCTCGCCATCGAATGCGAGAAGCTCGGCATCTGGGCGGCCCACAACGTGCGCATGATCGGTGTGGACACCAAGGCCATCGACATCACCGAGAACCGCGAGCAGTTCCGGTTGCTCATGGAGAAGATCGGCGTGCCCATGGCGCCGAGCCGGACCGTCACCTTCCTCGAAGGCAGAAGGTGGCGCAGGAGTTCGGCTTCCCTTTGGTGATCGCGCGAGCTACACGCTGGGCAGTGCCAGGGCGAGCTTCGTGAAGGACCCCGCCGAGTTCGACAAGCTGCTGAAGCACGGCCTGCAGATCGACCCCATCCACGAAGGTGATGATCGACGAGGCCTGCGTCGGCTGGAAGGAGTACGAGCTGGAGCTGCTGCGCGACAAGGACGACAACGTCGCCATCATCTGCAGCATCGAGAACTTCGATCCAGTGGGCATCCACACCGGCGACAGCATCACCGTGGCGCCTGCGATGACCCTCAGCGACCGCACCTACCAGAAGATGCGCACCGAGGCCATCAAGATGATGCGCGCCATCGGCGACTTCGCGGGCGGCTGCAACGGTGCAGTTCGCGAGTGAGCCCCGACGAGAAAGAGGAGATGCTACGCCATCGAGATCAATCCGCGCGTGACGCAACAGTGCGCTCGCCTCCAAAAGCGACCGGCTATCCCATCGCCAAGATCGCCAGCAAGCTCGCCATCGGGTATCATCGCCTGGATGAACTGGAGAACCCGATCGCCGGCACCAACGCCTTCTTCGAACCCACGCTCGATTACGTGATCGTGAAGGTGCCGCGCTGGAGACTTTGACAAGTTCAGAAGGCAGCGATCGTCGCCTGGGCGTGCAGATGAAGAGCGTCGGTGAAACGATGGGCATCGGCCGCAACTTTCAGGAAGCGTTGCAGAAGGCCTGTCAGAGTTTGGAGATCAAGCGTAACGGACTTGGCGCCGACGGCAAGGACGCGCGATGCCACCGCCGTGCTGCTCGAAAGCCTCGCCAACCCCAGCTGGAGCCGCCTCTTCCACGTGTACGATGCGATCAAGTTGGGCATTCCGTTCAACCAAGATCCATGAGTTGACGCATCGACATCTGGTTCCTGAAGCAGATCAGGACATGATCCTCACCGAGGAGGAGGTGGTACACGCTCGACACCATCCCGCGCGACCTGCTCTTCGAAGCGAAACAAAAGGGCTATGCCGATCGCCAGGTCGCGCACCTGCTCGGCTGCCTCGAAAGCCAGGTGTACAAGAAGCGCGAAGAGCTCGGCATCAAACGCGTGTACAAACTGGTGGACACCTGCGCCGGTGAATTCCCCGCGGGCAACCCTACTACTACAGCACCTTCGAGAGGAGAATGAAAGTGTAAGGAGCGACAAGAAGAAGATCGTGGTGCTCGGCAGCGGCCCCAACCGCATCGGCCAGGGCATCGAGTTCGACTACAGCTGCGTGCACGGCGTACTCGCGGCCAAGGAGCTCGGCTACGAGACCATCATGATCAATTGCAACCCGGAGACGAGTGGCACCGACTTCGACACGGCCGACAAGCTCTGCTTCGAGCCCGTGTTCTGGGAGCACATCTACGACATCATCCAGCACGAGCAGCCCGAGGGCGTCATCGTGCAGCTGGGCGGGCAGACCGCGCTGAAGCTCGCCGAGAAGATGGACCGCTACGGCATACCGGTGATCGGTACGCAATACGAGGCGCTGGACATGGCCGAGGACCGCGAGCGTTTCAGCTCCCTGCTGCGCGACCTGGACATCCCGTACCCGCGCTTCGGTGCCGTGAACAACCCGGAGGAAGCCGTGAAACTGAGCAAGGAGCTCCGGGTTCCCGCTGCTGGTGCGCCCCAGCTACGTGCTCGGCGGCCAGAAGATGAAGGTGGGTGATCGACGGAGGGAGCTCGTGGACCGGAATTGCTCGACATCCTGCGCCTGATGCCCGACAACAAGATACATCATCGATCACTTTCTCGATGGCGCCATCGAAGCGGAGAGCGATTCCATCTGCGATGGCGAGATGGTGCGCATCATCGGCATCATGGAGCACATCGAGCCGGCGGGTATCCACAGCGGCGACAGCAATGCCGTGCTCCCGCCCTTCGACCTCAGCGAGAAGGTGATCCAGCAGATCGCGAGCACCCACGCACAAGATCGCCCTGGCCCTGCACACCGTGGGCCTGGTGAACATCCAGTTCGCCATCAAGGACCGAGTGGTGTACGTGATCGAGGCCAACCCGCGCCAGCGCACCCGTGCCCTTCATCGCCAGGCCTACAGCGGAAGCCCTACGTCAACTGGGCCACGAAAGTCATGCTCGGTGCGAAGTTGAAGGACTTCGCTTTCAAACCCCGGTTGGACGGGTATGCCATCAAAGTACCCGTGTTCTCGTTCGATAAGTTCCCGAACGTGGACAAGTCGCTTGGACCTGAGATGAAGTCGACTGGGAGGCAATCTATTTCATTAGGACCTGAAGGATCCGTTCTTCCGCCAAGTCATGGAGGGTCAATGTACCTTAGTCGGTAATGAAGCCAGGATCCGTTCTGTCACTGCGAGCCTGCTTGCTCTTGAAGCAGGCGTGGCAGAGGCAGGTGTGTGGGGAGAGCCCGGAATTTACTTGAGCAGGTAAGGGCATGTCCACACCTGCTTCGTCATCGCCTTGCTGGCATTGCCATAAGCTCGATCGGACAAACCCTGAACTCAACTTCTGTGCTTATTGCGGTAAGCCAGTTGAGCAATGGCTCAGCACTATCGGAGACTATCTACTGACGGTTGCATATTGACCGGAAGCTACCTGGCGCTTCAGACTGTTGCTCAAGGTCGAGTTCACCGAATCAGCGAAGTGCCTTGATTGATTTTGAGGCTGTTTTGAGAAAGAAGACAGGCCTGGATGTCGCGTAAATTGTCCCGACCTTGTGTCAAGGTCGTTCTCATTCGAATACGACGCTAAGACGAAGAACCTCGTTCGAGCTCCACTGAAGTATCGTTTGGTGATGTTGCCACTGAGAACGGGAGGAATGAACAGGAGGGTATGCTGAATATGGCCATTGGTGTTGTCAAGGCGCTCAGAATCCCCTCGTTCCGCCACTCCTACAAATCTTCATGCGTTCCGAGCAGTTTCTGTTGTCACGTTAGTGGGCTTCTTGCAGAGAGTTCTGGAGGGTAGTTCGATACTGGATTATCCAAGCAACAGCAATACGTATGAAGCGAACAGAGGGTCCTTAGTTCTGCAGTGTTGACGCAAACACGAAATGAAGAGCACCGGCGAGCGGTCTACTATCAAGGACCTGAAGGATCCAGATTTCTGTCACTGCGAGGCCCGGCTCGCGGCCGTGGCAGCGGCAAGGTCTACGGGGAAGCGGGCATGTACCTCACGGGTAGGATTTCTTGGGCACCGATTCAGCGGTAAAGCGACCGGTGACGTCGTAGCCAGTTTATTTTCGCTGGCTGTTCCATAGGCTGAATATCTCTGCGTGGTGACCTGGATGAACTGACCCGAGACGTTCTTGTACTCGGAGCAAAGCGGCTTTGACTACTTTGGCGTCAATTAGAAATCAGAGGCTGACATGAAGTCCAACGATGTCGATGATGTTCTTGTGCTCACTGAAAGAGTCAGGATACAATTGCGCTTGGCGAGAGAGCCATTTTCAGGAATTTAAGAGCGCACTAGAGGAGGCAGGCCTGAAGGTAAAACCCCACGAAGAGTCACAGCCATTTGTCGGGATATTGGTGAGGCTCTCGTTGCGTTCGCCTAATGCAGATGGCGGTGGCTTTAGTGATCGGGGTGGAAGATGATGGGACGGTTACCGGCATCCCACATGGCGATGATGATATTGAAGTAATGTTGAAAGCCGTGAGTACTCACGTGTATGCGGAGTCTCAACTACCTTGCTGCATGTCAATCGATTAGTAGTCGATGGGTACACGGTGCTCTATTTTTCCGTGGGCAAGGGGACGACTCAGATTTTCCAGTTGCCGGATGGGAGGTGCGTTCGTCGTTCCGATTTGCAAACGGTGCCCGAAAGCGTTGGTTCAATTGTGTTTGAGCGGCAGGAGAGCAGGTCGCGCCTATGACTCAGAATTCATCGATGACGCTTCAGTTTCTGATCTTGACCTGACTCTGGTGAGGAGCTGAGCGTCGATATCACCTTTGGCATTACCCCCGAGAAGTACCTCCAGCAAATTGGACTAGCAGAGTATGGCGCCGGGGGACTGCGCTTGCGTCGTGCTGCGGTTTTGGTATTTGGCAAAGCAATACATCGATGGCATCCTCGGAGCCAAGTAAGAATCCTGCGTGTTCGTGGAAACACCTAAAAGGCTGGCCTTGATTATAACGTTGTTTCAGATGAACTGATTCAAGGAACGTCGTTGAATTGCTCACGCGGTCATGGGGAGGCCCTGAGGCCATCGCTGGCCTACCGCACAGATCTCGGAGTGGATACTAGGTTTGAGCATAGGTACCTTTTCCCAGAGTGGGCATGCCGCGAGACTTTGGTAAATGCTATTGCACACAGGGATTACAGTACTCACGTTGGCATTGACTGTTTTATCTTTGATGATAGGATGGAGATTAAGAGCCCTGGTGCGTTGCTGACTACGCTAACCATTGATCTCCTTAAACGTTTGGAAGGTGCGCATGAATCGAGAAATGCCCTAGTGGCGAGAACATTGCGGGAAGCGAGGTACATGCGCGAGTTAAGGGGAGGGGATGAAAAGGATATTTCAGTTGATGCAAGAAAGCGACTTGCAAAAGCCGGATTTGGAAACAGATTCGACTTCGTTTACAGTGACCCTCTATCAACGGTCGGTATTTTCTCCTCAACAACTGGCTTGGCTGGATGTCTTTAGTTCACACACGCTTACCAAAGGTACAGCAAAGAATCATTATTGCAGGAATGCATGATCGTGCGCTTGCCCTCAGGATATTTATCAGCACAATCAACACGGAAGACCGAGATACCTATGATCGTGAGGTTACTAGCCTGAGGAACAGTGGCATTCTTCTTGAAATATACCAATCCTCAGGCGACCCAATTGGCTAAAAAATCTGGAAAACCAAAGGGTCAAATTCCACGATTTCGAATTCAAGTTCCCAATCAAGGAACGCAGGCGTTGGAGGCCGCGGAACTTGACCCATCTAAAGTTGTGGTTTTGGGTTGCCCCATGACATAACCCAAGAGGAGTTGCGAGCTCAGATTGAGGAATTTGGCGAGGTCGCGAAAATTGATTTACCCAAGGCTCAGCCACATTTCGTGACACGGTTTGCCTTTGTCACGTTTGTGAATATCCACTCTGCAGCATCTCTGTTACACGGTGAACGAGAGTTGTACGTGCGTGGTCAGCGTCTTAGGTTAGAGCCGTACAAGCCTAGGTTATCTAGTCCTAGGCGTTGATGACTGCCCCCTCATTGTCGCAAGTGTTCCGCGCGGGCGGGCTTGGGAAAGCGGGCGGCGGGCCACCTGTGACTTTCCAAGCTCCCCTTGTTGGGGTCCTGCCTGAACGGTGTTCGACAGCCTGTGACTGGCCCGCCGTGGTTGGCTATGTTTTCGACCACGGCAGAATTGTCCTCCCAACCCCGCGGGTCGGTCCGCTGCACTTAGACCACCGAAGGGTGTCTCCCAAGCCTCCGGCGATTCCATCCGCGACACCTGGACACCTTGGAAAGTCAGCTTCGATGCGCGATGAGCTTGATCACGACACCATCGGCATCAGCTACGCCGAACTGCGCAAGCCGGACCCGCGGATCGCGGCCATGATGCATGCCGCGCTGGGACCACTTCGCGCGCGGTGCTCAATGTAGGTGCCGGTGCGGGCTCGTATGAGCCAGCGGACAGGGACGTTACGGCGGTGGAGCCTTCCCTGGAGATGATCCGAGCAACGCCGCGCGGGTACTGCGCCGGTGATCGAGCCAGCGCTGAGGAGCTGCCCTTCGCGGATGGCACGTTCGATGCGTCCATGGCCGTGCTCACCGTACACCATTGGTCGGACAAGGGCAAGGGTCTGCGCGAGTTGCGCCGCGTGACGCGTGGCCCGGTGGTGCTCACCTGATCGGCGTTCCGCGGTTTCTGGTTAATACGACTATATCCCGGAGTTGATCGCCTTGGACGAGGCCCAGATGCCGCCCATGAACCTGTACCAGCAATGGCTTGGACCGGTCACATTAGCGCCGGTCCCCGTTCCGCCACGACTGCACCGATGGCTTCCTGTGTGCCTACTGGCGGCGACCCGAAGCCTATCTCGATCGCAGGTGCGCTCGGCGATCTCGTCCTTCTGGAAGGTCGGCGATCTGTCCGCCACCTTGGAACGCTTGGCTGCCGATTTGCGCAGCGGCGGCGTGGAAAGAGCGATACGGCATGTTGCTCGGAACGGACGCGCTCGACCTCGGCTATCGGTTGGTGTTGGGGCGATGATGCGGCACGTGCGGATCGTAAGTCCACCGCAGGGCTTCCCCGCAAACCACCGCAGCGGTCTGCCGTTTCGGCGACCCTGCAGCCCTGCAATCTGTGAGTTTGTCCTGTCATGAGAACCGTCCGGCCTTGGTTGCTCGTTCTGCTGTTGGCGGCGTGCGGCCCACGGCACGATGACGCTTCGCAACAAGTACCTGCACCGAGTTCCTCAGCGGAACGGTCTGTTGATACGGCTGCGGTATACGGCGCCGCGGTGGTCGCGTACATCCAACGCATTGCGCGCACGCGACGGATGGCTCCCGGACACAGTGTACATCGGCAGGCATGATGAGTTCCCGCACATCGAGCTGCCGGCCAACATGGAGCATGCATCCGTTTAGCATCGTATCCGCCTGTCGGAGGCGGGTGCTCAAACCGGAGGCGAGCACTTCCGCTACCTCAACATCTTCGGCACGCTCACCCCAGGAAAGGCGGAGTTCTTCGTGGTCAACTTCGGCCAAGGCATGCGTCATTGGCCGGATGGGCGTGATGACCGGCATCTCCTTTCTCCTTTGATGATGGGAAAAGCGCGTGGGTGCTGGATAGTTTGTGGCGGTAGCGCTGGATCATTTCGGGGTTTGGACCGCCGCCGGGTGTCAACCAACCTCCACCCTCTGTCCCACAGCTCCCGGCCTTCGAGCCGGGATCGACGACGACCGTGCGGCCGCGAGCCGTGATCGTCACTCCGGAGGCCGGGCGCGCGGAGCGCGTAGGTCCCGGCTATCCGGAGTCTCACAAATGCGCATTCAGGCGTTGTCATTTGTGAGACTCCGGGTCGCGCTCGCAAAGCCTCGCTTGCCCGGAGTGACGTGCCTCGTGAGGCACGGAGTCGAGCCCCAACCGCCGCCCTCTGTCCGCTGTCCCGGCCTTCGAGCCGGGAACGAGCGGGCGACCTTGCGGCCCGCAGCCGCGATCGTCACTCCGGAGGCCGGGCGCGCGCAGCGCGTAGGTCCCGGTCATCCGGAGTCTCACAAATGCGCATTCAGGCGTTGTCATTTGTGAGACTCCGGGTCGTGCTCGCAAAGCCTCGCTTGCCCGGAGTGACGTGCGTCACGGGTGTCCTCCCAATCTCCGCCCTCTGTGCGCTGCTCTTGAGAAGGCGACCCTGCGACCCAACGCTGCGATCGTCACTCCGGAGGCCGGGCGCGCCGCCTGAACCACCGCAGGGTGTTTTCCGATCTCCTGCCCTGTTCTGTTCATGAGCGGACCAGCCCGGGTCAGCGGTCACGCAACACGCGGTCATTCCAGCATCACCCGCTGCACCTGCTGCACGCCATCGCAGTGCACACGCACGTGGTACAGGCCAGATGCTCGGTCGCTCAGGTCGAGGTGGTGAATGCTGCTGCCGGCGAACATTTCGCGCTGGATCGTGGCGCCTTGTGGATCGATGACCTCGAGTTGGAGCACACCGCCCGACCGCGCAACGGAGATCTGAACCTTGCCGCTGGACGGATTCGGGAATACCTGGAACAGGTCGACCTCCTCCGGACCCATGGGCTTCACTGCGGTGGGCAGTTCGAAACCGGTCACCCGGATCACGCGGTTGCTGCCGCCGAAGGTGGAGAAGAGGAAGTCGCCGGTGAGCGGATCGATCCAGGCGCCTTCCGCACCAACAAGGTCCACCACCATGTCACGGACCGTGGCGGTGTTGGGAAGGCCATCGGGTCCCACCTCGAACACGACCACTTTGTTCATGCCGTATGCCGACACGACCATGGACGGCACGGGAAAGGCGATCGAACCGAGTGGAACGTAGGCGATGCCCTCCGGTCCGGTCGCGGTGCCGTTCACATTGATGGAAGCGGTGGGTGCACTGAAGGTGTGCAGGCCGGCACCATCCACTGAGAAGGGGATCCGGTAGGCGATCGACGCGTTGTACGAGGCCACGATCAGCCCGCCTGCTCCCGGGTAGCCATCGGGCACGAAGGCGTGGCTGCCGATCGATGGGGAGACCCCCAGCGATGTGAACTCGGTGGTCACGTAGGTGTCGTCCGGCAGGATCTGCCCCATGGAATTCAGTGAGAACGGTGTGTATTGCGTGAAGAGCAGCGTGCCGCTGGGCGTGAACGTGAGGCCGCCGTCGTTGTTCGGCCCGGTGGAGTGGAGTACCGCCGGTCCGGCGAATCCGGTGATCTGGTCCGTGGCACCGTCGCGTATCAACGGGACCGCATAAATGGCACCGCTGGCGGCGTTGGCGCTCCCCCCGATGTACAGGGTGTTCGGTTCATCGGCACGAATGGTGAGCCCTCCGTAAGGTGTTGGCAGGTCGGTGATGCTCCCAAGGTCCGAGAGGGAGTAGCCTGCGTTCACGAACTCGGAGGTCAACGTTTGTCCATGCAGCGGTACAAAAGCGAAGGCAGCGGGAACAAGAAGAACAATGGATCGAATGCGCGACAGCAGCGTGTGGTCCATGGCGGGTGGTGTTATGCATACAAAGAGCGTCCATCCACCGTCGCGCTGCAATAGAACGTTCGTTAGTGTTCGATCGCGGCCCGATCGCGACAGCTCAACGGACAGACCCCTATCCCTGCTCGACCTTTCGTGGCCGTGGTGCCTGGAAAAGCCGTGCAACGCGATCCCCAGGAGGTCGTGATCAGGAGCCGCGTGCTTTCACTCCCCCAGCACGAGCCGGTAGCCCACGCCGCGGATGTTCACGATGCGCACGTTGGCATCGGCCTCCAACTTCTTGCGCAGCTTGGATACGAAGACATCCAGGGTGCGGCCCACATAGTCCCCTTCATCGCCCCATACGGTCGCCAGGATGGTTTCGCGTTCCACCGTGTCGTTCGGAGAGGCGGAGAGCAGCTGGAGCAGATCGGCCTCCTTGCTGGTGAGGCGCACCCGCTCGTTCTTGAAGGACAATTCCATGTTCCGGGTGTTGAACAGGAACCCGCCGATGCGGACCACGTTGGGGTCGTTGCTGGCTTCGGATGGCCTTCTTCGTTTTCTTGCGAGCACGACCGCAGCACCGATGAGGAGCAATGCGGGGATCAGCAACCACCACCAGCGGACGGTGGCCAGAGGGGTCACGGTGATGCCTGCTCGATCTTCGCGCGCCACACCCTGGAAGGCCGCCATGTCCCGCTCCAGGATCGTGAACCACAGTTCGTAGCAGGCCACGGGTTGGCTGCGCCCCATGCACGGCATCATCGCATTCTCCGGAACGAGCGCGGCCTGCCAGCTGTGCACCACCACGTTCGTGTCGCAGGAAACGAATTCAACGAGGTAGCGCGTTGCGACCTTCGTGGTGCGCACGACGCTGTCCACCGTCGCGGTCATCACGCTGGGCTCGAACCCGAAGTCGTTCGTGAAGCGGACCCTGTACCGATCACCCACGCGTTCAACAGGGCGCACGATGGAAGATGAGTCGCCAGCGGCCAGCAGGACCTCATGACCGATCAGGCGCATGGCCACTTCCACCTGTTGCTCCTCCTTCGAAGGTGGATCAATGGTACCCGCGGAACACGGAGCAGCGGCGAGCAAAAGCACCATCAGTAGCGGAGCGTACCACGAGGACATGCTGCGAAGCTACCAGCTCAACCACTTGCTTTTGAATGAATTACACTCGGTTTACACTATTTTACACACTGTTTAACAGCTTCACGTACCGGGCCGTTCACCTTTGGCGAAACCCATCATCCAAAGGTCATGAAAGTAGCAATGTTCATTGGTGGAGCGACCCTCGCGTTGGTCGCTGGTGCGATCCTCGGAACCTCGGGGACCGGTCATGAAGGATGTGTCTCACAGGCAGCCGTGGTCCCGCTCTTCGACCCAATGGTGCTGATCGGTGGCGGCGCTGTGCAGGAACCGTGGTTGGATCCGATGGTCTTTTTCTCGGACAAGGCCTATGTGATCGATGCCGTTCCAGGGACCGAAGCGGGGATCGCACATGCGGCGTTCGCAGGAGGCCGGGACAGCCTGGTGAGCTACCTGAAGCACAACATCCTTCCGCACGTCCGGCCCGGTATCGGATGGTTGAAGCCGCCGGTGGTCGGATCCACACTCAACGAGGATGGCCACGCGACCGCTGTCGCATTGACCAGCACCTCCGGGAATGCTGCACTGGATGCGCGACTGGTGCGTGTTGTCGAGAAGATGCCGCACTGGAACCCCGCGCGCGATGCCGACGGAAAGGCGATCCGTGAGTCGTTCGAATTCAGCGTCGTCCAGGCCGGTTGCGGCGGCCCGCAACAGACGCCACCCACACTGAAGGTGAGCATGTACGACGTTCCGTTGACCGATCGGAACGCAGCGCTGGAGCATCCGTACGACATCGGCTTTCGTCTCGAGAAGACCGGGGCGGACACCTACACCCTGATCACGACCATGGAACTGCACGGCGGCAGTTTCTACGTGTCCCCGCACGCCAGGGGCGACTTCAAAGGCAAGTTCCGCGTGGAGGTCGCGTACAATGACCATGTCTCGCTGGCGGATGACTTCATCGAGGATCCGCGTTCCACCGCGGTGATCGACCTGCACCCCTTCATTGAAGGCGAGGTCAATTGGGTGAACGTGGACACCAGGTATGAGCACCGGTTGACGATCTCCTCAACGGACGACTTCGAGGTGGGTGGCAAATACCTGTTCGTGATCGAACCGAAGTGCACGCTGGAGCAGGTCCCCTTCCTGATCAGGCAGCGTTCCGGTGTATTGACCATCGAGAAGTGGAAGTGCTGAGTCGTTCCACCCCGGCATCAGGTCCTTCAGGCATTCATGAAGCGTCCTACTTCCATTCATCCCCGAATGATCACGAGCATCTGCCCGTGTTTCTTCCCCGTCTTCAGCAGCAACTGTTCCCTGCCCTTGCCGCGGCGTAGGATCGCGCGAGCGGTGTTCGGTGGGATGCGGCCTTCGTTGTGGGCGATGACCTGCAACTGGTTGTATCCGTAGCCCAGATCGAGACGCAACTTGATCGGTTCGTGACTTAGGCCGTGCGCAACAAGTACGGGCCTTCCGTTCAGCAGCACACTGATCGTATCACCGTCCACCTCGGCGTCGTCCCAGAGGGAAAGCGTCACGCGTTCGCGCCTGGTGTCGAGCCTGGCGAGGGTGTCCATCGCAACGTCCTCAAGCGATGGCGGTGGTGGTAGTGGCGGTGGTACCCTTTTCCGGAAGCCAAGGTGGTACCGAACGACCAGTGCGAGATGATCATCGCTGGCCTCGCTGGTGGCGATGCTGCCGTTGAAACTGCTGGTGCTGGTCCAGGCCGGTGTTGGATCGACATGGGCCACGTACCGTATGGCCACCTCGAACCGGTCCTTGCCGCTGGCACCGAACCGACCGATCTCCGGCGCGAAGTACGGGCGCTGCTGCCGTTGCGCAACGGTATAGGTGAGGAAACCATCCTTGTCGGACGTGCGGTCATCCGCCTGTTGGAAGGTGATGCCGAAGCCCATCCCGAAGGTCCATTGGGTGGGCACCCTGCGGCGTGGCAAGGTGTGCCATGCCAGGCGCAGCTCGACGTTCTTCGTGCTGTGGTAGACACTGTGCACCATGGTATCCAGCTTCATCATATATCCGTTCCATCCCCAGCCGCCGGCCACGGAGAGCATGAGGCGATCGCGGTAGGTGAAAGAGCCTCCGCCCTGGAAACGCAGGCCAGGCCACGGGTAGCTTGTGGGTCGTGCAGCGCCGGAGCGATCGGTGAAGCGGGCGGCCTGCACGGTGATATCCAGCCCACCGAAGACCCGTGCTTCCACGTCACGATCCAGGGCGACCGGTTCTTCGTTCACGTACTGGCCCGCACCTGCAAGCGACCCGACCACCCCGGTAACGACGCCTCCTCCCCCGCCGCCGCCTTTCTGCACGCTGGAACCGCCCGATAGCGATTGCGCATCAAGGACTGCGGCCCATGCCAGAAAAGGAAGGATCGGAACGAGGCGCATACGGGAGAGCGATGCACGAATATCGGGCCGGGATCCCCGTGCCCAAGCGGTGCACCGGCATTCCATGCGCGCGCCGTGGTAGTTTTGAGGCCATGGCCTCGACCTGTTCCGTCTTCTGCGGCTTGAGTTTGGACGGGTTCATCGCCCGTACCGATGGCGCGCTGGATTTCCTGGAAGGTGATGGGAGCGCCGACATGGACGACCATGGCTATGAGGCCTTCATGTCCTCCGTGGATGCGATCGTCATGGGGCGCAACACCTTCGAGACCGTGATGACCTTCGGGAAGTGGCCGTATGCCAGGAAGGTGGTCGTGCTCAGCCATCGCACGGTCGACCTCTCGGCAGCGCGCGAACGCGGTGCTGACGTGGAGCAGATGAGCGGCACCCCGCAGGAACTTGTGGCTGCACTTGGTGCAAAGGGCGCACACGGACTGTACATCGATGGTGGACGCACCGTGCAACGCTTCCTGAGCGCGGGCCTGATCGATCGCTTGATCGTGACGCATGTGCCCGTATTGATCGGCCAGGGCATTCCGCTATTCGGACCTCTTGAGCAGGATATCCGGTGGAAGCTTGTGGCGAGCCGAAGCTTTCCGAATGGCCTGGTGCAGAGTGAATACGCGAGGCGATGATCGCTCGACCATTGCCGGTATCACGCCCCGCCCCTTCCCCCCTTCACGAGCAACCACACCGCCAGCGCCATCTCCCCGAGGATGCTCGGGATGGCCACGAGCATGAGGAAGACCTCCGCGTGGTCGGCGTAGTTCGAAAGCAGGAAATGCGCGCAGGTATCCACCATGTACATGAGGCCGGCGATAGCCAGGAACACCGCGATGAGGCGCGGGCGGCCAAGGATGCGCGCGAGCATGATCAAATGAATACCGAAGAAGAAGAGCCCGATGAGCCAGATGGTGTTGAAGACGTCCACCTGATGGTGAATGGCTTCGCTGGTGTTCAACTTCAGCGCCAACGGTAGGGCGAAGATGGCCACGGCCATGATCGCGGCGTGCATCATGCGGAAGAGCACGCTGGGCAGCGATAGCGGATGGTCCTTGAACAACACGTACAGGGCCCAGGCCACGATCACGTCGAAGATCACGGTGATCATGAATGCGAGGATGCCCGCGCGCACCATCATGTGCTGCCCGGTGACGGCCCCGAGCGGATCGGCCTTGATCCGTTCGAGCATGAAGAAGTTCGCGAAGATGGCCGCGAAGAAGATGATCCAATAGCTGATGCCGGCGAGAAGGGAGAGCTGACGTGCGGTCATGGTGCGGTGGAAGGAGCTTTCTTGAACGAACGAGGTATGGGATCACCAGATGCGCCGGAACAATATAGGGTACCCGCCCCAGGGCGGTGGATCGCCCGGCGTAGCTTCACCGGATGCGATCCCGCAATGGAACGAACCTCCGCTGGCAGCTACTGGTACTTCCAGCCGCGCTGTTCCTGTTTCTTGGCTGCGACCGATGGTCGTCCACCACACTTCTGAACGACAGTTCGACCCCTGTGCGCCTTCATCTGTACTACCCATGGAACGGTGGTGAGCTGACGAAGAAGAGGTTGCCTGGCGAGGTCGGTGAGAGCGCATACGTGTGGACCACCACGACGCCTGAAGGGGAGATGCCGCGCTGCGATACATCGGTCTTCCCAATGGACAGTGGTGAAGTGGTCGAGGAAGTACCCGTTGAACTTCTTGAACGCTGGCAGCGATCGGAAGCATGTGTGGACGTCCTCCCCGTTGCGGATGCACATGCGTTGCACATGACCTTGGCGCCTGGAGGGTCCTTGCACCTCGCCAGAGCGCTCGGGCAGGTCGCGGGACACTACCTCGATTCCTTGGTGATGGAGGCCGGACCGAACTGCTACCGGTTACGTTCTTCGGAGGCGATAGCGAAGATGATCGATCAGGGCGCAGGAGGTGAGTTCACCGTCCGGACCTCCCGGATCAAGGAAGAAGCTGGACCATGTCGTGCCCGATGAGATGGAGCGCGCGGCTCCTTCCCTATCATTCGCAGGTCCTTGCGAACTTCGTCCCATGTCCACGGCACGTTCATCGAGCAGGCGTGGGTTCTGGCTTACCGTCGGGGGCTACGGCACGGCCATGGCCGTCCTTGTCCTGATCCTGAAGTACGTGGAGTACAGGTACCTGCTCCGAGACCTTCGGGTGGAGTTCTATGTGGGCGTTGTCGCGCTGCTCTTCACTGCGCTCGGCGTGTGGATGGGCACCCGACTCATCGACAGGAAGACAGCACGTCCCGCCAAAGGAGAATATCAAGTCGATCCGGAAGCCGTGCGCCGCAGTGGCATCAGTACACGTGAACTGGAGGTATTGCGATTGATCGCAGAGGGGCGCTCGAACCAGGAGATCGCCGATGCCCTGTTCATCTCCCTGCCAACGGTGAAGTCCCATTCTTCGAACCTGTTCGTGAAGTTGGATGTGAAACGGCGCACAGAGGCCGTCCACAAGGCCAAGTCACTGGGTATCATACCTTGAGCAGGGTCATACTTCGGTATGGATCCCAGCTTCAGGGTGATCGATCCCTACTGAAGTATGATGACCACGGCACCGTTCACACCTTCCTTCGCCACCAAACCAACGACCATGAAACGGATCATCCTTACCTACGGCCTCATCGGCGGTGTCATCGTCTCGGCCATGATGTGGTTCACCCTGGGCGACGGCATGCACGACTGGGAGAACGGCGAACTGATCGGGTACACCACGATGGTGATCGCCCTCAGCACCATCTTTTTCGGGATAAAGGCCTATCGCGACAAGGAGCTTGGTGGCACCATTCGTTTCGGAAAGGCCTTCCTCGTAGGGCTGTACATCACACTCATCGCATCAACGATGTACGTCGCCTCTTGGATGGTGATGAGCGCCAACATGAAGCAGGACTTCATGGAACAGTACATCGAGCACACCACCACGAAGCTGGAACAGAGCGGGGCCAGCGACGAGGAAGTGGAGGCCCAGGTGGCGGAACTGCGGCAGATGGCCGAACTCTACAAGAACCCCGTGGTGAAGATCGGCTTCACGTACATGGAGATCCTGCCGGTGGGCCTGCTGATCAGCCTGATCTGTGCAGCCATCCTGAAACGCAGCCCCGCCGAATGAAGGAGAATTTCTTCTCCCCGATCGCCAGGGAGTACGCCCGCTTCCGACCGAAGTATCCGAAGGAGTTGTTCGGCTACCTCGGTTCCATTTCACCCGGTCGTTCCACCGCCTGGGATTGCGCAACAGGAAGCGGACAGGCAGCTGCGGACCTGGCGGGGCATTTCCAGGAGGTGATCGCCACGGACATCAGCGAAGCAATGCTCGGGCAGGCGCCACCGCACGAACGGATCACGTACCGCAAAGCCGACGCAACGGCCAGCGGCATCGCGGATCATTCCATCGATCTGGTCACCGTCGCGAACGCCATGCACTGGTTCCATGGCGATGCGTTCGACCGTGAAGTACGCAGGGTGCTGAAGCCTGCCGGGGTGATCGCGGCGTGGAGCTTCGCCTATGCGAACATCGATCCCGTGGTCGATCGGCTCATCCGCAAGGTGCACAACGAGATCGTGGACCCCTTCTGGATCGCGCCGAACCGCCTCGTTGAGCACGGATACAAGGACCTCCCATTCAACTTCGAGCGTGTCGATGCACCTGCATTCCGGATGGTGGGCCGGCTGGACCTGGGCGGCATCGAAGGGTACATGCGCACGTGGAGTGCAAGTGTGAAGTACCACGCGGCCCATGGGATCGATCCCGTTGGCCTGGTGCACGATGAATTGCTCAAGGCATGGGGCGCTGCGGATACGATACGACCGGTCCATTGGCAACTCAACCTGCTCGTGGGACGCGTGGCCGGTACCGCTGAAGTACCTTGAGCCCGGCCGGCATGCATCCCTTCCTCTCACCACTGTACAAAACCTTCAAACACCACGCGGACCCTGCGTATGCTGCGGCCATGCAGGCGTACATGAAGGACCACTTCCCCTTCTTCGGCATCAAGACCCCGGAACGCAGGGCGTTGCTGAAGGACCACATCGCCGCACATGGCCCTCCCGCACTACAGGAACTACCGTTCATCGCGCGCGCGGCGTTCCAACTTCCCGAACGCGAGATCCATCAGGTGGCCATCGACCTGCTGTTGAAGCACGTCCGAAGAATGGGCCCGGATCACCTGCCACTCTTCGAGGACCTCATCACCACGAAGAGCTGGTGGGACAGTGTGGATGCACTGGCCGTGCATGGCGTGGGCAGTATCCTGAAGCGTCACCCCGAGGAGATCCCACAATGGAACGAACGCTGGGTCAGCAGCTCGGACATGTGGCTGTGCCGTACGGCGATCCTGTTCCAGATCCGCTGGAAGAAGGACACGGACCAGAAGTTGCTCTTCGCCAATATCGACCGGCACGCCGGGCACAAGGACTTCTTCATTCGCAAGGCGATCGGGTGGGCCCTGCGCGAACTGGGTGCCACTGACCCGGAGGCGGTGAAGGCCTTCGTTGCATCGCGGCATCTCGCTCCCTTGAGTGTGCGCGAAGCACTCTGGAAGCTCTGAGGCTCCTTACCGGATGATGACCACGAACCCGGTGCGCGCCACCTCATCCGTGGGCCGGCAGGGATCACGCATGCGCATCGTGTACGGGTACGCACCGATGGGCAGCGAGGCCCCGTCCCATTTCTCCTGCGTATCCGTGGTGGACCACAACCGTTCACCGCTCCGTGCGAACACCTGGATCTCGAACCCGGCATCCGGGATCTCCACCGGTCCGGGCCACACATCGTTCACGCCATCGCCGTCCGGAGTGAAGGCAGTCGGTAGAAAAAGGGTCGGCTCGGTGCGCACGTCCAGATGCACCGCTGAAGTATCGTCACAGCGGTTCGGCTGAGTGGAATAGAACGTGAAGTCATATTCCTGATACCGGCGCAGGTCCCAGCGCAGGCTGCCGGCGCACAGGTCCAGGATCAATTCATCACCCACGAAGAAGGCACATGAATCCGAGGGACTGGCGAACACCAGATCGACCATCGGGGAGCATGGCACCTGCTTCACAGTGAATTCCGCTGGAAGCCGAGGCCGCACGTACACACTGTCACGCACCGGCGCATTGCCGCACCCGAACAGGTCGAACGCCTGCAAGGAGATCGGTTGCCAGTACGGCCGATCGAACGATACGATGACCGTACTGTCGTTGGCCACCCCATCTGTGCCCCAGCGCCACACTAGGGAATCGGCCGTGCTGGCCGTGGCTATCGCGGCACCTCCCAACAAGATGCACAGGCTGTCCGGGGCCGTGAACGATGCCGTGGGGTGCGGCAGCACGGTCAATGTCGTCTGCCCCGTGATCGTGCATCCGATGGACGTATCGATCGCCGTCACTTGAATGAGGCCCGTGGTCCCCGGTACGATATCAATGGAGGTGGCCGTATCACCGGTGGACCAATAAATGATGTCCGCCACGAAGCCCCATTGCGGATAGGCCGTCAATTGCGGTGGTGCCGAAGGGCAATAATCCACCGGCCCTGCGATATCAACGAACGGATCGCCCAAGTAACCGGTCACGTATGAGGGACAGGTGCCTCCGCTCACAAGCACGGTGTAGCCGCCGGGGCCAAGGTCCGTGCGCGACGTGCTCGTCAACTGCGGATCGTCCACCCATTGCCATGTGTACGGACCGGGGTTCACCGCGAAGCTGACGGAGCCGTCAGCAGCACCGGGGCATGAGATATTGGTGGTGGTCATCACCCCGAGCGGCGGCACGATCGGATCCTCGATCACCGTATCCAGCACTGCGATGCAGCCCAATGTATCGGCAACGGTAACGGAGTAACCACCCACGGTGAGCCCTGTGGCGGTGGCGTTGGTCAGCAACGCATTGTGCGACCAATCATATGTGAACGGACCACCAGTGCCTTGCACTGTGAGTGTCGCGTCCGCGTCCCCGGGGCAGGTGAGCGGAGTCCCGGAAAAGGATACCGCGCAGGTGTCCTGAGCGAAGGATGCATCGCACAGCAGTGCGACCACTGAAAGGACGAGGATGCGCATGGAGCCGCAAAGGTCGGTGGTTCCCGGGTGCTGGATAACGCGGTCAACGACCGATCCGTGCATTCTGGCCGAGAAAGATCAATTTGCGATCCGTTCCAACATCTCTTTGCGCCATGGATGGATCATACAACGAGGATCGCACGTTCACTCAAGCTGATGTGAAGGATGTACCGCTCACCGGTAAAGTTTTCGAGGCATGCACCTTCGATCGGTGCGACCTCTCCGGAAAGGACCTCCGCAAGTGCAAGTTCATCGGATGCACCTTCACCGGTTGCGACCTGTCCATGGCGAAACTCGGCGGTGTGAGTTTGCAGCAAGTAGTGCTCAAGGAATGCAAGTTGCTCGGCATCGACTTCTCCGTGTGTTCGGAAATGCTGTTCAGCGTTGAATTCGAGCAGTGCGTTCTGGACCACTCCGTGTTCGCTGAACGGAAGATGCCCAAGACCCTTGCCGTGCGTTGCTCGATGAAAGGTGTGGACTTCTCCGGCGCGGACCTTCGGGAAGCGCGTTTCGGTCAGTGCGACCTGCTGGATGCCGTGTTCGATCGGACCGATCTGCGGCAAGCGGACCTTACCAGCGCGTTCAATTTCACCATCGACCCGACAACGAACAGGATGCGCGGTGCCCGATTCTCGGTGGAAGGGGCTTTGGGGCTGCTTGGTGGCTTCGGGGTGGTCGTTGAATAGCACATCGCGAACATTACTGCCGCACCACGCGATGGACCTGGTCCTGCACGCGGATCATG
>JAWKNI010000014.1:0-81727 GCA_041391785.1 Flavobacteriales bacterium | reverse complement strand
TGTGAAGGACGGACTTTGGGAATACTGGTATAGCAATGGCGAGCCGGAAAAGAAGGAAGGGTTCGTGAACGGCGCGTTGGAGGGCCCCTATCAATTGTGGTTCAGGAACGGGGGGGTGAACGTGGAGGGCTGGCACAGGGGCGGACAGAAGGACAGCCTGTGGACCTGGTACACCACTGCCGGCAGGAAGGACCAGGAAGGCCCCTTCCGCAATGGCCTGCGTCAAGGAACGTGGCGCTACTGGTACCCGAACGGCCAGTTGAGCAGCACGGGCGGTTACGCTGCCGACCGCGAGACCGGGGACTGGGTGTACTACTATGAAGGCGGCCAGCTATGGAAGAAAGGCACCTTCGCCAACGGCAGCAAGAACGGGGTATGGACCACGCGTTTCGAGAGCGGGCAGAAGCTGCAGGAAGGGCCATACGTGAATGGCCAGGAGGATGGCGAATGGACAAGCTGGTTCGAGAATGGCCAGCAGAAAGCGCTCGGCACCTTCAAGGCCGGAAAGCTCGATGGCCTCTGGCGGGGCTGGTTCCCGGACGGCGAACCCGAGTATGAGGGCTACTTCAAGGACGACCTGAAGCATGGCAAGTGGAAGTTGTACCACGAAAGCCCTCCGGGAAAGTCGGTCGGTGGGCGCATCCAGGAGGAAGGCAGTTACACCGAAGGCAGGAAGAGCGGTCGCTGGATCACGTACAACATCAACGGGCTCACGATCAGTGAAGGGGTGTATGCGGATGGCAAGCCCGACGGGGCCTGGACCTATTACGACGATGCCGGTGTGAAGATGCGGGAACAACAGTTCCAGCAGGGAGACCCCCATGGCCCGTGCACCGTGTATGACAACCGTGGCCGGGTGATCCAGAAGATGGCCTACCGCAACGGCCGGTTGCACGGCACCATGACCATATTCGGCACCGACGGCAAAGCCGTGCGCACCACGGAATACGAGGACGGGCGCGTAAGACAAGGCCTTCCGGCCATGCAGGACAAGCCGCGCGGGGGCGGCGTGCCCGGCGGGAGGTGATCCACGACATGTGGAACGGTCGGGACCCCGATATTTCATTATTAACGCTACATTTGCGGCGACAAGCGGCGAGGAAGAGGAAGAGGGGGCTCCCCTCTTTTTTGTTCCAAGACCGTTCGAAAAGGAATGATCACGGCGGAACTCGTGCAACGGACCGTAGAGCGACATCTGGCGGACACCTCCCACTTTCTGGTGGCGGTGGAGCTACGCCCGGGCAACAAAGTGGTGGTGGAGGTCGACAACGACCGTGCGATCACCATCGCAGAGCTCGTGGCGCTGAACAAGGCCGTGCGCGAGGACCTGGGCGAGGCGGCGGATGAGTTCGAGCTGCAGTTCTCCAGTCCCGGCATGGGCACCCCCTTCAAGGTGGAACGCCAGTACCGGAAACACATGGGGCGACTGGTGGATGTGCAACTGCACGACGGCAGGTCGGTGCGCGGCCAGCTGGAAGGCATGGACGGCACCACCCTCGCGCTGCGCATCCAACACCCGAGTAAAGTGAAGGGCCGGCTGCCCAAACTGGACCCGGAAGCCACATCGTTCCCGTTCACAGATATCCAAAGCACCAAAGCATCCATCACGTTCAATTGATCGGGCAATGAGCACTGTCAACCTCATCGAGTCCTTCAGCGAGTTCAAGGACATCAAGAACATCGACCGCGTCACCATGATGGGCATCCTGGAGGATGTCTTCCGTGGCGTGGTGAAGCGCAAGTACGGCGAAGAGGCCAACTTCGACATCATCATCAACCCGGACAAGAACGACCTCGAGATCTGGCTGAACCGCGAGATCGTGGCGGATGACGACCTGGAGGATGAGAACACGCAGATCTCCCTGACCGATGCCCGGAAGATCGAGCCCGACTTCGAGGTGGGTGAGGAAGTGAGCCAGGAGGTGAAGATCTTCGACTTCGGCCGCCGCAACATCCTTTCCCTCAAACAGAACCTCCAGAGCCGCATCATGGAACTGGAGAAGGACCACCTGTACAACAAGTACAAGGAAAGGGTCGGTGAGATCATCACCGGTGAGGTGTACCAGATCTGGAAGCGCGAAACATTGATCCTGGATGACGAGGGCAACGAGTTGATCATGCCCAAGGACCAGCAGATCAAGACGGACTTCTTCAAGAAGGGAGATACGGTGCGCGCCGTGGTCTGGAAGGTGGACATGCGCAACAACACACCGGTGGTGATCCTGAGCCGCACCGCACCGGAGTTCCTGGAGAAACTCTTCGAACAGGAAGTTCCGGAAGTGGCCGATGGCCTCATCACCATCAAGCGCATCGTGCGTGAACCAGGCGAACGGGCCAAGGTGGCGGTGGAGAGCTACGACGACCGCATCGATCCGGTGGGTGCGTGCGTGGGCATGAAGGGCAGCCGCATCCACGGCATCGTTCGTGAGCTGCGCAACGAGAACATCGACGTGATCAACTTCACGGCGAACGACCAATTGCTCATTCAGCGCGCCCTCAGCCCCGCCAAGGTGGGCAACATCAAGCTGGACAACGAGCGCAAGCGCGCCGAGGTGTACATGAAGCCGGACCAGGTGGCGCTGGCCATCGGCAAGGGCGGCCACAACATCAAGCTGGCGGGCAAGCTCACCGGTTTCGACATCGATGTGTACCGTGAGACCGATGAGGTGACCGATGACGTGGTCCTCGATGAATTCGGGGATGAGATCGAGCAGTGGATCATCGATGAACTGAAGAGCATCGGCTGCGACACTGCGCGTTCCGTGATCGACATCCCGGCGGATGAACTGGTCAAGCGCACCGACCTGGAAGAGGAGACCATCCATGAAGTGCTGCGGATCCTCAAAGCGGAATTGGAAGGATAGGAATGATCGGCACAAGGAGCGACCACCGATAACAGACAAGGACCTGCATGAGTGAAGCGACGGATAAGGGTTTACGATTGAGCAAGGTCGCCCGGGAATTCAACCTGGGTGTCCATACCGTGGTGGAATTCCTCGGAAGCAAGGGGCACAAGGTGGAGAGCAGCCCCAACACCAAGATCGCGGGCGATCTGTACGATCTGTTGCTGGAGGAGTTCGGCAAGGACAAGGAGATCAAGCAGAAGAGCCAGAAGGTGGTGCAGCAACGTCAGGAACGGGAGACGATCTCCCTCGTGGACACGCCACCGAAGGAAGAGCCGAAGCCGCGCGAAGAGGAAGTGGTGATCATCCACAACATGCCCGCCACGGAAGCATCCGAGGCACCTGCATCCGTGCCGGAGACCATCAAGGCCAAGGTGGACAAGCCGGCCGTGAAGGTGGTGAAGAAGATCGACCTCGATCGCAAGAAACCCGCCGCCGAGGAGCCCAAGGAAGAGGCCCCCAAAGCAGAGACACCGGCGGAAAGACCGGCGGAAACGAAAGCGACCGAAACTCCTGCCGAGACCGGGACCACCCCGCCGGAGACCGCTGCCGAACCGGAAACGATCCGGGTGAACGTGCAGAAGCTGGCCGGCCTCAAGACCCTCGGCAAGATCGAGCTTCCCGTCGAGCGCGAACGCAAACCGGCGGAGCGCGGAGGCGAGCGCGGCCGCCGCAAGCGGATCGTGAAGCCCGGGCCCGTGAACATCGACAGGGCCGTGCAGCAGGAACAGCGCGCACCGAACGCCGGTGGCCGCCCCGGTGAAATGGACGAGAACGCCGTGAAGAAGAAGGTGAGCGAGACCCTCGCACGCCTCACCAGCTCCGGCAAGAGCAAAGGCTCCAAACTGCGCAGGGGCAAGCGCGACCAGCGCTTCCAGCGCTTCGAGGAGGAACAGGCCGCACGTGAACTGGCCGGCAAGACCCTGAAGGTGACCGAATTCGTGACCGCAAGCGAACTGGCATCCATGATGAGCGTTCCGGTCACGGACATCATCAAGGCATGCTTCTCGTTGGGCATGATGGTAAGCATCAACCAGCGCCTGGATGCAGAGACACTTTCCGTGATCGCCGAGGAATACGGCTTCACCGTGGAATTCGTCGGTGCCGATGTGCAGCAGGACCTGCAGGAGGAACCCGATGATCCCGATCGCGTGGTCTCTCGCCCGCCGATCGTTACGGTGATGGGTCACGTGGACCACGGCAAGACCTCATTGCTCGACCACATCCGCAAGGCCAACGTGATCGCCGGTGAGGCCGGTGGCATCACACAGCACATCGGCGCATACAGCGTGGAATTGGAGAGCGGCAAGCGCATCACCTTCCTCGATACGCCGGGCCACGAAGCGTTCACCGCCATGCGTGCCCGGGGTGCCCAGGTCACCGACATCGCCATCATCGTGATCGCCGCGGATGACAGCGTGATGCCCCAGACACGTGAGGCGATCAACCACGCACAGGCCGCGGGGGTGCCCATGGTGTTCGCACTGAACAAGATCGATAAGGAGGGCGCCAATCCGGACAAGATCCGGGAGGAACTCTCCGGCATGAACATCCTTGTGGAGGAATGGGGCGGCAAGTTCCAGACACAGGAGATCAGCGCCAAGAAAGGCACAGGGGTCGATCAACTGCTCGAGAAAGTACTGCTGGAAGCCGAACTCCTGGACCGCAAGGCGGATCCCGGCAAGCGCGCGCACGGCGTGGTGATCGAGAGCACCCTGGAACAGGGCCGTGGTTACGTGACCACCCTGCTCGTTGACTCGGGCACCCTGCGCAAGGGCGATGTGATCCTGGCCGGCCAGTACAGCGGCCGGGTGCGGAACATGTTCAACGAACGCGGACAGCAGGTGGAGGAAGCACCACCTTCAGCCCCGGTCTCCATCCTCGGCCTGGACGGCGCCCCGAATGCCGGTGACACGTTCCAGGTGTTCGAGGATGAACGCGATGCACGGCAGATCGCCACACGGCGCCAGCAGTTGCAGCGTGAACAGGGCATCCGCACGCACAAGCACATCACCCTGGATGAGATCGGTCGACGCCTGGCGATCGGAGATTTCAAGGAATTGAACATCATCGTGAAGGGCGACGTGGACGGTTCCGTGGAAGCCCTCACCGACTCGCTGCTGAAGCTCAGCACGGAGAGCATCAAGGTGAATGTGATCCACCGGGCCGTGGGACCGATCGCCGAGAGCGACGTGCTCCTGGCAAGCGCGTCGAACGCGATCATCATCGGTTTCCAGGTGCGCCCGACCCCGGGAGCACGCAAGCTGGCCGAGAACGAGGAGATCGACATCCGCCTCTATTCCATCATCTACTCCGCCATCGACGAGATCAAGCAGGCCATGGAGGGCATGCTCGCACCCAAAGAGGTGGAGAAGATCCTGGGTACGGCCGAAGTGCGCGAGACCTTCCGCATCAGCAAGGTGGGTACCGTGGCAGGCTGCTACGTGCTTGATGGCAAGATCGCCCGCAACAACAAGGTGCGCCTGATCCGCGAAGGGATCGTGGTGTACACCGGCGACCTCAGCGACCTGAAACGCTTCAAGGACGACGTGAAGGAGGTGAGCCACGGCTACGAATGCGGCCTCAGCATCAAGAACTTCAACGACATCAAAGTGGGCGACAACGTGGAAGCCTTCGAATTGGTGGAAGTGAAGCGAACGCTGGAAGGTTGACCACACGCCAACGCAACAGAAAAGGCCGGGATCTCCCGGCCTTTTCCATGGGCACACGGTTCAGTGCGCGGATCGCTGCATCTCGATCTCGTCCGGCACGATGTAGGAACCAGGGAAGGCCGGCCGCAGCTCGTGCAACAACTTCTCCGCCTCCAACCGGGTGCGCAGATCACCCACGCGCAGCCTGAAGTTCGGCGCCAGCCAGCTCAGGTAGGCCGGCACCTCCGGACTCTTCTGCAGGAATGCGCGCTTGGTCTCCTCGGCGGCCTTTCGTTCGCCCAGGAAGATCTGCACGCGATAACCCTGCATGGGAAGCTTGCGCTCGCTGTAGTCCGCCATCAACCGGTCGATCGCCGGGGAGGCCCTGTACTCCACATGGCCCGGGCGCCGGGGCAGCTCGGCCCGCAACGTGTCCACGAATGGTGTATCCACGGCCATCAACACCGGGCGGTAGGGCTCGAATACCCGCAACGGCTCACCTTGCTGCGCAAAGAGCACTGCGCCTGGCAGCCAAATGAGCAGGATCAGGGCCGAACGGTGCATGTGGAACATGGTCCCAAAAGTATGCCGGGCACGCGTCATTCCTCCTGATCGGCACCCGTGACCAGTGCTCTGATTATTTAGAATCACTCTAAATAGTGACATCCCCGTGGCAAGTAACGCCCATCATCTTCCCTCATTCGCTTCGCCGTTTACTTTTGCCGCCGGATAGGCCGTTGGCCTTCCCTCCCAAATTGCTAGGAATGCCGCTTGTAGCAAGGATTTCAGAACGTTCCACCGGGCTCCTGTACGCAACCCTCGCGCTTTTCCTGACGCTTTCCTTCTCGTCCGCTCAGGCCCAGCCTGCGGATGCGGCGCTCTATGCGACCGGTGAAAAGGTCTTCAAGGGCAACTGCGCGAGCTGCCACAAGCCGGACAAGGACATGACCGGCCCGGCCTTGAAAGGTGCCACTGCCCGCTGGGAAGGCAAAGGCGACATCCATGCGTGGGTGAAGAACAGCCAGGCCGTGATCAAGAGCGGCAACTCCTACGCCGTCGAACTCTTCAACAAGTGGAACAAGAGCGTGATGACGCCCAATGCGCTCTCCGACGAGGAGATCGATGCGGTGCTGTATTACGCGGACAACTTCACCCCTCCGGTAGCGGATGTGCCGCCGCCGACCATGAATGGTGAGGGCGATCAAGGTGGCGATGATGCTTCCTGGACCTGGTTGATCGTGATCGGCCTGATGCTGGCCATCGTTGCGGTATCGTTGGGTGGCGTGAAGCGCAGCCTGGCGAATGCAGTGCGCGAAGCGGAAGGACAACAGCCCCTTCCGGACCGCACCCGTTGGGAGCGTTTCAAGGGCTGGGCCTGGGAGAACAAGGTATTCGCTTCGGTGCTCGGCCTGTTCATCGTGGTGTACATCGTACTGAAGCTCTGGGATGCCGCCTTCGTGATCGGCGTCTATGGTGGCGAGGAGGTTGCCCACTACAAGCCCGAGCAGCCGATCAAGTTCGATCATACCCTGCATGCAGGTGCGGACAACCTCGCGATCAATTGCCAGTATTGCCACAGCAGTGCCTCCAAGAGCAAGCATGCCGGCATCCCCACGGCCAATGTGTGCATGAACTGCCACAAATCGGTCGATGCGGGCAAGAAGACCGGTACCGCCGAGATCGCCAAGATCTACGCCGCCATCGGTTGGGACCCCTCAACACAATCCTATACCGGCAAGGAGGAGCCCATTCGCTGGGTGAAGGTGCACAACCTGCCGGACCACGTGTACTTCAGCCATCAGCAGCACGTGACGGTCGGCCAGCTGGAGTGCCAGGAATGCCATGGCCCGGTGGATACCGAGATGGACGTGGTGGAGCAATGGTCGCCCCTGACCATGGGCTGGTGCATCGATTGCCATGGGCAGAAGGAAGTGAAGATGTCCGGCAACGGATATTATGACGAGGTGATGGCCCGCCTGGAAGAGACGGACATGGGCCACGAGCAATTGATGGAGTACCTCAAGGACGATAAGATCAGTGTAAAGGAGCTTGGTGGCTGGGAATGCGCCAAGTGCCACTATTAGACCGATAACACGCGCCGCATGTCGAGCACGAAGCGATACTGGATGGATCGAGCGGACCTGACAAGGGATCCGAAGGCGATCAAAGGCCGTGAGAACGAGTTCAACCAGGACCTGGCGATCGATCAGGTATTGGGTGACAGCAATTTCTCCGGTGCCAACACGGGCCGCCGTGATTTCCTGAAGTTCCTGGGCTTCGGCATCGGGGCCGCCACACTGGCCGCCTGCGAAACGCCGGTGATCAAGAGCATTCCATATGTGACCAAGCCCGAGGAGATCACACCGGGGGTCGCCAACTGGTATGCCAGCACCTTTTACGACGGTGAGGACTTCGCGAGCATCCTGATCAAAACGAGGGAGGGTCGGCCCATCTTCGTGAAGGGGAATCCGCGTTCCGGCATCAACCGCGATCCATCGCTTGCGGTGGGTACGGTGAACGCCCGCATCAACTCCAGTGTGCTGGAGCTGTACGACAACATGCGCCTGAAGAACCCCATGCAGCGGGGGGACGGCGGCATGAGCGATGCCACCTGGGGCGATGCCGACAAGGCGATCGGTGCCACCTTGGGCGAGCACGCCTCCGCTGGAAAACGTATCGTGGTGCTTACCGGAACGGTGATCAGCCCCAGCACCCGTGCGGCCATCGCAGGGTTGAAGGAGCGCTACGCCACGGTGGAGCACATCCAGCACGATACGATCAGCTACAGCGGTCTAACCAATGCCAACCGGAAGAGCTTCGGCGAGCGCGTGTTCCCGAGCTATGACCTGACCAAGGCCGATGTGGTGGTGAGCGTCGACGCCGATTTCCTGAGCAGCTGGGGAAGCGCCACCGAGAACACCTGGCAGTATGGCCGCCGTCGCAACCCGAACGGTGCCATGAACAAGCATTTCCAGTTCGAGGCACGCATGAGCCTGAGCGGGGCGAACGCCGATGTGCGCCACGCGGTGAAGGTGAGCGAACTGCCGCTCGTGGTGATCAGCCTGCACGACCACATCGCGCGGAAGACAGGAGGCACACCCGTTGGAGGCAGCAACACCGTGCTGGATGCCACCACGCTGAAGGCCGCCGAGGCCCTGCTGGGGGCCAGGGGCCGCAGTGTTGTGCTTTGCGGCTGCAACCACGAGGGCGTGCAGGTCCTTGTGAACAGCATCAACGCGATGCTGGGCAATTACGGCAGTACCATCGACCTCAACACGCACACCACCTTCCACCAGGGGGATGACGCGGCCGTTGCACAATTGGTGAAGGACATGAACGCAGGGACCGTCGGGACGGTCATCATGCACGGCGTGAACCCTGCCTACAGCGCTCCGGACCCGGAAGCCTTCAAGAGCGGCCTCGCCAAATGCTTCAGCGTGAGCTTCAGCGGTTACGCGGACGAGACCGGAAGCCTGTGCAACTGGATCTGCCCGGACCACCACTACCTCGAAAGCTGGAACGACTTCATGCCGAAGCCGGGCCACTACACCCTCGCGCAACCCGCGATCAGCCCGTTGTTCAGTACGCGCCAGTGGCAGGAGAGCCTCCTGCGCTGGGCCGGTTCCGAAGAGACCTACCACGACTTCATCAAGCGCAACTGGAGCGTCGCTCTTGCCGGTGTGGGCGGCCTGTTCGAGGACACCTGGAACATGGCCCTGCACGATGGGGTCCATCAGGCGAACGGACCCGAAGCCCGACCGTTCACGTTCGCCGGTGATACGATGGCCGCGGCAGCGGCGGCGAGGAAACACGCCGAAGGTGGTGGTGAGTGGGAACTGTCCTTGTACACCACGGAGGCCATCGGCAACGGACAGCATGCCAACAACCCGTGGTTGCAGGAAATGCCGGACCCGCTCACGAAGATCACGTGGGACAACTACGTGTGCATGAGCTTCCCGGACATGGAGCGCCTTGGTCTGAACACCTACCTCGGCGAACAGGCACCTGCGAGCCTCGTCACGGTGAAGGCCGGTGACCGCGAGATCACCCTGCCGGTGGTCCCCACCCCGGGCCAGAAGGCCGGCACCATCGCGATCGCACTCGGATACGGCCGTGGCGAGAACGGCGAACAGGTGGGACGCGCGGCCTGTGTGACCGATGCGAATGGCGAACTTAAGCCGGTGGGACGGAATGCCTACGGATTCACGGCCATGGCGAATGGCGCCGTGGGGTATGAGGTGCTCAACGTGAGCGTTACCGCCACGGGATCCACCTACCCGGTGGCCATCACCCAGACGCACCTCACCGCGATGGACCGCCACAGCATCGTGAAGGAGACCTCCCTCGGTGTGTTCAAGGCCGGTGACAAGCTTGCCTACAACCACCCGCACGAACTGGGGGTGCACGAGGATGTGAACGGCGATGGCGTGATCAATGCCCAGGACAAGAAGCCGGTCGCTGAATTCGACCTCTGGCAGGAGCACCCTGTAGAAGGTGTGGGCCACCGGTGGGGCCTCAGCATCGACCTGAACAGTTGCATCGGTTGCGGTGCGTGCATCACGGCCTGCAACGTGGAGAACAACATCCCGGTGGTGGGCAAGGACGAAGTGCGCCGGAGCCGTGAGATGCATTGGCTGCGCCTGGATCGCTACTACAGCTCCGACATGACCAAGGAGCGTGCGAAGCAGGAGGATCTGAGCAAGATCCCGATGTACCTCGCCATGGAGGTGCCCAGTGAGGATCCGAAAGTGGTCTTCATGCCGGTGATGTGCCAGCACTGCAATCACGCCCCATGCGAAACGGTGTGCCCGGTGGCGGCCACCACGCACAGCAACGAAGGCCTGAACCAGATGGCCTACAACCGGTGCATCGGCACGCGCTACTGCGCGAACAACTGCCCGTACAAGGTGCGTCGCTTCAACTGGTTCAATTACGTGAGCGACAAGTTCAGCGAAGTGAATCCGGCGTACAGCGACCTGGGCCGCATGGTACTGAACCCCGACGTGGTCGTACGTGGCCGTGGGGTGATCGAGAAGTGCAGCATGTGTGTGCAGAGCATCCAGGCGGGCAAGCTCGAGGCCAAGAAGGCGGGTCGCCCGGTGCTGGACGGCGAGATCCAAACGGCGTGCTCCGCATCATGCGGAACCGGCGCGATCGTATTCGGCGACCTGAACGACAAGAAGAGCATGGTGCGTGGCCTGGCGGACAGCGACCGCAGCTACCACATGTTGGAGGAGATCGGGGTAAAACCCAATGTGAATTACCTGGTGAAGGTGCGTAACGTTGAAGAAGCCGCGGCCCACCACGGCTGAGCATAACGAAGAGGAACATGCATTCAGAAGCAGCGATCCGCGAACCGCTCATCCTGGGCCACAGGACCTACCACGATATCACACAGGATATCGTCGGGCCCATTGAGCAAAAGGCCCCACGCGGCTGGTATGTGCTCACGACCATTGCGGCCTTGATCGCCCTATATGGCGTCGGTTGCATCGTGTACTTGCTGAGCAAGGGTATCGGCACTTGGGGATTGAACAAATCCGTGGATTGGGCCTGGGACATCACCAACTTCGTCTGGTGGGTCGGGATCGGGCACGCCGGCACCCTGATCAGTGCGGTGCTCCTGCTCTTCCGCCAGAAGTGGCGCATGGCGGTGAACCGCTCCGCAGAGGCGATGACCATCTTCGCGGTGATCATGGCCGCGATGTTCCCCTTGCTGCACATGGGGCGGCTTTGGCTGGGCTACTGGGTGTTCCCGTTGCCGAACCAGTTCGGTTCGCTCTGGGTGAACTTCAACTCGCCCCTGCTTTGGGACGTGTTCGCGATCAGCACCTACTTCAGCGTTTCGCTGGTCTTCTGGTACATCGGCCTGATCCCCGACTTCGCGACCATCCGGGACAAGGTGACCAAGCCCGGCATGAAGAAGGCCTACTCGATCCTGAGTTTCGGCTGGACGGGCAATGCGAAGGCCTGGACCCGCTTCGAGGAAGTGAGCCTGGTGCTTGCCGGGATCGCCACACCGTTGGTGTTCTCGGTACACTCCGTGGTGAGCTTCGACTTCGCCACCTCCGTGATCCCCGGCTGGCACACCACGATCTTCCCGCCCTACTTCGTGAGCGGTGCCGTATTCAGCGGATTCGCCATGGTGCAGACCCTGCTGTTGGTTATGCGCAAGGTGATGCACCTTGAAGCTTACATCACGCGGAAGCACGTGGAGTACATGAACATCGTGATCATCGTTACGGGCTCCATCGTGGGCGTGGCCTACATCACCGAGCTCTTCATCAGCTGGTACAGCGGTGTGGAGTACGAGAGCTATGCCTTCATCAACCGGGCGACCGGCAAATACTGGTGGGCGTACTGGAGCATGATGACCTGCAACGTGATCAGCCCGCAGCTCTTCTGGTTCAAGAAACTCCGCACCAACTTCGCATTCACCTTCTTCATGAGCATCATCGTGAACATCGGGATGTGGTTCGAGCGGTTCGTGATCATCGTGACCAGCCTGCACCGCGACTACCTGCCCAGCAGCTGGAACATGTTCCATCCCACCTGGGTGGATGCAGGCGTGTTCCTGGGCACCATCGGCATCTTCTTCACACTTTACCTCCTCTTCGCCCGCTACTTCCCGGTGGTGGCGCTGAATGAGTTGAAGTCCATTCTTAAGACCAGCGGCGAGAGCTACAAGAAGGAAGCCGCCGATCACCACCACCACTGAGATCCATGGCGAACAAGGTCATCTACGCGGTCTACGAGGATCCTGAACAACTGAAGGATGGCGCGCGGAAGCTCGTCTCCAACGGGGTGTCGGTGAAGGACGTCTTCTCGCCCTTCCCGGTGCACGGCCTCGACCCCATCATCGGTGTGAAGCGAACCCGCCTGGCGATCGCCTCATTCATGTTCGGGATCACCGGTACGGCGCTGGCCGTGCTGGGCATCACCTATTTCATGATCTGGGACTGGCCCATGAACATCGGTGGCAAGCCGAGCCAGGCGCTCTACAAGAACCTGCCGGCATTCGTGCCGGTGATGTTCGAATTCACGGTGCTTTGCGCCGCGCACGGCATGGCGATCACCTACCTGATCCGCAACAAGACGCTGCCCGGGATGCCTGCACGCAATCCGGACCCACGCAGCACGGACGACAAGTTCATCATCGAAGTGCGCACAGCGGACAACCACGGGCACAGCTCCGAGGCCATCACCGACCTGTTGCGCACCACCCCGGTGTTCGAGATCAACGAACGCCAGTATTGACCATGAGCAAGCGACACGCCATCCCCTTCGCAACCGGTGCACTGACCCTGCTGATGGCCTCCTGCAGCGGAGATCCCCAGAGTCCTGGTGTGGAGTACATGCCGGACATGTACCGCAGCCCGGCCGTGGAAGCCTACGTGGACTATGGTCAGGACCCCTACCACTTCAGCAACGAACTTGCCGTTGAACAACGTGAGCGCCCCAGTGCGCGCAAGCCGGTGGCGGGTACGGTCGTTTTCTCCGAGGATCCGGCCAAGGCCATGTTCAACATGCCCTATCCTTACCCGAATACGAACGATGGGTATGAGGCCGCTGGTGCTGCGTTGCGCAGTCCGATCGCAATGACGGAGGCCACCGTGGAAAAGGGCAAGGCGATCTACACCACCTTCTGTGTGCAATGCCACGGCGAGACCGGCATGGGCGACGGGTCCGTGATCACAAAAGGCGGTCATCCTCCGCCCACGGCATACAGCGGCCCGCTCAAGGACCTGCCCGAAGGCAAGATGTTCCATACGCTGACCTACGGCAAAGGCGCCATGGGTTCGCATGCATCCCAATTGAACAAGGAAGAACGATGGTTGGTGATCCAGTACGTGAAATACCTGCAGGCAGGTGGCAAGATGCCGTCAGCTGCAGCCACCGCACCGGAGACGACCAACTGACCCAGACAACGCGATCACTGCGATGAACTTCACCTTCAGCAAACGGGCCCGCACCCTCAGCACCGCAATGGTCGTGGTGGGTCTTGTGGCCCTGCTCATCGGTTTCTTCGCCGCAAAAGGCGACCCGCACTCCGCAGAAGGCCTTGGCCAGCGGACCTGGTCCAACCTGCTGGTGAATGGTTTCTTCTTCTTCGGGATCTCCCTGGGGGCCTTGTTCTTCTTCGCCCTTGCCTACGCCACGGAAACGGCCTGGACCGTGCTGGTGAAGCGCGTGTTCGAGGGGATCTACGGCTACCTTCCCGTGGGCGCCATCGTCATGGTGATCGTGCTGGCCGCGGGTTCACTGCACCTGCACCACATCTACCATTGGATGGACCATAGCCTGTACCATGAGTACATGATCGGTGAAGGGCACGATGCCCAATATGTGGACGAAGCCGTGCAGGGCGCGGTGGCCAACCCGAACTACGATGCATTGATCGCCAACAAGAAGGCCTTCCTCAACCAGCCCTTCTTCTGGCTGCGCACGATCGCCTACCTGGTGACCTTCATCCTCTTCGCGCGCTGGTTCCGTAAACAGAGCCTGCAGATGGACCACTTGAGCGGGGAGTCGCTGGTGAAACGCCACCTGCTCAACCACCGCCGAGGTGCCCTGTTCCTGGTGTTCTTCGCAGTGTTCAGCAGCACGCTCGCGTGGGATTGGATCATGAGCATCGACACCCACTGGTTCAGCACCCTGTTCGGGTGGTACACCTTCGCGGGCATGTGGGTGAGTGCCATGATCACCGCGGTGATCCTCGTGTTGTACCTGAAGCGCAAAGGCTACCTGCCCCAGGTGAACAACAGCCATATCCAGGACCTCGGCAAGTGGGTCTTCGCCATCAGCTTCCTGTGGAGCTACCTTTACTTCAGCCAGTTCATGCTGATCTGGTACAGCAATATCCCGGAAGAGGTCACCTACTTCCAGCAGCGGATCAATGAGCATCCCTTCCTGTTGTGGGGTGTTTTCTTCACCAACTTCGCCATTCCGATGGTGTTGTTGATGAGCCGCGATGCCAAACGGAACCCGCGTTTCCTGATCGGGGTGGGATCCGTGATCTTCATCGGCCATTGGCTCGACGTGAACATGATGGTGATGCCCGGCGCATTGGGCCATCATTTCCACGGCATCGGCCTGCTGGAGGTCGGTATGTTCCTGGCATTCCTCGGCCTCTTCATCCATGTGGTGCTTCGGACCCTGACCAAGGCGCCGCTGACCCCGGTGAACCACCCGTACATGGAGGAAAGCATCCATCACCAGATCTGACCCATCACCAAATGACCTCCGCACTGATCCTTCTCGTGGTCCTCATCGGATCGGTCACCGGCGTTCGCCTCTGGCAGGTGCGCCGGCTGACCCACAGACTGCGCGCGGTACGCATGGCGAATGTCACCAATCCACAACAGCCCGCCAGGAAGGGTTGATATATCGAGCGAACGATGACGAAGTTGTTGATCCTGATCGTGGTGGTAATGGGCGTTCTTGCGATCGCCCAACTGGCACGGGTGTACGAACTCACTGCGCGCCTCAGCGGCAAACGCGAGGAGGACATCTCGGCAGCGGACAACCGCATGAACGCCATGCTGATGTGGGTGTTCCTGGTGGTCTATTTCATCTTCTTCGGGTGGCTGGTCTGGGAGTATGGCGATAAGCTGTTACCCATTGCCGCCAGTGCACACGGGGCGGAGACCGACTGGTTGCTCGACTTCAACTGGGTGATCCTCACCATCGCCTTCATCCCCACCAACATCCTGCTGTTCTATTTCGCCGGGAAGTACAAGTACAGCCCGGACCGACGAGCCTTCTGGCAGCCCCACAACAACAAGCTGGAGTTGATCTGGACCGCCGTGCCCGCCGCCGTGCTCGCGGTGATCATCATCTATGGTCTGAACAGCTGGAACAAGATCACCACCGTGGCCGGCGCGGACGCCATTCGCGTGGAACTCTATGCCAAGCAGTTCGACTGGACCGCGCGATACCCCGGGGTGGACGGCCAGCTCGGAGCGACGGATTTCAGGCTGATCAACGGCACCAACCCGCTCGGCATCGTTACGCCGGAAAGCGTGGCCCTTCGGATCGATGAGCTGAACGCCGAGATCCATGCGCTGGACAGCACGCTTGCGAACGGGATCCTCCCGAATGATCACCGCCACGACATGGAGGACCAGCGGGAATTGATGATGCGCAACCTGGCCAGGATCACGGACCTGCGCACGGTCATGGACCTCGACATCAAGGAGAAAGGGGAAGCCAGCCTGTACCTGCGCGGGGGCGATGATATCGTGACCAAGGATTTCTATCTGCCCGTTCATCGGGAGGTGGAACTGCTCATTCGTTCGCGTGATGTGATCCACAGCGCGTACATGCCCCACATGCGGGCACAGATGAACGCCGTTCCGGGCATGACCACCACGATCAAGATGACCCCGACGATCACCTCCGACAGCATGCGTACCCACGTGATGCACGACCCGGATTTCAACTACATCCTGTTGTGCAACAAGATCTGCGGGGCGTCGCACTACAACATGCAGATGCCGCTGATCGTGACCAACGATGCGGAATATGAGGCGTGGTGGAAGGAGGCCGTGAAGAAGCCGTTCCAAGGCGCTGCCGAGGAGGCTCCTGCCACGCCTGCAACGGACTCCACGGCCGTTGCCGTATCCAGCACCGCCCAAGCGGCCGTATCTAGCGTTGAACCGAATTAGGACCTGTTGACCATGGGCGCCACCGCACACACCGACGCGCACGCAGCGCATCACCACCACGAGGAAAGCTTCGTTTCGAAGTACTTCTTCTCCCATGATCACAAGATGATCAGCAAGCAGTTCCTCGTGACTGCGATCATCATGGCGTGGGTGGCGGTGATCATGTCGATCATCTTCCGGCTGCAACTGGCATGGCCGGGCGAAGGCTTCGCCTTCACGAACTTCTTCCTTGGTGAGAAATGGGCACCTGGTGGCATCCTGGACCCCAACATGTACCTCGCACTGGTCACGATCCACGGGACCATCATGGTGTTCTTCGTGCTCACCGGTGGCCTCTCCGGAACGTTCGCGAACCTGTTGATCCCCTTGCAGGTCGGTGCGCGTGACATGGCCTCAGGCTTCATCAACATGCTCTCCTACTGGTTCTTCTTCCTGAGCAGCGTGGTGATGCTTTCCTCACTCTTCGTGGAAGGTGGGCCCGCCTCTTCCGGCTGGACGGTCTACCCACCGCTCAGCGCGCTTCCGCAAGCCATTCCGGGCTCCGGTACAGGCATGACCCTCTGGTTGGTGAGCATGGTACTGTTCATTGCGAGCTCCTTGATGGGTGGTCTGAATTACGTGGTCACCATCCTCAACCTGCGTACGAAAGGCATGAAGATGACCCGCATGCCGCTGACCATGTGGGCGATCTTCCTGACGGCGGTGATCGGCATCCTGAGCTTCCCGGTGCTGTTGAGCGCGGCCCTGCTGTTGCTGCTGGACCGCTCGCTGGGCACCAGCTTCTACCTGAGCGACATCTACATCGCTGGCGAAGCGCTGGACAATACCGGCGGCAGCCCCATCCTGTTCCAGCATCTGTTCTGGTTCCTTGGGCACCCCGAGGTGTACATCGTGATCCTGCCCGCCTTCGGCATCACCTCGGAGATCATCGCGACCAATGCGCGCAAGCCCATCTTCGGCTACCGCGCCATGATCGGCTCATCGATCGCCATCGCCTTCCTCAGCTTCATCGTGTGGGGGCACCACATGTTCGTCACCGGCATGAACCCCTTCCTCGGCAGCGTGTTCGTGTTCACCACCCTGCTCATCGCCATCCCCTCGGCGGTGAAGGTGTTCAACTACATCACCACCCTGTGGCGCGGCAACATCGTCTTCACCCCGGCCATGCTGTTCAGCACCGGGCTGGTGGCCACCTTCATCGCAGGCGGCCTCACGGGGATCATCCTTGCGGACAGCGCGCTGGACATCAACATCCACGACACCTACTTCGTGATCGCCCACTTCCACATCGTGATGGGCATGAGCGCCATCTTCGGCATGTTCGCGGGCATCTATCACTGGTTCCCGAAGATGTACGGGAAGATGATGAACACCAAGTTGGGCTACGCGCACTTCTGGGTGACCTTCGTGTGCGCCTTCGGGGTCTTCTTCCCGATGCACTTCATCGGTCTGGCCGGTGCACCTCGTCGCTATTACAGCTACAGCGAATTCCCCATGTTCGACGGTGTGGTGGACCTGAACGTGCTGGTCACGGTCTTCGCCATCATCGGTGGCCTGGCCCAGGTGATCTTCACCTACAACTTCTTCTACAGCGTGTTCCGTGGCCCCAAGGCCGTGCAGAACCCGTGGAAGAGCAATACGCTGGAGTGGACCACCCCGGTGGAACACCTGCATGGCAACTGGCCAGGCCCCCTGCCCGTGGTGCATCGCTGGCCCTATGACTACAGCAAGCCGGGCAAGGAGCACGATTGGGTGAGCCAGATCACCCCGCTCGAGCACGACGAGGAGGAACATTGACCCAAGGCCCATATACGATCCTCGGATCGGAACCGGAATGTCCGCACCTTTGGTGACGGACATTCCGCTTTCCATGCGCCTGCTGTTCATTTCATTGTTGATTGGCTCGGCACCATTGGTGCACGCCCAACTGCTCGACAGCATCGGCATCTTCCTGCAGGAGGATCCGCGCTTCGTGGGGAAATTGGACATGCGCGGTTCCTTCATCAGCAACCGCAACGTCCGCATCGCCGGCATCAAGTTCGGTCTGGAGCACGCGCGTCGATTCCAATACGGGCTCGGGTACAGCTTTCTGCTCACCCCCGTGGAAGGCGAACGCGACGTGCCCGGGATCGGTACGGTACCGACCCGGTTGCGCATCGGGTACATCACCCCATACGTGGATTACGCCTTCTATCAACGGGGCGATTGGGAGGTGCGGATCCCCGTGCAATTCGGCTTCGGCAGTGCCTCGCTCATTTACCACGATGCGGAAGGGCGCAAGCAGAGACTTGTGACCTCCGGCCTACTGCTCTACGAACCCGGCATGAGTGTGCAGTACAGGATCCTCAAGTACGTCGGCATCGGGGGTGGTCTTGGACTGCGGATCGTGATCCCCACGAACGACTCACTTGGTGAGCGGCTCAGTGCACCGACCTACTCCCTTGGGCTAAGGATCTTTTTCGGTGACCTCTGGCGAGACCTGGACCGTGACCGGCCCTGATCGATCGATGGACCCGCTACCTTTGGCAGATCACGATGACCGACGGATTCGACGTTCGCAATGAGCAACGTTCCGCCTCCGACAAGGAGTTGGAACAAGTGCTGCGTCCGAGGCGGTTCGAGGAGTTCGCCGGTCAGCAGGCCGTGACGGACAACCTCAAGGTCTTCGTGCAGGCCGCGCGCCAGCGGAATGAAGCCTTGGACCATGTCCTGCTACACGGTCCACCAGGCCTGGGCAAGACCACCCTGGCGAACATCATCGCGCAGGAAATGGGCGTGGGCTTCAGGGTCACGAGCGGCCCTGTTCTGGACAAGCCCGCCGATCTTGCCGGCCTGCTCACCAACCTGGAGCCGTACGACGTGCTCTTCATTGATGAGATCCACCGCCTGACGCCGGTGATCGAGGAATACCTGTACAGCGCAATGGAGGACTACCGGATCGACCTTGTCATCGATTCAGGACCGAACGCGCGCACCGTGCAGATCGCATTGAACCCTTTCACCCTCGTGGGTGCCACCACGCGGAGCGGCCTGCTGACCGCACCACTCCGTGCCCGATTCGGGATAAACAGTCGATTGGATTACTATGAGGCCCCCACGTTGCAGGGGATCATCGAGCGCAGCGCAGGATTGCTGAACGTGCCGATCGAGTCCGATGCGGCCACCGAGGTGGCGCGGCGCAGCAGGGGCACGCCGCGGATAGCGAACGCACTGCTTCGCCGTGTGCGCGACTTCGCCCAGATCCAGGGGAACGGCACCATCCAGATCGACATTGCGCAACACGCGCTGCGGGCGTTGAACGTGGATGCCCACGGGCTGGATGAGATGGACAACCGGATACTCGGAGCCATCATCGACAAGTTCAGCGGAGGTCCGGTGGGATTGAATACAGTGGCCACGGCAGTGGGCGAAGAGGCCGGCACGATCGAGGAGGTGTATGAACCCTTCCTGATCATGGAGGGATACCTGCAACGCACCCCGCGCGGCCGGCTGGCCACCGAGCGGGCGTACAGGCATTTGGGGCGTGTACCGACCGTGAAGCCAGGCTCCTTGTTCGAGTGAGCACCACACGTGTTCAAGGCTATCTTCAGCGCCCATGATCCGTGCGATCCTCGGTGACAAGGCCACGCGGCTTTACCTCATCCTCGGGGGCCTCTTCATTGCCAACGCGATCGTGGCGGAGATGATCGGAGTGAAGCTCTTCCAGCTCGAGGATGCGCTCGGGCTTTCACGAGCGGACTTCACGCTGCTGGGCCAACCCCATCTAAGTTTCGTGCTGAGCGTGGGCGTGCTGCCCTGGCCGATCGTGTTCATCATGACCGATGTGATCAACGACTATTACGGCATGCGTGGTGTGCGGTTCCTCACCTTCCTCACCGCGGCACTCATCGCATTCACGTTCGCGGTGCTGTACGCGGCCATCCACATCCCGGCCGCAGACCTCTGGGTGGCCAGTGGGGCGGGCCAGGGTGTGCCGAACATGCAGTCGGCCTTCGGGTCCATCTTCGGGCAGGGGATGAACATCATCATTGGCTCGCTCACGGCCTTCATCCTCGGTCAATTGCTGGATGCACGCATCTTCAGGGGGATAAAGCGAATGACCGGAGACCGCCGGATATGGCTGCGTGCCACGGGCAGCACATTGATCAGCCAGCTCATGGACAGTGTCGTGGTCACCTACATCGCGTTCTGGGTGCTGAAGGATCTGTCGTTCGCCCTGTGCACGGCCCTGGTGATCACCGCATACTGCTACAAGCTGGTGGTGGCGGTGCTGGCCACGCCGCTGGTGTACCTCGTACACGCAGGTGTGGAGCGGTATCTTGGCCGCGAAAGAGCACAGGCCATGCGCGCGGCCGCCCTGCGCATGGCAGAAGAGCAATGAGCGACTCCGTCATCATCGAACCGATCGTGAAGGACGATCACAAGGGTCTTTTCCGAATGATCGAAGAGGACCGCATGCGGCTGTCGACCTACTTCCCGGTGACGTGCACACGCTGTTCCGATCCCGGAAGCACCCGACGCTACATCAAGGAGATCATCGCCCGAACGGCAAAGCGGGAGTTGTTCTGTTTCGCGATGCGCGATTACGAGGGTGGCGAGCCCATCGGCCTCATCTTCCTGAAAGAGTTCGATTGGAGCATACCGAAGTGTGAAACAGCCTATTTCGTGAGCTCCATCTACGAGAAACGCGGGGTGACCACGCTTGGGTTGATGTGGACCACCGACTTCGCATTCACGCAGCTCGGAGTGGAAAAGGTTTACGCGCGCATCGTACCGGACAACATCGCGAGCATCAAGGTGGCAGAGAACTGTGGGTACCAGCGCGATGGGCTGCTACGCAGGGACTTCCGCACCAATGACGGTGAACTGATGGACGTGTACCACTACAGCTGCCTGCGCTGATGGCGAAAAAAGGACCCACGGAACGGGGGAAAAAGGACCTTGATCGGATCCAACGCGGTGCCAAGCGCGAGAAACAGAAGGCGGACGGTGCCTTGGATGGACGCTACCGCGTCAAGGTGGTGCCGAACAAGAAGCGGACACGACGTCCATGGAGGAAGGATGTGGAGGAGGATCCCTAGCGCCTGCGCAACCTGATCACCACGCTCTTGCTGGCTGGTGTTCCACTCTTCACCGCTTTCAGTTCCAGCGGAACAAGCACATTGGCCTCCGGAAAATAGGTCGCCGTGCATCCCTGGGCGATGTCATACGGCACGACAAAGAAATCCGTGGCCACGCGCTCGTGCCCATAATTGCTCACAAGATCGACGCGATCCCGGGTACGCAGTCCTTCGCGCGCCATGTCCTCGGCATGCATCAGCAGCACTCGCCGTTCGCCGTGGATGCCACGATACCGATCGTGCAGACCATAGATCGTGGTGTTGAATTGATCGTGCGTGCGGATGGTCATCATCATGTACTCGCCCTGTGCCAGTTGCCATTCCGGGGCGGGGTCCACGGAGAAGTGCGCCTTGCCGCTCGGCGTGGCGAATCGTCGTTCATCGCGCGGTGGGTTGGGCAGCACGAATCCATCCGGTCTGCGCACACGCTCGTTGAAGCGTTCGAAGCCGGGGACCACCGCCGCGATCTCCTCCCGGATGAGATCATGATCCTGCGCCAGCCGGTGCCAATCAACAGTGCTTCGAGCACCCAACGTGGCCGCAGCGATCCCGCAAATGATGGCCGGTTCACTGCGCAGGTGCGGCGAAGCGGGTGAATGGCTTCCCTGCGACCGGTGCACCACGCTCATGCTATCCTCCACGGTAACGAACTGCGGACGACCGTTCTGCACATCGCGCTCGCTGCGCCCAAGGCACGGCAGGATGAGGGCTTCCTCACCGGTGATGACGTGGCTCCGACTGAGCTTGGTACTGATCTGAACGGTGAGCGCACAATTCATGATGGCCTTCGCGGTGACCTCACTGTCCGGTGTGGCAGAGATGAAGTTGCCGCCCAACGCCACGAAGACCTTGCTCCGACCGTCGCGCATGGCCTCGATGCTGTCCACCACATCGGTACCATGCTTGCGCGGCATCGTGCCGCCATAGCGCCGGTCCAACGCGGCAAGAAAAGCTTCCGAAGGCTTCTCGTAGATGCCCATGGTGCGGTCCCCTTGCACATTGCTGTGCCCGCGTACGGGACAGGCACCCGCGCCCGGCTTGCCGAAAGCGCCGCGCAACAACAACAGGTTCACGACCTGCCTGATGTTCGCCACGGCATTCACATGCTGCGTAAGGCCCATGGCCCATGTGATGATGATCCGATCCGTTCCGGCGATCACACCGGCCAGTTCCTCGAGGTCCGAGAGCGGCACACCACACACCCCGGCCATGGCGGCGGCGTCCACGGTGCGCAGATCCCTGATGAAGGCGTCGTGACCTTCCGTGCTTGTTCCGATGAACGCATGATCGAACACGCTGCCCGGCGCGGCATCCTCCCGATCAAGCAACAACCGCATGACCCCCTTCAGCAAGGCGACGTCCGTATTGATCCTAAGGCCGATGTGCAGGCTGCTCAATGCCGTGCCACCGCGCAGGACATCGATCGGAGACTGCGGGTCGATGAAGCGATGCGTACCTGCCTCCGGAAGCGGATTCACGCTGATGACCTTGCCACCATTGCGAACGCACTCCGCCAGCGCACTCAGCATGCGGGGATGATTCGTGCCGGGGTTCTGGCCCATCACGATGATCACACCGGCCTGGTGCAGGTCCTCGAGTGAAACGGTCCCTTTACCGATGCCGATCGTCTCAGAAAGTCCGGTGCCACTGCTCTCATGGCACATGTTGCTGCAATCGGGCAGGTTGTTCGTGCCGAACTGCCGCACGAACAATTGATAGAGATAGGCCGCTTCGTTGCTCGCTCTTCCGCTCGTGTAAAAGATGGCCTCGTCCGGTGATGCAAGCCCATCAAGCCGCCCTGCGATCAATGAGAAGGCATCCTCCCACGAGATCGGTTCATAATGCGAACTGCCCCGCCGCAACACGAACGGCTCGGTGATGCGACCCGCCTTGCCCAGGTCATGATCGCTCCACGAACTCAACGCCTCCACGCCATGCTCCGCGAAGAAGGCCCGGTCCACACGCTTCGTGGTATCCTCTTCAGCGATCGCCTTCACTCCATTCTCGCAATACTCGCCCAACCGGCTGCGATGAACGGGGTCGGGCCAGGCGCATCCGGGACAATCGAAGCCATCCTTCTGGTTCAGCTTGTTGAGGATGGAGATGCCGTTGAGCACACCGGTCTCCTCCCGCAGGTGCGCAACGGACTGGACCAATGCCGGGATCCCGGCCGCGCGGTCCTTACGATCACCCAACTCCAGGCCGGTGTGCGCATCCGGCGGCAGGAGTGCTATGCGACGGTCATTCATCGTTGCGGATCGGCCACCGCACCCGCTGGCCAATGGGTGAAAAGGTAAGCACGGGCGCGCTCAGGCCCACATGGCCCTACCCGCGCAGCTCGTGAAAACGGAATGGATCACTTCAACGTAGTGCCCACCGCACCATACCACGGGTGTATCTCGTAGCGCAGCTGGCCGGCCTTCACGAAAGGATCACCGCGCAGGTAGCCTTCCACCTCTTCCCTTGACTCGAGATCATAGATCAGCAAACCGCGCCAATCCCCGTTGTCCCCGAACGGCCCGGCCATCGTGATGAGCCCTCGTTCACCCTGCTCGCCTTGGTAGTCAAGGTGGGCCTTGAGCGTTGCCGCGGATGTGGCACTGTCCAATGGTGCGGCATCTCCGGAGGTGTACAGCACGAACCAATACTGTTTCATGTGATAGGTGCTGTCCGCAATGGTGACATCGAAGGTGCGCTGGGCCAGCGCAGGGGTTGAAAAGGAAGTGACCAGCAATGCGATCATCAAGAGCGACCAGGCCTTGGTACCGGTGGGATCCATTCGTTCCATGCGTGTGTAAGATCCATGTAAAGAAGGTCTTAAATCTACTCCATGCGCTTGAATTCCTCCGGCCGCCGTGCGACCTTCGGTGAATGGGAAGTGCGATCGCCGGTTCGACCATCAGTTCACCTGAGCCTGCTCCTGGGATCGCCGTACTCGAGCACAGTATCATTCCGAGCCCGAACCCCCACCTGCCCGGAAAACTCGAGGTGGTGAAGTTGCTGAACCGCCGGTGGCGCACGATCGCACTTCCGGAACAAAATGCACAGGAGTTGGTCCTCGCGGCCAGGCCGGCTTCGCGTTCGAGCAGTGTGCATTGGGTGCATTTCAGGTTCCAGGATGCCAGCGATCCGTTGCCGGCCCCGGAATTGGAATACGCTTTCGACCGTATCCGGTTGTACTACCCGTTGGACCAATTTGACCAGATCCAGCAGGTCCTGCGCACCTACCGTGATCGCTTCTGCTACTTCTGGCAGGCGGGTGACGCCTCACGCGTGCGGGCCTGGCTGTTCACCCCCCATTGAACCGGAGCTCTCGGCATAGATATTGAACCGCTCCCCGCGGAGGAAGCCGATCAAGCGCAGGCCACTTTCTTTCGCAAGCTCCACCGCCAATGAGCTGGGCGCTCCTACGGAGGCCATGGTCGGGATGCGGGCCATGACGCACTTCTGGACCAATTCGAACCCCGCACGACCGCTCACGAGCAGTGTGCTGCCGGCCACATCCAAAGCCTCGGTGATGACCGCACCGATCACCTTGTCCACGGCATTGTGTCGTCCCACATCCTCACGCAACAACACCAATTCACCGGAGCGGTCGAACAATGCGGCCGCATGGATCCCTCCGGTATGTTCGAATACCGTCTGAGCAGCTCGCATGCGTGCAGGGAATCGCATCAGTTCCGCATGATCCAAAGGGGCTGTGGGTGCAAGGGGACCGGTGCGCTGCACCTGGATCGCCTGCAAACTGCTCTTGCCACAGACACCACAGCTGGAGGTGGTGTAGAAATTGCGTTGCCAGCGAAGGGGATCGAGCTCCACCGTCGGCTGAAGTTCCGCCCGCACCACGTTGCCCTCTTCATCAGGCCGCACATGCCGACAGGGCGCCACTCTCAGCAGCTGTGACCGACCCGTGATCAGGCCTTCGGTAAGCAGAAAGCCGATGGTAAGCTCCTCGTCGTGGCCGGGCGTCCGCATCGTAACGCTCAGCCGGAACTCGTGTCGATCGTCCAAGGGTCCATGGCCCACCCTGATCTCCAACGGCTCCTCAGTGACCAGCAGATCGTCGTGGTCCGCCAGTGCGCCTTGCTCCACCCGGAGGGTTCGCACAGGGGTGACAGGGGCCTTCATCACAATGGTCCTGATCCCGTTCTGCGCCAGCACGTCACCAAGTGATCATCGACCATGCCGATGGCTTGCATGAAGGCATACACGATGGTGGTGCCCACGAAGCTGAATCCTGCTTTCTTCAGGTCCCTGCTGACCGCATCGCTCAGCGGAGTGCTCGCTGGCACCTGGCCCGTTGCGGTCCAATGGTTGCGCACCGGGGCGTGATCCACATGCTTCCAGAGGAAGTCATTGAACGAACCGTTTTCCTGGATCTTGAGGTAGGCCCTCGCATTCTTCACCACGCTCTCGACCTTCTGCCGATTCCGTATGATGCCAGGGTCCTGCAATAGAGCGTTGATCCGTCGTTGGTCGTAACGTGCGATCCGCTCGACATCCCATCCGTCGAATGCGTTGCGATAGCCCTCCGTTCGGATCAATACGGTGTACCAGCTGAGGCCGGCCTGTGCACCGTCCAGGCAGATCTTCTCGAAGAGCTTGCGATCATCATGTTCAGGAACGCCCCACACCTTATCGTGATAATCCATGTACGTGGCATCCTTCATGCACCACGGGCAGCGTTGGAGGTCGGGGCTCATATTCCGGCTTGTTGCCGCCCCAAAATACGACCGTCGCCGTGTTGGGATCATCCACCACGGCGACGGTCGCGATCAAGTCCTTCAATAAGCTACCTGGAACCGCTGCACGGAGCGCTTTTCGCCAAGTGTGGCCTCCATGATGTAGGAGCCCACCGCGAGCTGTTCGGTCATTTGCAAGGAGGTGTTCGAAACCGGCCCCTGCATGAACAGCACCTGCTCCTGCACGGTCCTGCCAGTGGCATCGAGCACGCGCAGCGATACGCGTTCGCCCTCATCCGACAGGCCCACCAGGCCCAGGTCAACGGTCCGGCCGTTCGAGGGGTTCGGCCATAGGTTCATCTTCACCTCACCGGTCGGATCAAGCCCATCCTCAACAAACAGGTCATCAAGTTGTGCGGCTCCGGCGATGGTCACTTCACACGCCTCTCCATACGGGCACCAGGTCTGTCCGAAGTCACGACTGATGCGCACCCGCACCTGGTAGGTATGACCGGGAACAAGCGCAGGTGAACTCCAGTTGAGCGAGCGGATGTAGCTGCTCGAAGCGATCGAATAATGGTAGGCATCCGCCGTGTTCACGAACTCGAATTCGTAACGATTGGCGCCACGGATGGGTTGTGCCACGACCTTTTGAGTGCGCGTGCGCGTCACTCCGCAGGAGAAGTTCGGGTTCTCGGGATCGTTGATCAACCAGGAAACCGGGCATGCAGCTGCGACCGGATCGATCTTGAAACGGCACGCGGGGCCCCATGGGAGGTTGACACCGGCCACGCGACCGCGCACACGAACGTTCATCATGACGCCGGTGGGAATGTGGTTGGCGGCCGCCCAGTTGTTCACCTTGAGGTGGCAGGCGCGCAACTCTGCATTGCCGTAAAGGTCGTTGCTGGCATGGCTCAGGAAGCGACGGAAGCTGTAGCTGCCGTTCGGATCGAAGAACCAGTACTCATAACCGCTCGTGCTGTTGGTGATGCCGTACTGCGCACTGACGAGCGGATTTGCATTGATCACGACATACTCACCGCTCGGCATCCAATCAAGCTTGTCGCAGCGGCTGAAGATGAGCTTGTCCGTTCCCATCTGTGTTTCGAAGGTCTCCTCATCGGCCAGTGCACTGACACTTCCCGTGCTGAAGTTGTTCCTGTTGTCGATGATGCGTTCGTCGCTGCCATTGCGCAAGGTGTATCCACCGTTGGCAATGCCATCACCGGCGCTATCCAGCACGCGCAACCGGTAGGAACCGCGCGCCACACAGCAGGTCGCTTCGACAGTGGCATTGTTCGGCAGCCCGGTACCGGAGCATGCTGCGTAGGAGTAACCCTTGGGGATCAGTTCCCAGGAGGTCTGTGCACCGTGCGAATCCGTGTTGAAGGAAAGATGCAGCTCTTCGTCACAGCCGGTCTCCAGACGCATCACCATGCCGCGGCCTGTGCCGTTGTAATTGGTGAAACCACCCACGACCACGACATCGCCTTCGGGCTGCCAGATGATGCCGTACACCCAGTTGTTGCAACCGCTGCCGGTCTGGAACTCGGGGTCAAGGGCACCGTCACTCTCCAACCGTACGATCCTTCTGGCACTGGTCCCGTTGTACGAGGTGAAATCACCCCCGCACAGGATCTTTCCATCGCTTTGCACGGCCATGGTATACACCCAGCTGTTGAAGCCGGTGATCGTTTTGAATGATAGGTCGATCGCACCGTTATCCAGGATACGTGCGATGCGTTGACGAGGCACTCCACGATACTGGGTGAAGGGACCACCGATCAGCAACGCTCCATCCGGTTGACGTGTCATGCCGTACACGGCACTGTTCGCACCAGGCCCGGGATCGAAGGACATGTCCACCGAACCATCGATGTCCAGGCGGGCAACACCGACACGGCTGTTTCCTGCGACGCTGTTGAACGACCCACCGATATACAGCCTGCCTTCCGGTGTGATCGCGCTGCAATACACTTCGAAGTTCGGTCCGGTCCCGGGGTTGAACGAGGCATCCAGGGAGCCATCGGCATTGAGCCGGGCCACGCGGACACGACCCACACCGTTGAATGATTGGAAAGCGCCGGCCACGAGGATCCTGCCGGAGGCATCCACCTGAACGGTGTTCACATTCCCGTTGAACCCACTGCCCGAGGCGAAGGTCGCATCCAACGAACCGTCCGCATTGAGGCGTGCGATGCGGCCCTGGGCCACTCCAGCGTAACTCGTGAACTGCCCACCGATGATGATCTTTCCATCCGGCTGCACCGCGATCGCATTCACCGTGCCGGAAGCCGCTGTGCCCGGTGCAAAGGTCGGATCGAGCGATCCATTCCGCAGCAACCGAGCGATCCGATTGCGGGAAGCCCCTGCGAAGGAGGTGAACGTGCCACCGATGAGCACCTTGCCATCCTGCTGCAATTGTGCGGCCGATACCCTGCTATTCGCCCCTGGTCCGGTGCCGTAGGCCGGGTCCAATGAGCCGGATTGGGCCATGAGCAAGGCCGGTAACGCGAGCAAGGCCATCATGAGGCCCCTTTTGATCTTTCGTGTCGACATTGGAATGAGTTGTCTTGGTTATGAGCGATGCCCGGTGCGGGAGCGGGCGGGAGATTCTCCAACACCCAGGCAGTGCACATTGTTACGGGGCAGGAACTAGTATGGTTACATCCTTCCGCGGACCGCACAGCCGATCCGCATTCGTTCCTTTGTTGTGTGAGCACAAGCAGAACAGCGCTTACCGACCGGCACGGTCGCTTGCACCGCAGCCTGCGCATCAGCATCGTGGACAAATGCGACCTGCGGTGCACCTATTGCATGCCCGAGGACCAGCGTTTCCTTGACCGCTCGGCGTTGATGACCCGAAATGAGATCGCGACCATCGCCCGTCTGTTCGTGGAGCGCCATGGCATCACCCGGATCCGGCTCACCGGTGGGGAGCCGCTTGTGCGGCCGGATGTGGTGGACATCGTGCGGGATCTCGCCGCCATGCCCGTTGCGTTGGGCCTCACAACGAACGCCATGAACCTGGAGCGGCACCTGGACGGGTTGATCGAGGCAGGACTGGAGCGGATCAATGTGAGCCTCGACACGTTCGACGCCGAGCGTTTCAGGCGGATAGCACGACGGGATGGGCTGAGGACGGTCTGGGCCAATATCCAGAAAGCGTTGGCGCGCGGAATGCGGATGAAGTTGAACATGGTGGTGATGCGGGGTGTGAACGACGATGAATTGCTACGGGCGGTCGACCTGACCCGGGAACATCCCATCCACGTCAGGTTCATCGAGTTCATGCCGTTCGCAGGGAACCGCTGGGGGCGGGAGCGTGTGTTCACGTATGCGGAAATGCTCACGCGTATCGCAGAGGTCCATCCCGTCGTGAAATTGCAGGATGACCCGAACAGCACCGCGAAGGCCTATCGTGTGAACGGGTGGCCGGGGACCTTCGCGGTGATCAGTACCGTTACCGAGCCTTTCTGCGGAACATGCGACCGCTTGCGGGTAACGGCCGAAGGGAAGATGCGCAACTGCCTGTTCGCCCGAACGGAGACCGACCTGCTCACACCGCTCCGCCAAGGTGAGGACATCAGCCCATTGATCGCGGCCAACGTCCTTGCGAAACATGCCATGCTCGGTGGTCTGCCGCCATTCGAACCGGAGCGGCAAGAGGAGGTGTTGCAGGACCTGAGTGCAAGACCCATGGTGAGCATCGGCGGTTAGCCGGCATACTGCGCCTCGGGAACCGGGCCGAGCCCATGGTCGCTACGACTCCTGCTCGTAATAGATCTTGTAGAACTTGCGGCCCTGCTCGTCCACACCATGCTCGATCTTATTGCGGTCGCCATGGATGTAGATGTGGAAGTTCTTGTCCAGCTTCAGCACGCTCTTGAAGACACGTGCCTGGCGCTTCACTGCTTGTGGCGAGATCTCGAATCCATCCTCCAGTTCGACCGCATGCTCCTCCTGAAACCGGTGGCTGTACCGATCGAAGGACCTGATCGCGCCTTCATCCTGGAAGACCTCCTTCGCGAATTCGTCCTTATCGAACTCCGAGTGGCTCTTGAAGTACTGCACCGATCGGTTCAACAGGTCGATCTGGTCCGCTTTCGCGATCTCGTAATCCTGTGGAAGTTGCTCCGTGATGAAGGACTTTGTGAGGTCAAGCACGTTGCTCGTACTGTTCACATGATCCCGCTTCGCGCGCAGGCCGATGAAGTCCCGCTGCCAGAACCCGGTATCTCCAGGGCCGTCAATGGTGAACAAGGTACAGTCATCATCGGTGAAGAGGACCAGACAGGCTTTGCTGGGCTTTATCGTGCCCAGACCACGCCGCAACTTCATGGCGATGGCGCCCCCTTTCGCTGCGCTCTCGATGAACACCTCCTTGTCATCGAACTTGTAGATGCCAACGCCGTTGTATGCGGCATTGCCGAGTTCGACCCCGCTGAACTTCACGACGAACAGGTCCCCTCCCCGCACCGTATGCTGTTCAGCAGCTCGGAGCAAGTGCCGTGCGATGCCAGCGGATACCGCCACAAGGTCCTCACCGTCCTCAACATCGGTACACAGCTTATGCAACACACCTTTTCCGGCTCCCTTCTTATGATCGAACTCACAGGTGTGCACCGCAGTGCTGAACGGCCTCAGGAGGAGCTTTCGAAGGAATTCCTGCTCCTCCATCCCTTCCAACACCGCACTGTGATCGCTGATCACACTCTCGGCCTCGCTTGCACCGATGCGGTGCAGCACGAACTCCTGCACCATCGCTTCCTTGCCGTTCACCATGGGCACAAAGTTCGGGAATGCACTGCTTCGGGTCGGGGGATCAATGCCTTCACAGCCCGTGGCGAAAGGCATGTTCCTGCACCTTGATCACGTGCAGGACGAAGGGAAAAAGGGCATCCATCGTCTCCTTCACACCACGCGAGGAGCCGGGCAGCGTGATCACCAACGCACGGCCGACCATGCCCGCGATGCCGCGGGACATGATGGCCCACGGCATCCGTTGCTGACCATGAGCACGGGCCGCTTCCATGATGCCAGGTATCTCGCGATCCAGGATAGGCGCAATGGCCTCCGGTGTTCGATCGCGCGGAGACAGCCCAGTACCTCCGGTGGTCAGGATCAGGTCCACTCCCTGGGCCGCCCATGCCTGCACCTGCCGTACGATGTGTTCCGGTTCGTCGGGAACCACTTCACCCACCACATCCCGTATCCCGAGTTCCGCCACCCGAGCTCGGATCACCCCGCCCGAGCGGTCCTCTTTCGTGCCCGCAGCAACGCTGTCACTGATGATGAGTACCGCTGCTTTCACAGGTCGCTCGAACGTGTCCTTCCAGTCGCTCTTGCCGCCCTTCTTCTCGACCAACCTGATGGCGTGGATCTCAATGCCCTTGTCGATCGGCTTTAGCATGTCATAAATGGTCAGGGCGGCCACGCTCGCGCCGTGCATCGCTTCCACCTCCACACCCGTACGGTAGATCGTACGGACCATGACCCTTACGACGATCCGATCGGACCCGACCGCGAAGTCGATCTTCGCGTGCTCAACAGGAAGCGGATGACAGTCCGGGATAAGCTCCGCAGTGCGTTTGACACCGAACAGGCCCGCGACCCGAGCCGCTTCCAGTACATCGCCCTTGGGCACTTTCCCGGTGGTGACCGCGGTGATCGTCCCCGGGTCGCTGACCAGCACCGTCGCTTCGGCGATGGCCTCACGCAGGGAGGTGTTCTTATGGGTGATGTCGATCATGGTCTCGGATCAAGGTCGATCCTCAGGTGTTCTTTTTCCAGGCATGCGTCGCGTCCGAAAGGACCTCCTTGCCGAAGATCGGCAGGCGTGCCTTGACCTCGTCCGTGACGAAGGCCACAGCCTCCCTGGCCTGTTGTCGATGCGCAGCACTGGCGAAGACGAAGAAACAGATGGCACCGGCATTGACCCTCCCAAGGCTGTGGTGCACATGCAGGCAGGTGAGTTGCGGCCACCGCGTGAATGCCTCCTCACGAATGGCGACCATGGCCTCCTCGGCCATTTCGCGATAGGCGGTGTACTCCAATGCTCTGACCGTTCGACCGCCGATCGTATCCGCCCGTACCTGGCCCAGGAAGATCGCGTGCGCACCAATGTCCGTTCGTGTCGCATGGCCCGCGATGCTGCTCGCGATGAACTCAGGAGTGATGGCGCCTTCGGCGAAGATCTCGCGCTTCCTATGGACCTTTGCGGTGCTCATCCGCCCGCGAATGGTGGTAGTACCGCGATCTCCTCCGACCCGGTGAGGACCCGATCGCCGTGCTCGATCCTGCGGTCCACGGCAATGGACCAGGTGAGTTCCTGAAGGTCGGGGAACCGTTCATTCAACGCGCCCCGCAGCGCGAATGTCGACGCAGAGTCGATCACCAACGCACTGTCCCCAACGATCTCGGCAACGACCCCGAACAACATCACGCGCATGGCTCAAAGATCGTCAGGCGAATTGATGTTCCGGAAGATGTCCTCGGCCCAACCTCCCTTCCCCGGCACCAGATCGAGGTAGCGGGTATCCACCTCGGACAGGGCATCGGTAAGCCGGTACCGTTCGTTGCGCAGGCAGTTCTCAAAGCGCTCAAGGCATCGGCGATGGTACGCTGCCACGAGCGGTTCAACTCCTCCAGGATGGCGCGGTACAACTGCATCACCGGCCAGGTCCAAGGACTGTTTCAAGCGGATCAATGCGCGATCCCCTACCGATGGCATATCACAGGCGACCACAAGGACCCTTACGTACCGCGCTGCGCGGAGGCCGGTTACCAGGCCACGCAATGGACCTTCGCCCGGGGCATCATCCGGGTGCACATGGTCCCAATGATCGGCATATTTGGCAGGGTCGCCGATCACCAGCACCTCGCGGGCGTGTGGGCGCAACAACGCAATGGCCTTCTCCAACAAGGTGCGACCCTCATGAAGCATCAAGGCCTTGTCCGCGCCCATACGGCTGCTCTTTCCACCTGCAAGCACGATCCCTGTCCAACCCCGATCGATCATTTCTGGAGGTAATGGATCTCGATGGACTCCCCTCCTTTCAAGCGGCCGTTCCCCATGGGAAGACACGCAATCGCTTCCGCAGCGATGAGGGAGTGCAGCATATGCGAGCCCTCATCACGCAGCAATACGACCGTTCCATCGCGGACCACGGCCGCTCGGAATTCCGCACGTTCACCATTGAACTCCACAGCCTCCTGCAACGGCATGCACGTGGTGGCCGGCCACGGGTCCACGGAACCCTGCACCATTCGAAGGAATGGAAGGACATATTCCCAGAAAAGGACCATCACCGCACGCGGATTGCCGGGAAGGCCGAAAATGGCCTTTTCGCCATGCTTCGCGAAGAGCATCGGCTTCCCTGGTTTCTGTGCCACGCGATGAAAGACGATGTTCGCACCGAGCTTCTCCAATACCGGACGCACGAGGTCGTGGTCCCCTACGGACACGCCTCCAGTGCAGATCACCACGTCCGAATGTGTCATGGCACTTGTGAGCGCTTCCGAGAGCCTCTCCTCCTGGTCCACAGCGCTGAGATGCGTTGGCCGGACCCCCGGGAATTCCCGTTGTATCGCTGCATCGAGCATCAGATCATTGCTGCTGAAGATGCGTGCTTCCGATCGCTCACCGGGGGGCATGAATTCCCCACCGGTGCGCACGATCGCGATCCGCGGCCTGCATGCGACATGCACTTGCTCCACACCGACCGAGGCGAGCAGCCCGATGGTCGGAGGATCGACCTTGGAGCCGGGCCCGATGATCACGTCGCCGCTACGCACCTGTTCACCGCGTTGGCGGATGTTGGCTCCCGGCGGAACGGCCCGTTGCACCTGCACCAGGCCACCATCCAAGGTACAATGCTCCTGCATCACGACACGATCCGCCCCTTGCGGTACCGGGGCACCGGTGAAGATCCGCACGCACTGGCCCTGTTGCAGGAAAACGGACGGCCTCTCCCCTGCCGCGACGATACCGATCACATGAAAGCCTTCGCGATCGGGAGCACCCATTGCATAGCCATCCACCGCACTGCAATCGAACAACGGATGTTCATTGGGTGCGAGGACCTCCTCTACGACGAACCGACCGACCGCATCCACGAGCAACAGGCGTTCCCTCGCCATGGGCACGGCACATGCGGCCATGGCCTTCCTGGCCTCACTGACACTGATCATGCCCAGAACAATTTGACGGCGGCAAGAAGAAGCACCACACCCAGTAATTGGCGCAGTCGCGGTTCATTCAAACGCTGTGCACCGAAATGACCGCCCACGATCCCACCGCCCAACGCCGCTGCGACCCACCCGACGACCTCCGGATCCAGCGATACTCCATCAAGCGCAGATCGCATTACGCCCGCAGCACTGTTCACGAATATGAACAAGGCGCTGACGGCCGCCGTCTCCTTTGCATCGGCCCAGCCCAGCAACAGGATCACCGGACTGAGCAGGATGCCGCCCCCGATGCCGATGATGCCTGAAACAAGCCCGAGCACAGCACCGATGAACAACGCGAACGGCAACGATGCCGCACGCATGTTCCGTTCACTTCCGAATATCCCAAGGAGACGTGCCACGGCGAACAGCAGGCAAACGGCCAGCATCCGTTTGTATAGCACTGGATCGATATGGATGCCCGCCCCGATGTATGCACACGGCACCGATGTCAGTGCGAAGGGCCAGAACACGTTCCATCGGAAATGCCCACCACGTGCGAACTGCGCGAAGGAGACGGCACTAACGAACAGGTTCATCACCAATGCTGAAGGACGCATCACCTCTTGCGACTGGCCCGAAAGGGCCATGGCGGCCAGGTATCCGCTGGCGCCTCCATGACCTACCGAGGCGTAGAAGAAGCCGATGATCGCAAGGGCGAAAAGAAAGACCGCCGTGCTCATACCGATGCGACCGTTCGACCCTGGGCCTGTTCCGCCATTGGTGGTGCGATCCGCAACCAAGTGCCTGTAGCGATGTCCAGGAGGTCCATATGGTCCGGTCCGGCCACACCGCAAGTGAACTGCCTGATGCGCCATGCCATGTGGACCGCAGCCAGTTGGGTCACCATGGCGGGTACGGCGCGCATGTCACACCCATCCTGCCCCGCACCGATGCGCCCAAGGAAGTAGGGGTCATGGTCCCGCGAATCGGGACCGAAGCGGGAGGTCACCTGGCACTGCATGCCATGCACCGAACCGGTCACCAGATAGGTGCCGTGGTCTGCACACCACGCATCGATCGATCTGCTGGCATGCAGGTCATCCGTACAGTCCGCGACGATGGTAGCGCGCTGCAGCAGGTAGGCGATGTTCTCCGGACGAACGAACTCCGTGACCGCTGTGATGATGGTCTCCGGGACCAGCGGTGCGATCCTGTCCCGAGCAGCGTTCGCCTTGAATTCTCCGATATCAGCGGGGCCGTAGAGCGGCTGCCGCTGGAGGTTGGTCGCGGAAACGGTGTCGCCATCAACGACCACGAGCGATGCCACTGCCAGGGTGGGGACCATGGCCAGCAGGCCGCAGCCAATGGCTCCGGCGCCGATCACCACCAAGTCCACCTGCTGTTGCTCCCTGGCACGCATGCGTCCAAGGTAAGCCGGTGAGGGGATCACTCAGGCGTCCAGCCCACTTCAAGGGAACCGTCCACGGTACGTGTGGACCCATTCCCTTCATTCATGAGCGTGGCAGTGAAATGCGCTTTGATGTTGCGGGAAACGGTATCCAACGCCGTGATCTCCAGTACGCCCGCCTCACCCGTCGGCACATAGGACGATCCAAGATGCATATACAGCAGGCTGTTCTCCGTTTCACCGATCACCTGTTGGCCAATGGCAAGCGAATCGAACTGCAGGATCAACGTGGTACCCAACGCATCAATGCCGGTCACCATCAGCGATCCACTTCCGCCCATGGCGATCAGTTGTGCGCTGGCACAGAAAGCGCTGCCTTGAACATCGGCTTGCAGCCGTGCGCCCTCCGAGCCGCATTCACCCGCACCGGGATCGAGCAGGTCCGGAAGGAGCTCTTCCTCCTTGGTGCAACCAAAGATGGTGATCACCAAGGCGAGCATCGTAACTGTGTTCTGGAGAACGGTGTACTTCATGTCGGGCGTGCCTTTGAATGCAGGGGCGCGACGTTGAACGCAGCACCGATCGATAAGGATACAACGACAAAGCCCCCGGCCGTAACGACCGGGGGCTCCGTTCCAACTCGAAGATCCTTAGCGCACCACGACCCGATGCACGCTGGCACCCGCGTCATGCCGCACCCGTACGGCATACTCTCCAGCTGCCAGGCCGTTGAGATCGACCTGGAGCAGGCCCGCATGCAGGGCCTGCCGGTCGGCGTTCACGCTGCGGATAGTGCGGCCCGCAATGTCCATCATGTCAATGGTGATGCGACCGCTAACCTCACCGAAGGCGATCGTGAGCACATCGCTCGCCGGATTCGGATACACCTGGATACCGTCACTGCCAGCCAGCTCTTCCAGACCCACCGTGCCGACCTGCACGACGACCTCCGTACGAGGGCCCTCGCAGGCAACACCCGTACCGGTCACTTCCCAGTCGTAGAAGAAATAGTAGTAGGCGGTGGCGTTGGCACCACCCACGCTGCTGCTGGTGATCGCGCCCATCGTGCCGAGTGAATACGGGTAGGCCGGGTTGCTGCCCAAGCCATCACGCCACATCTGCGGGTTGCCACCCACCACACGCAGGCCATACTCTCCAGGGCCCGGTACATCGAACTCCAGGTCCACCCGGCTTTCGCCATCCGGCACGCTGAAGACACCGGAGGCCACCGTGGAACCGTTGGACCGATCGATGACCGCGATCGTGCGGTTACCGGCACCGTTCGCATACACCTTCACAGAGTTGATGGTGAACGCTTCGTACGCCTCGAAGAACAGGTAATTGTCCGCATTGGTGTGGTACACTCCGTTCGCGTCGTTCCCTGTGCGACCTCCGAAGGCAGTGCCACCACCATACACGTTCGAAGAAGAGCACCAGAACGAAGTGGTCGTGCTCACCACCGGAGTATTGAAGGTGTTTCCGGTACCGATCACCGCACCACCCGTGGCCATGTCATACCAGGAAATATTGGCACCGGCAGCATTCAACTGTGCCGAACCGGGCGCAGGAATGGCCACATTGCTCGCATTGGGCGCTACCGGAGCATCAAGCACCTCGACCACGATCGGAGCGCTCGTGAACTCACCACAAGCCCCTTGGATGGTCACAGCATAGCTTCCACTGTTGGCAACCGTGATGCTCTGTCCTCCGATGCCCCCGGTCCACGTGTACCCATTCGCGTCCGAGGATGTAAGAACGACCTCACCGCCTTCACAGAATTGGGTATCACCCGAGACGGAGACCGTCGGGGTCTCGTCGGGGCTTTGTTCCACGAAGATGCTCGTGATACCGGAGCAGCCTTGACCGTCATCAATGGTCACGGTATAGCTTCCTGCCTCGGTCACGTCGATGCTCTGATCATTGGAACCGTTGCTCCAGGTGTAGTTGAACCCGGCATTGGCCGTGAGCGTGATGCCATCGCCATTGCCACATACGATCGGTTCGCCAGGGGTCGTGATGGATGCCTGCGGACTGATGCAGGTATTCTCGATCACCGTGATGGTGCGGTCCGCGTCGAAATTCGTGAAGGTCTCCTCCAACCCACTCGGCCAATTGATCGTGACCGTTGGTACCGTGGTGTGGCTGCCCAAGCCGAAGCTGCAGGCGAAACTGGTGACCATGCCATAGCTCTCCCCAGCGCGGACCTCCCGGATCTGGGTGCCCCACGGACCGGTGATCGTGACACGGGCCCCGATCGCATCCTGGTTGCTGATCGTTCCTTTCAGACGCACGGAGAACCAGTGGTTGTCATTCCCATCGTTCATCCACAAACGGTCCGGGTTGCTCGCATCGGCGTTGATGTACCCATCGCCGTAATTGGCGAACACGTCCTGGAAACCATCGTTGTTCAGGTCGCCCGTGGCGAAGCTGTGGAGCGACTTGCTGGCCGGCATCGGGTTCGCGATCTCTGTGAACGTGCGATCCCCGTCGTTCATGAACACATGTGCACTGCCGGATCCTCCGGCTATCAGTACGTCCACGAATCCATCGTTGTCGAGGTCCACGAATTTGCTCTGAAGGAAGAATCCGGTGACCTCCATTCCGCAACCGGCGGTGATGTCCGTGTAATGTCCGGTCCCGTCGTTCTCGAACAGTTGGATGGTGGCGTCGTGGTTGGTGACGACCATGTCGAGGTCCCCATCATTGTCGATATCACCGAAATCGGCCGTCCAGCTCTGGTTGCGGATCTGCACGCCGTACTCCTCGGCCAGGTCGGTGTAGTTGTTGTTCCCATCGTTCACGAACAACCGGTTCCACCTGCGCGGGTCGGCAGGGTTGTTCACCCCCTGACGGCAGTGCGCGATGTAGAGGTCCAGGTCACCATCGTTATCGAAGTCGATCCACACACTCCCGTAGTTCCCGCTCATATCGCTGGTCGGGTTCGTGGAGAAGTCGACATAGTCGTTGTAGATCAACCCGCCGCTCTCGTTGTTCAGCCAGATCCGCGGGGCACCATCATCGTGACAGGCGAAATAGTCGTTGTGACCATCATTGTCGACATCCGCGATGTTCACACATTGCGTGAAGAGGCTGCCGTTGTTCAGGCTGGAAAGGTTGCTCACACCGGGGGCGTCGATGCTCAGGAAATGAACACCATCATAGCTGCCGCCGCTCACCAGGTCCTTGTGCCCATCGTTGTTCACATCGCCTATGGCCATGCCCCACTGACCGGACCCCGACACCGTGCCGTAATCCACCAATGTGAACGAACCATCAGCGTTCTGGTAATCCACTTGGAACACACGACTATTGTGGAGTTTGGCGATATCGTCCAACCCATCGCCATTCATGTCCACCACGCCCATGCAGCCGCCGCTGGTGGTGGTGTTGCTCATCAAACTGGTGGCATTGGTGAACGACAACTGCCCCTTCAGGAAGAGCGGCGAGGTGCACAAGGCCAAAGACACCCATAGGGTAGACTTCATTCGCATTTTCGTGATCTGGATTTAGGTTCCGGGAAAATTTCCACTTCAGGTTGAGAGCAAGATAGCGGGATCCCATTTCAGCGGCCAATACCATTCCCCGCGGATTGTGGAGATCCTGAGACCGGCTGGGATGGAGGGGTGGTGCCGCTCTGGCGGCGAATGCTCTCGCGATGAACGGCATCCATGAATTCACGCACGAACTCCGGGCTCAGTCCCAGATCGGCGGCCATGCGGAGCGATCGTTCCATGATCCGCTCCCATCGCTCGGGTTGCAGGATCGCGACCTGGTGGGTGCGCTTGTGGTCACCGATCCGTTCGGCGATATCCATGCGGGTGCCAAGTTTCTGGGCCACCTCTTCATCCAATTGATCGATCAGGTCGCGGAGCTCCTGCAACCGGTCGTGGATAGGCGGTGTTGGATGCGCTGTGCGGAAAATGAGGCTGGACAACAGTTCGGCGAATGCCTTCGGATCGACCTGCTGCCGGGGGTCGCTCAAGGCGCGCTCCGGATCCGGATGCACCTCGAGCATCAGGCCGCTCAGGCCAAGATCGAGCGCCTGCTGTGCGATCAACGCGAGGTTCGTTCGATCACCGGCGATGTGGCTGGGATCGCAAACGACCTCCATCTCCGGGAATGCCGCTTTGAGGCGAATGGGGAACTCCCACATGGGGCTGTTCCTGTACGGGGTCCGCTCGAACCAATTGAATCCGCGGTGGATGGCCGCGAACCGCTTGATCCCGGCACGTTCGAGACGCTCCAACGCGCCGATCCATAGCTGCAGGTCGGGATTGATCGGGTTCTTCACGAACACCGGAATATCCACTCCGGCCAACGCATCGGCCAGTTCCTGGACGCTGAACGGATTGGGGGTGGTCCTCGCGCCGATCCAAAGCATGTCCACACCAGCCTTCAGGCATGCCTCGACATGCTCCGCCGTGGCCACTTCCGTCATCGTCAACAGACCGGTCTCGGCCTTGACGCGCCCCAACCAATCCAACGCCTTGTGCCCGGCACCTTCGAAACCACCCGGGCGTGTACGGGGCTTCCAGACCCCGGCCCGGAAGGCTTGCGCCGCACCGGTGGTCGCGATACCCCGTGCGGCAAGCATCACCTGGTCCTCGGTCTCGGCACTGCACGGCCCAGCGATGACCAGGGGACGGCGCAGGTCCATTCCCCAGGCACTGAACGGCGATGGATGGAGCACGGGACGCGCGGTCGACGGCATGGCGCAAAGGTAGCGGGCTACCAGCGCATCATCACCTTGCCCATCGTGGCACCGTTCGCGAGTGCCAGGTGTGCATCCACCAGGGATCGTGATGGGAATTCCTGGTGCACATGCGGCCGTATCCGACCCAGAGCACATTCCTCGACCATTCGTTGGAGGCATTCGGCGATCACCTCCGGTCTGTCCTCGCTGATCCGGAGCATGTTGATGCCGAGGATGCTCCGGCTCCTCATCATCAGCATGATGGGGATGATCAAGCCCATGCGCCACACGAATCGAAGCGTCCCCAGGGATCCCATTCCTCCACGTTCCGCCCCACCGAAGAGCACAGCTCTGCCGCCGCTGCCCAGCAGGCCCATGTCCTCCTTGAAGGTGGCACCACCGACCGCGTTGAAGCTCACATCCAACCGCCGACCACCGAGTGCATCTCGCAATCGACCGACCACATTGCCCTGCCGCCGATCCACCACATGGTGCACACCCAACGACTTGAGGTAGGCGGATTTCTCCTTCCCACTGGCCACGGCGAACACTTCACACCCGCGGTGCACTAGGAGTTGCACGAGCAGATGTCCGACACCTCCCGCAGCGCTGTGCACCAACACACGCTCGCCAGTGTACACCGGGCATAGGATCCTGGCGGCATACCAGGCAGTGCACCCCTGGGTCGCAAGCGCGGCAGCGGCCCCAAGCGACATGTCGGTAGGTATCACCGCGCAGGCGCGATGGTCGGTCACGGCATATTCAGCGTACCCGCCGAAGCGTGTCATGCCTACCACGCGCATGCCGAGCAACCCATCAGGTACCGAACGACCGATCGCCTCGATCACGCCGACCACCTCGTACCCCAGGATGCTGGGCAAGGGAGGGGCTTCACGGTAGAGGCCCTTCACGGCCATGACATCCGCATAGTTCAACCCGAACCCCTCCACGCGGATAAGGACCTCGTGGTCCCCAGGAACCGGCCTCGGGTGTTCGCGCAATTCGAAGCCCTGCCGGGGCGAACCATGTTCGACAAGGGTCCAGGCCTGCATCATCATTGTCCTCTGCATTCGGTCGCGGCCGGTCCTGGTCGTGCTCGCATTCTCCAGCAAGATAGCTTCATCAGGGAGCAGCATGGCCCGCACCGTCGATCACCAGTACGAATTCCCCGCGAGGTGGGTGCCCCGTGAAGTAGGTGATCAACTCGGCGAGGCTGCCGCGCACGGTCTCTTCGTGCACCTTGCTCAACTCCCGAGATGCGCTCGCCAGCCGCTCCGCACCCATTGCCTGGGCCAGGTCCTGCAAGGTTCGCAGCATGCGGTGCGGGCTTTCATAAAGCACAATGCTTCGTTGCTCTGCGCTCAATTCAACCAACCGGGTCCTTCTTCCCTTCTTCACGGGCAGGAATCCCTCGAACACGAACCGGTCACATGGCAGGCCGCTATTCACCAACGCAGGCACGAACGCGGTCGCGCCGGGCAGGCATTCCACACTTGCTCCCGCACGGATCGCCGCGCGTACAAGCAGGAATCCCGGGTCACTGATGGCAGGTGTTCCGGCATCGCTCACCAGGGCAAGGCGCTCACCGGCCAGCATGCGTTGAACAAGCCTGTCGACCACCACATGCTCATTGTGCGCATGGAAGCTGATCAGCGGTCTGCTGAGGCCCAGATGCTGGAGCAACCGGCCTGTCACGCGGGTGTCCTCGGCCACCACGGCATCCACCTCGGCAAGCACCTTCGTGGCCCGAACGGTGATGTCGTCCAGGTTGCCGATCGGGGTGGGCACCAGCACCAACGAGGCCTTGGAGGAAGCACTCACTTGGTGCCGGAGATGAGTTCCTTGAGCAGGGCATACACCGCCGGGAACTTGGTGAGTGGCAACGTGTCGCCCCGGTCATGCACATCGTGGTAGGCCGCGATGCCACCAAGCGTATAGATGAATATGGCGGGCACCTTTCGTTTCACGAACGGGCAATGATCGCTGTTGCATGCCGGTCCCCTCGACTTCACCTGGGGCAGGTATCCACCCGCGTTGTTCAGCTTCACCATGCGATCGAAGTGGTCTTGAACGGCAGTGGCATTGACCACGGTGATACCCTCGTCGCCTGTCCCCAGGATGTCGAGATTCACCATCAAACGAACCGCCGCCAGATCGATGGGACGGTCCACCGCGCACCATTCGGAACCAAGCAGCCCGGCTTCCTCACCGGCAAAGGCCGCGAACAGGATGTTGTGCTTGATCGGATGGGCGTTGAACCATTCGGCAAGGCTCAGGAGCATTGCGACACCGCTGGCATTATCATTCGCACCAGGGAACAGGGCATCGGGCCCCATTTCGCCCAGGTGATCGTAATGGGCGGAAACGATCAGCCAACTCTTGCTTCGGCCTTTCACCATGCCCAGCACGTTGCGCGCCTCGTGTCGCAGCAGCATCCTGTTCTTCACATCCAACCGCATGGTTCGTGCGCTGTCCGTAAGCAAAGGAGAGGCGACCTCGATGAGCGGAAAGGGCATGGCCTCCTGCGCAACGCCCCAGGTGAGTTTGCCATCCACAGGCACCACAACGGGTCCGTAATGCATCAGTTCCTTCTTCAAACGGGCCTGCATCGCCAGCGTATCCGCATCGGTGGTACGGCTGAAATGCAAGCATGCCGCCTGCCCTGCGAGAACACCCATGGTCATGGCCCGCCGCTCGGGTGTCGCCAGGTCCTCCATGTACAGGTGCACCAGTCGATAGTCCCCGGTGGCCGTACCGGAAGAGGGGTCAACGAGAAAGTCGACCCCGGGATCCAACAGGGCACCATCGACCTCCACATGAATGCTGTCCGGGAAACTGTTCACATTGAACTGGAACGGCTGGAAGTGGTCCGCCTTGACCGGTCGCAGGCCGATCCGCGCGAACTGCGCCGCGATCCAATCGGCCGCGATCCGATCCCCGCCCGAAACGTATCCGCGACCGTGCATGTCCGGTGCCGTCAGGGCATCCACATACTTCCGGGCATTCGCGGCGACAACGGCTGGATCCTGGGCGATCACGGATACCGCGGGCACGAACATCGACGCCAGAAGAAGGGCCCTCATGCGTAGCGACGTTGGATCAATTCCCGGAATGTGGTCAGTGCTTCCGGGTCAGCGGGCTTCTTCAACTTCGCCTCCACGTCGTTCTCAAGGAACGTGAAAGCCTCATCGACCGTGGAAAATCCATTGAGGCGATCCAAGGCTTTCTCATAGGCAGTGCGATCACCATTGAAAAGTTCCGCAACGAACCAGAACTTGTGGCTCAGGGAGATGGCTTTTCCCAGGTCGGTGATCGAGGCGTGTTCCATCTTCTCCGCGACCGTTCGCGTTGCTGACGCACCCTCCTCCGCACGCTCCGGGCCTGCGGAGGGCTCAGCGCCCTTCACATTCGCGGCACTCTCCGTGGCCTCGATGGCGTCGATCAACGAAGTCTGGCGGTGCGGACTTTCGGGAGGTCGGGTATCCAGGCGTATCGCCGCTGGTGCGGGCTTCACCGGTGTACGTTCCGCCCCGGAGGCGTTCTCCTGATCGGCGACCGGAGCATTCGCTATGGCCGCTTCACGGGCCTTGTGCCTCAGGACGATGAGCCGCTCGTACAGTGACCGGGCGTTGGTGCAGGCGGTATCCAATCCTTCAAGCCCCAAAGAACCGGCCTGCAATGCACGTTCCGCTTCCGCGAGCGCCACGACCAGTTCACCGATCTTTCGGAAACCCTTGTCCTTACCCATTCGCCTTGGTTTTGCATAAAGCCGCCTTTGCGAAGATCCCTATTTTCGCAGCACCCTGCAAACGGCATTCCTCTGTGCCACAAGGAGGATACCAGCATGTTCCTTGAGCACACCGGAAACCGTAACAAGCGCAAAGGCTGGATCGAGGTGATCTGCGGCAGCATGTTCTCCGGAAAAACGGAAGAACTGATCCGCCGGTTGCGCCGCGCCGAATTCGCGAAGCAACGTGTGGAGATCTTCAAGCCTAGTGTGGATACGCGCTACGCCGAGGTGGAGGTGGTGAGCCACGATGCGAGCAGCATCAGAAGCACCCCCGTACCGAACAGCAGCAACCTGCTCCTCCTGGCCAGCGACATCGAAGTGGTCGGCGTGGACGAAGCCCAGTTCTTCGACGCCGGGCTCGCATTGGTCTGCGAGCAACTCGCGGACCAAGGCATACGGGTGATCGTGGCCGGGCTGGACATGGATTTCCAAGGCAAACCCTTTGGGCCCATGCCCCACCTCATGGCCATTGCGGAGTATGTGACCAAGGTGCATGCGATCTGCATGCGGTGCGGTGAACTGGCAAGCTTCAGCCACCGCACCACAACGAACACCGACCTGATCATGCTTGGTGAAACGGACAGTTACGAACCGTTGTGCAGGGCATGCTTCGCCCGCGCACGGAGCGCTGAAGGGGCCGCACTACCCTCCGGAAGGTCCTCCAACTGATGCGGGTGAACGGCCATTCCTTGTCGCGCATCGCCGAGGCCACCGGTGCCACCATCAGTGGGTCGGGGGACGCGGCGTTGATCGAGCACCTGAGCATCGATTCCAGAAAGCCGTTCATTCCGGAAAGCACCCTGTTCATCGCGCTGAGAGGTGAGCGGCACGATGGACACCACTACATCGCGCAGCTCGCGGAACGCGGCATGCGCTACTTCCTTGTGGATGGCCAGGCCGAACTTCCTCCGATGGAGGGCGTCACCATCCTGCATGTGTCGGACACGTTGCTGGCCTTGCAGCGGATCGCTGCATGGCACCGCGGTCAATTCGACATTCCGGTGATCGGCATTACGGGGAGCAACGGTAAAACGGTGGTGAAGGAATGGCTTTTCCAACTCCTCCGTGAGCGTGAGCAGGTGGTGCGTAGTCCAGGTAGTTGGAATTCGCAGGTGGGTGTTCCGCTCAGCGTGTGGGAGATGGGACCCGAGCACACCCTCGGCCTCTTTGAGGCGGGTATCAGCATGCCCGGGGAGATGGATCGGCTGCAGGCCATGATCGCACCCACCATCGGGGTCTTCTCGAACATCGGGCCGGCGCATGGCGAGAATTTTAGTGATCAAGCATCCAAGGCCAGTGAAAAGGCGCATCTTTTCAGAGGGGTGGAGGTGATGGTGTATTGTGCCGATCATGCTCTCGTGCATGAGGCCTTGTCGAAGACCCTGCCCGCCAACGCCAAGGTCCGTGCCTGGTCACGGAAAGGTCCGGCCTGGTCGCGCGTGGTGAAGGAGGAGGTGATCGATAGTGCGACCCACCTTGTTGTGGAGTGCGAGGGTCATTCGATCGCATTCGATGTACCGTTCACGGATCCTGGTTCCGTGGAGAACGCACTGCACTGTGCAGCCGTCCTGTTGCACCTGGGGTATCCGGCGGAGTGGATCGCGGAACGCATGCCGGAATTGCAGCCCGTGGCCATGCGGTTGGAAACATTGGATGGTGAGCATGGCACCACATTGATCAATGATGCGTACAGCAACGATGAGGCGTCCCTTGCGATCGCATTGGACCACCTGACCATGGTCGCTCAAGGTCGGGGGCGAACGATCGTGCTATCGGACATTCATCAGAGTGGTGAACCACCGGAACAGCTGTATCAACGCGTCGCCGAAAAACTTGCGCGGGCGGGGGTGGGCAGCGTGATCGGCATCGGACCTTGCATCACCGCGCACGCGACGTTGTTCGCGCCGACATCCAGGTTCTTCTCCGATGCGCGGCAGGCTGCAACGGCCATCGATCCGAGCACTTTCGCAGGGGATGTCATTCTTGTGAAGGGTGCCAGGGCCTTTGCATTGGAGACGTTGGTGCAGCGATGGCAACGACAATCGCACGGCACGGTGCTGGAGGTGGACCTGGAGGCGGTGCGTCACAACCTGAATCACTTCCGGGCCTTGCTTGCCAGCGGTGGAAAAGTGCGCACGATGGCAATGATCAAGGCGTTCGGATACGGCTCCGGTGCCTTGGAACTCGCCCGTCTCTTTGCGCACGAGCAGGTGCACTATTTGGGCGTGGCGTATGTGGATGAAGGCATCGAACTGCGCCGCAACGGCATCAGGACGCCGATCCTGGTGATGAACCCGGAACCCGTACCGTTCGAGATCCTGTACCGCCACCGCCTTGAGGCGGAGGTTTTCGATCAGCGCTCTTTGGAGGAGGCCGCTCGCATGGTCGACCGTGACCCGGATAGCCCACCGATCCACTTGAAACTGGATACCGGCATGCACCGGCTGGGGTTCACCGTAGACGACATGCCCGACCTCATCGAAGCATTGCGACGTGCACCAGGGCTCAAGATCGGTTCGATCCTCTCGCATCTCGTGGCCAGCGAGGACCCGAGACACGATGCCTTCACACGCTCACAGATCACGACCTTCCTGGAAATGGCCAGCGCGATCGGGAGGGCCGTGGACCAACGCCCCCTGCTGCACATCGCGAACACGGCGGCCATTTCGCGATTCCCAGAGGCACGGTTGGACATGGTACGCCTGGGGATCGGATTGCATGGCATCGGAGGCTCCGCGGAGGAAACCGCACTGTTGAGGCCGGTGGCCACTTTGAGCACCCCGATCGCGCAGATCAAGCACATCCCGGCCGGTGATGGTGTGAGCTACGGGCGGAGGTGGGTCGCATCGCGCGATTCACGGATCGCCACCCTTCCGATCGGCTACGCGGATGGCCTTTCAAGGAGACTCGGCAATGGTGTTGGCAGCATGTGGATCAACGGACACAGGGCCCCTATCGTCGGTGCCGTTTGCATGGACATGTGCATGGTGGATGTGACGGATATCAGCTGTACCGTGCACGATACCGCAGTGGTCTTCGGAAGGGAGCATCCCGTACAGGAGATGGCCGATGCCCTGGGCACCATTCCATACGAGGTCCTGACCGGCATCGCCCAACGCGTGAAACGGGTGTATGTGCATGGGTGAACGTTGGGCTTCCAACCCCTGCAGGTATCTCGTTCCCATCACCGGCCGGAAGGCCCTGCACGACGCGCACGGTTCCAGTAGATTTGCTGGTAACCTGCACCAACGCCATGAACCCCTCCAGCATCGCGATCCTGCTCTTCCTGATCCTTGGTCCTTTTTCGATGCGCGCCCAAGGGCCTGCCTACATCCCCGGTGATGTGCTCGTGATGCTCGCCAAAGATGCCGACGCTCATCGCGTGGCTTCGGACCTGGCATTCGTGGACGGCCGCAGCACCGCCATGCAAGTGGTGCGTGAAGTGAGTGCGCCCATGCGAGCATGGCTCTACCACTTCGATGAAAGCACGTTCGACCAAGGCACTGTTCTGCGCGCCTTCCAACGCCATCCCGGTGTGCAACTGGCGCAGAACAATCACGTGATCAAGGAGCGTGCGGTACCTAATGACGCTCAATACGGCCAGCAATGGCATCACCAGAACATCGACAGCGAAGCCGCCTGGGACATTTCCACGGGCGGGGTCACGGCCACCGGGGATACGATCGTGGTCTGCATCATCGAGGACGCCGATCTGCCACATGCCGACCTGATCGCCAATGCCTGGTACAACCGTGCTGAGATCGCCGGTAACGGGATCGATGATGACGGCAATGGATATGTGGACGATGTGCGCGGATGGAACACTCCGGGAAATAACGATGACGTCTATGGAGGATCGCACGGCACCCAGGTGGCCGGAATGATCGGGGCCAAAGGGAACAATGGCCTGGGTGTGGCCGGCGCCAATTGGAATGTGAAGATGATGGTGGTGGATTATGGAGGTGTGCAGGAAGCACAGGTGGTCGCAGCGTACACGTACCCGTTGGTGATGCGCAGGATGTACAACGCAAGCAATGGGACTGCCGGCGCTTTCGTGGTGGCCACGAACGCGAGCTGGGGCATCGACGGGGGCGACCCATCGGATTCCCCGATCTGGTGCGCCATGTATGATACGCTCGGCACCGCTGGGATCCTGAATTGCGGGGCGACGGCCAACAACAATGTCAATGTGGATGTGGTGGGGGATCTGCCCACGGCGTGCCCGAGCGACTTCCTGGTCAGTGTCACGGCCACGAACAATTCGGATGTGCGCACCTTCTCCGGGTACGGCCTTACGACGATCGATGTGGGCGCACCGGGCGAAAGCGTCCGTACCACCAGCCTCGGTGGTGGTTATGGCAATACCAGCGGCACTTCCTTTGCGAGCCCGCTGACCGCTGGGGTGATCGGTCTCCTGTACAGCGCACCGTGCGCCACGATGATGGGCCTGGTGCACGCTGACCCCGCTGCCGGAGCCTTGTACGTCCGGGACATGCTCTTCGATGGCGTGGAACAGGTGGGCAATCTTGGCGGCCAGACCGTGACGGGTGGGCGCATCAGCGCCGGCAACAGCATGCAGGCGATCATGAACGCGTGTGGCACTTGCCCCGCACCTTTCGGAGCCACCGTTGCGCTGTCCGGCAACGAAGCAAGCTACGCATGGACTTCGCTCTCCGAAGGTCCCTTCAATGTCCGATACAGAGTGCTCGGTCAGCCGGATTGGACCGAAGTGATGGACGTGCCCACCGCATCATTCGTCGTCGGCTCCATCGACCCTTGCGCCACGTATGAATTCCAAGTGGAGGTGATGTGCGAAGGTGAAACAAGCGGATACTCCCCCAGCACATTGCTCATCCCTCCTGTGGAGGCCCCACCGGTCATCTCTCTGAGCGGCTATCCGGTCGCGTGTGAGGATGCCCCTGTCACGCTCACTTCCTCCGCCAGCGGAGTGAACACCTGGAGCAACGGCTCCAGCGGCCAGAGCATCACGGTGAACAGCAGTGGCTCATACTCCGTCACACTCACCGGTATCTGTGGCACCTACGTTTCCGAACCCGTGGAGATCCTCGTGCTTTCACCGACGGACCCTGTAGCCAACAACGTCGCACTTCCCGGCCCAGGCACGGCGACACTCACAGCGACCGGGGATCAGGTCCTCTGGTACGCCGCCGCCTCAGGAGGAACGCCGGTCGGTAGTGGAAGTCCATGGGAGACGCCATTCCTGAACAGCACAACGAGCTTCTGGTGCACTTCCAGCATCAGCAACGAGGTCCAATCCGTATTCGGGGGTCGGCTGAACAACAGCGCCTCCGGCCAGTACCACACGAACGCGGATAACTGGCAGGTGTTCGAGGCATACGAGCCTTTCACCATTCGATCCGTGAAGGTGTATGCCAACGGGGCGGGAAACCGCACCTTCGCATTGGTGAACATGCCCGGTGGCTCGACCGTGGCTCAACTTGTGGCGAACGTGCCGGATGGCGAAAGCCGCGTGGACCTGGACTTCGCCGTTCCTGGCCCGGGTCAGTATGGTCTGCGTATCGCTGGGGGCAATCCTCAACTCTGGCGTGATGGACTCGGAAGCAACCCGGGCTATCCCTTCCCGTTGGGCACCATGGGCAGTGTGACGAGCAGCACGGTCGGTGGGGCGAACGCAACGGCCTACTACTACTTCTTCTACGATTGGGAAGTGGAACCACAACAGATCACATGTGAAAGCGACCGGGTGGAAGTGGTTGTGGAGATGGCCGTTGGTATCGGAACGAACGGTGATCGCCTCGCGGTGTCCGTCTTTCCGCAACCTGCGGACCACCAACTGATCGTGGACCTTGTGGCAGCTCGAGAGGGGCGTGCTGCGCGCATGTCCGTATCGGATGCCACCGGCCGCATCGTGCTGGAACGCTCGCTCATCACGGATCGCACGGTGATCGACACGGATCGCCTGACGGATGGCCTGTATTCCTACCGCATCGTGCTGGAAAATGGACGGGTTGCCCTTGGTAAGTTCCTGGTGACGCATGCGCGCTGAATCCTGCCACGTCCGAAATTCGCGGCCCTTGGTCCTGTCCTTCCTAATTCATCCCGTCCTACGTTCAATGTTCCTTGTTTATCGTTCGATCCTCGCGGTCACGTTCCTGTTCACGTTGCAGACCACCTTCGGTCAAGGCCCGGCTTACATACCGGGCGATGTGCTTGTCATGCTTGCCCCCGGTGTCGTTCCGGAGCGCATCATCGCGGACCTGGGCACCATCAATGACCGGCCTACCGGCCTCACCATCACAAGGGAAGTAAGCGCGCCTATGCGGGCTTGGCTGCTGCACTTCGACGAAGCGGCCGTTGCGCAACCCATGATGTTACGCGCGATCCGCGGGCATAGCGGCGTGCAGATGGCCCAGAACAACCACGTGGTGAAGGATCGCGCGGTGCCGAACGACCCTCAGTACGGGCAGCAATGGCACCATGAGAACATCGCCAGTGAAGCGGCCTGGGATGTTTCCACGGGAGGTGTGACCGCCACCGGGGATACGATCGTGGTATGCATCATCGAGGACTGCGACCTTCCACATCCCGACCTCATCGGGAATGCCTGGTTCAACCATGCCGAGATCCCGGACAATGGCATCGATGATGATGGGAACGGTTACACGGATGATCACCGCGGTTGGAACACGCCCGGGAACAATGATGATGTATATGGTGGGGGGCATGGAACACAGGTCGCCGGCATGATCGGTGCGACCGGGAACAATGGGCTCGGTGTCACGGGAGCGAACTGGGATGTGAAGATGATGGTGGTGGACTACGGGGGCACCCAGGAAGCCGCCGTTGTCGCCGCCTACACCTATCCACTCGTGATGCGCCGCCTGTACAACGCGACCGGTGGCACCTCCGGCGCGTTCGTGGTGGCCACCAATGCCAGTTGGGGCATCGACGGTGGCGACCCCGATGACTCTCCGCTCTGGTGCGCGATGTATGACTCCCTCGGTGCAGCCGGCGTGCTGAGCTGCGGTGCCACGGCGAACAACAATGTGGACGTGGACGCCGTAGGTGATCTGCCCACGGCCTGTGCGAGCGATTTCATGATCAGTGTCACCGCCACGGACGAGGCTGATGTACGCACCTTCTCCGGTTACGGGCTGACCACCATCGATGTCGGTGCACCGGGCGAGGATGTACGCACCACCAGCCTGGGCGGTGGTTATGGGTCCACATCCGGCACCTCCTTCGCCAGTCCGCTCACGGCCGGGGTGATCGGCCTGTTGTACAGTGCACCATGTGCCTCGTTCATGAGCCTTGTTCATGGCGATCCACCGGCCGGTGCGCTCTTCGTTCGGCAGGTCCTCTTCGATGGTGTCGATCAGGTGGGGAACCTGCCCGGCCAGACCGTGACAGGTGGACGGATCAATGCTGGTAACAGCATGACAGCATTGATGAACTCATGTGGTACGTGTCCGGCACCGTACAACTTATCGGCCGTGAACACGGGCATTGCCGATGCCACCCTCGCCTGGAGCTCGACGGCAGGCACCGTGTTCGACCTGCAGTACCGGCCTGTCGGCACAGCGACCTGGACCACCGTGAACGGGCTCAACGCGAACAGCTACAGCGTAATGGGCCTCCTTGCGTGCACACAGTACGAATTCCAGGTAAGCGTGGATTGTGGTGAGGAAATGAGCGAGTTCACCGTTCCATTCGTCTGGACCAGTGAAGGATGCTGCAATGCCCCACCGAACCTCAGTGCGACAGCGATCGGGGAGGGCGGTGCCACCATCGCATGGAACCCCGTACTGGCCGCTGTCAGCTACGATCTGCAATTCGCCGTGCAGGGCACCACCGATTGGATCGTGATCAGCAGCATCAGCGAAATGAGCACGGTGCTCACCGACCTGCTGCCGTGCACCGGATATGCGGTCCAGTTGCGCAGTGTGTGCAACGGCGTGGCTTCCGCATGGTCCGCGTCGTTCCTGTTCCAGACCAGCGGGTGCGGCGATTGCATCGACCTCACTTACTGCCCCTCAGTGGGCGGCACCAACGATGAATGGATCGCGAGCGTCGCCATCGGCAGCATTGCGAACACTTCAGGCAACAACGATGGCTACGGCGATTTCACGGATCAAAGCACAGCGCTGGTGATCGGGCAGACCTACCCCATCACCCTCACACCCGGGTACGCCTTCTTCGCATATCCCGAGTACTTCACCGTGTACATGGACCTCGACCGCGATGGTGCGTTCAGCAGCCCTGATGAACTTGTCTTCGATCCGGAGAACACGGCGAACGCGGTCTTGACCGGTGACCTGTCGATCCCGGTGGGTGCGACACCCGGGCCTGTGCGGATGCGGGTGGTGATGCAGTACGACGAGCCCGTGCTCAATGGCTGCGTGGCCTCCTTCGAATACGGCGAGACCGAGGATTATTGTGTGAACCTGCTCGACCCCGTGGGCATCCAGGCACCTGCATCGACATCGGTCCATGTGTATCCGGATCCCGCCGACCGCGACATCTTCTTCGACCTCGATGGAATTGCCCTTCCAGGCAAGGCGCTGATCACCATCACCGATGCAAGCGGCAGGGTCGTCGCACAGAAAGCCGTTGCGGCCTCCCGTGCCACGGTGACCACCGCCTGGTTCGCTGATGGTCTTTACGCGTATCGCATCACCGCAGAAGGACGGGAGTTGGCGCGAGGCCGATTCGTGGTGGCCCACTTGTGATCGCTACACAGCTCCGTTGGGCGGTGCGGTGTAGCTTGCGCGCTCCCGTTCAGAGCGGGTCCCTCCCATGCGGCTGCTTTCGGTCGTCATCATCACCCATAACGAGGAACGCAACCTCGGGCGTTGCCTCGCTTCCGTGATGGAGGTCGCGGACGATGTGGTCGTGGTCGACTCCTTCAGCACGGATGGTACGGAGGCCATAGCCCGCGAGCATGGCGCACGGTTCGTGCAACATGCCTTCGAGGGCCACATCGAACAGAAGAACTGGGCCATCACCCAGGCGCGGCACCCGTTCATCCTTTCCCTCGACGCGGACGAAGCGCTCGATCCTGAGCTTGCACGCAACGTGGCACTCGCCAAGCAGGAGGATCTTGATGGCTACACGATGAACCGGTTGACGAATTATTGCGGAACATGGGTACGCCACGGTGGTTGGTACCCGGACGTGAAACTGCGTTTGTGGAACAGTACCAAGGGCGCCTGGACGGGCACCAATCCGCACGACCGATATGCATTGGCGCCCGGTTCGCGCACCCGGCACCTGTCCGGAGACATCCTGCACTACAGCTATTACAGCATCAGCGATCACCTGCGGCAGGTGGATTACTTCACAGCCATCATGTCACGCGCCCTGCACGCCCGTGGCACCCGGGCGAGCAGCGTCAAGCTCTTCCTCAGCCCCGTGGCCAAATTCCTGGGCGACTACATCTTTCGCGGCGGTTTTCTGGACGGCTGGCATGGCTTCGTGATCGCGCGCATCAGCGCACAAGCGACCTTCCTCAAGTATGCCAAACTGAGGGAACTGGAACGGACCGAACACCCATGAAGTGGCCTGGAACGATCGTGGTCTCCCGCACGGACAGCATCGGCGATGTGATGCTGACCCTGCCCTTGCTGGGCCGACTGCGTGCGCATTATCCCAAGGCTCGATTGGTCTTTCTCGGCCGTTCGTACACAGCGCCGGTGCTGCGCCGGTGCAGGCACATCGATGTGGTCCTCACCATGGAACAGCTCATGGAGGAGCATGGCGGCAATGCGGTCGATCGCCTGCGCTCACTCCAGGCGGATGCGATCCTGCACGTATTCCCGGACAGGCAGGTGGCACAGTGGGCCAAAGCAGCGGGCATTCCGCACCGCATCGGTACGAGCCATCGCTGGTGGCACTGGTTCACAGTGAATGAACGTGTGAACTTCAGCCGGCGGAACAGCGAGCTGCACGAAGCACAGTTGAACCTGAAGTTGCTGGAGCCCTTCGGGATAACGACCATCCCGAACCTTGCCCAGCTGGCCAGCGACACCGGCTTCGGACCGATCGATCCGGACCCTGCGATCGCGGAACTGCTGCGCCCGGGTCGCCGGCATGTGTTGATCCACCCGGGTTCGAAGGGAAGTGCTGCGGAATGGGGCCTGGATCGATTCACGGAGTTGATCCGCCTGCTCAGCCCTGCGCAATACCAGGTGATCCTGACCGGAACACAGGCGGAAGCCGAGAGCTACCGCAAGCACCTGCCGATGGGATCCGTGCACGTGACGGATACCGGCGGCCGGTTGTCCCTGGATGGACTGATAGCACTGATCGGAGCAAGTGATGCCATGGTCGCCGCCAGTACAGGTCCGTTGCACATCGCGGCGGCCGCCGGCATTCGCGCGATCGGTCTTTTCCCTACCCAACGGCCCATGCATCCGGGGCGATGGGCACCGCTCGGCAGGGACGTGCACATCTTGGTGGACGAGGCGCACGATCACCTGGATGCTAACGCGCAGGTGCATGCGATAGACCCTGAGCGGGTGCTGCCGCTGCTGGACCAACTGCGGCCGCGCGCCTAGGTGCTCCGAAGACGAGCAGCGTGTAGTATAGCGCGAAGAAGGTGGCCCCGGCCTGGGTCTCCACCGTGTCATCCGTGAGGCAGGAAATGCCGAAGATCACCGCCCATGCGATGAACAACGGATCGGACCAGCGCCGATGCCGGTACGCGGGCCACCACCAGGTGAACATGCACCACAGCAGGCCGAAGGCCCCGAAACCAATGAACAGTGTGAGGTACTCGTTGTGGGCTCGCAAACGCCATTCCGGTGCAAGGCTGCTCTCCATCCGAACGTATTGTTCGTCGAACGCCTGCTGCGTGTCGCCGGTGCCCACACCGGTCGACCAATTGCGCGCAGCGATCGCAACGCCGGTCCGGAGGAATTCGATCCGCATGGTGACCGAGTGCCCGCTGGCCATTCGGTAGGCGCGGTACTGACCGATCTCGAACATCACCTCATCAAAGCGGTCGCGCACCTTCGAACGCCCATCCACCGATGCGTTGTGCCGGCCCTGCTCGATCGCGTGGATCTCCTCGTCGGTCAGTGACATAAGGCTGACACTGTCCTTGCGCAGGCCCTTTGATGTCATGTAGCGCACCAAGGTCCCACGTAAGGAATGCCCTTGCGCATCCGTCCCATCCAGTGGCCTGCTGCTTCTCCTGGCCCAGGTCCTGTTCACCTCTCCCCACGCGATCCAGGCCCACACATGCTCACCGTTCTCCAGCTGCGGGTTGGTCGCATCGAAGGTGTATGACTCGCCCCCTGCCGTGTATTCACCATATCCCGAGGTGTTCGCTTCGGGAAGGCGATAGGTCCGTTCCAGTGCATTCCACAGGGACAGTGCACCGGCCACGGGTAGCAGGATGATGATCGCGCGCACTGGATACCGCAGGACAGGCCGCACATGTACCAAGGCCCTCCATAGCAGCACCGCACCGACCACCGCAAGGATGATGAACCCCTGGATGCTCCCGAGCCGATCGATGCTGTACACCGCCCATGTTACCGCGATGAGGTGCGCTGCCAGCAGCAGGCCCCGCCCACTGTAATGAACGAACACCACGACAGCAAAGCACAGCAGCAGCGTGAGCCGGATGTGGCTGATGAAGCGGGAGAGCGAGCGGTACTCACCCGCCTGACCTGGATCGACGAAAAGGATGCAGACCGCCGCACTGACGACCACGCTCCAGGCCCCGAACAAGAGTATGGTCCGCAGCTCCCCTGCGGTCAACCGGTCCGATCCTGCAAGCACCACGCCGAAGGACAGCACCGGCACCAGGATCCGGACAAGGTCCAGGCCCCAGGGCATGCCTTGCGCAGATGTCCAGGCCAACCCGAGCACGTGCAGCCCGAAGAAGGATAGGAAGACCAATGCCGGAGCGCTTGCGAACACGGTCCGGAACCGCTGGCCAAGATCCTTTCGCACGCCCCCCCACACGAGCCAATTGGCGGCAAGGAGCATCTGCGCCATGCTCAGGAAGGCAGTGCTCCACGGAAGGAAGATAGCGCACAGGCAAAGCGCTGCAACGTGAATCGTACGAAAGGGAACCTTCGTCCACATCGGTTCTCCTGGCCTGAGGTTCCCGGTGGTGCACCGGGAGCGGCTTACTTGCCGTTCACAAGTTTGCCGGCCAGTATATCGACATAGGTGCCGTCCTTCAGTACTTCGATGGCCTTCAGCACGTATGGGTCGGTGCCCATGGCCGCTTTCGCCCGCCCTGTCTGGTAGTGGTAGCGAGCCACGATCTCGCTTTTCAGGACCTCTTCGATGTCCTTGCGGAACCGGGTCAGCTCCTCGCTACGATCGGGGCGCAACTCATTGTGCAAGGCATCGAGCTGGGCCTTGGCGTGCTCATAGTACCGCTCCTTCTTCGCCTTCGCCTCCAGCTCAAGTAGGGCCGCCATCGTTTCAGTGTCGTAGTCGAACTCCTTGTCCTTCACGAAATCCACGAACTCCTGGTACAAGGCGTCGCTCACCTCGAAGGCCTGAGCAGGGCCGATCTCCGCATGGGCCAACCGGTACTGCGTGGCGAAATCGAAGAAGAGGTCCTTGCCATACAGGCCACCGACCACCTTGGCGAGTTCGGGGTCCTCGACGGTCACATCCGGGAAGATCCCACGCCCATCGAACACCGGCCGGCCATTGCGCGTCTTGAATTCCGCGATGCTCTCCTCCTTCACCTCAACGGCATGCCCACTGCTGTCGCGGTGTGCGTAGTCGAGTTTTTGGATGCACCGACCGCTGGGGATGTAGTACTTGGCCACGGTCACCTTCAGCTTGCTGTTGTAATACAGGTCACGCGTCTGTTGCACGAGCCCTTTTCCGTAGGTCCGTTCACCGATGATGGTGGCGCGGTCCAGGTCCTGTAAAGCACCGCTGACGATCTCACTGGCGCTGGCACTTTGTCCATCCACCAGCACTACCAACGGTATTTCGGCCTCAAGGGGCTCGCTCAGGGTCTTGTACGTCTTGTCCCATTCCGCGATCTTCCCCTTGGTCTCCACCACCAACTGATTCTTGGGCACGAAGAGGTTCACGATGTTGACCGCCTCTCGCAACAGGCCACCGCCGTTCCCACGGAGGTCCAGCACCAACTTGGTGGCGCCTTTGTCCTTCAGCTCCTTCACGGCATTGCGCACTTCCTGACCGGCAGTCTGCGTGAAACTGTTCAGCTTCAAGTAGCCGATCCCGTTCGCCGGATCGATGATGTCCTTGTACGGCACGTCCGGGATCTTGATCTCCTCTCGGGTCAGGGTATGTGTGGTGCGCTCCCCGCCGTTGCGTTGCATCACCACCGTAACACTGCTGCCGGCCTGTCCTTTGAGCAGCTTGCTCACCTCCTCGGTGCTCATGCCGGGCACGTGGCGACCATCCACCTCCATGATCTCATCACCGGCCCAGATGCCGGCCTTCATCGCAGGATAGCCCTCGTATGGTTCACTGATCAATACGTGATCGTCCTGTCGCTTGATGAGGGCACCGACCCCGCCGTATTGACCGGTTGTCATGAAGCGGTAATCCTCCATGTCACTCTCCGCGATGTACTGGGTGTACGGGTCCAATGAGGCCAGCATCGCATCGATGCCGGTCTTCATCAGCTGCCCCGGCTGCGTATCATCCACGTAGTAGATGTTCAGCTCCTTGTACAGTTCCGTGAAGATCTCAAGGTTCTTGCTCACCTCGAAATAGCTGTCACCAGCAGATATGGTGAGGGCTCCACCACCGACGATCGCGCCGGAAATGATCCATAGCTTCCATTTCGAAGAGGCAGGTGTGTGCTGCTTGTCCATATCAGTGAAGTTCGGTGGGAACGGGATCATGACCATGCCCGCCCCATGGGTTACAAGATAGAAAGCGCTTCATGGTGAGCCAGCCGCCGCGGAAAGCACCGTGCATGCGCAAGGCCTGCAGGCCGTACTCCGAACAGGTGGGAGAGTACCGGCATGCGCCCGGCAACAGCGGGGAGATGGTGTAGCGATACAGCTGCACCAGGCCGATCAGGGGCCATGCCAGAAGCTTAGCCATGTTCCTTCATCCAACGCTCCAGGGAGCGGGTTATTTTCAGTTCCATCTCCGCCAGGGTCACGTTGGCCTTGCCCTGGAAAACGAAGAGCAGCGCACATTGCGTGCCGCTTGCGCGCATGGGTGCATGGCAGACCTCCTTGTTCAGCCGGTAGGCTTCGCGCATCAAGCGTTTCACCCGATTGCGTTGAACGGCCTTGCGCAACACCCGTTTCGGGACCGCGAATGCGACCTGGGCCGGTGCGATGGTCGGGAGCTCCATGATCTTTCCGATCAGCTTCAGTGGATGATCGTGCACCGTGCGCCCGGATGTGAAGACCTCCTGGATGCGCAGCCGACCGCACAGGTGCTCATGCTTCCGGAAGGTAGGTCGTGCCATGGTCGAGGGACCGAATGTCGTCACGGACCGTTCATCGCGTGACGGACCGCTTACTTCTTCTTCGCCTGACGCTTGATGAAGAGCTCGATGGCGCCGGTCATGGACGGGGCTTCCGGGAGGGGGGCCTCAAGGTCCAACCGGAATCCGTTGTCCCGCACCGCTTTCGCAGTGGTGGGCCCGAAAGCGGCGATCGCCACATCGCCCTGCTTGAATTTCGGGAAGTTCTTCATCAGGCTTTCTATACCGCCGGGACTGAAGAACACGAGCATGTCGTACTTCAGTCCCTTGAGGTCGCTGAGGTCGCTTGCCACCGTGCGGTAGAACACCGCATTGGTGTACTGCACCGAGGCTTTGTCCAACAGGCCGGGGATCTCCCCTTTCTGGATATCGCTGCACGGCACAAGGTATTTTTCGTCCTTGTGCTTCTTGATCACATCCATCAGGTCCGCGAAGGTCTGTTTGCCGATGAAGACCTTGCGCTTGCGGTAGACGATGTACTTCTGTACGTAGTAGGCCACAGATTCCGACACGCAGAAGTACTTCATGGTCTCCGGCACGGTGATGCGCAGTTCCTTGCACATGCGGAAGAAGTGATCCACTGCGTTACGGCTGGTGAGGATCACCGCCGTATGATCCAGGATGTTGATCCGCTCCTGCCGGAACTCCTGCCCAGGGACCGCCTCCACCTGGATGAACGGCCTGAAGTCGATCTTCAACGCATGCTTGCGTGCCAACTCGTGGTACGGGGACCTCTCATCCGTAGGAGCCGGTTGCGAAACGAGAATGGTCTTGATCTTCAAGGCCGATCGGCTTAGTGGTGGAACAAGTGTGGGAGAGGTTGTCGGAGCACGTCGAGCAACAGGAGCAAGGGCACGATTTCGGCGGTGCAAAGGTAGATAATTATATACCTGGCCGGAACCCCTTCACCCCATCCGATCCACGCCCCGCGCACCCACCGGTACACCAGCAGTACGAGCAACAACACCTTGCCGAAAAGCAGCAATTCCGCACGCCATTCGGGCCTGAAGGCGACGAGTGCAACGACCGGAAGGAGGACCATCCCCGCCAGGATGAAAATGAGCAGTCCTGTATACATGTATTCCACCAAGCCATTGTCCACCCGTAGCAACGTGCCGATGGTGATCACCAGAACACTCTGGAGCACGACCGAGGCCGCCACCAGACCGGCCCAGACCGGGTACGATGGAGCATCGGGCATACCGGACCGTACCGCAGCCTGCCAGGCGAACATGCCCAGTACGCAGACCGCCGCTAGGAGCAGCCCCACCAGGGTCCTGTCCCGCAGGTCGATCTCCTCCCGCAAGGTGGACCGCCCCAGGCGCATGCGGAAAGTGGCCTGCGCAAGTAACCGCCATTTGCGCGGGGAACTGACGTTCGTGATGGCGATGACGACCAGAACGAAGAGCACCAAACCACTGACCCACCAGGCCCCGAGGGGGTCGATGTGTCGCAGTTGATCGGCCTGTGACCCGGGTAGCATCGTGGCGCAAAAGTAGGCGCGCACATCACCCCGTTCCGCTTGCCTAATTTCGCCCTCGCATCGCCCCGCTCAGGGGCACACGATCCCGAACATGAGCACAGCGACAACGACCGCAAAGGCGACGCCGAAGAGCGCCACCGACCAGTTCCAGGCACATGACCACTACCTGGTGGACGAACTCCTTACCGAGGAGCAGAAGTTGATCCGCGACACGGCGCGCAAGCATGTGAGCAAGCACCTCAAGCCCATCATCGAGGAACGGTTCGAGAAGGCGGAGTTCAGCAAGGACATCATCCCGGGACTGGCCGATATCGGTGCGTTCGGTCCATTCGTTCCCGCGGAGTACGGCGGTCCGGGTCTGGACCAGATCAGCTACGGCCTCATCATGCAGGAGATCGAGCGCTGCGACAGCGGCTTGCGCAGCCTCTGCAGCGTGCAGGGTTCGCTGGCCATGTACCCGATCTGGAAGTACGGCAGCGAGGAGCAGAAGAAGAAGTGGTTGCCCCACATGGTGCAGGGGAAGAAGATCGGCTGCTTCGGCCTTACCGAACCCGACCACGGCAGCAACCCCGGCGGCATGGTCACCACCTTCCAGGACAAAGGCGATCACTACCTGCTGAACGGTGCGAAGATGTGGATCAGCAATTCACCTTTTGCCGACCTGGCGATCGTGTGGGCCAAGGCCGAGAACACGGAAGGGCGCATCCATGGGCTGATCGTGGAACGGGGCATGGAGGGCTTCACCACGCCCACCACCCACGGCAAGCTCTCGCTCCGCGCCAGCCCGACCGGTGAGCTGGTGTTCGACAACGTGAAGGTGCCGAAGGCCAACCTGCTGCCCAACAAGAGCGGCCTTGGCGCACCGCTCGGCTGCCTCGATAGCGCACGGTACGGGATCGCCTGGGGTACGTTGGGCGTGGCGATGGAATGCTACGACACCGCACTTCGCTATAGCAAGGAACGCATCCAGTTCGGCAAGCCCATCGGTGCCTTCCAACTCACCCAGAAGAAGCTGGCCGAGATGATCACCGAGATCACAAAGGCACAACTGCTCACCTGGCGCCTTGGAGTGCTGCGCAGCGAAGGCCGCGCCACCACGCAGCAGATCAGCATGGCCAAACGCAACAATGTGCACCTGGCGCTCACTGTGGCCCGTGAGGCGCGGCAGATCCTGGGCGGTATGGGCATCACGAACGAGTACCCCATCATGCGCCACATGATGAACCTGGAGAGCGTGGTGACCTATGAGGGTACGCACGACATCCACCTGCTCATCACGGGCGCTGAAGTGACCGGCCTCGCCGCCTTCAAATAGTTCGCGCGATCACAAGTGCTTCCTCGTGAAGCCAGCGGCGTGCTGCCTCCTCCTCCCCGAAGACCTGCGTTCGAAAGGTCTGTGGGAAATAGGAGAAGTAGATGGAGGCCACCTGTTGCAGGAAGTTGCCGTCGATGACGAGTGCGACGGCCTTGATCACTGCCCGGTCCTCTGGCATGTGGAAAAGGTCCGTGCGCATCAGATCCGGATCGATGTCGTGCTCACCCTCGATCACAGTGAGCATCACGTGCGGCACGTTGCGGCACATCTCCCGGCGCACCCTGATGTTCTCGATCATTCCCGCGGGTGTGATCCGCACGCCCGGCTTGAACCGCGTCTCGATCATCACCGGTCCCGTGCGCGTGATGAACGCAAGGCTCGTCTCTATGGCCAGATGGAGAGTCGTCATGCCAAGAGGGGACAAGATGGGGAACTCAGCGCCGGATCGCAAGCGCGGTCACTCCACCTCGCCAGCATGGGCGCGGTCCACAACACCGGCATCGGCCTTCCTGTTGAAGGCGTTGATCTGCTCGGTCAGCCATGACCGGGCCGGTGCTTCCTCCGAGAATACACGGACAGGAAAGCCCTGTTGGTGGAAGGTGAAATAGACCTTGGAGGTCACCTCCATGCGATCATCATCCGCCACCACCGCCAAAGCGATGATCGGGTCGGATGCTCCTTCCGTGCGGAAATGATCCACGCTGGTGGCACTGATATCGAACTGCACCGACCGCGGGATGTACGAGAGGATGGCAAGGAGCCTTCCTTCGGAGAGGTCCAGTCGTTGTCGTCTGATCGCCAATAATTCAGCGGGCCCAAGGACCGCACCATCCTGGAATGTCTGTTCCAAGAGCTGCGGTCCGGTGAAGCGAAAGCTGACGTTCGGAGATCCTGCGTTCGTTCCCACGGAAGCTCAAAGGTACTGCCGCACAGAGGCCTTTCGACGTGGGGATCGCGGAGATCAAATCCAGAACAGCGTCCTTTGATGCATGCCCGGTGAACGCTGCGGAACGGTCATCTTGAGGATGCGCTGGTGGATGCTTGCTTGCGCCGTGCTCCCCTGCAAGGCGATCGTCACCAGCGCCCAGAACCTCGCTCCGAACCCCGGTTTCGAGTTCGGTGATCCGTTCTGTGGGGTCTTCATTCCGACCACGTTCAATGCGAGCATCAGCGATTGGTATACGCCTACGGCAGGCAGTCCGGATGTGTATCACGCATCGTTGTCCACCCAATGCCCGAATGCCACCGTGGGATCGACAGACCCGTATTCATGGGGCAGTGAGGTGCCGGTGACCGGGCAGGCATACGCGGCATTGATCACCTATTGTTCCATCTGCCCGACCGAAGAACGTGAGTATGCACAAGCGCAACTCACCGCGCCCCTGCAGGCAGGTGTGATGTACCACGCGGAGATGTGGGTCTCGTTGGGCGACCGGTGCGACTTCGCGACGGATGGTCTCGGCATCCATTTCTCCGTGACCCCACCTTCCTCAAGCGATTGGCTCAGCCTGCCCGTATCACCTCAGGTCTCGGGCGCAACAGTGATCGATCAAGCCAACGGCTGGACACTGATCAGTGGTGAGTTCATGGCCGATGGACCGTATGCGTTCATCACGATCGGGAGCTTTTTGAACGATGTCCAAATGAGCGTCATGCCCACCGGCTCCAACACGCTTCCCTTCGCGTGCTATTTCATTGACGACGTGGTCATCCGGCGATATGATCCTCCGTTCATCATCACCGGTGATACCATGCTGTGCGAAGGAAGTACGGGCACGTTGGTCGCGATCAACGGGACGGATGTGCGCTGGGCGCTCGCCGAGACCCCTTCCACCCTGATCGGCACCGGAGATACACTGATCGTTCAGCCGGGCGATACCACGACGTACTTGGCCATGAGCGGCGGCGATACGGCCTACTTCACCGTGAACGTGATCCCCGCGGGATTCGCCGACCTTGGCCCGGACGTGACGATCTGCGAAGGGGATACATTGGCGCTTTCCGTGGACCTCCCGGGCGTGATGGTGGTGTGGAGTACAGGGGCGACCACCCCGACAGTGCTTGTGACCGGACCGGGACCTGTGCTGGTATCCGCCTCCATCGGCAGCTGCACCGATCTCGACACGATCCTCATCGCCACCAGTCCTCCACCCGACCTGCTCCTACCGGAGGATACCGTGCTTTGCCCAACTGACCTGATCCTGCTGGACGCGACCGTTCCCAACGGCATGTACCAATGGTCCGATGGATCGACCGAGGCCGTTCTGCAGGTTAGTGAGGCCGGCGCGTACACCGTATCCATCGATGACGGTGTTTGCACAGTGGTCCGAACCACTGTGGTCACCGACCTGATCACAGGCTTCGCACTGACGAATGCCATCGATGCCTGCGAGGGGGACAGTGTACGGTTGAATGCATTCGTGTCCGGGGCCACTTACACCTGGGATGATGGCAGCACCACTCCTGACCTGCTGGTCGGCATGGCCGGTGAGCGGACGGTATCGATCCAACTGCCTTCCTGCACCTTCTCGGCGGTCTTCGATGTGCGCTTCAGCCATTGTGCACCGGTCGTGCGCATGCCGAACGTGTTCACCCCGAACGGTGATGGTGCGAACGATGTCTTCCTGCCCATCGAGGTACGTGATGTGGTGAGTGCACGACTGACCGTATCGGATCGCTGGGGCACGGTGCATTTCACCACCGGTGATCTGAGGATGGCCTGGCGCGCCACCGGTGTATCGGATGGCACATACTTCTGGCACCTGGTCCTCACCGATGTGAACGGGGTTGAGCACCGCCAGCATGGAACGGTCACCGTGTTGCGCTGATCGAAGGGGATCCGTCGCACAAAGGGCGTAAAAGGATCGCCCGGGCCGTTGGCCCGGGCGATACCCTATGCATGCCGTGGTCGATCAGCGCACCATGAGGCGCTGCACCTGGGTGCCGTTCGCGTTCGCGATGCGCAGGCTGTACGAACCCGCCGCCAGTTCACCACTCAAGCTGAGGTAGTGCTGTCCGCCTTGGGCGATGTTCACGCGCTCGGTGTGCACCATGCGACCGTTCACATCGAACACGGAAAGGTCCGTGAGGCCGGCCGCGCCGCCGTTGGTGATCACGAGATCACCATTGCTCGGGTTCGGGAAAATGGTCCATTCCGCAGCAGCGTTCTCCTCCATGCCGATGTTGATGCCCACTCCTTCCGAAACGCAGATCCAGAAATCGTTGGAGCAGGCAGGCCCGGTGTAGTAGTGGTAGACCCGTGCATAGTAGGTCTCACCCACGGTCAATCCGGTCAGCTCCACCACTTCATCATCGCCCTCCAAGGTCGCATCAGCACACCCGATGGAGGTGCCGCTTCCGCAGGCCCCGCTCAGTACTTCAACGACCGCGTCGAACTGGTCGCTGCCGGTGACGGCCACGGTCATGTCCGCAACACTGGCGACGAAAGAGAACCACACATCATCATCCGCAGTACCGGTGAAACCATTGCACTCCAGTGCCGGAATGGACTCGGTGGCACCTTCGGAGCTCGACAGCATCGGGTTGCAGAAATCGTAGATGGTGAGCGCCGTAGCGGCGGCACAATCGTCATTGGGGGCCTGCACCGTGCTGCACGCGCTGGCCGCGATGCTGACGGTGTAACTGGTCACGCCACCGATCACCGGCACATAGTACGTACCGGCCGGGAGGTTCCTGAAGCACCCGGTGAACTGCCCATCGGCACAGGAAGTGACATCACCTCCATTGTCGCCAACGAAGACCGTTGGTGGGCAATCGCTGAACACGCCATTCGCTGCAGGATTCTCTCCTGCGGTGCTGCCGCAATACGCAATCGTCACATCAGCGCATTCGGAAATGGTGAAGGCCTCCCACACCGTGAGTGCGCCCAACCCTTCAGTATCCAATGCACCGATGCTGGTGCCGGTCGCCGAAACGCTGCCACCGATCGCCAGGGTCTGTACGTTGGCCGCGGTGCACTCATCGTTCGCGGGAGGAGGAGGCGTATCGTACACACAAGTGGTGAAGGAGAAATCCGTGGGAGGCGTGCTGTACGGCCAGAAGTAGGTCCGGTAGTAATACGTCTGACCGATCGAGGTGGCATAGGAGAGTGCTTCGGTACCAGCAACAAGGGTCTCGTCCACGCAACCCAGGGAGGCAAGGTCGGCGCAGGTCCCTTCAAAGAGTTCCACGATCGGGTCGATGTCCGGACCGCCGGTGACCTCGATGGTGGTGTTCTCCGAAGTGGCCACGAAGGTGAACCACACATCGCTGGCCGTGGTCGCGGTGAACCCACTGCAATCGGATGCAGGCTGTGATTCGGTGGCCCCGTCGAATGAACCTGAGGTGGGCGTACAGGTGGTCGCCGGAGTGATGGTGATGGCCCCCGCGCAATCGTCGTTGGCAAGACCACCTCGTGCGGCCGCATCGATCCATGTGGGGCGTTCACCGGTACGCTCAACGCTACGCTGCACGTGCGCGCGTTCCAGTCCGGCATGCGTGGGAGCGGCTTTCTGCCCGTAGGCAAGGTTGCTGATCGCGATCCCGGCCAACAATGCCGTTGTGTATAAATGATCCATCTGGGTAAGTATTGGTCAGATGGCAAAGAAACAGCAGATGTGCTCCCATTCTTCCCACGGTCCGAACCGGTACCACTGCCGGAGTGTTGAAAACGCTGATCAACGCCCGTTGAACAGGTGTGATCCGGCATGAACGGCCTAGAATCGGAACCCGAAACGGTTGCCCCAGGTGTAACTGAGCTGCGGCACCCCCAAGGGCTGCCCCGTATCCTGCAACAGGTTCAACCGGCTCTCGAACGTGAACCGGGCATTCAACTTGAGCAACAGACTCGCTTCCAGCGCGACGCGATGGTCGGAAGCGTCGAACAACCGTGGCTGGTAATACACCACGGCCGCGATATCGGCGAGTTCGCTCATCCGGACCGTCGCGGACAGGTACGAGCTGCTTCGCCCGTGATCAAGCTTGTTCCGATCACTGTCCCGTTCGTGCTCGTACATCAACGCAGTGCCCATGTGCAGCTTGGCATGCTCCTCGTTCAGGATGCGCACGCGCGGGCCTGCTCCCAGGGTAAGGCGGTGGTCCAGGGCCAACGGCTTGTTGTACTGGCTTTGGGCGAAGGCCTCCCCGGTCCATCGCTTGTCCCGGGCGTAGTTGTAACGAACGTGCTGGAATCCGGTGTTCTGGAACGAATTGGCTTCCACCCTGCTGATCGCCAGGTCATTGATGAAGAACCACCTGTGTTTTCCGCGAATGTGCTGAACGGCACCCCCAAGACCGAAGTTGATGCTGCGTTGGGTATTCTCCGAGATGCTGTACCGCAGGTCCACGAACCCGGCCCACGGAACGCTGTCGTTCTGGAACCTTCGCCCTTCGATGTTCACCACCTGGCCGAAGAGCCCAGTGCCGACCGTACAGGCGAGCACGTGCAGAAGCGAACGAATGATGCGGAACACGCGCGCAAAGTTCCAGGTTCATTCCACAGACCATCCTCCAAAGGTCAGAAGCAGCATATCATCCGCACCCATGGACCCCCTATTTCATTCGACAAATGTGGACAAAGCTTCGACGAACACCTAGCTTTGCATCACTCAACACACCCATATGCGGTTCTCTACCCTTCTTCTCACGCTTTCAACGACACTGCTGGCAAGCGCGCAGATCACCATCGACCAAGGCGACATGCCCCACGCCGGTGATGAGCTTCTGCGCACCACCGCAGCGAACAACCCCTTCCTCAACTACAACGCCACCGGACCGGCCCATGTGTGGGATTTCGGTGGATTGGTGGCCGGGGCGCAGAACGAGCAGGAGTTCTTCTCCGTGAACAGTACCAACGTGATCTACGCACTGGCATATGCCGATGTGTTCTTCAACAGCAACCGCGCGAACCACGCCACGGACGGTGTTGACATCCCGTTCAGCGACCTGCTGCAGATCGAGGATCCGTACACCTTTTTCTACCGTTCCGGATCCACGTACAAGAAAGTGGGCTATGGCGCAGACCTTGCAGGGATACCCATACCCATTACGTTGAGCCAGCATGATGTGATCTACGAGCTGCCGTTGAATTATGGCAATACCAGCACCTCCGCCTCCTCCTACCAGATCTCGGTGCCGAACCTGGCACACTATGGCTATCAGCAGACGCGCACGAACACCGTGGACGGCTGGGGTGTGATCACCACTCCGGCAGGGTCGTTCGATGTGCTGCGGGTGAAGACGACCATCGCCGGACGCGACACCATCAATGTGGATACGCTGAGCCTGGGGTTCGCCATCGAACGACCATTGCTCACCGAATACAAATGGCTGGCCCATGGCTACCGCGTGCCGATCCTGCAGATCACCACGAACCGCATCCTCGGATTGGAAGTGATCACGGAAGTGACCTACTACGACGAACCGCGTACCCTCGCCATCACCCCACCATTCGGCCCTCAGCTGTGCCCCGGTGCGACCTTGCAAGTGCCCTACACGGCCACCGGCACCTTCAATCAGGCCGGCTTTCTGGTGCAGGCGAACGTGTTCCGCGCCCAACTCTCGGATGCGAATGGCAGCTTTGGTTCGCCAACTGTGATCGGTAGCGTCACGAGCACCACCTCGGGCACCATCAACGCGACCATTCCATCGAACCTGCCCATGGGCAATGGTTACCGCATCCGGGTGGTGGCTACGAACCCCGCGATCACCGGAACGGACAACGGGGTGGACCTGACGATCGGGTCCGCGCCCATGGCCTTGGTGGAAGCGATCGGACCAGCAACCGTGTGCGCTGGGAACACCGTGATGCTGCAAGCCAACGACGTGACCGGCCACACCTACCAATGGACCGTGGATGGCGAAGAACTGACCGGCGCGACGAACGCCTTCCTCGATGTGAGCGCTTCGGGGAACTACGCCGTGAACGTGACCAACTCCTGCGGCACGACCACCTCCGCCCAGGTGACCGTTACGATCAATGCATTGCCCCAGCATGCCGTGCCAGCGAGCGCCGCCACTTGCGCAGGGACCGCTGTGAACGTCGCTGCGGAGAACTTGAGCGGCCAGGCCGATCTCACCTACGTCTGGACACTGAACGGCGAGGTGCTCGATGGCGTGAATGCCGCTGCCGTGGATGTCACCGAAGCAGGCGACCTCCAACTGCTCATCACCAACGACCAGACCGGCTGTTCGTACAGCACGAGTGTCATCCAGGTCTCCGTGGAAGCATTGCCCACGGCCGACCTGACCGCCGCCGGGGATGTCATGTTCTGCGCGGGTGGGTCAGTGCTCCTGAGCACCCCGGCCGTGGCGGATGCGACCTATTCCTGGTATCTCGATGGCGAGCCCATCAACGGTGCCGAGAATGAAGCATTCAACGCCGATGCCAGCGGTACGTATACGGTGAGCATCACAAGCGCCACCGGCTGCACCTCTCTTCCCAGCGCGGGCATCGCGGTGCAGGTGGAAGCCCTGCCCATGCAACCGGAGATCGCCGCAACAGGCGCCACCACCGTGTGTGCTGGCGGGTCGGTGGAATTGAACGTGACGGATCAGCCTGGGACCATGATCCAGTGGTACCTGGACGGCGAGCCGATCGCGGGCGCGGAGACCGGAACGCTGCAGGCCACTGCCTCCGGTGCGTATTCCGTGGTACTGATGAACGACGCCGGGTGCACGGCCGCTTCGTCCGAACTTGCAGTGAACGTGCTTGATGCACCGGAAGTGCCCGTGATCATGCAGACGGGCGATGTGCTCTTCGTGACCGAGCCCGGCACCTACCAATGGTACCTGGAGGGTGTGGCGATCGACGGGGCCACTGAAGCCGAACTGGCCGTGAACGAGAATGGCAACTACACGGTGCTGGTGACCGATGCGAACGGCTGCAGTGTGCTCTCGGAGCCACGTTTCTACCTGACCACCGGCCTCGCTGCGACGGACCGGACGATCGGGCTGTTCCCGAACCCGGCAAGCACGCACACGACCCTGGTGAGCAACACCCCGCTCGGGAATATTACGTTGCACGATGGAACCGGCCGCTTGGTACGCACGGAGCGTGCCACGGGTACGCAGCACATCATCAGCGTGGAAGGAATGCCGCCTGGCGTATACACCATCCGCACCGAAGCGATGACCGTGCGCCTGGTGGTCGAATAGACCGGATCGGGAAAGGGGTTCAGTGGCGGGTGTTTCGGCCCGCCCACCCCCACCCGAGGTCCAGGCCCGCACAGAAGCTGGTCTTCAGGATGTCGGCCTTCACGCCGCCCTCCAACAAGACCTCATCCGCACCAAGGTTGTAGTGCCCGCCAAGGTGCAGGTCCGCATAGAAGCGCTCCAATCCGCCCCGCCAACCGAGCTGGAAGCCGAGCGGGATCACATTCACGCCTTCCTGCGCGCCGATGTGCCGGTAACCCACCAATGGCCCGAAGTAGAAGGAAGCGTACTCCGCATCATTGAAGTGATAGGCCGTGCGGTAGTTCAGCACCCAGCCATCCACACCGATCGACATCCGCCCCTGCACACCCAGGGAAAGCCGGTCCGCAAGGTCCAGGTCCAGGCCGATGCCCACATGCTGTGCGCCGCCCACCACGAAGGGTTCCACGTTCGATACGAGCAGGCGGATGCCACCCTGTGCGAGCAGCGGCATGGCCAGAGGCGCAATGATGCACAGGACGAGGGAACGGAACATGCCGGTCGGTGGTCGGCCACGAAGAAAGTGATCTTTCCGCTCCGCTGGTACGCGCCACACTAACGCATCAGCGTCACCGTTCCGGAGGATTTCGTCGCATCCTGGTACGGGAGCCTGTACCGCACACGATACGCATACATGCCCGAGGGCACCACTTCACCCCCAACGGTACCGTCCCATGCCTTTGCCGGATCGGTGGTGGCGAACAAAGTGCCTCCCCACCGATCGAAGACCTGCACGGAAAAGTCCGTCGGGATGCACTCGCCGCTCCACGACCAGGTGTCGTTGATGCCGTCGTTGTTCGGTGTGAAGGCGTTGGGCACCCATACCGTGCAGGAATCCGAGCAGTCTTCCACGCGGATGGTGCGTTGTGCGCTCACGACCCCACAGCCCAGAGTGGCTTCCAGGGTCACCACGACATCGCCCTCCCGATCGAAACGCACCTCGGGATCGATGCTGTTGGACATGCCCGCAGCACCTCCGAAATCCCAATGGGCGCTCAGCACGATGGAATCGGCGAGCAACGTGAACCGCGCCGGATCCTGGATACAACGTGCCTCGTAAGCAATGTCCACCACACAGAGGCATTCCACACCGATGACCGTGACCAGGGCTTGATCCGTGCATCCGTTCATGTCGACCACATCCACCGTGTATACGCCCGGCTGCGAAACGGACGTCGGGTCGGACACCGGGGTGCCGTCAAGCGCATACATGGCCGTGAGGCCGGAGACCGGCAACACCGCGGTGAGGTCCACGGACTGCCAGGGACAAAGCGAGAAGTACAGGTCCGCACCGAGTGAGGGGAGCGGCTCGACGGTGACGATCACATAGGCCGTGTCCGTGCAACCCGCGGCATTCGTTACCACCAGGCGGTAGTCACCGGTGACCATGACCGCCGTTGGATCATTCACCACGGACCCGCCCTCGGCCCATTCCACCACAAGTCCAGTGGTGTTGAACATCTGCGTAAGGTCCACGTACGCACCCGCACAGATGTTCGCCATCTGGTCGGTACCAAGGGCCGGTGATGCCTCCACGCTCACGATCACGTTCGCACTCGCCGTACATCCCGCCGGTGAGGTGGCCGTGATGCTGTATGTTCCAGCTGCGGTGATAGCGGCCGGGTCCGGGATCACGGCACCGTTCAAGGTCCATTCGGTCGCATTCGGTACGGTCATGAAGAGCGCCGTCAGATCGACTTCCGAGCCATCACAAACGGACGCCACTTGGTCCGGCCCCAACACCGGGATCGCGGACATGGTCAGGTCCACGAGCGCGGTATCGCTGCAACCGGCCGCATTGGTCGCAACCAACGTGTAGAGCCCGCCCACGCCAACGGCCGTCGGGTCCGGCACCGGAGTACCGGCCAACGTCCAAGCTTGTGCAAGCCCCATGGGATCGAATGATGCGGAGAGGTCCACGACCTCCCCCTCGCACGCTGCAAGCACCACATCCGCACCAAGTGCGGGAGCTGTGAGCACATTCACGGCGACCACGGCGGTATCCGTGCATCCGGTAGCATTCGTTGCGACCAGTTGGTATGTCCCCATCGCAATGATCGCGGTCGGAACCGGGACCGGTGCACCCATGATCGTCCAAGCCGTGGACGCTGCGCCCGTGTTGTACAGCGCGGTCAGATCCACGGTCGCATTGTCGCACACGTCCAGTGTTTGGTCCGCACCCAAGGCAGGGGCCTGATCCACGGTGATCGTGACCTGCGCTGTATCCGTGCACCCTGCTCCGGATGTGACGACCAACATGTAGACGCCTGCATCCGATACCGCCTGGGGCGTAATGACCGGCGCACCTGCCAAGGACCATTCAGCGGTCATGCCTGCGGTGCTATACAGTGCAGTGAGGTCGATGGTCCCGCTGGAGCAAATGCTCGCATTCTGGTCCGGACCGATGGCCGGAGATGATAAGAAGCTCAAGGTGACCAGGGCCGTATCCGCACACCCACTATTCGATGCGATCACTTGGTACACGCCCGGGGTCGACGCGGTCGCAGCCTGAGATGCAGGGATAGCGGCACCGTCCAAGGTCCATGCTGTGTTCAGTGCGGAGAAGTTGAACCCTTGGACCAAGTTCACCGGCCCTGCGCCACTGCATTGTTCAACGAACTGGTCCGGACCCAGGTCCACTGGATCGGAGAGGTCGACCCAGAAGCTCCCGTAGTACCAACAACCATCCCAAGGGTCGTAGCCTTCCACATAGTAATAGCCCGGTGTGGTCACCACGGTGGGGTCCGGTACCGGCAGGCCCATTTCATCGGTATAGGTGAGTGGTAACCAGGAATAATTCACCGCGAAACTCGCGGATATGTCAATGGAACCCCCTTGGCAGATACTTCCGTACTCGTCACCGATCCACCCTCCGCATGGCGGTGGTGGCGCATAGAAGGTGAATGTGAAACCGCCACTGCCGCCCCCACCATTGAACCAACCGGGCGTCCAACCACCAGGCCCAGGGCCGGTATTGACGCACGCGGTGTCGATCACCGTGATCGTCCAGATGCCATCGGCCCATTCATTGTCGAAGGCATTGAAGGGGCCACCCTGCGGGATCCAGGTTCCGGTGAAGGGCGCCGTTCCGTTGGTGATGTCGTTCCATGCCCATACCGCGAACTCGGTGTTCGTGTAGTTCTGCCCTCCGGCACCATTGAACTCGGACAGGAGCAAGGTCGTGCCCTCAGGAGAGGTCAAGAAGATCTGTAGCGTCTGCGGATGGTCCGTGGTGATGTTGATCGTCAACGCATCGAGGTAATAACCTCCCCAACCCCAGCTCGGCGGAATGAGTTGACCTATACCGGTGACGTTGGCCGTGAAGGTGCTGGTATCACACAACGGAATAGGACCGCTGGTGAAGGGAATGGTCTGTGCCGAGGATCGCTCGCATGTGCCGAGCACCAGTACTATCAACATCGATCGGATGATCCCGGAGGCGCGCATTGTCGGCGAAAGAACTTGGTCCGTTCCATTCAATTGACGGCCCACTTCCGGTGAAGTTGCCTTTCGCGTTCGCTGCGGTAAGGTTGCCGCACTTCTCCCTGTGCCGCTCGGAAAGATCGATCCAGATCAGGTACCATTGTCCGGATAAGACTCCAGACCCATGACCAATGGTGATACCGACCAGGAGGGACTGACCTTCTTGAATGTCCTGACCTTGTTCCTGAGCATCTATGTGTTGATCGCGCTGGTGATCGATACGGTTTTCGTGCTCCCGGCCGAGACCTCTCGACTATTGAACTACATCGATGTCGGCATCTGCCTGGTCTTCCTGATCGACTTCGTACAACGCTTCAGGCAAGCCCCGAACAAGCTGCGGTTCATGCGTTGGGGATGGATCGATCTCATTTCGAGCATACCGATGCTTGAGGTGATGCGCTACGGCAGGATCCTGCGCTTGATACGGCTGATCCGGATCGTTCGCGCATTCCGATCGTTGCAGAAGCTGATCGATCACGTGTTCAAGAACAGGGCACAAGGCGCGCTCACCTCGGTCTCGACCACGGCGGCCATGCTCGTCATCGTCGCCTCAGTGGCGATCCTGCAGGTGGAGAACAGCCCCGATAGCAACATCCGCACCGCCGAGGATGCCATCTGGTGGGCGTATGTGACGATCACCACTGTGGGCTATGGCGACAAATTCCCGGTGACCACCGAAGGCCGGGTGATCGCCGCCATCCTCATGACGGCCGGGGTCGGGGTGTTCGGTACGTTCGCCGCGTACCTGGCCAGTTTGTTCGTCGCTCCCACCGCGCGGAAGGAAGAGGAAGCCTCTTGAGGTGTGCGTTATCATCGCTCCGCAAGACCACATGGTGGCGCTGCGCGAGACATACCACAGGTTCCGGACCAGCGCGACAAGATCCGCGGTAGCAGGGAATTTTAGCACGGTATGCGCACCATCACCCCTGTTCACACGTCACCCCGGGCGAATGGTGACTCCGCGACCGTAGACCCGCCCAACGTCACTCCGGGCGAAGGGAGGCTCCGCGACCGAAGACCCGGAGTCTCACGAATGCCCTGTAAGCGCAGGCATTGGCGAGACACCGGATGGCCGGGACAAGTGATCTTCGATCACCCGGCCTCCGGTGTGACGAGAAGGATCGATGGCGGGCTTCCTCACTCCAGATCCTTCGCATGATACCAGTCCTCGCTGAGGTCCTGCCACTCCGGGTTCTCCTTGGCGATCAAGGCTTCCTTCCAAACTCGGCGCCAGTGCTTGATGCGCTTCTCCTGGGCAATGGCACCTTCGATCGTGGGGACGAACTCCGACCATACCAGCTTGTGGCAGAGGTATCGATCGCTGAATGACTCCGGGAACACGCCTTTCTTGTGTTGAAGGACGCGTTTCATGAGGTTGCTTGTGACACCTGTATACAGCGTGGTGTTATGCTTGTTGGTCATGATGTACACCCAGCCACCTTTCATGTGCGTGAAGTTCGTGCCTTACGCCCAACATCGCCCCGGTTCACACGTCACCCTCGGCGAGGGGAGGCTCCGCGACCGAAGGCCCGCACAACGTCACTCCGGGCAAGCGAGGCTTTGCGAGTGCGACCCGGGGTCTCACAAATGACTTGCGCCCGTTGGCTTTGGTGAGACACCGGATAGCCACCGCGCACATGCCCACCCGCGGCTTCCGGTGTGACGTTCAGAACATGTCACTCATGGCGAAGGGAGGCTCCGCGACCGAAGACCCGCACAACGTCACTCCGGGCGAAGGGAGGCTCTGCGACCGAAGACCCGGAGTCTCACGAATGCCTTGTATGTGCAAGCATTGGTGAGACACCGGATGGCCGGGACAGGTGATCTTCGATCACCCGGCCTCGTGACAAGAAGGAGCGATGACGGATACAGGCCGCAGGGTCGGTCGCCACATGCACGGACAGACCGCGGGATTGAGATGGTCCGGATCACAGATCCGAACCAGCGAGAAGAGATTCGCGGTAGCGGGGGGAGGCTCTGCGACCGAAGACCCGGAGACTCACGAATGTCCTGTAAGCGCAGGCATGGGTGAGACACCGAATGGCCGGGACAAGTGATCTTCGATCACCCGGCTTCCGGTGTGACGAGAACGAGCGATGGCGGCTTCGAGCGACAGGGTTGTCCGTTACATGCACGGACAGACCACTGCGGAGGCATTGCGGGCGGACACCCTGCGCGGGTCTAGATACCGGCTTCGTTACACGCAGACGGGGTTCAACTCAGAAGTTCGAGACGCCCATTACCCGCAGGATTAGGAAATGATTGAATCACGTGTTGAGCAAAACTCTTGTGCTGCGGGTCGTATAGAGCGTATGCCTGATACCTCAACCCTGCAGTCAAATACTGTCGTTGAATCACAAATACAACAGCATCCTCTACGACAGAGCTCACCCTTTGTCGAACAACCTCATCGTCCAAGAGATTGCTACCCTGAAGCAGTCCAAGCTGGAGGTCAGGGAGTTCTTGACTATCGATACAAATGAGGAGTTTTTCCGTTCCAAGATCTCGATGCTGCTCGCGCGCGTCCTGAATGATAGTTCGAAGCTTCTTTATCACGGTCTCTCTAGAATAACCAAAATCGAACTGTATAGAAATGGGAACGGTGAGAGCAATAGCCGCTGATTGATTCGCCGGATTAATTTCGATCCGTGCGACGAGCTCCGTGTCCGTTGTTCTGTAGCCAGGGTCTAGCACTCCAAGAGGGAGCACTTCAATTGTCATCTGACTCTCCGACCATTGAGACGCTCTGTCAACGGGAACGTCTCCATCTGAAATTTTCAAGAACACTTCATTGAGCAATCTAGTTGCCGAGCTAATTGCTTTTGCATTTGCAGGCCGAGCCAATCGGAATACAAGTCCACCGCCACCGACAATTTTATGACGGTTGAGTTGCATTATCACCTGATCAATCACCCGGCGCATGATGTCAAATTCGTCCACAGCAGGTGCAAACTGCTGTTTGCACTCAACCACCCATTTTTCATTTAAATAAGGAAAATAGCCATCCCGAGGCTTACCGTTCACTACTGCTTCGCAGACGTAGTCGAGACCAATAGTCTTCAATTGGCGGGCAATAAAGGCCTCAAAGAGCGACGCTTGGAACTGACGCGGATTGCGAATTTGATGCTGAAGGTTCTCGTAGAGAGAGGTCTGTTCCAGCTTGCAAAAAGTGATGAGATTGGCAATCTCGGAAAGCGCAAAAACGGACACTCGGTGAAGAGGCCTCATCAAGAGACGTTTCACAATTCCGACATCTGCCAGTGATTGGTCTTGACCAAACTTGTGGATGATGCGTCCATTAGGATAGAAACCCTTGAGTATGGTGTGTATGGAATTGACGATTGCTCTTGTATACAGTCGTCGCGGGGCAAATTCAGAGGAATGCGCCCATGATTCCTTAAACCACTCGTCCAATAAGTCGACCGTGTCAGTCCTAATCCGCCGGGGCAATTGGGGGAAGGTCATGGTAGACTCATAAATCCATCTGGATAACCGCAGGGCCCACTTTCGTGAGCCCTGCGCGTTGTGTCATCCCATCGGGCCAGCCCCTACCCCGAACACATCTCACACCCCTCCGGATCATCCAGTGAGCAGCTGATCTGCGCCTGGGCTTCGGCCTGCTTGCTGAGGGCATTCATGCGTTCGGCGTTCTGCTTTTCCACGGCGGTCACGGGCAGGTCGTTGTTGCCGGTGGTGACAGGTGCGCTCTGCACCACTTCGCGGGCCTTGGGTGCGGCCTGGGGTGCTTCCTGCGGCTTGGGCTCGGCCAGTTTCGATTTGTCCACCGTGAACTTGATGGCATCCGTGGCGGCCTTGGTGCGCAGGTAGTACATGCCGGTCTTCAGGCCGCTCTTCCAGCTGTGGAAGTGCATGCTGGTGAGCTTCGCGAAGTTCACGTTCTCCATGAAGACGTTGAGGCTCTGGCTCTGGCAGATGTACGCACCGCGGTCGGCGGCCATGTCGATGATCACCTTCTGGCTGATCTCCCAGGCGGTCTTGTACAGGTCCTTGAGGTTCTGCGGGATCTCCGGGATGTGCTGTACGCTGCCGTTCGCGCTGATGATCTTGTTCTTGAGGTCATCGCCCCACAGGCCGAGCTTCACCAGGTCGCGCAGCAGGTACTTGTTCACCACCACGAACTCACCGCTCAGCACGCGGCGCGTGTAGATGTTGCTGGTGTACGGCTCGAAGCACTCGTTGTTGCCCAGGATCTGCGCGGTGCTGGCCGTGGGCATGGGTGCCAGCAGCAGGCTGTTGCGCACGCCATGCTCCTTGATCTCGCTGCGCAGCACGTCCCACTCCCACCGGTCACTCGGCTTCACGCCCCACATGTCGAACTGCAACCTGCCTTCGCTCATCGGGCTGCCCGGATAGGTCTCGTACGGACCTTCCTCCTTCGCGAGGTCCTTGCTGGCGGTGAGCGCCGCGTAGTAGATGGTCTCGAAGATCTCGCGGTTCAGCACCTTGGCCTCCACGCTATCGAAGGGATGGCGCATGAGGATGAAGGCGTCCGCCAGACCTTGCACGCCGATGCCGATGGGGCGGTGGCGCATGTTGCTGCGCTTGGCCTCGGGGATCGGGTAGTAGTTCTGGTCGATGACGCGATTGAGGTTGCGCGCCAGCTCGTAGGTGACGGTGAAGAGCTTGTCGTGATCGAACTTGCCCTTGGTCACGAACTTGGGCAGTGCGATGGAGCCCAGGTTGCACACGGCCACCTCCTCAGGACTGGTGTACTCGATGATCTCCGTGCACAGGTTGCTGCTCTTGATGGTGCCCAGATTCTGCTGGTTGCTCTTGCTGTTGGCGGCGTCCTTGAAGAGGATGTACGGCGTGCCGGTCTCGATCTGGCTTTCCAGGATCTTGAACCAGAGGTCCTGTGCCTTGATGGTCTCGCGGCCCTTGCCTTCGGTCTCGTACTTCTCGTAAAGCGCCTCGAACTTCGGCCCCCAGGTGTCGGAGAGGCCGGGGCATTCGTTGGGGCACATGAGCGTCCAGTTGCCGCCCTGCTCCACACGCTTCATGAAGAGGTCCGGGATCCACATGGCGTAGAAGAGGTCACGGGCGCGCATCTCCTCCTTGCCGTGGTTCTTCTTCAGCTCCAGGAAGTCGAACACATCGGCGTGCCACGGCTCCAGGTACATGGCGAAGCTGCCCTTGCGCTTGCCGCCGCCCTGGTCCACGTAACGGGCGGTGTCGTTGAACACGCGCAGCATGGGTACGATGCCGTTGCTGGTGCCATTGGTGCCCTTGATGTAGCTGCCCTTGGCGCGCAGGTTGTGCACGCTGAGGCCGATGCCCCCGGCGCTCTGGCTGATCTGCGCGCACTGCTTCAGGGTGTCGTAGATGCCGTTGATGCTGTCGTCCTTGAGCTGCAGCAGGAAGCAGCTGCTCATTTGCGGCTTGGGGGTGCCGGCATTGAAGAGCGTGGGGGTGGCGTGGGTGTACCAGCCCTCGCTGAGGGAGTTGTAGGTGGCGATCGCCGCCTCCAGGTCTTCCTTGTGGATGCCCACGGCCACGCGCATCAGCATGTGCTGCGGACGTTCGGCCACCTTGCCCAGCAGGCGCAGGAGGTAGCTGCGCTCCAGGGTCTTGAAGCCGAAGTAGTCGTAGCTGAAGTCGCGGTCGTAGATGATGGCGCTGTCGAGCTGCTCGGCGTTCTCCTGGATGATGCGGTGCACGTCGTCCGCGATCAATGCCGCGCGCGCATCGGTCTTGGGATCGGTGTATTCGTAGAGGTCCTTCATCACCTCGCTGAAGGACTTCTTGGTGTTCTTGTGCAGGTTGCTCACCGCGATGCGGCTGGCGAGCTGCGCGTAGTCCGGGTGCTTCACCGTCATGGTGGCGGCGACCTCTGCAGTGAGGTTGTCCAGCTCGGTGGTGGTCACGCCATCGAAGATGCCATCGATCACCTTCAGGGTGACCTGGGTCGCATCCACAATGGGGTCCAGCCCATAGCAGAGCTTTTTCACACGGGCGGTGATCTTATCGAATTTCACCGCCTCCCGGCGTCCATCGCGCTTTATCACATACATGCTTTTCCTTCTGGTTTTGTGGGGCGGTGGGAGCCGCTCCCGTTGTTGATCCATGCTCGGCTCCCGCTCCGCATGGTGTTTTCGTTGAGTTTCCCGTCACTGGCGGGGTCCACAAGTTGGGGTTCCGCGGACCGCGTTCAGGACGTCATTCGCCGTCGATCTTCAACCGGGCTTTGTTAGTTGTGCTTGGGGTTGCAAGGCCGCCGTTCGATCCACTTCCTGTGCCACACGGAGTTGTGTTGCGCCGGCATGGGGCAGCCTTCATCGGCGGATCAGAAGTCGGCGTCCAGGGAGAATTTGTTGCCCTCCTTGTCCTGGTTCATCACCCCGGCCTTCTGGTACTCGCCCACACGCTTCTCGAAGAAGTTGGTCTTGCCCTGCAGGCTGATCATCTCCATGAAGTCGAACGGGTTGGTGGCGTTGTACACCTTCTCATTGCCCAGCTCCATCAGGAGCCGATCGGCCACGAACTCGATGTACTGCTGCATCAGTTTGGCGTTCATGCCGATCAGGTTCACGGGCAGCGCATCGGTCACGAACTCCTTCTCGATCTCCACGGCGTCCATGATGATCTTCTCCACGGTCTTCTTGTTCAGCTTGTTCACCAGGTGCTTGGTGTAGAGCAGGCAGGCGAAGTCGCAGTGCAGGCCCTCGTCGCGGCTGATCAGTTCATTGCTGAAGGTGAGGCCGGGCATCAGGCCGCGCTTCTTCAACCAGAAGATGCTGCAGAAGCTGCCGCTGAAGAAGATCCCTTCCACCGCGGCGAAGGCCACCAACCGCTCGGCGAAGCTGCCCTTGCTGATCCAGCGCAGCGCCCATTCCGCTTTCTTCTTCACGCAATCCACCGTTTCGATGGCGTGCAGCAGGTGGTCCTTCTCCACCGGGTCCTTGATGTAGGTATCGATGAGCAGGCTGTAGGTCTCGCTGTGGATGTTCTCCATGGCGATCTGGAAGCCATAGAAGAACCGCGCCTCGGGGTATTGCACTTCGTGCACGAAGTTCTCGGCGAGGTTCTCGTTCACGATGCCGTCGCTCGCCGCGAAGAAGGCCAGGATGTGCTTGATGAAGTACCGCTCGTCATCGTTCAACTTGTTGGTCCAGTCCACCAGGTCGGCATGCAGGTCGATCTCCTCGGCGGTCCAGAATGCGGCCTCGTGTTTCTTGTAGTACTGCCAGATGTCGTTGTGCTGGATCGGGAAGATCACGAAGCGGTCCTTGTTCTCCTTGAGCAACGGTTCGTTGTTCGCCTCGACGTTCTTCGGGAGCACATCCTCAAGGCTCATCTGTTGTTCTTTTTCGCTGGTCGTGCTCATGTGTACTTGGCGTTTTGCCGGCATCGCCGGTGGTTCGAAGGGAGAAGGAAAGTCCGGTCCGGGGAAGGCCCCGAACGTGAAAAATGATGATCTGATCCGGTACCGCTTCCGACATGTTCACCCGAGTATCGCCTCATGGTGACAGCATCGTTCGCGGGTTACAAAAGTGGACCGGGCACACCGCGTTCACAAGGATGGAAGGGGGGTATGTTTCCGTAGTTTTCAACACGGCATTTTCACGCACGACTGGCGCGGGATGGATCGCGCGACGATCCGTGCAAGTGTTTTCTTTTCACGATCCGTTAACAACCCGGAAGCCGTTGGTACGCGGGCCTTTCCGGGTGGTGCAACGCATCGGGCGCGCGCCATTCCTGCATCGATCGAAGCCCGTGGAACGATGTGCTGCGCGGATCGGAACACCACCGGTACGATCACCTCACGGACCACATCGAACAGTGGCATTCGAGGTCGTTCGAGCACCCGTTAGCAGCACCCGCACGGTCACGCGCCCGAACGCTTGCCGCGCACCTCGGACCATGCTGCGTGGATCTCCTCCAACTCCGCGTACCATTGCTCACCATACTGCCGTGTGAGCGCATCCTTCAGGAAACGGAACACCGGCACATCGAGCTTCGCACCGCACGAACAGGCCGGCTTGCAGATGGGCCACTTGTGGTAGTTCAATCCATCGTGCTCGGCGAGCTTCACCACACGGATCGGATAGAGGTGGCAGCTGATCGGCTTGCGGAAGTCGACCGCACCGTCCTTCCAGGCCTTCTCGATCCCGCAGAGCGCGATGCCGTTCTCGAAGACGGTGTAGGCACATTCGCCCATCTCCCCCACCAATGGCGTCACCAGATCACCATCCGTATCGACCACGCTGTTGCCTTGCGCCTCCACTGCGCGCTGGCCCTTCTCCGGGATGTAGGGCTTGATCTTCGGCCAGAGCTTCTTCAACTTCGCGGCCTCCTCCCTTTCCAAGGGGGCGCCGCTCTCGCCCGCCACACAGCACGCACCCTTGCAGGCGTTCAGGTCGCAAACGAAGCGCTTCTCGAAGAGGTCCTCGCTGAGGAGCGTGCCGCGGTGTTCGATCATTCGCGGGCAAAGCTACGGCGACCTAATTTCGCCGTCCCGCGCCGCCAGAGGCTTCCAAGGCGACCGCGACCCCATCATGAGCACCAACGAGGACAAACTCAAGACCCTGATCGGCCATGCCAAGGAGTATGGCTACGTGTTCCAAAGCAGCGAGATCTACGATGGCCTGAGCGCCACTTACGACTACGGACCGTATGGGGTCGAGCTGAAGAACAACATCCGCCGCTACTGGTGGGATGCCATGACCAAGCTCCACGAGAACATCGTGGGGATCGACGCGGCCATCT
>JAWKNI010000013.1:0-84089 GCA_041391785.1 Flavobacteriales bacterium | reverse complement strand
GCGTGCCGTTGATCACCACCGTGGGACCGTTCACGTTCATGTTCGTGCCCGTCTCCAGCACCAGCGTGCCGCCGGTCTCCACTGTCAGGTTCTGTACGTCCTCGTTGTCCGTGCTGGTGACCACGTGGCCGTTCTGCACCACCATGTCCGTGGTGGCATCGAAGGTGGCCACACCAGGGGTGCCCACTGGGCTCGTGGACCAGATCGCATCCGATACATCGCCCGTGCCCTGGCTGTAGTAGGTGGTGGAGGCGGCGACCAATTCAATGTTCGTGGACGTGTTCAAGGTGCACGGACCATCGATGATCTCGTAGCTCACGACATAGGACCCCGGGGAGCTGTTCACAAGATCCACTTCACCCGTGCCACTGTTCACCACGATCCCGGCAGGTGCACCGCTGAACGTTCCACCCGTCGATCCGGTAAGGGTTACGGTCGCGGTGCCGGAACCCACCGTGTACGGAGATCCTGCGTAGGCGATGGTGGCGGCAGGAGCGGTGGTGACACTCACCGTGGTCTGGCCACTGGCACTGCACCCATTGCCGTCCGTGTATGCATAGGTCAGCAGCTGCGTACCAGCACTCGGGTCGAACGTATCGCCACTGACACCGGTGCCACTCCAGGTACCACCGACAGGGGTCGCTGCATTCAGGTCGATGGCTGGATCGGTGCTGCATGCCGGGCCGTAACTACCGGTGGAGATGACCGGAAGCGCGTTGCGGACGAAACTCCAGACCGTGTTGCAGTCCGAACGTGCACCGTGGGTGTTCCGCGGCACGACACGCCAGTAATACGTCCCGCCGGACGGGGTCGCTGCGTTGTAGGTGGTCCCCGCCTGGTTGCTTGCCACAAGGGAGGGTGCTGGTGAGGTGCCGAAGTAGACATCATAGCCGGTCGCACCCGGGGAAGCCGGCCAGCTGAGCGTTGTGGTCGCTGAAGTGAAACATGCCTCATCCCCGTTCGTCGGTGCAGTGGGCGATGCGATGCAATCAGGCGCACTGACCACGCAGATGTTGAAGGTGGTGGCCCCTGGAGTGTACAGGGCGTAGTCCATCACGCGCAACAGGTATGTCTCGCCGACCGTGAAGCCCGTGATCACATCGGTCTCCGCGCCACCAGCGCCAGGCCCATCGGTGCAGATGACGGGCGCCAGGGAACCGCAGGAACTGCCAGTATCGTACAGTTGCCATACGGCATCCAGGATGGCGCCGGGTGCCACGGTGATCTGCGCGGACGATGCAGTGGCCGTGAACTGGTACCATACATCACCGGAGCCCTGCCCACCTGCCGAGCAATTGATCCCACCATCGTTGATGGCGCCTTCGAGGGTCCCCGCCGTGTTCTGGCAGGTCCCGGTCGGGATCAAAGTCGTCGCGCCGGCACACAGGTCGTTGGCAGGGGGTGGCGGAGCACAGGCGATATTCCATGTGATGACACCGGATGACCCGGTGGTCTCCTGCTTGTACAGGAGGTAGTAGGTGGTCCCTCCGGCCAATGCGATGGGGTCGGCGGTGCCGGTCGCACCGGCCTCGATCTCGGCGAGGCAGGTCCACCCACCTGCACCGGGTGCGCATGGGCTCGATTTGATGAACAGGTCGGAGTAGTTGTTCACCGTATTCCCCGTGACAGTCACCACATAGATCCCATCAGAAGGTGGTGTGTACTGGTAGACATACTCCTTGCCGGAGAGACCGAAGGTCCCCCCTGCAGGGCAGTTGAAGAATCCAGACCATTGACCCGCTCCTGTCGTCATGGTGGTAGTGACCGAAGTACCACAGGTCGGGACCGTGACCGCAGCGGCACATGGACCGCTCACGACTATCGGCATGTAGAACCGGACCCTGGGTACGTAGCCACCCAACGAGTTGGCAAATGAGGAACCGCACATATTGGCCGTCTCCGAGGAAACAGAGCGTTGACGTGTCCCTGTTACACCCGTTGCCCACAGGTCCCCTGAACTGGACCATGTCGGATTCACCCCCCAGCAAACATCCACGACCAAGTTGCTGGTACCGTTCCAATTGAATGGCGTGGTGAAATTGATGTCCTGAAAACCAGTACCGGCCGGTGTATAAGAGAAGGCCGATCGAACCGTGGTCAACCCCGATAACGGAGTATTGTTGGTCAATGTGGCATTAGCAGTATGCCCGATCTTGATCGTGTAGTTCGTGAGTGCACCACCGGCGACCGCAGCAATGTCGAAAGCCAGGCGCTCAATATTCCCGGCGCCCCCACCAGCCGCAGTGATCTCTGTAGCACGAATGATGAACTGTGTCCGACGGCTCTCGTAAAAGAAGCTGTACGGAGAATTCAGATTGGTACCATAGGTCGCCGACTGCGTCCCGATCGTCACATAGCCCTGAGCGGTGACATTACTCGGTGTTCCAACGAAGCCTGCGATCAAACAGCCAATGGATACCAGGTGACGCCAGGTGACCTCTGGTGCTTTCACGTTGGTGTTGCGAAGGAAAGGTTGCGTAATGGATCGGATCATGTCTTCAGAAATGTAAGAGGGTACTGGACCGGCATCGGCCCCCATCGTGAGAACGGCATGCCCCCCTGTTCAGAGTACCAAAATAGAGGGTTCCAAGCAATTGGCAAGGTGCGGGAATTGTCTGTTGGCATGAGTTATCGACCGTACAGCGTGTGTGAATCCATCCGGGGCATGCATGCTCAAGCGCAATCGGGGTCATGCCAGTGGTCCGCCCCCCGAATCGTACAACAGCCCCGCACCGTTCACCGGGCGAGGCCGTTGTGGTGGAGCGAGGCGGCTCCGGTTAGCGCACTGACGTGCCAACTGGGTGCTGGCGTTGCCCAAGGTAATGGAAGCAAGTGAACCGGACGGTACGCTTGATGTGGACGGCATTGTGGTCAGGAACCTACCGTGAGCAGGATCCACCTCGACCCCGCACTCATTGCATGAGGTGCAAGCGCGCCTGCGGCGCAAGCACGCGTTCCCAAATGCAAAAAGCGCCTTTCGGCGCTTTCGCATTCGTGAACCCGTAGGGAGTTCCCGGCGAAGGCCGGGATAGACCTCGACTCCGCACTCATTGCATGAGGTGCACTCGCGCCTGCGGCGCAAGCACGCGTTCCCAAATGCAAAAAGCGCCTTTCGGCGCTTTCGCATTCGTGAACCCGTAGGGAGTCGAACCCCAAACCTTCTGATCCGTAGTCAGATGCTCTATCCAATTGAGCTACGGGTCCAATTCCAGGCCGGTGCCGTGGCGGCAGGCCGACCGAAAACGGCTGCGAAGATACGTATCCGTTCCGATATCAGCCGTTGGATCCGCACTAGATCCATCCATTGAGGCGGTAGTAGGCCAGTGCGACCGCCTCGCGGAGGCAGGTGATCTCGAGCTTGAGGTAGTTCCAGAAGGTGTACCGCAGGTCGAGGTCATCGCTCACATCCGGCAGGTAGGCCTTCCCTCCTATCCGCTCATGGCGGTAGGCGAGGTCGCTGAAGAGGGCGTTGTCGAAGGCAGGCACGCCCTGGATGCGCTGGAAGCCCAGTTTGCGGAACGCGCCCAAGCTGCGGTACATGTTCTCGGGGGCGGTGACGAGCGCCGTGCGCTGCACCAGCAATTCGGGGCGGTTCCGGGCGATGAAGAGCGCCTGTTCGCGCGTATTGCTGCCGGCCAGGGCGGTGTCGATCCGCTCGATGGCGATCCCCAAGCGCACGAGTTCATCGCGCATCAGCAGGACCTCGGCACTGTCCGCCACGTGTGCGACGAGCAACCGGGCACCGGGATGCTCCGCACCGACCTCAGCGGCACAATGAAGGCGTAGCAATTCCGGTCCGGAAGGCATGCCGCTGCCGCCAAGGACAATGATCGTGCCCGGTGGATCGGACAGGGTGCCGCCCGCAAGTCCCAACCAACGGTGCGCGTGGAAAGGAACGCTGGTGAACGCCAGCAGGATCATGAGGAAGGCCACGAGGCCCAGGCCGATCATCGCACCGCGCAGCAGTCTCGCGGCCAGCACCCAGGCGTCCGCGGCACGGGTCACCAGGGCTCCCATCCATCGCTTCCACCGGTTCCGTTCACCGACCATCGGGAAGCGCGGCAGTGATCAGGGCTTGTAGTACTTCAGCGCCTCGTCCATGTACGCTTCGAGGTCGCGCATGCGGGTGGCATCGCTGGGATGGGTGCTGAGGATCTCCGGCGGTGCCGCTCCCCCACCGGCGCTCATGCGTTCCCAGAATCTGGGCGCCTCCCGGGGGTCGTAGCCTGCCATGGCCATGAACACGAGGCCCATCTTGTCGGCCTCGCTCTCGTGCTTGCGGCTATATGCGAGCATGCCGAGTTGCGAACCGATGCCGAAGCTCTGCAGGAAGAGGTCCCCGGCGAGCGAAGGTTTCTGATCGTTCAGCACGGCGAGGGTCATGCCGGCCCCTTGCACGGCGAGCCCCTGGCTCATGCGCTCATTGCCGTGGCGTGCGATGGCGTGCGCGATCTCGTGCCCCATCACCACAGCCAGGCCGGCGTCGTTCTGCGTCACGGGCAGGATGCCGGTGTACACGACCACCTTTCCCCCCGGCATGCACCAGGCATTCACGGTGGGATCGTTCACCACATTGTATTCCCACTGAAAACCGGCGACGCGGTCCGCGGCATTGTTCTCATTGAGGAACTGCGTGGCCGCCGCAGCAAGCTTCCCACCGATCGTGCGCACCCGCTGTACGTTGGGATCGCTGGCCGGCAACGGACCGTTCTCCTGCAGGAAACCGGTGTACTGGGTATTGGCCATCGCCATCATCTCGCCTTCGGCGACCAGGTTCAACTGCCGCCGGCCGGTGATGGGCACCTTGGCACATGCCTCCAGCATGAGGAGGGCCACGATGAGCGCTCCTCTCCACGTCATGGTGTTCATTGGATATCGGCGGACAGGCCGCGTTGTAAGAGGCTGGTGCAGCGGGGTTCGAGTTGATCGAAGGTCCCGCGTTTGACGCTGCACTTGCCGTTGTAATGGACGATCCACGCGCATTGTTCGGCCTGGATCGGGTCGTGGCCGCAGATCTCCACCAGGCAATCGATGACGTGATCGAAGGTGTTCACATCGTCGTTGTGCAGGATGATCTCGCGGATGGGCCCGGTCTCGCACAGGACCTCCTCGAGCAGTGCTTCCTCCGGTGAATGGTGCGACCACATGATGCACAAAGGTACTGTGGTCGAAACAATGCCCCGCGAAGAAGGGCACGGGCGGCTTACGGTCTCGCCAGGATATCACTGCCGAACCTGGCCAGCAATGCGTTCGCCTCGCGCATGGGGATGCGCTTGCCATTGAGGTAGGCGGTGACGAAGGCATCCTTCACGCCAAGGCCGATGGTGACCTCCTTGCGCGCATTCGCCTGGTCGGTATCGAGGAACACACCGGTCGTATAGCGGATCTTGCCGGTCTCGGTGCGCTCGCTGTTGAGCGGTGCGATGTTGTAGATCCGGCCGAGCGCGACGGGCTTGCTGTATACACCCACTTGCACCGTGAAGAACAGTCCCTTGATCGTTTCGACCTGTCGGGCGGGAGCGGCGGTGGGATCGTTGTAGTAGTCGGCCGCTTCCGCCGGTACCGCGTGCCTGGCGATCACTTCCGCGGCCGTTGCCGGATAGCTGGCCAGCACCTCCGCGATCTCCTCCTCGGCACTCCGGGCCGGTGTCACAGGGGCCTGCACCACCGCGGTGGCACCTTCGCGGGTCCCACCCTGCACAGGCGTGCGGTCGGCCGGCGTCGCCGTGACGGGTCGCGCAGCGAGGGTATCCGGCGCTGTTGCGCGAACGACCGGTTCCGGTGTGCTGACGATCGGCCGTTCCACTGCGCGGGCGGCCACCTCCTGTGAAGCGGCCACTGCAGCGCGCGCCTCGGCAAGCGAGATCCGCCTGCCATCGCGATAGGCCACCACAAAGGCATCACGGTAGCCGCGGCCACGTACGAGGTCCTTCGCTTTGTCGGCCGCATCGTATCCGGTGAAGAGGCCTGCGGTGTAGCGTACAAATCCATTGCCGACGGTCTCGGCCATCACCGGGCTCATGTCGCTGAAGGCATCCGTGGGCACCCTGTTGCGGAATGCACCGACCTGCACCTTGTATACGATGCCCTGCGGCATGGCGGCATCCACGGGAATAGGTTCCGGCGTGCGATCAGGTTCGGGCAGGAAGGCGAACATGTCGGTGGTGAGCACCGCCGGAACGGCCCGAGGGGCCAGGGGTGCTGCACGCTCCGCGACACGCGGTTCGGATCGATCCAACGTCTGCCGTGGTGTGGAGGCCGTGGTGAGCGGGTCGTTGGCCTCGGAGCTTGCAACAGCGTTCTCCGTGCCAGCGGCTCGCAGTGCATCCTCACGGGTGCGTGCAAGCAGTTGCTCCGTACGCCGGGTGCGCATCTCCAGGGCCATGAGCTCGGTGGAACGTTCGGTGGCCATGCCCTGCAACATCACGGTGGCCTGGTCCTCATTCACGTTGGCGGCCCCACGCAGGCGCGACGCCACGTCGGTCAGTGAGTCCGCACGGGCGAACAACCGGTCGGCGCGTCGCTGCAGTACCGCTGCCGCGGAAGGATCCCCACCGCTGGCACGTGCGGCATCGGCCTCCTGTTGCAGGACCACTCCCAATTCCTTGTTGCTGGCCGCACTGCTCGTGGCCTCTTCGGCCGCATCGTACTGTTCCAAGGCACGCGCCTTTGCCTGGAAGTAGCGGCTCTCATCCGGGTTCTCCACCACCAGGGCCATTTCCTCTGAAGTGAGGTAGTAGTACTTCACAAGACGATCGCGCAGGACCTTCGCCTGACCGGCATCGCGCTCACGCATCTCCAGGTCGCGGGCCTCGGCATGCTTCAACTCCGCCGCGGACCGCAACGAATCAGCCATTGCACGGTCGCGCACGGCCAGCATTTCCAAGCGGTCGCGTTCCCTGCGTTTGGCCGTTGCAGCACTGTCGGTGCGCGCCGAAGCGAGATCGGACCGTTCCACGGCACGGCGCTCCAGGTCCGCCGCTTCCTCACTGGCGCGTTCGGAGATGATGTGCAGCAAGGCGGGATCCTCCTCCGGATCCAGGGAACGGGGATCCAACGTCACGTTCTCCGTGGCGAGATAGGACTCGTAGCGCTCGATGGGCTTCAATGCGATCGGTGGCAGGGCCTCATCCTTCAGCGCCGGCACCACTGCATCCGCCTGGTCCGTCACGTCCCCGGTGGTACGTTCGGTGAAGGCCTCGCTCGCACGTGCGGGCTCATTGGTCGCCGCATCGGTACCGGTCGAAGCGATCTCCGTTGCGTCAGGCAACGTGCCTTCCCTGGCATCGCTGTTCCCCACGGACGGTGGTGTGATCGGGTCGCTCGAAAGCGTGGGCTCCTGCTGCGCGACCAGGTCCTCCGTGCCGCGTTCGTTCTCCGCAGGTGGCACCCCGGAACCCAAGTCGGTGCTCTCCTCAGGTGTGATCCGATCGGTCCCTTGTCGCAAGGCAACTGCGCGTTCCGCAGCGGTCGGGCCGGTTTCCGGTGCATCGAGGCCAAGGACGCTCGCGGCGATCTCGGTGTATGCGCGTGCTTCACCGCGCACATGATCCTCGCTGATCAAGTGGTTGTATACGGTGAGGGAGCGGTCGGCGGCGCGCAATGCCTCCAATTCCGTGGCGTACGCCTTGCGATACAGGCTGTCTCGCGCGATGATGTCATCGATCCGGTCCGCGCGCTTCCGGTATTGCTGCGCCTCCTTGAACATGGTCTCGGCCTCGGTCCGGAAGCCCTGTGCCATCACCAGGGTGGGCTCACTCGGTGCAAGTCCTTTGCGCTCGAGGGTCTTTTCCAATCCTTTCAAACTATCCTTGGCAAGTGTCCACTCCTCGTTGGTGAGGTAGGCCGAGCGCTGGCCCAGATCCGTGCGGATGATCAAGCGGTCGTCGCGTGATCGATCGGCACGTTTGATGAGTCGATCGTACTCCTTGTCCCGGGCATGACCGGCCATCAGATCCACCAGTGAGTCGATCTCGGCATCGAGTTGCGCGATGCGCGCCAGGTCGGCATTCTTGAACGCGATGGCATCTCCCACGTTCGGTGAGCGGTGCTCGATGTCGCTTGCGTAGATCCTCACACGATCCGGGTCGACGGCGACAAAGCGGTCCATGATCGGATCGCGCCCGCTTGTGGTCAGGGTGTGCGTCGCCTCCTCTGCGCTCGCGGTCGAATGGTCGTGATCATGTCCGGCTTCGGCCAGTTCGGCCTGGCGTTCCTCCAGGTAGCGCTCGCCGAGGACCAGGCGCGACTCCCGCAACCGGCGCAAGCGGTCCACCAGTGGAAGGATACGCTCCGCCTGCTGGGGATCGAGCTCGAGTATCGCCAGCTGACGTACCATCTCACCACGGATGCTATCCGCCAACATCAGCTCCAGTCCGTGCAGGCCGGCGGCACGTCGATCCGCATCGGCCGTGCGGAGCAGGCGCTCGGTATCCTTGGCATGATCGGCGAACAGTTCACCGATCAGGAACTCATCCGTTGCCGCAGTATCGAAGACGAGGGGATCGCGTTCCATGTCCAACGCGGTGCCTTCGGGCAACGAACCGCCCTGCTCCTCTCCTGTCGCAGTCGGCTCCTGGCGCGCGAGCTGTGCGGCGTTCAGTTCTGCTTCGATGGCCTGCAACCGATCGGCGATGCTGTCCCGCTTCGAGCGGTCGCGCTCCGCGAGTTGCAGCTGCTGCAGTTCGGCACGTTCGTTCTCCAACATGAACCGTCGGGTATCCTCATCCATTGCCGCTTCCACGCGGCCTTCCGTGGTGGGTGCCGTGCCCTGCGCGGTCGCATCAGGCACCGCCGCGATCTCCGCATCGTTGCGCACCTGCTCCGGTGTGGCCGCGTTGGAACCACCATTCACGGCCGCCGTCCCATCCGTGCCTGCGCTGGCGCTGGTCTCCTGGGCTATCGGCTTCTGCCCGGTGACACCTTGCGCGGTGGTCTCTGCACCGGCTCCACCCTGTTCTTCTGGCTCCGTCCCAATGGGCACATCGGCCACGGCGCGATCGCCGGTGGTGCGTTGCTCCGGTCGTGTGCCCGGTTCCGTCGTACGGGTGGACATGTGCTCCGCTTCCGTGCCGTGCTCTCCCGGTCCCGCACCGACGGGCACCTGAGCCACGGTCCGGTCCGCAGGTGTCGCGGATCCGTTCGTGTCCGACCCGGTCCCTGTGCGCGTTGTCATGCGTTCATCGGCGGTGCTTGTCCCCTCCGCGACACGTGTGGTGTTTCGCGTAGCACCCACGCCATCCGCAGCGGAGGCAAGGTCCCAATCGAAGGTGCGCGCTTCACGCTCCGCAGGTGTCGAGGTCAGCAAGGCATCGTACCGCTCGTCGATGGGAATGCTTGCGATGCGGGATCCCGCCCCACCGATCCGTTGGCCAAGACTTGCGACCTGGTCCTGGGTGAGCACGGTACCGGTGCCGGAATTCGCCGTGGTAAGGTGCCGCGTGAGCGATGCCTGCCCGCGCAGCACTGCGGTCTCGGACTCCAACGAACGGGCCTTCACGAACGCCGCTTCCGTTTCTGCGTGGAGGTGGCCGAGCTGCGACCTGTACTCCGTGATCTCGCGGTCCAGTGCTTCCCGCTTGTTCCCTTTCGCTTCCGTGCGCTCCCGTTCGGCGCGGTTGATGCGGTCCTGCAGTTCACTTTCATCCTGGCGCAAGGCATTGGCCTTGTTCAGGGCGCGTGTGGCTTCGCTCTCGTTCTCGGTGACCGCGCGGCGGGCCAGTTCGCTCACATCCTCCGATCCATCCGGCCTGGACTTCGCATCGAGGCGCTCGCGCAATTTCACCAGGAGCGGCAGTGCTTCGGTATCCTTGGAATTGGAAAGGGTGGATTGCAGTTCGGTGGCCAGTCGGCCGGCATTGATCGCACGTTGCTGGGTGGCTGTGCTCTCGCGCTCGATGTCCTGGCCGGTGCGGAAAGCCGCCTTCGCCCGCAGGTGCGCTGCACGGGAGTGCTGCCGCAGGCGTGCTGCCTCCACCATGCGGGTATTCTTCGCATCCGGATCCTGCTCCTGTCCGGCCTGCGCCACCGCGGCTTCCGCTTCGCTCGCCGTCTTGTCCGCTTCAGCGACGGCGGCCATCGCGAGCGCATAGGCTTCCTCGCTCACCGCCTTCAGGTCCAGCGCACGCCGATCCAGTTCGGCCGCATCCTCCTGGGCAAGGCGTACGGCACCGGCCTTGTCGACATCGCCGGTGAACCCGGCCCTGGTGAGGATGTCACCTGGCTCATCCTGCGGGATGTTGGCCTGCGCGACCGGTGCACCATCGGTGATGTCCAGTCGGGCGCGCCGCTTGATCTCGTCCAACGCGAGTGCGATGATGTCATCCTGCAACGGCGCATCGAAGTAGTTGCGGATCACAAGGTTCTCCACCCCGCCTTCGTTGGTCAGGGTCATTTCCTGGCGATAGGCACGTGGCGTCTCGCTCCTCGGCACTTCCACAGTGCCCACATGCGTCCTACCACTGGGGCCGCATTCCACATTGAACCGGAACTTCCCGCTGCGTGGCAGGGCCAGCACGTAGGATCCGTTCATGTCGGTGCGCACATCCGCGACCACTTCGCGGGTGAGGTCATCCTTCACGACGATGTGGGCCTTGCGGTCGGACTTGTCCAGTTCGTTGGCGAACGTTCCCTTGAGCACGGTGATGATCAACGGAAGCTGGGTGGTGCCCACGCGGTACACGTGGATGTTACCCTGCCTGCTGCTGCGTGCGCTGGCGAAGCATGCCTCCTTGTGCTCCGGATCGACCATGTAGAAGATGTCGTCGTCCGGGGTGTTCACCGCGAAGTCCAGGTTCTCCGGTCGCCCGAAGGCATCCATCCCCTTGTCGTAGGCTGCGCGGAACACATCGTAGCCGCCCATGCTGGTGTGGCCCTTGCTGCTGAAGTAGAAGGACTTGCCGTCCGGGTGCATGAACGCGAAGTCCTCGTCCTGGTCGGTGTTGATGTACCCTGCGAGTTTCACCGGTGTCGCGAACGCACCGTCCGGCATCAATTCGGTGCGGTAGATGTCGAGGCCGGTCCTGCCATCCTTGCCGTAGCTGCCGAAGTAGATGGGCCCACCCCTGGCGGGCAGGTAGATGAGGCTGCGCAGCTTGTTGCGTTTGTCCAATGAGGTCTTCAGTTCCTCCGGCATCACCACGATCTTCCCCCCGATGTCGGTGAGGTCGTAGAACCGGAAGAAGTCCTTGTCATCGACCTCCACCTTGTTGCGCACGGTGATCTCCTTGAGGTTGCTCAGGAGCTTCTCCCCATTGCGGCACTGTTGCTCCAGTGCGTCCACGGGCCATTTGGCCAGCGCCTTCTTGTCACCGGTACCCACGAACCGCTGGTAGGCTGCCTGCGCTTCGCGGAACCGGTAGTTGAGGTGATAGGCCCTCCCGAGCCAGTACCACGCCATGGTCGCGATGGAGGGGTCCTCGGTGGCGTACTTGAGGTGCCCGATGGCCTTCTCCTTGTCCTCGCCACCGTAAAGGATGCACGCCCCGAAAAGGTAGTTGAGGGTGCGATCGCCCGGTTCAAGGCTTACGAGTTGCGAATACAGGGGCATGGCCTCGGCGAAGCGCTCCTCATTGAAGAGGGCATCCGCCTTCGCACGCAGCTGCTGGTCGCCCCCCTGACCGTTGGCCAGGGAGGAAAAGAGCAGGCTGAGAAATATGACCGCATAGCGGGTCATCATCCGAGAGTGGGCGTTTCTACCGAGAAAAGCGCGCCAGGGTTTCATGGTGTCCGATCGCCCCGCCCTGCGAGGCTCATTCTGTTCTCCTCGCCGCGGAGCAGCCTTCCGATGTTCTCACGGTGCGTGAAGAACACCAACAGGCAGAGGCCGATGGCGAAGCCGATCTTCACGGCGCTGGTCTCGTCGTACACCAGCCCCACGGCCAGCGGAAAGGCGAACGCGGCACTGAGCGACCCGAGCGACACGTAGCGTGATGCCAGGAACACCAGCGCGAACACGGCGATGCAGATGGCGGCCGCACCAGGATGCACGGCCAGCACGCCACCGAGTGAGGTGGCCACGCCCTTCCCTCCCTTGAAGCTGGCGAGCACCGGATACAGGTGACCGATGACCGCGGCCACCACGAGGGCGACGCGCAACCACATCCACGGCGCGGTATCGGCCTCCAGCCCACTGAAGTTGGGCAACAGGCGCACGGGTATGAAACCCTTGGCGATGTCGATGAGCAGCACCGGCACGCCTGCGCGCCAGCCAAGGACGCGGAAGGTGTTCGTGGCGCCGGCATTGCGGCTGCCATGCTCGCGCACATCGGTGCGGTAGAAGACCTTGCCCCACCACACGCTGGTGGGAATGCTCCCGAAAAGGTAGGCCACGATCATCGCGGCTATGCCGTACACCCAGGGGAAGTCCATGGTTCAAAGACCGAAACGTTCGCGGAAGTCGTCCACTTTGCGTTTGGTGCCGATGATGTATTGGTAGGCCGGTTCATCCTTCTTCGCGTCGAGCACGCGCTTGTCATCCTTCAGTTCGCTCAGCATCGTGTTGAAGGTCGCATCGCTGCTGTAAGCATAAAGGTAGTTCCGCGTGTATTGGAAGAAGTAATAGGTCTGGTCGTCGAGCGCGAGGTAGATGGTCAGGATGTCCCCGCTGCGCTTGCGCTCCAGATGCACCTTGCCCTTCACGTACCGGTAGATCGGTTTCTTCAGGATGGTGGCGATGCCGATCTCGCCCTCGCTCAACCAGCTCTGCTCGGGTCCGTTCCAATTGAGCTTCACATCGCCCAGCACGATGGGCTTCACGATCTCATCCGGCAAACGCTTGATCTCGCCTTTGATGCTCAGTTCGCTGATCAGCTTGTCCGACCGTTCCAGACCGAGCACTTCGCGCAGCATCTTCTCGTAATAGGTCTTCGTGATGTCCAACTGCTTCTGCTCCGGATAGGCCAGCAGCTCGGTGGCCATGCGTTCCAGTGCATTGTCGTGGAAGTGGAAGTCGGCCATCATCACGACGCTTCCCGATGCTTTCGCCTCCTCGGTCTCGAAGCGCATCGCTCCCACATTGGAGACGGTCACGCGGCCCAGATCCACGCCCAGGTCCACACGGCCATCGGAAAGGATCACGCAGTTCTCCACGGCGAGGCTCACGAGATCGCCGGGCAGCTCGCGCTGGCGGATCTTGTCCTTGTTGGAGATCATGTACTCCTTGCGCCCCTTGTCGTAGAAGAGCAATCCCTTGGCGGTGATGATCTTCTTGTCCTTCTCCTCCTTGGTACGGCTCAGGAATGTGCCGTAGACGCTGAACGGGTCCTCGTCCGTGAGGTAGATGCCGGCTCCGATCAGTGCGCCCTGATCATCATACAGGGTGTCCGCCACCGGAATGAAGACCTCCAATGGATCGATCTCTCCGCTGAACGACATCCAGTTCCGCGCAAGGCCGTTGCAACCGTGTTGGATACGGGTGCTGCCATTGAAGGTGAGTTCCTTGATGCTGGCGATGAGCTTCACATTGCCGAAGAAGTCGAACGCGGGGCTGAGCTGAAAGTCCTGTTCCTTGGGGATGCTGCCCACGGCATAGGTCTGGTAGGCGGTGTCCACATTGATGTTCTTGAGGTCGATCTTGAAGGACTTCTTGTTCTCGTCGACGTAATCGATGGCGCCGGAACCGCTGTACTGGCGCTTGGCCTTGATGTTGATGGTCGCACCATAGATCTTGTGGTACTTGGTGACGAAGTTGGCGGTGACCAACGCGTTCGTCAACGGGTCCATTTCGGCGTTCCTGCGGATGCGCACCCGCATGCTGTCCGGCGTGATGAGCGCATCGGCCACCTGTATGTATTGCACCTCGTTGGCCGTGATCAGGTGTTTCTTGAGGTCGTACCGCGCCTTGGGGGCCATGAAGCTGAGGGAGTCCTGGTCCGGTCGACTGCTGATGAAGTTCGATCCGGAAAGCTGGAGGTCCTCGTTGGCAGCGGCGGCCGTACGATCGCTCTCAAGCTCGATGTCGCCCTGGTCCATGAACCACTTGAAACGGTCCATGTAACAGAAGTACTGGTTCACGGGGAACTCCACCTTGGTCTCATCGCCATTGCTCACGAACTCGCCCACACGCTCATCGAGCTTCACGGTGGAGTTCACATTGTCCGTACGGAATGCGATGCTCGCGGTGTCCCCTTCGGTGAGCCTGAAGTTGCTCGTGTCCGCATGGATGCGCATGGTCTCGAAGCTGTACAACTGCGAGGTGAGGGTGGCGTTGCCGAAATCGACCAATCCTGCGCCGGTCATGCCTTTCGGGGTGAGGTCCGTGGAACCGTGCAACGAGGCCTGCGCCCCGTACATGATCATGGGTGAGCGCAGTTTCTCGGAGTGGAGCACATCCTTCGCCGGCTCGAGGCGTACGAAGAGATCGCTACCGTGCACTTCAGGCACCTTGGTCGGTGCCGTGCTGGCGATGTTGGTCAAGGTATCGGCGCGGCCCAGGGTGCTGTCCGGCATGAAGACGAGGCTCTTGGAACTCAGCTTGGTGGTGAGGTACTCCAGACCACCGTTCCCTTGCAGGCCGCGGCTGTTGAGGGTGATCATGTCGGTGAACTTCGCCTTGCGGCCGTAGAGGGGCATGCCTGCCTCTCCGGTGCTGCGTTCGAAGCCGAGCGCGTAGTCCGGCTGCAGCCGCAGGGTCTCCTTGATGTCCGGGAAGATCCCTGCACTCACGAGCGTGCCCGGGAAGTTCAAGCCCTCGTTGGTGAAGTTGTCCAGGCTGTCGATCTGGAACGGATCCGACCGGTAATAGAACTTCTCACGATCGTACACGCCGCGCTGGATGTTCCGCTTGTCGTAATAAACATAACTCTCCTTGGCACTGTTGAACTTCGGGAAAGCCGGGTAGTCCTTCTGATGAAGCCCGCTCTTGTTGCTCGGGGCATCGATCTCCAGTGTCCCGTTCACCTGTTCCAGCACGTTCTTCACACGCACGAGGGTGTGCTGTCCGTTGTCGTTCTTCTCGAAACTCGTTGCCATGAAGCTCACGGAATCCACGTTGAGAAGGTCGATCACGAACGGGTCGTAGTGGAAGTAGTACTCCTTGCCATAGTACTGCAAACGACCGGCCTGAACGCTGCCACCGAAGGTGAAATCACGGCCCTTCTTGATGGTCACCGTGCGCTCGCTGGGGTAGATCTTCACGTCCTGTGAATCGCTCACGACGATCTTCGCGACCCCTTTCATGGTGAGGTCGTTGTTCAGCAGGTTGATGGTCGCATTCACGCCATCGTCGCTGTTGCTGTTGAACTGGAGCACGTCATAATCCTGCTTGCCCGCACTGTTCAGGATGTGTTGTCGCAGCCGCGGCGCGGTCTCCACGTACTCTGTCTCGGGATCGTAGTGGAGGTAGCCCTTGTTGGCCATGTCGATGAGCAGGGAGATCACCTGGTCCTTGGGGATCCTGCTGTACACGGCGAACTCCTGTGCATAGAACCGACCGGTGTTCTGCTTGCTGAAATCGTTGAGCCGCACGAGCGGATGCACTTCATCGATCCCGAGCATGCCCATGTACCGCTTCTCCTTGAAGTAACTGAAGCTCTCGAAGCTGGCGCGTGTCTGCGTACTACCGGCCAGGTTGCCCAGTTGGATCAAGGGATCGCCCTGTTTCCAGGTGAGCACCTCGAAGTACATGTCCAGTTGGTGATAGGTATCGTAGAAGGGTGCCTTGGAAAGGCCCTCGTCCTTCTTGATCAGTGAAAGCTGCTTCTTGTCCTTCAGGAACCGCAGGCTCACGCTCTGGTGGAACAGCGAATCGTTCTCCATGCGCACGCGCACCGAGACATCATCACTGCTGATGCGCTCCGGTTCGATGCTGTACAGCAATCCACTGGTGATGATGAAGGGCCGTTTGTCGCGATAGAACGTGAGGTAGGCGGGCTCCTCCTTGGTGCCATAGCCCTGGAGCTTGGCGCCCTGCAGGGTGAAACCGCCCTCGAAATCGACGCCCTCGACGATGTCGCGGATCTTGCGCCGGCGGTCATAGCCCTCGAACCGGGGATAGCTGGCGTTCTCCGGGGTGACGTTCGCAAGCACCTTGTCCGTGAGCTTGCCCAACAACATCCGATCGAAATACGGATGCGTGAACCGCACCGAGTCGATCTCGAAGCTCGCGCTCTTCATGCGGATCTCATAGGGCTCGCTCCATTCCGCGAAGGTGGCGGTGGACTTGAGGCCCGCCCTGTCCCAGGTGACCTTGCCACCGGTGCCCTTCCACATCTCGCTCGTGGGGAAGTACGTGCCTTCCGTGGCGAAGATCACCGCGCTATCGCCTTTCGCGGTGCAGACCAGGTCGGATCGCGGGAAGACGACCATCGGCACGCTGTCGAATGCGAAGGTGAACTTGCTCGTGCGGCTTCGCCATTGTGTGCTGGCACTGGAGAACATGGTGTTGTCGCGGAACAGACCGGCACACATGGTGATGAAGGCGGTCACGTTCTGCTTGCGACCGCTCTGGACCAACTTGTCCATGCCCTGCATCCAGGCATCGAACTCGGCAGGTGTGCGGCCACCGTTCGGAAAAGCGGCGATGGAAGCGAGGTAATCCCGGAAATGCGGGAATGCGTCGAACCGCTTCTTCAGCATGTAGTTGGCCACCTCAACGATGCGCAAGCGTTGCGCCGGAGTGTAGTACGGACCATTCCACACAGGTGTGAACACCTGTTCCATGAAGGGCCTGCCCTCCTTCTTGTCCGCCTCAACGATGAAGTCGGTCATCTCCACCAGGAACTGCGCCTGATCCGTGGAGAAGGACTTTGTCTGCGCAACGAGCCGGACACCGGGGCCCAGAAGCACTGCGAGGAGCAGGATCCAGTGTTTGCCGGTGGAAGCACCCTTGCCTGTTCGGTGGTCGTTCATGTGTTCGATGCGATAGGTCTCCTGCACCCGAGTAACGCCCAATCCCCTTCATTCATGCGTTCCTCTGGCACCAGCCCCACTTCCCTGGCCCGCTGCACGAGCATGTGGCGATCCGTTACGACAAAGCCGCTGAGCAGGACCGCACCACCGGGGAGAAGTGCATCGTGGAGCAATTGCATGGCCTCGAGCAGCACGTTGCGCTCGATGTTCGCCAAGATAAGATCGAAGCTGCGGCCCTTCAGGGCGGTGGCATCACCCTTTTCCACAACGATCGTGGTACAACCGTTGCGCGCAACGTTGTCGCGTGCGTTCTCCATCACATCCGGATCGATGTCGATCGCCAGACCTGCGGTGGCACCCATGCGTTCCGCCAGGATGGCCAGTACGCCGGTGCCACAGCCCAGGTCGCACACGTTCCGGCCGACCAGGTCCATGGGCAGCATCGCCCGTATCATGAGGCGTGTCGTGGCGTGATGCCCGGTCCCGAACGCCATCCTTGGCGTAATGACCAGTTCATGTACGAAGCCTTCCTTGGCGGGATGGAAATCGGCACGGATGCGCACATCCGTACCGACCTCCACCGGTTGGAAGCTGCTTTCCCACTCCGCATTCCAATTCCGGGGCGCCACTTCCACGCTGTTCCAGCTGATCCGCACATGCGGGTCCTTCATGCTGTGGAGCCTGGCGATCGCGCCGGGATCGAACTTTTCCGAAGGGATATAGGCCCTCAACTCACCGGTGCCGAGGAGCCCATCGGTCCCGGACTCATCGAAGCTATCAAAGCCCAATTCGGCGAGTTCCACCATGAGGATATCCCGCCATGGGGCGACCGGTGCGAGGGTGAAGGTGACTTCGGTGTAGGTCAATGCGCTGCGGTCTTCGGTGTTACGGTGTCAGGCTTCACCCGCGATACGGATCAACTCCAGGAACTGGGCGGCATCGAGCGCGGCACCGCCGATCAACCCGCCGTTCACATCCCTGCCAGCGAACAATCGCTCGGCATTGCCCGGGTTGCAGCTTCCGCCATAGAGCACCGGCACCGCCTCAGCGACCATAGCACTGTGTGTATGGAGCAGGGTCCGGATGTGGGCGTGGATCTCCTGTGCCTGTTCCGGTGAAGCGGTGAGCCCGGTCCCGATGGCCCAGACCGGCTCGTAAGCCACCACGATGCGCATCAACTCCTCATCCGAGAGCCTTCCGAGCGCACTTTTCATCTGTTCCGTTACCACATCGAAGTGGCGACCTTCCTCCCGCTCCTCCTTGCGCTCCCCGCAACAGAAGATCGGTGTAAGCCCTTCGGCAAGGAGTGCCTTGATCTTTTCGCCGATCGCGGCATCCGTCTCGTCGAAATACTGCCGACGCTCACTGTGCCCCACGATGCATGCCTGGACGCCGATGCTCTTGAGCATGCCCGCACTCACTTCACCAGTGTACGCGCCTTGCGATGCTTGATGGCAATTCTGTGCTGCAACAACGACCCCTGTTCCGTTCGTCCGCTCCACTGCCATGGCAAGGAAGGGGAACGGCGGCGCGATGATCACCTCGACGTTCGGCGCGCGGTCCGCTGCGACCAATGCCGTGATCAAGGCCTCCGCTTCCTCACGGACCTTGTTCATCTTCCAATTGCCTGCTATGATCGTTCTCATCGGCACAAAGATCGCATCGTGCCGGGACCATCCTCCGCTCCGGCTTCGCAGCTACGAACAGGGGATCGTGATCAACGCATCGCAGGGCAACGCAGAACGAGATCGCTCATTGCAACACACCCTTCGCCTCCTCGAAGTCCGGCGTGTCGTTGCAATGCCAGAGGCCGCGCACAGTACCCTGCTGCAACACCATGATACCCGGGTTGCTGCGGATGGCCGTCTTGATGGTCTTCTCGTCACATTGCGTGAAGTCGAAGGCCAGTTGGTTCTCGTGGCGGACCGCCTCGATGTCCTCCCAAAGGCTGGCGCTGACACCGTACACATACCAGCCATCGTTGTAGGCAGCCTCGGCCAAGCTGGCGATCGCCGGCATGCAGTCCGTGTCCGCGGTGCGCACGTTGTACATCATCACCAGCAGCACTGGCGAGGTCTCGGCCAGCAGGTCATCGGTGATGTCGCTGCCGTCGGACGTAGTGAGGATGAAGTCCGATACCTGAGACTGGATCCCGGGTTCGATCTCCACGACGCGGGTGCTGTTGGGAACGTTCTCATAATTCGGGTCATCCCAGGGATACTTGCCACTGCTATCGTATTCGGTGACCTCTCCGGTGGTCTTGTTGCGGTAGCTCACATACGTCCTGTTCACCGGTGGTCGGCCGGCGGACATCTGTTCACTGATGCTCTTTCCCACGGCGTACGGACGGTAGTTGCGCATGGGCAGATGCGCGTATCCGTACCACGTGAACAACAAAGTGATGACGGTGATCCATGCGGCCGTGACCCACTCGCTCTTCACGCCGCTCACGAGGCGTTTGATGGCGAAGTAGCCGGCGAAGCCCACGATGGTGAACCACACCGGACCGGACCATGTGAAGATCCAACTCCAGAAGGCCACCATCAGAATGCCGCCAGGGACCAGGACAAGGTCATCTGCGGTGCTGTTCCATCCGGTGTCCTTCCGAATGAACGCAGCGAGCAGAATGGGAATGAGCAGCACGAACAACGCGGCGTCCTTGGAGAAGCTCTCCCACGGGGTGAGGCTGCGTCCCACAGAGCCCTTCATCGCGTCCCCGAAGCACCCGCAATCGGATACGCACGTCATGTCCCGCTGTTCCTCGTGCCCATCCACCATCACGGTGTAGGTCATCGGATCCCCAGCGGCCTGGCGGTCGTTGCACGTGCCGGTGAAGGCCGTGAGCCAGCCGAAGAACACCGTGAGCAGCACCAGGGAAACGGTGGCAAGTTTCATCCGCCCACCCACCAGCACGGCGAAGCCCAGCACCACCTCGCCCAGACATGCAAGCACTGCAAGCGCGAGCGCGTAAGGTGCAAGACCGGGCATGTTCAAGGCACTCTCCGCGAAGTACTCCTCCAACTTGTAGGAGAACCCCAGCGGATCGTTGGCCTTGATGAGACCGCTTACGATGAAGAGCGAACCGACAAGAAGGCGACAGATGAGGACAAGGATGCGCATACGTGAAGGGATATGGGACACCGGGCCGGTGGTGGCGCGAAGTTAGACGCCGTGCGGAAGGACGACGCCGGTTTAACAACCGATCAACAAACGGACGGCCTACTGATGCAATGGCGCGGATGCACCATTCCGGGCCATGGTGGCGCGGTTCGCCCGGCGTGTGGCGACCTCGGCCATGAGCCGTTGCACCTCCGGCCGAATGCGCGCTTCGTAATCCTTGTTCCAACCCAACTGACCGGTGAGCGGATAGAATCGTGCCATGCCCATCGGCATGTCGAAGTAGGACAGGTCGATGCCGTCGATCGCCTCGAAGAGCGTCATCTCCACCTCCAGGCTGGCGGTCTTCCCATCGCCTTCCCACTCGGCGCCGTGGGTGTCCACGGAAAAGCACTTCGTTACACGGCCCGGCATGCAGAACCTGATCACGTAATGCGCCCCGTTCTCCAACAGGATGTTGTACCGACCGGTGATGTCCGTGACGCGCGGGTGCAGGCGTTCGCCATCCTTGTACACCTTCACGGTGACACCGGCGAGGGGGGCACGGGTATCCAGATCCGTCACGTTGCCGTGCACACGAAGCTGCACCGCATGGGCGGAAAAGCCCAGGCACAACAGCAGGATGATCGATGGAATGCGTAGCAGCATGGCGGATCGCGGTCGGCGAAACTACCCGCACCCAACGGGAGGATCAAGTCCCGGTGGCCTTTTCACGGCCTCACTTACGAACAGGTGTTTGTGGGATCAGGACCTGCCCTCGCCAAGCTGGATCATGGCGAACACGGCGTAGTTCACGATGTCCAGGAAATTCGCATCGATGCCCTCACTGACCAGGGTGGCTCCGGCATTGTCCTCGATCTGCTTGATGCGCAGGAGCTTCATCAGGATGAGGTCCACCAGCGAACCGAGCCGCATGCTGCGCCAGGCCTCCCCGTAATCATGGTTCTTGCGTTCCATGAGCTCCCGGGCGGCCTGCACCTGCTCGAAGACGCGCTGTGTCGCCACTTCAGCCGTCATGTCCGGTGCGTCCACCACGCCCTCCTGCAACTGCACAAGCGCCATGGCCGCGTAGTTGATGATGCCGATCAATTCCGGTCGAATGCCCTCGCCCACCTTGCTCTCCCCCACCTGCTGCAACGTTCGGATGCGTTGCGCCTTGATCAGGATCTGATCGGTGAGGGATGGCACACGCAGGATCCGCCAAGCGGTCCCGTAATCGGTGGCCTTCTTGGCGAAAAGCGACCGGCATTCGGCGATCACCGCATCGTACTGATCGAGGGTCCTGGTCATTTCGGCGCGAAGGTACCGGAGCGCGGTGAACGAAAGTGGGACCAAAGGCGGAACTTTCGGCCATGTTGACCGATCCACGGATCACCTGGCGGGTGCGGGACCGCTTGATACCGGTGCAGTTCCCGATGGTGATGGGCATCCTGAATGCCACGCCGGATTCGTTCCATGCGACAAGCCGCGTGGACACCGATACCGCCCTGCGGCTCGCGGAGCGCATGATCACGGAGGGCGCTGCGATCATCGACATCGGTGGCATGAGCACACGGCCTGGCGCGATGGAAGTCCCGGTCCAAGAGGAGCTCGCCCGCGTTCTCCCGATCATCAAGGCGGTGCACGATCGCTTCCCGGGAACGCTGCTGAGCATTGACACCTACCGCGCCGAAGTGGCTGCCGCAGCAGTGGAGATCGGTGCAGGTTTGATCAACGACATCGGTGCGGGTCTGCTCGATGAGGCGATGCTGCCGACCGTGGCCGCATCGGGTGTGCCTTATGTTGCGATGCACATGCAGGGCACCCCCGCCACCATGCAGTCCGATCCGCACTATGCGGATGTGGCGGCGGAAGTGACGCGATCCCTGAGTGAGCGCGCGGCCGCCGCGATGGCCGCAGGGATCGCCGACGTGGTCCTGGACCCAGGGTTCGGATTCGGTAAGACCACGTCCCACAACTTCACATTGCTGCGGGAACTTGAGCGGATCACCGGTCTCGGGCATCCCGTACTGGCCGGCCTTTCTCGGAAGCGAATGATCAATGCGACGCTCGGCACCAGCCCGGCCGAAGCACTCAACGGCACCACGGTCGCGAACACCATGGCCCTGCTGAATGGTGCATCCATCCTGCGTGTTCATGATGTGAAGGCCGCTGTTGAAGCGGTGGCGATGTACAACGCCTACCGCACCGCCTGATCAGAATTGTGCGCGTTTGCGCTTCCGCTTGATCTCAACGGTGCTGCCCTCGCGTGTCCTGGCCTTCCGCCTTCTGGCGATCTCCCGTTCGTACAGGATCATCACCCGTGCGATCTCCGGCCGGCGTTGATCGGTGTAGTCGATATCCCAGTTCAGGTTGCGCACGGAGTGCTTGTAGGCGGCCATGCCCAACGCCGATCCGAACGCCTCGAAGTCGAACCCATCGATCCACTCGAACATGGAGATCTGCAGGTCCATGTCATAGAACGGCACATCGGGGAACAGCGGGATGTCGCGGGCGTCGATGCGCACATGCTTCGTCACCAGGTCCTCCCGATGGAACCATACCAGGTAGTCGTAACCGCGCTCCAGGAAGATCTCGTACTTGCCATTGCTCCCCGTGATCACCGTCTCCCGCTCCACGCTGTCCTTCACCAGACGCACCTGCACCCCCTTCATGCCATCACCGGAGAAATGCTCCGTTACCAGGCCATGCAGGCGGATGTAGAAGGCCTGCGAAGCACTGCTCAGCACGAACAGCGCACCGACCAGGAGCAGGATGCGTTGTGACCGGATGGCCATGAGCGGGTGAAATTAACCTGGGCCACAAGGTGCCACTGAGCCTGATCCGCGGTGTTTGTCACAAAGCTTTCAACAACGAAAGGATGGTTGAAGCGCCCGCCGGCGAGATCGCAGGGTTCACGATCGCTTCACACGCGCATCATGCCATGGTGTTGTACGCGCCTAACTTCGCGGCCCGATGGCCAGTTTCGATCGTTTGCGGTTCCGGTTGGACCGCGTGCTGCGCATCACCATCATCTGGTTGATCGTGGGGTCCATCGCGGCGCTGTTCGAGCACAACACGTTGCGTGCCCACGGGCAGGAAAGCATGCTTTGGGAACGTCTGGATGCCCGGCTCCTGAATTCGCTCGTCGCTGGCCTGTTCGGTGGTGGCATCTACATCTTTCTGGTGCGCGACAAATTGCGCAGGCTGCCGTTCCTTCAGGCATTCGGTGTCGTGGCGGTTTCCCTGTTCGTTCTCATGGCCCTGTTCCATCTGTTCGCACCCTGGAACGCAACAAGTGCGGGCCGCACCCTGGACCTCGGCTTTCTAGGTCATTACCTGTACTGGACCCTGCTCATGGGCGCGAGCATCTTCATGGTGCGGCTGAACGACCAGTACGGCAGCGGCGGGATCGGGTACCTGACCGGGCGTTACCACAAGCCCCGCCAGGAAATGCGCGTGTTCATGTTCCTGGACATGCGCTCCTCCACCACGATCGCTGAAGAGCTGGGGCACGTGAAGTACTTCCAGTTGCTGAATGAATTGTACACCGACATCACCGACCCGGTGGTGGACGCCCGTGGCGAGATCTATCAGTACGTGGGGGACGAAGTGAGCGTGAGCTGGCCGCTGCGCCGTGGGATCGGGCGCCAGCGCTGCATCCGCTGCTTCCTCAACATCCGTGCGAAGCTCCAGCGCAGGTCAGCGTATTACGAACAGCGGTACGGCCTGGTACCCATGTTCAAGGCCGGATTCCATTACGGGCAGGTGACCACGGGCGAGGTGGGTTCGGTGAAGAAGGAACGCATCTTCAGCGGTGATGTGGTGAACACCGCGGCCCGCATCCAGAACAGCTGCAATGCCCATGGTGTGGACAACCTGCTGAGCAAGGAGTTGTTGGACGTCCTTCAATTGCCGTCCAGTTATGTGGTCCGGGAGATCGGCAACATCGACCTGCGCGGCAAGCGCAACGCCATGAGCCTTTGGACCATCGTGCACAACGATGCGAAATGATGGTCAGTAGGTCCAGTTCCGCCTGCCCCGAAGGATCGTGGTAAGACCGGTTGGACTCGGATGGATCACCGCATCCCCGTACAGGTCGAATGTCCGGATGTTGGCTTCGTTCCCCAGGCGCTTCCGCTCCCCATTCCGTATGCTCCACAATTCGCGGTTGATGTCCAGGTGGACCAGTAGTCCACCCTCCACCTGCCAGCGCTCCGGCACGTAAGGTTCAACGGTGATCACCGAATCGCCGTCGAACAGTTGCAGCGCTCCATCCTCCAGGTAAAGCAGCAAGCTGTCCTGCACCCAGTAACCACTTGGCATCTCATCCGTGAGGCGTCGCACCTTCCCGTCCGCATAGCACCGGAGCCCACCGGCACCATCCACGAATGCGAGCAGGCCGGCTCCCGCCTTTGCACTCACCGGCCGCAATTCGGAAACGGCCTGCGTTCGTCCGCCATCCCACACGAGGAACCGTCCCTGGGCATCGTCCCAATACCCCAGCGTGCCCGTGCCCATGGCGACATGGCCCATGTCGGTGCTGTCGCACAGCACCTGGGTGGACCCATGGTGGAACAACATGAGCCGACGCGACGCGCGCTCGAACCAGACCACTTCACCCCCGCCATGCTGCCATTGGGGCCGTGTGGCCACGTCCGTGATCGTCGCCAGCACTTCGGATCGACCACGCCAGGAAACGACCAATTCGTGCTGCAGGCTATCGTGGTGGACGACCGAGCTGTCCGTTACGGTGAATGTGCTCACTCCATGAGCCAAGACCACTGTACGCCCTGCGACCAGGGTCTTCAACGTGTCCTGCTTGAGCCATGCGATCCGCTGCCGGGTGGATCGGACCTCCCCCACCCCCGATGGTTCCAAAAGGAAAAGCTTCCGCCCCTCGGGAATGAAGACCTTCAACCGCCGGTCGTGGTCCAGGTAAACGAGCCTCCCTTCCATGGGATACACCGCCTCCATCGGTCTTGCCTCCAGTTTCTCGAACCGTTTGTTCGCAAAGACCATGGCACGTCCTTCGGGCGACGTGAAGGGAATGGGCACCTGTGCCCGTGCGGGACCGGTCACGGTGATGAGGACGAACAGCCAGTTGAAAGACCTCATCATGCGCTTGCCGTTGTTCGCTCCAGCGAATGGACGCGCACCTCGCGTTTGCGGCCTTTCACAGGAACGATGTTCTCCTCACCGATGGAAAAGCGTTCCCGCGCCGTCGGTAGTCGGGCGAGCAGTTCGGAGGAAACAAGGATATCCGTCTTCATGGTCTTGGCCAGTCCCAACATCCGCGATACGCTGTTCATCACGTCACCACTCAGGTCGATCGCGCGTTTGATGTGCCCGACCTGCGCCACGATCACGCGCCCGCCGTGCAGGGCCGCCCGGTAGGAAGGTACGGTACCGAACTCGCGCATCAACTCGGCCTCGTGCGTTGCGATGCGCTCGACGATGTCGAAGTACAGGTCCAGGCAGTTCTCATACCGGATACCGATGTGCATTGGCCAGGTGAAGATCACCTCATCGCCGACATACTTGTGGATCTCGGCCTCGTTCCGAAGCACCGCATCGGTCATGAGCGAATAGGTCGAGTTCAGGAACCTGAAGTATTGCAGATCGCCCATCCGCTCGGCCAGTGCCGTGGACCCGACCAGGTCCATCGCCATCACCACCCGCTCCTCCGCTTTGGGGCGCTCGTACTGCCCGAACAGGAAACCCACGAACATGCGGCGGCCCATGAGCTCCTCCACCTGCACCACCAGCAGGGCGATGGAAGTGACCACGAATACGCGCAACACCAGCTGGTAGAACTGCCGCATCATGAAGACCTCGTGCACGCGGTACGGCTCATCGATAGCGAGCAAACGGAACCGCTCATTGTTCACCACGAATGCAATGGCGATCAGGGCCAGAGTGAGCAGGTTGATGAGCATCGATTTGCCCAGGAACTGCAGTGGGATGGCGAGCGACCGAAAACGCCTGCCGAAGAAGAACTCCTCCATCACCCCCATCCAAAGACCGAGCAATGCCCACGCACCGGGCAACAAGCCCACGCGATCGCCACTGAAGAGCATCAATACCCACGCCACCAGGGCCGTTACCAGGGCATACTTCAGGAGCTTTCGCAGCTTGTATCGGGTGATCGCCGTCAAGGGGGCGCGAAAGTACGGCGACACGATCGGCGGGAGCGATCTTCGCACCATGGCACGGCACCTCGTTCGCAGGTTGATCAGCTGGCTCTGGCCCATGCCCGTTTCCCTGACCGAAGGGCGCCACGGCGTGCTGGAGGTACGCTGGGAACAAGGTCGTTTGGTGTTGAATTCCGGGCATGCCAACCAATCCTTCGGCAGCCTGCATCGGGTATGGCAGCAGGTGCTGAAGGACGTATTGGTCGAATTCCGACCTGCCAATGTGCTGGTACTCGGGATGGGCGGCGGCAGTGTGCTGCAGATCCTTCGGAAGGAGCACGGGCTCACCGTACCCATCACCGCAGTGGAGATCGACCCGCACGTGATCGGTCTGGCCCGGAAGCACTTCGGCATCGCCGCATTGGAGGGGCTACACTTGATCGAAGGGGATGCCACGATCCAGGTACATGCCGTCCGTGAGCGATTCGACCTGATCCTGGTGGACCTTTTCGACGATCTCGAAATGGCGTTGGGCGTTGATTCCGGAGGCTTCATCCATGGATTGCGCGACAGGTGTGCAGAGGCCGGGGTCGTCTGTTTCAATACCGTTGGGCACGATGCCCGCAGCATGCAGCGATGTGACCGGATCAAGTCCTTGTTGGACAGGACTTTCCACGTGGTTGATGAACGTCGTTCCGAGGAGATCAATCGGGTGTTCATAGCCCGGTGAGCAATTCGTGCAACGCAACTTGTCCGCAGTGCGTCATTGGTCCGAAATTTGTCCTCTCGCGCGCGCATGATCCTGCCTACCCACGTCGACCGCCCATGGAAGCGGCCCATCGCCCTGATGTGGCCGCTTCTCCTGTGCGCGAACACGTGGGCGCAACCCATCTGCTCGATCAACATCGGCGCGGACCACACCATCTGCGCGGGGCAGACGGTACAACTGCAAGGCCCTCCGGGCTTTCCGAACTACCTGTGGAGCACCGGGGCCGTAACGAACAGCATCACCGTCGGTACCTCGGGCAATTACTGGTGCCAGGTCTCCTACCCTGTGGGCAACATGGTGGTGAACGGGGATTTCAGCAGTGGCAACACAGGGTTTTCCACGGAATTCAATTATTCCACCACGCTCACAACGGACGGCAACTACTGGATCGGTACCAACGCCGCGAATTACCATCCACAATTCTCCGGCACCGGTTCAGGGAATTTCATGATCGTCAACTCCGGCTGGCCATCCGCCCTGCGGCGTGTATGGTGCCAGGATGTGGTGGTTTGCCCCGGACAGACGTACACGCTGAGCTACCGTGCACGCACCCTTTCCAATGATACGCCGGCACGGTTGCAATGGTGGATCGACGGCGCGATGGTGGGGCCGGAGGTGAACCTGCCGGCCTACGGAACGGGCTGGCAGACGATCACCCAGAGCTGGACGACCGGCGCTGCCCAAACGAGTGCATCGATCTGCCTGCGGGTCATGAGCGGTGATGGGGTCGGCAATGACTTCGGTCTGGATGATCTGTCGCTGACCGGAACGGTGGTGCTTACCGATGACGTCGAGGTGTTCGTGACACCGCTGCCCGTAGTGGACCTGGGTCCGGATGCGACCCTCTGCGATGGCCAGAGCCTGGTGCTTGATGCGGCGGTGCCGGGCGGCACTTACGTGTGGCAGGATGCGAGCGTGGCTTCCTCCTACGTCGTGAACGGCCCAGGCGTGTACAGCGTCAGCGTAACGGCGAACAACTGCACGGCAAGCGATGCGATCACCGTGGGGTACAACCCCATGCCGGTCGTGGACTTCGGACCGGACACCACCCTGTGCGATGGGCAGACCCTGCTGCTCGATGCCACCAACCCCGGCGCCACCTACACGTGGCAGGACGCTTCCGGCATGCCCACATTCACCGTTTCGAGCGCAGGGACCTACAGCGTGAATGTCGCCCTGAACGGATGTTATACCTCCGATGCGATCTACGTAGGATACAACCCCGTGCCCCTCGTGGACCTGGGGCCGGACCAGACGCGTTGCGCAGGGGAACAGGTTGTGCTTGACGCGACCACCACGGACGGGACCTACCAATGGCAGGACTATGTGGGAACCGCCACGTACACGGCCACGACCACCGGCACGTACAGCGTGGCGGTGACAGTGAACGGCTGCACAGGCACGGACGCAGTGGACCTCACCTTCAACCCGTTGCCGACAGTGGACCTCGGACCGGATGTGACGGTATGCCCGGGAACACCCGTGACCTTCGATGCGACCACCGCCGGTGCGACCTACGTGTGGCAGGATGGATCGATCGGCCCGACCCTCACCGCGACCGCTCCGGGCAACTACAGCGTTGATGTCACCGTGGATGGCTGCACCTCAACGGACAATGTGCAGTTGACCAACTTCACGCTGCAGGTCGTGGATCTGGGACCGGATGTTACCATCTGTCAGGGTGCGAGCACCGCTTTGGGCGTTTCGGTGCCGGGTGCCACCTATGCCTGGGACACCGGGGAGACCACCAATTCCATCACCACTGGAGTGGCCGGTCCGCATTGGGTGGATGTGACCTTGAACGGATGCGTGGTGCGGGACTCGGTGATCGTGAACGTCACCCCGCTACCAGTGGTATCGCTTGGTCCGGACCGAACGATATGCCCCGGGACCAGCACCGTACTTGACGTCACGACACCCGGAGCGACCTACCTCTGGAACACCGGCGCCATGACGCCCACGATCTCCGTGGGACAAGGGAATTACTCCGTCACCGTGACGGTCGGTGGTTGCAGTGCCTCAGATGCCATCACGGTGAATGAGTTCCCGAACGATCCGGTGGCACTGGGCAACGATACGACCCTCTGCGCAGGAGCATCGGTCACCTTCGATGTCTTCCGGCCGGGAGCCTCCTACCTGTGGCACGACGGGACCGTCGCTTCCTCTTTCACAGCCACGAGTTCGGTGAATGCAACGGTTGCATTGACCGATGCGAATGGATGCACCAGCACCGATGCGGTGCAAGTGACATTCGTATCACCGAGTACCGTCTTTCTGGGGAATGACACGGCCCTGTGCCCTGGGAATTCCCTCACACTCAGCGCACCGAATGTTCCTGGAGCGATCTACGCGTGGAGCACCGGTGCGAACACGCACAGCATCCAGGTGACGAATGCTGGGAATTATTCGGTGAGCATGACCCAGGGGCCTTGTGTGGTGACGGATGCGATCGTCGTGAGCGCGGCCTCATTGCCAACGGTCGACCTTGGGATCGACGTGACCTTGTGTCCCGGCGAGAACACCATTCTGAATGCGACCACCGCCGGAGCCAACTACTTGTGGAGCACCGGTGCGAACACTCCAACACTTTCCGTGAACACCACGGGAACGTACGCAGTGCAGGTAACAAATGCAGCCGGCTGCACCGCCACGGACGCCATCGACGTCACCGTGCTCAGCACCAACGCCGTGAGCCTCGGACCGGACCTGAGCTTCTGCCAGGGCGACAACGCGGTGCTCGACGGCACCACGCCCGGCGCCACCTACCTCTGGAGCACCGGTGCCACCACGCCCACCATCACCGCCACCACTTCCGGCACCTATTGGGTGGAAGCAACGCAAGGCAACTGCAGCGCCAGCGACACCGTGGTGGTCGCCGTCCTGCCCGTGCCGCAGGCCGCACTCGGCAACGACATCGCCCTGTGCGCCGGTGAAACGACAACACTTGATGCCACCTGGCCGGGCGCGACCTACCTCTGGAATACAGGGGCCACCACGCCCACCATCACGGTAGGCACCACCGGCACGTACAGCGTTACGGTGAGCCTCGGCACATGCACCGCCACGGACGCCATCGACGTCACCGTAAGTCCATTGCCGGCAGTGGACCTTGGGCCGGATGTTGTGATCTGCCCGGGTGCAATGGCCACCTTCGACGTGTCAGGCCCCGGATACAACTACCTGTGGAGTGATGGATCCACGGGTGCCAGTTATACTACGGAAGCAGCAGGTACCGTATCCGTCACGGTAACGGCGAACGGGTGCTCCTCAACAGCCAGTGCGTTGGTATCCCTTGCGAATGCACCAAGCGTGGACCTTGGACCGGATACCACCTTGTGCGAAGGCAACACGTTACTACTGGATGTCAGCCAGCCGGATGCCACCTACCTCTGGGACAACGGAAGTACATCCTCCTTCCGCTCGGTGCAGCATGCAGGCATGTACTCGGTTGAAGTGACGCGTGACGGTTGCCTCGTGACCGATGCCATTGCGGTCGATATGTTCAGTCCTGCTTCGTTGGACCTAGGCGCGGACCAGGTCCTCTGCCCCGGAGAGACCGTCGCGCTGAACGGTGCTTTGCCGAATGCCCAGTGGAACTGGAGTACGGGTGCCACGAGCAGCACGATCACCGTCGGGAATACGGGTACCTACTGGGTGAATGCGACCGTTTCCGGATGCCTGGCAAGTGACACGGTCTCCGTTCGTGTGGTGGACCTGCCCACCCCTGCGCTTGGCCCGGACGTTTCGGCCTGTGCCGGAAGCACGATCACGCTGAGCGTGGATCCCGGAAATGCGGATGTGCTGTGGTCCAGTGGCAGTGTGACCCCTACCCTGGCAGTGACGACGACCGGACTTTACACGGTGACCCTGAGTGCGGAAGGTTGCTTCGCCAGCGACCAGGTCATGGTCACCATGATCGACAGCATCACCAGCATCGATCTTGGACCGGATCGTCGGATATGCCCGGGCGGTTCCATCCAACTGAGCGCACCGTGGGCCGCCGGTGCGAGCTATGTCTGGAGCAATGGAGGGTCGGCCTACCTCACCGACATCACTGCACCGGGAACGTACACCGTGGAGATGATCGGGCCGTGCGCCATGGCCTCCGGGTCCGTGGTGATCGAGGCGGGTGATTGCGCGCCGTTCGTGCATGTGCCCAATGCCTTCTCACCGAACGGGGACGACATCAATGAGGTCTTCCTGCCTTCCATCGATGGTGAGGTGGAGCACTACCGCCTGGAGATCTTCGATCGCTGGGGCGAGCTCATCTTCAGCACCATGCGAACGACGGAAGGCTGGGACGGTATCGTGAACGGCACCCTTGCCCAGGATGGGGTGTACGTGTGGGCCATCACGTACAAAGCGCTGATCGATACGGGCGTGGAGCAGAAACGACTGCTCGGTCACGTGACGTTACTCCGGTGATCCGGTGGTGGTCTCCTTCCAGATGAACGCTCCGTCGGCAAGGCGGATGTAGCCGATCCGTTCCTCGCGCATCACCCGGGCCACGCGTTCGTTGATGACCTCCACCTCATCATACTCCAGTGGTACCGTGATCTTTCCGGTCCTGTCCACGACACCTGTACCGGTCGCGGAGGTCGCCACCATGTGACCGAAGGTCGGGTCCAACAGATCGAGGTAACGCGGCGTGATCACCTCCCGGCCGGTGCTGTCCACTGCTCCGAACAATTCCCCGTTCTTCACCCGGGCGATGCCATCGACCATTTCCCAGGCCTGGTCGTAGCGCTCCGCGTACAGCACATTGCCCCGGCGGTCGGCGAAGCCCCATTTCGTCTTTTTCCGCACCGGCACCAGGGCTCCGGAAGCACCACCCACGTCCGCGAATTGAAAGGGCAGGACCACAGCGCCCTTCGTATCGATCATGCCACGCTTCCCTTTCTGCTGCGCCTCGGCCCGACCGTTGCGCATATCGCCCCAGTTGCCCACCCCTTCCGCCGCTTCATAGTCAAAGGGCACGATCACCTTGCCGGTGGCATCCACGAAGCCGCACTTCCGGCCTTCAACGACCAGCGCAAGGCCATCCGTGAACGGGCCGATATGATCGTACCGCGCCGGGAGCACCTCATCGCCGAAAGGCCCTATGACGCCCAATTTGCCGGCCAGCCGCACCCGCGAGACCAGGCGATCGAAACCTTCCACCCAATCGTACTGTGCAGGGACGGTGATGTTGCCTTTCGTGTCGATGACGCCGAACTGGCCGCTCTTCTCCACAACGGCCAGTCCATTGCGGAATGTTCCCGCGGACGTGTAGGCGAAGGGGATCACCACCTCACCGCGGGCATTGATGTATCCGTAGAGGCCGTCCTTCTTCGCATAGGCAAGCCCTTTGGAGAACTCACCCACATCCTCGAAGACCATGGGTACCACCAAATCACCGGTGCGATCGACGGCTCCTGCCCGGCCAGCGCGCTCCACGGTGCTCGTTCCTTCCACGGGATCCAGTACCTCATCGTATTCGATGGGCACCACCGCCCTGCCCGACCGGTTGATCGTCCCTACGCGATCACCACGACCAACGAGCGCCTGGCCTCCCTCGAACGGTTCCACCCAATCGTACTCGGCCTTGATGCGTTCGTTCCCGTCCTCATCGATGAATCCCCAGCGATCGCCATGCCTGAAGGGAAGCAAGCGGAGGCTCGCTGTCTTATAATCATCCACGAGCTCCTCCACGAACGGATAGTCCGGATATGCCTGCAGAAAGGCGGTGATGCTCCCGACACTGAGGTCCCGTGTGCTGATCTCGTAGATGCTGCGCCATGCGTCCGGCACGCGGTGGTTCTTCGGATGTGCATCGATGAAGGCCTTGTACTGCTGGATGGTGCGCAATGGCGTGCTCGCCTTGAAGACCTCATCCTCGGCCTGCTCCACATACGGGCTTTCCTCATGTTCCCGGATGAAGGCGAGGTACGCTGCGATGGTGCCATCAACCGTTGCCTCCCGATAAACGGCCTCCTGCATACGGGTACGCGCTTCATACGCCTGTCGTGCGTTGGGATAGCGATCGAGGAACGCGCGATAGGCCGCAGCGGTGTTGGCGGTGCGCGCTTCCTGAAAGGCGAGGTGGTCACGCACCAACGTCGCATCGGCGACCCGTGCACTTGTCTCGTAGGTCCGGATGTACTTGTCGTACGCTGCGATCGTGTGCTGCCCCTTGGCGAGTTCCCATGCGCGGTCATGCAACAGTTCACGCTGGGCCACCAAGGCCGCATGGTCCACATTGACCTTCTTCAACGCCTGGCGCTCCTTGTCCGGTGCAGCGGTATACGCCACATCGGCCCGCTGGATATAGGCATAGGCACTATCCAACCGGTAGAACGGATTGTTGTCGCGACCGCTGATGACGCTCAGCCCATACCACGCACCGGCCGGATGTTTCTTCACCTGTTTGAGGAAGATCTCCCGTGCCAGGAAGTAGTTGTGCACCTCCAGGGCCTCGAACGCCTTCTCCAACGGACCGGCGAACGACAGGGAGGAAAAAACAACATGAACCACCAATAGGGCCGCACGCAAGATCGATCGACGCATCGCCGACAAAGGTAGCCCGAGGGTAAGGCCCACGGACCGACCTTTGCACCCGGCATCGACCATGCCCTGTTGATGGCCCAGCCACCGCAACGCATCCATCGCCTGATCACCAGGCGCAACGCGCGCATCGCACTGGCGTGCCTTTCCGTGGTTACCGTGGTGCTGGGACTGGCACTACGCAATGCCAGGCTGGATTATGACTTCGAGAAGTTCTTCCCGAAGGATGACCCGGAGCTCGACCGGTACAACGCGTTCCGCGAGCGGTTCGGTGGGGACAACGACTTCCTGCTCATCGGTATCACGCGTAAGGAAGGCGTCTACGATGCTCCGTTCCTGTTGAAGGTCGATTCGCTGGTGGAGCGCTTGGAAGCAGTGCCGGACCTGGTAAGCATCACTTCGCCCACCCGGCTCACCGAACCGATCATCACCCCGCTGGGTGTCTTCCAACGACCGTACCTGCGCCCCGATGCGCCGGAACTGCTGCCCCTGGACTCGGCACAGATCGCGGCCGACCCCCGGATCGAAGGTTCGTTCATCGCCCGTAACGGACGATCGTTGCTCGTCATCGCACAGGCGAGACCGGGGCTTTCCAAGGACCGCAGCGACGCTTTCCTGCATGCGGTCGAAGGGGCCGTGCGCGAGGCAGGTCTCGTGGATGTGCACCTGGCCGGAAGGATCCATGGTCAGTTCCATTACATCCGCATGATGCTGGAGGAACTCGTACTCTTCCTCTCCTCCGCAGTGATGCTACTGGCCGTTTTCCTGTGGTGGGGATTCAGGTCGCTCTGGGGGGTGCTTGTGCCGATCGGCACGGTGGGCATCGCCATCCTCTGGCAGGTCGGCGCCATGTCCCTCTTCGGGCAACCGCTCGGGATCCTTACCATGCTCCTGCCCACCATCCTTTTCGTCGTGGGGATGAGCGACGTGGTGCACATCCTGGAGCACTACCTCGATGAATTGCGCGCCGGCATCCCGCGCAGGGAAGCGATCGCGAACACGTATCACAATGTGGGTCTGCCCACCTTCCTTACGGCCGTTACGGCGGGGGTCGGGTTCGCAACGCTGGGGTCCGCCAGCATCCAGCCCCTGCAGGAGTTCGGGTGGTTCACGGGCATCGGTGTGCTGCTCACCTTCCTCATCGCGTTCACATTGCTACCCGCCCTGCTGCTCTTCGTTGGCCCGGGCAGGTTGCTGCCTGTGAGCAGGCATTCCTCACCCTGGGACAGGCGCCTGCCGAACATGTTCCAATGGACCATCCGGAATCGCCGTGGCATCCTCCTGGCCTTCGCTGCCATCACCGTGGCCGGCATCTGGGCCGCTTCGCGGATCGAGGTGAACAGCTACCTGCTGGACGATTGGCCAGAGCGGGAGAAACAGCGACTGGGCTACCGTTTCTTCGAGGAGGAATTCGGCGGCGTCCGTCCGTTCGAAGTGGAGGTGGTGGTGACGGATACCACTCGGACCGTGTGGCTACCAGCGGTGCTTGAGCAGATCGAAGCGGTGCAGGCGAAGGTCGAAGAACTGTACGGCGCCAGGAGCATCGTATCGCCAGTAACGCTGATGCGCTCATTGAACAAGGCGTTCAACGGTGGGCAGGCCGAGTTCTACCGGATCCCCAATGACAGTGTGGAGTGCGTGCGCATGGCCAGGCGCGCCGGCCTGATGGGCGGACAACTGAGCACGATCGTTTCCGAGGATGGACGGCGGGCCCGCATCAGCGGCAGGATGCGGGACGATGGCAGCGCGTTGAACAAGGTGCGCAATGCGGAGCTCGACCGGTTCCTGGCCACCCGAACCGACTCATCCATCGTGCGCTTCCACCAGACAGGCATGGCCTACCTGATCGATCGGAACAACGAAACGCTCAGCGCGCAGCTCATGGGGGGCATGGGGCTCGCGATCGCGATCACCGCGCTCATCATGATGTGGTTCTTCAAGGATCCGCGCATGGTGGTGGTCGCATTGGTCCCGAACCTGATCCCGCTGGTCTTCGTGGCCGGCATCATGGGCGTCTTCCACATCGACCTGAAAGTGAGCACCGCGATCATCTTCTCCATCGCCTTCGGCATCGCGGAGGACGATACGATACACATGCTCGCCCGGCTTCGCCAGCAACTGCGTGCCGGCCGCTCACCGATCTACGCCTTGAAGCGCACCTACCTCACCACCGGCAAGGCGGTAACGGTCACAGGGCTGATGCTCCTTTCAGGTTTCGTCACCCTGATGCTGTCCAGCTTCGGCAGCATCTTCTACATGGGGCTGCTGATCACCCTGACCCTCGCGTTCGCGCTGATCACGGAACTGCTCCTGCTGCCGGTCCTGGTGATGTACATCCGGCCCCGGCACAGGACGGTTCAGAACAAGGATTCGTAGAGGCCCTTGAAGTCGGGCTGGTCCATGAAGTCGTCCTTGCCCAGCGCCACGTACTTCTTGGCCTGGTCACGCATCCCCTTGGATTGCTGGTAGTCCGCGTAGCGGATGATGGCGTTCTTGAGCAGTTTTCGCTGATCCGGCGGAAGCGTCTTGATCTCCCCCGCATCGGCCAGCGCCTTGTCGAAGGCCTTCACGCTCAGGTCGCCCTCCTTGGCCAGGTTGCTCTTGTACTGCACCACGGCCAGCATCAACCATGGGCCGGGATTCTCCGGATAGTACCCCGTCATCGCATCCCACAGGCTCTTCGCCTTGCTCATGCCTTTGGGATCCTCCATCAGGTTCTCCCCTTCCTCCATGGCACGCGTGTTCAGCTCGGCCCAGTAGTCCTCGTAGTTCCGGAAGAACTCGAGCTCCTTGTCCTTCTTGCGGTACTTCTCGGCGAATTTCAACGCATCCTTGGCCGCCTTCGGATAATCCGCCTGGTATTTCTCATCCTTGGACATCTCCATGAAGCACATGCTCATGTACAGGAATGGCAGTGGGTCCTTCTTGGTATCGTCCATCAAGGTGTATCCCTCGGCCTTGCCCAGGCATTTCTCATACTTCTCATCCACGAACAGCACCAACAGGTCCTCGTAGACGTGTTTCTGCGCCTGTGCGGTAAGTTGGAACAGGGCGAGCGGGGCGAGCAACAACAATTTCTTCATCAGTGTGCGATAGGTGGCTTCGGGATGACAAGATGCATGCCGAAGGTAAGGAGCCTGGCCATTCGGCGCCTCCATGCCCAGGAACGCCCTTGCCACTTCGCTGTGATCACGGACCTTTGCGCCCATGCGCATCGACATCCTTTCCGCCGTGCCGCGCCTTCTGGACAGTTGGTTCGCGGAAAGCATCCTGCAGCGTGCCCAGCGCAAAGGCCTGGTGGAGGTGAAGGTGCATGACCTGCGCGACTGGAGCACCGACAAGCACCGTCGGCTGGACGATGAGCCCTTCGGCGGTGGGGCCGGCATGGTGATGAACGTGCAACCCATCCATCGGGCCATCGATCAGTTGCGCAGTGAACGCGTGTACGATGAGGTGATCTACATGAGCCCGGATGGTATTTTACTTGAACAAGGACTAGCCAACGAGCTGAGCACCAAGGGCAATATGATACTCCTTTGCGGGCACTATAAAGGAGTGGACGAACGGGTCCGGCAGCACCTGATCACCCGCGAGGTATCCATTGGTGACTACGTATTGAGCGGCGGAGAACTGGCCGCTGCGGTGCTGAGCGATGCCGTCATCCGCCTGCTTCCGGGTGTGCTTGGCGACGAGACCTCGGCCCTGAGCGACAGCTTCCAGGATGGACTGGTGGCCCCACCCACGTATACCCGCCCGGCAGAGTACAATGGATGGAAGGTGCCCGATGTGCTGCTGAGCGGCCATCAGGCCCGGATCGATGCCTGGCGACACCAACAAGCGTTGGAGCGCACCCAGGAGCGACGGCCCGACCTGCTGCGCGGAATGGACCGCAACGACCCTGCTGCGGATCGGTGAAAGTTGCTTAATATTGCGGCCCCAAATCCGGAGCACCGAATCCCTGTACGGCAGGGCGCTGGGTCAACTCCTCAACACGACAGGACATGGAAAGGATCAAGCAACTCGAGAAGGAATTGAGCCCTGTGCAAGCACTTCCCGACTTCAAGGCCGGTGACACGATCACCGTTCACTACAAGATCAAGGAAGGCAACAAGGAGCGCATCCAGCAGTACCAGGGAGTGGTGATCCAGCGGAAAGGCTCCGGCAGCACGGCCACCTTCACCGTACGCAAGATCAGCAACAACGTGGGTGTGGAACGGATCTTCCCCGTGGCCTCCCCCTTCATCGACAAGATCGACGTGAACAAGCGCGGCCAGGTGAACCGGGCCCGCATCTTCTACCTGCGTGAGCGTCGTGGCAAGAGCGCCCGCATCACCGAGAAACGCCAGGTGGTGGCAGAGACCGCCAAGTGATCCGCACACAGATCCAGTGAAAGGCCCCGGCAACGGGGCCTTTTCCTTTTCAACAACCGTGCGGCGTGCGGTCCCGACCGCGATCTTCGCCCAATGCTCCATCCGCCGACGATCCAGGCCTTCTTCGACCATGCCCTCCCCGTGCTCTTCACGCTGGGGATCATCGCTGTCGGCATCTACCTCTTCCTGAAGGAGTTCTTCACCATCGATGTGACGGCCATGCTGATCATGGCCATGTTCATCGTTACCGGTGTCCTCGCTCCGGAGGAGGGCTTCGCCGGTTTCACGAACGCCGCGACGATCACCGTGGCATGCATGTTCGTACTCAGTTTCGGGCTCTTCAACAGCGGCGTGCTGGATCCCTTGATCCGCATCCTCATCCGCATCGGGCGCTGGCACTTCCTCGCCGCCCTCTTCGCCCTCATGGTCTTCGCCGCGACCTTGTCCGCATTCATCAACGATACCGCAGTGGTCGCGCTGCTGCTGCCCGCCACCTTGCGCCTCGCTGAACGCACCGGCGTGCACCCGGGCAAATTGCTCATGCCCCTCTCCTTCGCGGCACTGCTGGGCGGGGTGTGCACCCTGATCGGTACCAGCACCAACATCCTGGTGAGCGGCATCGTGGCCCAGCATGGCTTCGCGCCCCTGGGCATGTTCGAGTTCGCCCCGGCCGCCATCTGGATCACGCTGGCCGGCATGGCCTACCTGATCACCATCGGCATCGGCCTGCTGCCGGCCCGTGTTACCGAGGTCGAGGACGTCGAGCCGGTGACCCGCTTCGTGGCACGTGTGCGCCTGGGCAAGGAGTGCAAGGATGTCGGCAAGGCGCTCTCCGCATCGGCCCTGGTGAAGGAGTTCCGGGCTGAAGTGCTCGAGCTGCGCCGCGCGGACGGCACACTCGTAAGAGAGGCGAATGATGGCGTGACACTGCATGCCGGAGATGTGGTGAAGGTGGCCGCGGAACGCGAGAACCTCCGCGAATTGCGGCATGCGACCGGCGTGAAAATGGTCACAGAACGCACCATGCCTCACGAAGGGAACGATCTGCGGCTCTACGAGGTGGTGATCCCCCGCGGGTCGAAGCTTGCAGGCAGCACACTGGCCAGTTGGTACTACCAGCGCGACCTGGAGCACGGCCTGATCGGCATGCTGCGGAATGACGGCGTGCTCGCCGAGGACCCCGAGCAGGATGTCTTCGCGGAGGGCGATATCCTCCTGCTTCCCAATACCAGCTCGGCGATGTTCAACCTGATCAAGGATGGCGCGCTGACCGTGATCGATGAGTACGAGATCAAGCGCATCGACGTCCGCAAGGCGGTGCTGGCCTCGGGTATCCTGGCCGGGGTGATCGGGGTCGCGGCCCTGGGATTCGCACCGATCGTGATCACCGCCATGGTGGGTGTGCTGGCCCTGCTCCTCACCCGTGTGGTCTCGCCGGAGGATGCCTACCGCGCCGTGGAATGGAAGGTGATCTTCCTGCTGGCCGGCGTGTTGTCCATGGGCGCGGCCCTGCAGAAAACAGGTACCGACCAACTGGTGGCCAACGGGCTCTACCACGTCTTCGGAAGCGGCTCGCCATTGGTCGCACTGGGCGCCGTGATCCTCATCACCTCGCTGAGCACCAACATCATGAGCAACAATGCCACGGCTGCGCTGATGACGCCGATCTCCCTGCAACTGGCCAGCTCCATGGGGGTGAATGAGCGCCCCTTCATCATCGCGGTGCTCATCTCCGCGTCCCTGGCCTTCATGACGCCGATGAGCTACCAGACGAACAGCATGGTGTACGTGCCGGGCAACTACCGCTTCAACGACTACCTGAAGGTGGGCACCCCGTTGAATGTGATCGCCTGGATCGTGGCGATGTTCGTGATCCCCAAGTATTTTCCGTTCTAGACCGGCCCCGGCTGCCGGGGCCTGTCGTGCTCCAATGGTCCGCAGGGTGCCTGAGCACGGTCCAACAGCGCCCAGGTGATCCGCAATACTTCGCGAGGGCTTGATCTTCCACTTCCGAATGGAGGGATGGCCACGGATCACAGTTCCGAGGGTGCGCGGGGCACATCGTCACTCCGGGATGCGAGGCTCCGCGAGCATACCCGGAGTCTCACCGATCCGCATTTTTGAGACTCCGGATGGCCGGGACCTACGCGCTCTGCGCGCCCGGCCTCCGGAGTGACGCACCCCGGGCGCAGGGCCGCCGAAGACGGCAGACCACTGCGCGGGTTTTTGGGACACCCTGCGTTGGCTTAGATTCGGAGAAGCGGGTGTAGCTTTTCACCCATGTCTACAAAGCTGGTGGTTCAACTCGTGGCAAGCATCATGCTTCCCATGGATGCGCGGGGCACATCGTCACTCCGGGATGCGAGGCTCTGCGAGCATACCCGGAGTCTCACCGATCCGCATTTGTGAGACTCCGGATGGCCGGGACCAGTCCCGACGCGTCGGGACCCGGCCTCCGTGATCGGCGCAGGTGGCGGCGATCGTTGGGGGGATCGCAATCTTCCGAGGGCGACCCACTTCCGAAGGAGGGATGGCACATCAGTTCCGAGGCGGGGCATCGTCCCGGGATGCGAGGCTCGCGGTCGGTCTCACCGATGCATTTGAGACTGATGGCGGACCACGCGTCGGGCCCGGCCTCGGAGTGACGTACTGGGCGCAGGGTGGCCCGGGGCTGGGGATCGTTGCGAGCGGTGTTGGGGATCCTCGTGGACTTAAATGGGACATTCACCGAGTGCTTGCCGGTCCTAATCGAATCACCCCACGTTGCCCCTGAATGGATGCGCCCTCTCGGGATCGTCTTGGGCCACAGTCGGAGCGGTCGCAATTCGTTATGCCACTTTGAGGCCACACGCAGGGGGGGGCGCGCACTTGTTGATTCGGTGCTACCTAGCCTGACCTGGGTACTCTACGAAAGACGTGATGGTGAGACTGGCCTCCTCTTATCACTTAAGAACCCTGAGCATTAAACGATCAAGCCTGAAGTCGGAAGGCTTTCACGCTCCGGTGACCTTGGCGCAGGGGCGCCGAAGACGGCAGACCGCTGCGCGGGTTTGCGGGGACACCCTGCACAGGCTAAGAAGCCTTCATCTAAGTGCCACTCTGAAGCGCGTCTGGCTATAGCCGGAAAGGCTATCAAGCATATGCTCAACCTTTCTCGCCCAGCGTGCTTGTTCACTTACAAGTACTCCATGTGCTGTTTCCCTATCGTACTTGTCTTGGAGCTTTTGCAGTTCGCGATGAACTGAATCCCGCAAGACTTGCAACCTGCTGTTGCACTCGTCAATTGCCATCGTTTCTTCCATGAGCTTCTTCCTTAGCGTCCTTGCAGAGCACTCCGCTAAATCAAAATGGACCTGTTCATGACGCAACAGCACGGAATCACGTCGATGCTCCGGTTTCACCCAAGATTTTTCCTTGACCATATGACAGATCACCTCGTAATCGACATGCCGCCAGTCCGGAAACACATTAGATGATTGCACGACTAAATGGGTCACTGCGCCGTGCGGCGTTTGAACGGGAACCTGACCTCTATAATCGGTCCAATGAAGTTGCCGGACCGGATCCCAAACAGCTATGCTGTCACGAATGTTAGGTGCAAGCGAGAGTATGCCTGCGACCAGGAGGAGCACAGAAAAACGCTTCTCCTGTGCCATCACCCCACCAACTCCCTATTCCTGTTCGGGATATCCTCCTTGCTGAAGGGCACGGCCTCATCCTCTTCCTTCAGCTTCAGCACGAGTGCCAGCGCATCGGGTACCACATCGCTGCAGAGCACCACGAAACTGCCTTTGGGCGCTGTGCCGATGGCGTGGCGGATGGCCTCTTCCTCCTTCTTGATGATGGTGAACTTCTTGTCAGGGTCAACCTCGTGGATGCCCTTCACCAGCAGCTCGATGATCTGGTCGTCGGTCTTGCCGCGCAGGTTGCGGTCCTGGCGGATGATGATCTCATCGAACATGCGCGCGCTGAGGCGGCCCAGGTTCACGGTGTCCTCGTCGCGGCGGTCCCCCACCCCGGCGATGACGCCGATCTTGGGTGTGTCGGGCACCTTGGCCACGAAACGCCCGAGGGCCTCGAAGCCGTGCGGGTTGTGGGCGTAATCCACCACCACCTGGAAGTTGCGGAACTGGAACAGGTTGAGGCGGCCGGGCGTCTGCGCCGGTGAGGGCACGAAGGTGGCCAGTGCCTGACGCAGTTCCTCCACCTTCACGCCTTGCACGTAGGCCGCGAGCACCGCGGGCAACACGTTCTGGATGTTGAAGACGGCCTTTCCACCGTAGGTGAGCGGAATGTTCACAGCCTTCTCGATCCGCAGTTTCCACTCGCCTTTGCTGATGGTGACGAAGCCGTTCTCGTAGATCGCCGCGAGCCCGCCCAATTTGCAGTGCTGGCGGATCAGGCGGTTGTTCTCATCCAGGCTGAAGAGCGCGATCCTGCTGGTGCACTGCTTGCGCATGGCCATCACCAGTTCATCATCGGCGTTGAGGATGGCGTACCCGTCCTGGCGCACACTGCGCGGCACGATGCTCTTGACGTGGGCCAGTTCCTCCAGGGTGTTGATGTCCTTGAGGCCGAGGTGGTCCGCAGCGATGTTGGTGCAGATGCCCACATCGCAGTGCTCGAAGCCCAGGCCGCTGCGCAGCATGCCCCCGCGTGCTGTCTCCAGCACGGCCATGTTCACGAGCGGGTCCTTCAGCACGAACTGCGCACTGGCCGGGCCGGTGCAATCGCCCTTCATGAGCATGCGGTTCATGATGTACACACCATCGCTGCACGTCATGCCCACCTTGTTGCCCACGCTGCGCATGATGTGCGCGATGAGCCGCGTGGTGGTCGTTTTGCCGTTCGTGCCGGTGACGGCGATGATCGGTATGCGGCTCGGCGTGCCGGGCGGGAAGAGCATGTCCACCACGGGCTCGGCTACGTTGCGGCCCAGGCCACCGGTGGGATCCAAATGCATGCGGAAACCCGGCGCGGCGTTCACTTCGAGCACGGCACCACCGTTCTCGGTGAGGGGTTGCGTGATGTCGTCCGTCATGATGTCGATGCCGCAGATGTCCAGGTCGATGATGCGTGAGATGCGCTCGGCCATGAAGACGTTGTAGGGGTGCACGACCTCGGTGACGTCATCTGCCGTGCCGCCGGTGCTGAGGTTGGCGGTGGCCTTCAGGTAGATGACCTCATCCTTGGGGGGAACGCTCTGCGCGGACATGCCCAGCTTGGCGAGGATCTTCTCGGTGGCGTCGTCGATGTCGATCTGTGTAAGGACCTTCTCGTGCCCGAAGCCGCGGCGCGGATCCTTGTTCACTTCGGCGACCAGTTGTTCAATGGTCTGCTTACCATCGCCCACCACGCAGGCGGGGGTGCGCTTCGCGGCGGCCACGAACTGATGGTTGATGACGAGCAGGCGGTGGTCCAGCCCGGTGATGTAGCGCTCCACGATCACGCTGCGGCTGATCTCCTTGGCCTTCGCCAGGCCGGCCATGGCCTCCTCCCAGGTCTTGATGCCGATGGTGGCGCCGCGCCCATGGTTGCCCCCAATGGGCTTGATGACACACGGGTAGCCCACGACCTCCACGGCATCCTTCAGACCTTCTTCGGTCCGCACCACGCGGCCCTTGGGAACGGGGATCTCGTAGCTCTCCAGCAATTGCTTGGTCTCCTCCTTATCGCAGGCGATCTCCACCCCGATGTTGCTGGTCTTGCTGGTGATGGTCGCCCGGATGCGCTTCTGGTGCACACCGTGCCCCAGTTGCACCAGGCTCTGCCCATTGAGCCGCAGGTAAGGGATGCCGCGGTTCACGGCTTCCTGCACGATGCTGCCCGTGCTGGGGCCCAGGCGCGAATCCTCGCGGAGCTCACGCATCTTCTGGATGTCATCTTCAAGGTCATAGGCCTCGCCATTGATCAGTGCTTCGGCGATGCGCACCGCAGCCCGCGCGGCATACAGCCCCACAGGCTCTTCGATGTAACTGAAGACGACATTGTACACTCCTTCCTGCCCGGTGCTGCGCGTGCGGCCGAAGCCGGTGTCCATGCCCGCGATGGTCTGGATCTCCAGCGCGATGTGCTCGATCACATGGCCCATCCAGGTGCCGCGCTTCACCCGTTCGAAGAAGCCGCCCTCCTTCTCTTCGCTGCAACGGTGGGTGTACAGCGAGGGGAGCATTTCCTTCATCCGCTCCAGGAAACCCGGTATGGTGTCCGTGGGGCGCTGCTCCAGCTCCTCGATGTCGAGGCGCATGATGATGAGGTTGTGCCTGCGGACGGACCAGTGATTGGGGCCACGCATGGCCTTGAGTTCGAGGATTCGCATGGAATGAGGGTAAGCTGCCGGGAAGATAGGCGCAGTTGGATGTTCATCAAAACTTCACATCCCCTTTACCGCTGTCGCTCGGCGGGCTACATTCGCCATGGTGCACGGCGCGTTCCGTGGCCATGGGCGGGGGGTAACTACGCAGCATGATACCGAAAGGAAAGCTCATCGCCATCGGCGGGGCGGAGGACAAGGGCCAGGAACCCGAGGGCGGCCACCACACCAAGGTCTTCGACCACACGAACTTCATCGAGGACAGCATCCTGCGCCGTGTGGTGGACGAGGCCGGTGGCCCCAAGGCCAGGATCGCGCTGATCACGGCCGCAAGCAGCATCCCCGAAGAGGTCGCGGCCAATTACACGGACGCCTTCAGCAAACTGGGCGTGAAGGACCTCGACGTGCTCGAGATCCGCGATCGCAAGGACGTGAAGCCGGACATGATCAAGCGGCTGGCCAAGTGCGATGCCGTGATGATGAGCGGCGGCAACCAGCTGCGCCTCACGACCATCTTCGGCGGCACGGCCTTTTTGGAATTGATGAAGCGGCGCTACCGCGAGGAGGCAGGCTTCACCATCGCAGGGACCAGTGCGGGCGCCATGTGCATGAGCAGCACCATGATCTACCAGGGCCACAGCAGCAGCGGCCTGATCAAAGGAGGTGTGAAGATGACCACCGGCGCGGCCCTGATCCAGGACGTGATCATCGACAGCCATTTCGTGGAACGCGGCCGGTTCAGCCGGTTGACGCAGGCCGTTGCCGCGAATCCTTCGGCCATCGGCATCGGCCTGGGCGAGGATACCGGCGTGGTGATCACCGACGGCGACATGCTGGAAACGATCGGCAGCGGCCAGGTGATGATCTTCGATGGGCACGAGCTTTCCTACAGCGACTTCGCCGATGTGGAGGAAGGCGAGCCCTTCAGCATCGAGGGCATGCGCGTGCACATCATCAGCAAAGGGTACTGCTACAGCGTGAAACAGCGGCAGTTCGCGGCGGTGAAGGTGCCGGCGCGATGAACTGGGCACCGATCTTCGCACCCATGTCCGATCCGATCATCCGCCGTTTCCGCTCCTGGGCCATCGCCGAAGGCTGGAGCTTCCTGATCCTGCTCTTCGTGGCCATGCCATTGAAGTATTTCGCGGACATGCCGATGGCGGTGAAGGTGGTCGGCTGGGCGCACGGCATCCTCTTCATCGGGTATTGGGTCACTGCGATCCCGCTTTTCACCAGGCTGAAGTGGGACGTTGAGCGGATCATCGGTCTTGGCCTCGCTTCGATCCTGCCCTTCGGCACGTTCGTGATGGAACGTCGGTGGTTGCGCTGATCGGGGTGTTCCACGGATCGTGGCGCGCATTCCACAACATCACCGTTGCGGCCCGCGCTCCGGAACGACCCGCATGGAGCGTTTGCTGCGGCCTGTCGTAGCTTTCTACGCAAGCCACCGGCCACCTGTCCGGGTTGGCGTGATCATTGCGACCTCGTGCACAGGGCCGGATGGACCGGTCCGATCAAAAGAACATCACCATGAGCAAGGAAAGCAATTACGGGATCCTCGGATTCGTCGCCGGTGCTGCCGCAGGTGCGGCGCTCGGCATTCTCTTCGCACCCGATTCGGGCAAAGCGACACGTAAGAAACTCAAGCGCAAGTTCCGCCGCTCGAAGGACGACCTGGAGAGCTTGATCGAGAAAGGTCGTGCGGAATGGAGCAAGGCCAAAGGCACTGCTGCCGACAAGGCGACCATGACGAAGGATGAAGTGACGGATTTCGTGCGCTTTCTCTTCGAGGAAGGTCGCGACCTGAAGGCCCGCCTGGCCGATGACCTGGAGTCGAGCGCCAATGAAGCGGCCGGCAAGGCGAAGCGCGGTGCGGAGAACATCAAACACAGCGCGAACTGATCCAATGGCCTCGCAGGACAGTGAACGTTACGCCCGTTTCATCCGCCCGGATGAGGATAACCCGGACCTCGGCCTCTTCATGGATGCCGTGGTGGATGATGCCAAGGGATGGACGGAAGCCCAGAAGAATTATTTGACACTGGTGGCCAGCGAGCGTGCCGGAAAGCTTTCCGGCACGCTGCTGGTCGCGGTGGTATCGGCATTGTTCGTGGCCATGGTACTGGTCATGTGCAGCCTCGCGCTTGCACTCTGGCTGGGCGAGGTCTTCAACAGCACGCCGTTGGGGTTCCTGGCGGTCGGCGGCATTTACGTGGTGCTGACCATCATCTTCTATCAGATCTGGCGTCACATCCTGCGCGACCGCATCACCCTCTCCATCATCAATGCCGCCTATGAAAAGGATTGATCGCTTCAGAAGCCTGGCCGATGTGCGTGTGGAACGGGATCGTCTCAAGGGCATCCGCGACCACCACCAGACGGCATTGAAGGAATACTGGGACCTGGTGCATGAGCCGGAATTCAGAAGAGGTCTTGCCGGCGATGCCTTCGGCGACATGCTGAAGGCATGGAAGCCGATGCGCACGTTGGGCGCGGTGTTGCAGATGGACAATGGGTCCATCGGGAATGTACTCGGAATGGCCGTGGGGGCACGCGCAAGGACATTCAAGGGGCGCATCCTGGGCTGGGTCGTCGGGGCGATCGCCCCCATTCTGATCCGGAAATTCGCCACGCCCGATCGATTGGAACATCTCATGTCCGAGATCCGGCGCAGCTGGGATCGCATCCGCTCACGCGCCACGCACGACGAGGACTGACCCTTCACCCACTACGCCTCCATGAAGCCGAACGACGGTCTACAACGTTATGTGCTGGTACTGCTCGGGATCGTCCTGACAGTGGTCGTGCTCTACTTCGGGCGCAGCCTCATCCTGCTGTGCATCTTCGCCGCACTGATGGCGTTCCTGGTGCTTCCCTTGGCCCGCCAGGTGGAACGCATCGGGCCACGCTGGCTCGGGGCATTGGTGGCGACGCTCACGTTGGTGATCACGATCGTCGGGGTATTCTTCCTGATGGGCTGGCAGCTGACCCGCTTCGCGGATGATGTGCCTGCGTTGAAAGAGGCGCTCTCGGAGAAGGGAAAGGAACTTCAGTTGTGGATCTCCGAGCGCACCCACATCAGCACCCGTGAACAAGTGAAATGGTTCAATGAGCGGACCCGCGACCTGGCCAGTTCAGGGGGTAAGGTGGCTGTTACGCTGTTCTCATCGACCGGTGCTGCGGTGGCCTCCATAGTGCCTATTCCCATCTTCGTTTTCCTGCTGATCCTGCTTCGCGATAAGTTCAGGATCTTCTTCAAGCAACTGGGCAGCACTGGTGATGGTGTGGTCCTGGACATCATGGTCCGTATCTCAAAGCTCTCCCAGAAATACCTCAAGGGCGTCTTTACGGTGATCCTGATCCTCGGGGTCCTCAACAGCATCGGCTTTCTCATCCTGGGTCTGAAGTACTCCGTGCTGTTGGGGTTCGCGATCGGCTTCCTGAACGTGATCCCGTACGTGGGGGTGCTGTTGGGTAGTCTGTTCCCGGTGATCATCGCATTGATCACGAAGGATTCCGCTCTCTATGCCGTGGGTGCGTTGGGCGTGTGCCTCATTACCCAATTCCTGGAGAACAACTTCATCACACCGAAGATCGTGGGGTCCAGTGTGAGCATCAATCCATTGGCCAGCCTCGCCGCACTGATCGCGGCAGGTCTGCTTTGGGGTGTGGTCGGCATGGTGCTGGCGATCCCCATCACCGGCATGATCAAGATCGTGTGCGATTCCCTGCCTTCGCTGAAGCCCTATGGTTACCTGCTCGGGGAGGAGCACGAGTACCCGACCGAACGGATGATCCGCGTGCCGTTCTTCAATGCGCGCAGGCGTGCGTCCGACCCCAAGAACGCCCCTTAGCGAAAGATCGCGGTTTGGGGCTCGCCGTCCTCTGAGACCTGGCCCCTGTACATACCCGCACTGTTGAAGTCGAGTATGATGGCACCATTGCGATCGATCGCGATGAGCCCACCCTCACCATCCAGAGGAGGTAGTTTCTCGTGTACCACGACACGGACCGCTTCCTGCAGTGAAAGGCCCTTGTACGCCATAAGTGCATGGACGTCATGTGCGGCGACCGCACGGATGAAGCTCTCTCCGTGGCCGGTGCAGCTCACCGCGCAGGTGGCGTTGTTGGCGTAGGTGCCGGCGCCGATGATGGGGCTGTCACCGATGCGCTGCCACTTCTTGTTCGTCATGCCCCCGGTGCTGGTCGCCGCGGCCAGGTGCCCGTGGGCATCACGTGCCACGGCACCGACGGTGCCGAATTTCCGCTCCCCGTCATGGTCCAGCATCACCTTGTCCTGTTCCTTGGCCCGCTGCCACTGCTGGTAGCGGTGATCATCGAAGAAATACTGGTCATCCTCCAACGCCACCTTCTGCCGGTATGCGAACTCGAAGGCGCCCGGCCCACTGATCAGCACGTGCTCGCTATTGTCCATTACGCGCCGGGCCAGGTCGATGGGATTGCGCACGTTCTGCACGCCGGCCACGGCACCCGCCCGCAAGGCAGCACCTTCCATCAACGCGGCATCCATCTCGTGCTGGCCATCGGCGTTGAAGACCGATCCGCGACCGGCGTTGAAGAGCGGTGAATCCTCCAGCGCGGTGACCGCCTGCTGCACCGCGTCCAATGCCGATCCACCTTTTGAGAGCACCGAATGCCCCCGGCGCAATGCCACTTCCAGGGCCTCCCGGTAGGATCGTTCACGCTGCGGGGTCATTTCCGCAGGTAGGATGGTCCCTGCACCACCATGGACGGCCAACGCGAATGTGCTCATACCAGTGCTTTTGGAGCGTGCGAAAGTAGGGCTCCACTCAGGCCTTCGACAGCTGGCCCGAGGAAGCTGTCAACACCCGGGCTGTTGCGAACGAAGAAGCCCGGCGTACGGCCGGGCTTCTTCACCATGTCCTTTCCGATCAGTCGGTGATGAGCACACCGTCCGCCAGGAACATCAAGCTCTTCTCGGGTTCGGTGATCCGCTCGATCTCCTCCTTGCTCTTGCCGGCGTCCTCCGCATAGTGGCGCAGTGTGGCCACATCGGTCACTTCCACCGTCGCTTCACCCTGCATCACCGCGTGCTTGCCCTCCAATCCCTGGGTCGGTACGAAGAAACCGTAATCCTTGAACCGGACCTTCATCACATCCCCGTCAGGAAGTTTCACGTCCATCCAGCATCCTTTCTTCACACAGCTGGTGATGATCTCACACTCCACCTTGGTGCGATACGCATCCGTGGTGGACATGACCTTGGCGAGTTCCATCGTGCTGATGGCACCCTCCGGGGTGATCTTCTCTCCATAGCTGCGGGTGGTCCCTTCGCCTTGCGCAGCGGCGGGGTTCGTGAGTAGCGTGGCCAGTGCGATGAGCACACCGGGAACGAGGTTCAAAGTTCTTTTCATGGCTTGGATCGATGGTGCGAAGATCGCCATTTGCAATGATGATGCCATGACTTTCAGCAGGTCCTGTTGGAAAGCATTTCCCACTTCCATGGTCCGGCTTTCATCACAAGGCTATTTTGGACCCGCAAGTGACCCCTCACATGCCGAACGCGACCACCATCATCGGCCGTGTGGAGCATATCGCTCTACCTGGACTGGGCATTGAACGCGTAGCCGCGAAGATCGATACAGGAGCCTATCGCAGCGCGCTGCATTACCAGGCCCTGAGCACGCGTGTGTCGGACGGTGTGCCCGAGCTGGTGGTGCGCTTCCGGATGGGCGGCGAACGGAGGACGAAGGTGTTCAAGCGTTTCAAACGAGTGGCGGTGAAGAGCAGCAACGGCGACGTGAGCCTTCGTTACCTGATCAGCACCAACGTCCGCTTGAACGGCTTCAAGGTGCGCACGCAGTTCACCCTGTTCGATCGCAGCGACATGAAGTACCAGGTGCTGTTGGGAAGGAAGTTCCTGCGCGGCCGATTTCTGGTGGATGTGGGCGCGATACATCTCCAGGGGTGATGGATGGCGACCCTCTACTGCGCATCCTGCTGGGCATCCTGGGGATCTCCACCATCCTCCCACTGGCCTTGCTGTTCGTGGACCATCGTGGACCAAAGGCCATTCACCGTCCCGTCCTTTTCGTGATCGCCTTGGTCGTCACGTTCGCGGGTGTCATCCCGATCGCGCTGAAGGTCTTGGGCATCTGGGCAGCCCTGCTGGCACCCGCGCTGTTCTTCGTCTACGTGCTTGTCACACGGCGATCCTAGCCACCCGACGCTCAGACGTTCCGCTCGATGAACTTGACGATCTCCCCGGCGATGTCGTGACCGGTGGCCTTTTCGATCCCTTCCAGACCCGGTGAACTGTTCACTTCTATCACCAGTGGGCCGCGGTCGCTCTGCAGCATATCGACCCCTGCCACGTGCAGGCCCAATGCCTTCGCTGCCTTGATGGCCGTCACTTCCTCCTCATGGCTCAACGAGATCAGCTCGGCACTGCCTCCGCGGTGCAGGTTGCTGCGGAATTCGCCATCCTTGCCGGTGCGTTTCATGGCACCGACCACGCGGCCATCCACCACGAACGCTCGGATATCCACCCCTTTGCTTTCCTTGATGAACTCCTGCACGATGACGCGGGCCTTCAGGCTGTTGAAGGACTCGCACACCGCTACCGCCGCCTTCTTCGTTTCGGCAAGCACCACACCGAGCCCTTGTGTGCCTTCCAGCAGTTTGATGATGCAAGGGGTGCCGCCCACGCTATCCACGATGCTGCCCACATCCTTGCTGTAATTCGTGAAGACGGTCTTCGGGATGCCCACACCACTGCGGGTGAGGATCTGCATGCTGCGCAATTTGTCCCGGCTGCGCACCAATGCCTGGCTTTCCACGGTGGTGAAGACCTTCATCATCTCGAATTGCCGCACCACCGCAGTGCCGTAGAAAGTGACACTCGCACCGATGCGGGGAATGATCGCGTCGATGTCGGTCAACGGCTGACCGCTGTAAATGACCTGCGGGTTCTTCTTCTCGATGAGGATGTCGCACTTCACGTGGTTCACCACACGAGCCGAATGACCGCGCGCCTCACAGGCTTCCACCAGGCGTTTGGTGGAATATAGTTTGGTGTCCCGCGAAAGGACCAGAATGTTCATGGGATCGGAACTGGGCCAAAGCTACGGACCTTGGAAGGACGGCCACACATGGCCGGTCCCAAGAACCACGGCCCATCTGAACATCGCCTGCCGGTCATTTGAACAGGCTCCCCGGTGATCGGGTCGCAGGCAGGTCTGCGAAGCGCGCGGTGTAGCCGCTCCACCACCAGGACAAGGCGGCCGCGACCGGTGCGGCAAGTACATCCACCGTCCAGTGCACGTGCTGGACCATCACAGCAAGACCGACGACCACCGTGGCGAGCATGGCCGATCCTTTCCGCCAACCGTTGGGCAGCGCCAGATATAACAGGAAAAGTGTGGCCGTGTGTCCGGAGAAGAAGAGGTCCTTTTCGAATGGTAGCGCGTCTGGATAGAACCAACGTGTCAACGGATCCTGGAGGGGTACGAGCCCCGGTGGAGGACCCAGCGGGACCAGGGCCAACGTGCACATGCGCAGGACCAAAAGCAATACGTACGCTTGAAGTGCGCGCAGAAGCCGGCGTTCCCTGAATAGGTGATGGACACCGATGCAGACCGTACCGTACAGCACGATGAACAGTGGTATGGAGACATCCCTGGCCGGTAGGCCGGCAAGGAAAGGATCCTTCATGAGGACCGAAGGACGCGCATCGATATACCGGAAGAAGGACGGAAGGGAAAGCGCGACCAGCACACCCGATGCGATGGTGATGACCCATGACGAGCGCAAGGCCCTGTTCGATGCTCGTGCTGGCGGCGCCACAATGCGGTCGAAGGTAGAGGACGAGCCCTAGCTTCGCAGCGATGTGGAATTCCCTGCGCGCGTGGATGGGGCGCAGCCCCCTGGTGGCACTTACCGTGATCGCCCTGGTGCCACGACTCCTTGCAGCCGTTTTCAGCCAGGGGTATTTCGCCCATGACGACCATTTCCTGGTGATCGAGGCCGCGGCCAGCTGGGTGGATGGTTTTGATTACAACTACTGGCTGCCTTGGAACCAGGGTGCGGAGCCCACTCCCAGCGGGCACAGTTTCGTTTATGTGGGGCTGCACTACATCCTCTTCACCGTGCTGAAGTGGATCGGGGTGACGGACCCGAAGACCGCCATGGTCGTGGTGCGGCTGTTGCATGCACTGTGGAGCCTGGTGGTGGTGCGGGTGGGATACCGGATCGCCTTGCGCCTTTCCGATCCCGGTACCGCGTGGCGCACCGGTCTCTTCCTTGCACTGTTCTATTTCATGCCTTTCCTCTCCGTGCGGAATCTGGTGGAGACGGCCTGCATCCCATTCCTGATGCTCGGGGCATGGCGACTGGTCCGGCATGCGCAAGGGCCTTCGTGGGTCGATGCGTTTTTGGCCGGTATCTGGATCGGGCTGGCCGTGGACATCCGCTTCCAGACCCTCTTCTTCGCGGCCGGCCCCGGGCTGGCCCTGCTGCTCCATCGGCGTTGGCGCCATGCCCTGATCTATGGTATGGGCGTCCTGGTACCGGTGATCATCCTGCAAGGTGGGATCGACCTCTTCCTCTGGGGGCGACCATTCGCCGAGATCACGGAATACGTGATGTACAACTTCGCGAACACCACCACCTATTTCGACCAACCGTGGTACAACTACCTGCTGTTGCTGGCGGGGATCTTCCTGCCCTTCCTGGGCCTGGCCGTGCTTTTCGGATTCTTCAGGCGCACCAGCCCCCTGGTCCTCTGGGTACCGCTGTTCCTGTTCCTTGTGGTCCATTCCTATTTCCCGAACAAGCAGGAGCGTTTCATCCTTCCCCTGGTGCCCTTGTTCTTCGTGGTCGGCTACATTTCCTGGGAACAGTGGCGCCAAAGTTCGAATTGGTGGCAGCGCCACAACAGCTTGTGGAAAGGCCAGTGGACCTTCGCCTGGGTGCTGAACACGTTCCTGCTGGTGGTGCTGTGCTTCAGTTACAGCAAGCGAAGCCGCGTGGAGGCGATGTACCTGCTGCGTGACGAGCGGCCTGTGGTGGGCATGGTGATCGAGGACACCCATGAAGGAGAGGCCCCGATGCCTCCCCTCTTCTACCTCGGGCAATGGAACGCCAGTGTGGTACCCTGGACCGACCCTGCTGGCGATCTGGCCGAAGAGATCATGTTCAACTGGAGCGACCGCCCACCGGATGTGGTGCTGTTCATCGGCGTGGAGGACCTTGCTGCGCGCATGTTGCGGACCACGGCGGCACTTGGCCCCCTGCGGCTCGTGGGCATCGCGGAACCCGGCCTGCTGGACCGTGCGATCCACTGGCTCAATCCGGTGAACCGCAACGAGACGATCATCGTCGCGCGCCGTTTGCGGTCCGCGTGAAGGACAGGTCACCTTGAAGCCGTGGATTAGCTTCGCAGCCTCCTACCCATGACCGACCTGGCCGACCTCGACTTCGCAGTGCTGCTCACCTCCCACGGGATGATCGCACTGCTGACGCTCACAGCGCTGGAGATCGTGCTGGGCATAGACAACATCATTTTCATCTCGATCCTCAGCAATTCCCTCTCGACCAGGGATGAGCAACGGCGCGCCAGGCTCATCGGCCTCTCCCTGGCGATGATCACCAGGGTCCTGCTGCTGCTGTCGTTGAGTTGGGTGATGAGCCTGGACAGTCCCTTCCTGCACGTCTTCGACCATTCATTCAGCGGCCGGGACATGGTCCTGCTCCTGGGCGGATTGTTCCTGATCTACAAGGCCACCGTGGAGATCCGGGCCAAGGTCGTGGGGTTGGATGAGGAGGCCCAGGTCGGCAAGCGCAAACGAAGCTTGAGCATGGCGATCCTCCAGATCGTGCTCATCGATATCGTCTTCTCGTTGGATTCGGTGATCACCGCCGTGGGCATGAGCAACGAGATCGTGATCATGGTGCTGGCCGTGATCATCGCGGTGATCATCATGATGATGGCCGCCGGGACCGTCAGCGACTTCGTGGAGAGGCACCCCACAGTGAAGATGCTGGCGCTCGCTTTCCTCGTGATGATCGGAGTGGCGCTGCTGATCGAGGGCATGGGCGAGCACATCAACAAGAACTACATCTACTTCGCCATGGGCTTCTCCGTACTGGTGGAGACCTTGAACCTTCGCATGGTGCGCAACCGGACGGTCCGCGAGGTGGAAGCCGAAAAGCAACGCGAGGCGGATATTCGATCGGACCAGCGCGCCGCAGACGGACGCGAGCAGGGTTCAGGGCAATGATGCGGCCCTGGTGGCGGTAGGCACCGACCCGCCGATGTTCACAAGGATGATATCGCGGTCATTGTTGGTGCCCGTATACTGGACGGTTCCGTCCATGTTTATGTCCTCCACGAAATAGCCTTGCACCGTGGCGGTCGGTACGGTCCCTCCAATGCGCTGAAGGACCGGGTCGCGATCATTGCCGGTGCCCGTATAGGCCAAGGTGCTGTTCGCCACCACATCACCCGCGAACATCACCCGTACGGATGCAATGGTCTTGGTCGCATTCGCACCTCCGAACAAAGGGACCGCCGCATTCCCCAGATCGACAAGCGAGGCCGTGGCCGAGAGCGCGATGCTGCCACCGGTCATGATCCCCAAGTGGTTGCGGTGCCGCACGGCGATGAAATACTGATCCGCAGCGACCGCGAAACTCACGTCCGACGTACCGTCCGTGGCCACGATGTCCCCGTCCCGTTGCAACAATGCAGACCGTGTCGCAAGGACTTGGGCGCTGTTGTTCTTGTTCCGCAGTTCCACCACGACCCAATCCACGATCGCATTGGAATTGCTCACATTGAGCACGCTTTGCGCAGTGGTCTCCCCGCCCCCACCAACGTGTGCATAGCCCAGACCGGTGTATGGTTCCGTCAACGGGATCGACCCGTTCGCCCGGAGAGTGGCGTTCATCAGTCCGTTGCCACTATTGAAGGGGCCTTCCAGAAAAGCCCGCAAGCGCACCTTCACGTCAGGAAGGACGACGCCCGGCGCGAAACCGTTCAACTGGGTGACCCCGGTATTGGCCGAATCCAGCCAATCCCGGAGTCGCGTCTGTGGCGTGACACCATCCCAGCTCGCGCTGAACTTGGCGCAGCCCGTATATACAGTAGCGGAGTTCGAGCAATTCTGGGAACCCTCGTTCATATGGCCCACCATGCGCTTGTTCTGATCGAACATCGGAGCACCGCTGGAAACGCCCTCCACGACGCCCTGGTCCCAGAAGCAACGCCACAACTGCAGGCCATCCGCAACGTACGAGGTGGAGGCGTTCTGGTCAAAAGTGAACTTCTTCACATCGTAGGCCGGATGATGGATCACCGCTGCACTTTGCGGAGTTGCTCCCGATCGGTCCCAACCCGCGTAGTAGACATCGTAACCAGCGTTCTGGGGCGGAGTGGTCATTCTAAGCAGTGCGAAGTCATCGTCGAACAGGTTCGCCACGTAGGTGGCCCCGGTCAAGGTCTGCAAGGTCTGTCCGGTATCTCCGACGCACGCCGGTGCCTCGTAATTGAAGTAGAAGACGTACTGGCTTTCCGTGGGCACGTAACAGTGGTTCGCGATGTGCACCATGGGCCGGCCAGGAGCATGCACCGTGTTCACCAACGTGCCTGTGCATCCACCTCCATCGGGTCGAAGGAACATCACCACCGACTTCTTCTGCTGTTGCCACGCCGATGCCTGCGCACAAGCCACATTGATGTTGCATGGAAGGCTCGAATACCCCGGCCAGTAGTCGCGCAGCATCCCTTTCTCACCGAAATGGAACACATCGCGGTAACCGTGGGTGATGCTGGAAACGTGCAAGCTCCCGAAGCCTGCGTTCTGCGGAAGCCTGTATTCGATCAGCAGCGCATCACCGGGCACCACGGCGGTGGCCATGGTCCCATCCGGCCCACGATTCTCCGCATTGAAGCCGCCGATGAAGTAGGTCCGGTCTTCATTGTACAAGTAGACCATGGCATCAACAGGAAGTTCCCACTGATCGAATTGGACGCTGAGCATCGCAGCGCCCGGGCTGCGCAGCATCAACCGGCAAAGCCGCTCACCGTTCGGGAGCTCGGTCCAATCGCCATTGTCGATCACATCCACCGGAACAACGCGTTGTACCCCGTACTTGAATCCTGCCTGATGCCCTTCTTCCGAGGCGATCAAGGTGGAAGCCTCCAATGGAGGAAGGCCGATCGCTGGTACCGTGCTCCGGTCCAAGGCCATATCCCATTCAGCCGGACGACCGCCGTGGGCCACTTGCGCAACGCAAGCCATGGACAGGACAGCCGCCGGGAGAATGAAGAGAATGCGCATGTTCGTTCACCAAAGCTACTTCACCAGGGAGCCGTCCCTTCAATGCGCAGGAACTAATTATCGACCAACGATCACGAACTCCGTACGGCGGTTCTGCGCACGGCCCTCGGCAGTATCGTTGCTCACCAATGGCGAGGTGGGACCCAGCCCTTTGAAGGCGAGCCGTCCGCCTGCGATCCCCTTCTCCTGCAGGTACTCCATCACCGTGAAGGCGCGATCATTGCTCAGCGCCATGTTGTCCTCCAGCTTGCCCACATTGTCCGTGTGCCCCTCGATCCGGATCTTCACCGAAGGGTTCTCCTTGAGGAAGGTGATGAGCTCATCGAGGATGTATTCGGAGGACCTTGTGATCTCCGCCGAATTGGTGGCGTACTTGATGTCGTTCACGCGATAGCTCCTGCCCACCGCGATCTTCTGCACGGTCATGTCCACCTTGGCCACACCGGCGCGCACGGTATCCTCCACACTGAAACTGCGCGAATCGAACACGTGGTCCGGTTTCTTGACGGTCATGATCACATCGCTGCCCGGCTTCAGGCGCACAACGGTCGCATAGCGGCCATCCGCATTGTCCACCTGGATCACCTCGGTCTTGCGCGTGTCCATGTATTTGATCTCCACCACGGCATCCTTCACGACCTTTCCACCTTCATCACGCACCTCGCCCTTCACCACAAGGATGTCATCCGGGCGCGCTTCCTTCGGCAGGTCGAACCCATAGATATCCAACCCGCCGACACCCTTGTACCGACCGCTGGCGAAGTAGGCGGTACGTCCATCGGCACTCACGATCAAGCCATGTTCATCCTGTTCCGTGTTGATCGGGTTGCCGATGTTCTTCGGCTCTCCCCAGGAACCATCATCGTTCATGCGGCTATAGAAGATGTCATACCCGCCGATGCCCTTGTGGCCCTGGGCTTCGTCCACACGACCGGCCTCATCCACCGGTGGTTTCGCAGCGAAGTACATGGTGCGGCTGTCGCTGTGCATGAACGGGGCCTTTTCATCACCCTTCGTGTTCAATCCGGGCACAGGTCGTGCCGGTGACCACTCCCCCTTTTCGTTGCGGGTGCTCTGGAAGATGTCGTTGCCATCGGTATTCGCCCGGTTCACGGCGAAGTACAGCGTGCGGCCATCCGCGCTCAGTGTCGGCTGGCTCTCCCACCCATCCGGTGTGTTGATGTTGGGCCCGAGGTTCTCCAGACCGGTCCACTCGAAGGTCTGGCCGCCATTGTCCATGTCGAACTTGCTGTCGTAGTGCGTTCGGAAAATGTCACAATTGCGGTACCCCCTGGCATCCGGCGGGGCGCAGACGGTGACGAACATCTCCTTGTTGTTCACGTTGATGGTGACACCACCATAGTTGTCGCCAAGGTTGAAGGGCTCGGGCAGCGCCTTGCCGGCATCGAAATCCTCGGCCACATCCTTGCGGCGTGCCTCGGTCAATTCCTCCACATCACGCGCAACGATGTCACCCAGTGCTTTCACCTTGCTGACCCGTGTGAAGAAGAGCAGTTCATTGTCCGGCGAGAGCATCGGCAGGTACTCCTCCGCAGGAGTGCTCACCCCACGCAGCACCTTCGGGTCCAATGGTGCTGTGTTCCTGTAAAAGTCCACATAGAACTGGAGTTCCGGCATCACTTCCTCCACGTCCTTGTACTTCTTGTCGTGATCCTTCGCGATCTTGGAGGGGTCCTCCGTCGGGAACTTCAGGAATGCTCCAAAGACCTTCGCCGCTTCCGCGAACCGGCCTTGGGCGTAGAACATGGTGCCCTTGTAGTAAGGCACATCACTGTGATACTGCGGGCATTTCGCCTCCAGGCGATCGAAGTAGCCGAGAGCCGCCGAGTAGCCCTTTCCCCCTTCCTTGCCGATTAGGTACGCGGACCTTCCCAACTGGAAGAGGCATTCAGCACATTCGCCGTCCTGCTCCAACGCGGCCTTCAACTTCTGGTGCCGCTCCATGGCGTCCTTGGCTTTGCCCGCCTCGTCCAGCAACTTCACGACCTTCTTGTCCGTGGGTGCGGCGCACGGATCCTCACCCTCATCCTGCGCATATGTCGTAGTTGCCACGAGCGACAAGGCGCACAGCGCGACCACACGCGACGTGGCCATCCACTTGTCCATTCGTCCGTACATCGGCATCACTTCACCGTGGTGTCGGTCTCTTCAGCCTTCCTGATCAGGTCGTCCCCTTTCCTTCGCGCAGCATCGACAATACCATCGGCACGTTTGTCCGCCTCCGCCACGAACTGCTCCTCCTTCCTGTCGGCCTCCTTCTTCAATTTGTCCGCGGCGATCTTGGCCGCTGCCTTTGCAAGGGGGTTGGTCACCTTGGCCAATTCATCATCGGCGGCCTTGTAGGCCTGGGCCTTGGCACTTGCCGCCTCACGCCGTGCATCGGTCTTTATCTGATCGGCTTGTTTCTGCGCCTCGGCGACCAAGCGGGCCGCTTCCTCACGCGCTTTGGCGATGGCCTCTTCCTTGGCCTTGCCGATCTGTTCATTCACCTCCTGCTTCACCTCTTCCTTGATGGTCTCTCCAAGGTTGGTACTCCCTCCTGCGAACACGGGCTTCACGATGGGCTTGTCGATCGTACCGGTCATCTTGATCGTGGCATCCAGCTCGGCAGGTACCTGGAAGTTCGCGCCGATCGCACGATTCGCCTGCCCCAGCAAACCGGCCACCGCTTGGGAGGCGCCCGCTCCGAAAATGTCACTCGGGATCTTCGCCTTCATGTCATAATCGATGGCCTGGTCCGCAAAGGCCGTGCTGCCGCCCACATTCGCTTTGATCCGGTCGATCTTCACATCGAAAGGATCCGTGATCATCCTGCCCTCCTTGAACCGGTAGCTGAACGCGACGTCCTGGAGGGTGGTGTTCTCGATGCCTTTGATCTTGAGTGCTTTCGCCAGATCGACCAGCGGTTGGAACCCATCGATCCGCACGTTCCGGGTGCGTAAGGTCCCTTCACCAAGCAAGGTGTTCATCACCGGCTGCATGTGCTGATCGAGCTCCGCCTGCATGGTGAGCGCCGCACTGAATCTGCCCTTTGCGGTCTTGGCGATCGGGGCCATCTTCTGCACGGTCTCGACATACGTGACCGTCTGCTCGATGTCCACATCCTTCACGTCGTATTGCAGGTCGAAGGTGGGCCTGGCCAGATCGGTGGCATCGTATTGTCCGGCCATCATCACGCTTCCCTCAAAGAGGTTGAAGAAGACATCGCGCAGGTCGACGCGATGATCGTGGACGCGCATGCCACCACGCACATTCGTGAGCTTCATTTGGTCGTAGATCACCTCACCCACGGCGAGGCCCATGCGGAAGTCGATGTTGCCCGGCACCTCGATCACGCTCAAGGCAGCGGTATCGGCAGCTTGTTCCGTGGTCGCCCCCTCGGTGCTTTCCCCCATCAGTTCGTTCAGGTCGAACCTGTTCGCGGTCAGGTCGAAGCTGCCCACGAGTGCGCTGTCCTTCAGCCACCACTGCACATAGTTGTCCATGCGCCCTTTGGCCTGGATGCTGCTGCTTCCCACACTGCCATCGAAGCCGGTGAGTGCAAGGTATCGCGGGCTGAAATCGAAGTAGAGGCTGTTGATGCCTACTTCATACGGCAATGAATCCGTGCGGTACTTCATGCCCAACAGAATAAGCTTGCCATCCGCCATGAACTTTTCGTAGCGCTGTGCCTCGATGTCGCTCATGGCACCTTTCATGCGGACATCGGCGGTAAGGTTCCCGTTGAGGTCATCACCTGGCGGCATGGGCACCACGGTCTTCACACTGCCGAGGTCAAGCTGGGCACGCAACTCCGCATCGACGTTCGGATCGCTCACCGGCCTGGTCAATCGCATGCGCGCCTCCACTGGATTGCCGGCCATTTTCATGGCGAAACGCTTCAGGTCCACGACCATGCGATCCATGTCCACGCCACCCGGACTGTTCACCTTCAGGTCCACGAAGATGTCCTCCACGCTGGCCGGAAGGTCCGGATACTTGAAGCGGCCATTGTCGACATCCACCAGCAGATCGAAGGCGGGCATCGAGGTCTCGTTGTAGGTCCCTTTCACGGCACCGCTGAATCCGGCCTTGCCGCTCATCTGCACACCGGTCAGGTCGCTCGCGAACTCGGCAGGGATCAAGGACAACAACATGCCGAGATCGCTCTTCTTCGCGTTCCAGGAGATGTCCATGTCGATGTCCTCCGCAGGCATTGCCAGCCATCCGTCGAGGCCCAGCACCAATTGGTTCACGGCGAATTCGTTCTCCTTGAAGGTGAACTTCATGTTCGGCATGTCCATGTCCAGATCGGCCTTGATGTCCAGCTTCGTGTTCTTCAGGTACCGTACCCCATCGAACAGCACATTGGCGGTATCGACGGTGGTGGTGGTGTTGAGGGTGAACAGGTCCTGGGTGAAGTCACCGCTTCCTTTATGCTCCAGGCCGTACAACTGCATCAAAAAGCCCAGGGATGCATCATCGTAGATCACCCGGCCGTCCTCGATCCAGTATTCGCTGAGGCCGATGTTGAATGCGGAAGCACTGTCCGTCGGCGTCTCCTCGACCGCAGTGCTATCCGCCTTGGCGATATCCCAGTTCGCACGACCATCCTCCAACACCTGCACATGGATCCGCGGTCGCACCAGCCCCACACGCTTGATCTCGATCTTGTCGCCGAACAGGCTGAACAGATCGACCGTGGTGGTCACCTCAGTGATGTCGGCCAGTTGCACACCATCGAACGGAGCCAGGTTCGTGACCTTCACGTTCTCGATCCCCACAGTAAGGTTCGGGAAATTCTTGAACAAGGTGATGTCCCAATCACCCCAATCCACCACCGCATTGATGTTCTTGTTCACTTCCGCCTTCACCGCGGCCTCGATCTTGTCCTTGAACAGGATGGGAATGAGCACGGCTGCCGCGAGGAGGAGTAAGATCAGGATCCCGATGGTGATCAGGATGCGTTTGGTCCATTTGGCCATGTCGGTCTGGTTGGTATGGGTTCCTTCCGGTGGTTCGGATGCAAGTGTTGTGCGGTGCGCCCGGTCACCGGTACAAAGATCGTTCCCTTTGCTCAGGACCTTGGTGCGCTGGCGGACACCTGTTCACACCTTCGTGGTGAACAACGATTCACCCTGCACGTGGGCCACCACACTGCAACATGTGGCGTCCCCTGTCACATTCACGACCGTGCGGCACATGTCCAGGATACGATCCACCGGCAGGATGATCGCGATCCACGCCGGATCGAGCCCCAGGGAGGTAAGCACCACGAAAAGCGTGACCAACCCCGCGCTGGGCACCGCTGCGGCACCGATGCTGGCAAGCGTGGCCGTGAGCACGATGCTCACCTGTTGCACGAAGGTGAGATCGACCATGTGGTATTGCGCCAGAAAGACCACGGCAACGGCCTGATAAAGGCTGGTGCCATCCATGTTCACAGTGGCCCCGATCGGCAGGACGAAACTCGCTGTACTGCGGCTCACCCCGATGTTGTCCTCCACGCATTCGAGCGTGACCGGCAACGTGGCGGCGCTGCTGCTGGTGCTGAAGGCCAGTAACTGCGCAGGGCTGATCGCCTTGAGGAACCGGCGGTACACGTTGCGCCGCATGAGCAGGGTCATCAGCCCCGGGTAGACCAGGAAAACCACCAGGCCCAGACCGATCACCACGGTGATGCTGTAACCTGCCAGCGACTTGAACAGTTCCCACACCGCGCCCAGGTCATCACCGGCGATGCGCGAGACGACGCCCGCCATGAGCGCGAACACGAAGTAGGGCGCGGCCTTCATCACCACATCCACCATTTTCATGAAGACCTCGTTGAGGCCGTTCATCAGCGCGTTGACCGGTGCGGCCGTTGCCGGTGGGATCATCAGCAGCACGATGCCGAAGAAGATCGCGAAGAAGATGACCTGCAGCATGAGCGCATTGCTGAAACTCTGGAAGATGTTGCTCGGCACCATGTCCACCAGGAATTGAAGCGGGCTTTCCTGCTTCGGCGGTCGGGCGTTCGCCACCATCTCATCCGGCCCGGATGCGGCTTGTTGCGCTGCGAAGATCTCCGCGACCAGCGCCTTGTTCGCGGGATCGCAACTGAGACACCTTCCATCCTTGGGCTTCTCGACGCTCTTCGTGTTCTCCACCCACAACTCGTACGTGATACGGTTCCGCAATCGTTGCGCATCATCGGCCATCTCACCTGGCTTGATCACATTCACCAGGAGCAGACCCACACTGACGGCGATGCATGTGGTGGTGAGGTACAGGCCCAACATGCCAAGGCCTGTTCGACCCAACTTGGTGATGTCGCTCAACCCGCCCACCCCACTGATGATGCTGAAGAGCACAAGGGGGATGGCGATGAGCTTGAGGAGGTTGATGAAGATGTCACCGAACGGCGCGATCCAGTCGAGTGTGAACCGGCTCCAGCCCATGTAACTGCTGAGCACCGCCCAACCGGTGCCCATGACAAGACCGATGATGATCCGTGCGGGCAGGGAAGGTCCTTTCATGTACCTGCTCATTGCCTTGCGCTACGTTGCCTCAGAATATGGTCCATCAGGACCATGCACGCCATGGCCTCCACGATCGGCACAGCACGGGGCACCACACATGGATCATGGCGCCCGCTCGCCTCCAGCACCACCTGCTCATCTGCGGCGTTCCGTGCCTGCTGCGGTCTGGCGATCGTGGCCGTGGGCTTGAAAGCCACCTCGAAGGTGATCTCCTGTCCATCGCTGATCCCACCAAGCACCCCGCCTTGCGGCAGCGTGTTGTGTTCCGAACCACGCATGGTGGCCGCCCGGAAGCCGCTTCCGATCTGGAAACCCTTGGACGCATTGATCGAGAGCATGGCCTTCGCGAGATCCGCCTCGAGTTTATCGAAGACGGGTTCACCGACCCCCGCCGGAATTCCGGTGATCGCGCAAGAAACGATACCACCGATGGAGTCCCCCTCCGCCCGGACCTGTTGGATCAGCTCCCTCATGCGCGCGGACGTTCCCTGATCCGGACAGCGCACCGCATCCTCCCAAACGCCACGCAGCGCCTCGCGATCCGGAGTGCGGTCCAACGAGACATCACCCACCCGGCTCACGTATGCGCTGACGGATACTCCCATCGGCTCCATGAGCTGCCTGGCGATCGCACCGCCCACCACACATGCCGCTGTGGTCCTGGCACTGCTTCTGCCGCCCCCGCGATGGTCGCGCAGACCGAACTTGTCCATCCATGTGCGGTCCGCATGTCCCGGGCGATGCACATCCTTCAAGGCATCGTAATCTCCGCTCCGGGCATCCGCGTTCCGGATCAGGAACCCGATCGGGGTGCCCAAGGTGCTGCCTTCGAACAACCCGCTCAGCACCTCGAGCCGGTCGGACTCCGTACGACTCGTTCCCAACGGTGTGCTTCCGGGCCGCCGTCGGTCGAGTTCGCGCTGTACGCCGGAGAGGTCCAATTTCAGTCCTGCGGGACAACCGTCCAATACCCCACCAATGGCGGCTCCGTGGCTTTCCCCGAAGGTGGTGAGGCGAAATAGTCGGCCGAAGGAATTCCCGCGCATCGCAGTTCAAGGATGGTCGCGAAGGTAGGTACCGTTGCTTCGTCATTTCTTTGCACCCATGCCCCGCCTCCTGATCAAGAACGCCAAGGCCCTGGTGGGGACCCACCCCGCAGCCCGGATGAGCTTGCCAGGTCGGTCCATGGCCGTGCTTCCGACCTTGGAGAACGGATGGGTACTTGCCGAGGATGGGATCATCAAGGCACTCGGTAGCGCGGAGGAATTCGAGGTACCGGCTGCCGACCACGATACCGATGTGATCGACGCACGAGGACGCTATGTGCTGCCGGGCTGGTGCGACCCGCACACCCATGCGGTGTTCGCTGCGCCGCGCGATGGGGAGTTCGTGGATCGCATCAAGGGCCTCACCTACCAGGAGATCGCAGCCAACGGCGGGGGCATCCTGAACAGTGCGGCCCGGTTGCGCACCATGTCCGAGGAGGACCTCTTCACACAGGCCCGTGTGCGCCTGCTCGACATGATGCAGCAGGGCACGGTCGCTGTGGAGATCAAGAGCGGCTATGGCCTTTCACTGGAAAGCGAACTGAAGATGTTGCGTGTGATCGGCAGGCTGAAGGAAGCCCTGCCGTTGCAGATCAGGAGCACCTTGCTCGCCGCGCATGCCTTACCGAACGAATTCAAGGATGACCGGAAGGGTTACCTGCGGATGATCACCGATGAGTTGATCCCCCGGGTCGCCGCAGAGGGTCTGGCGGATTTCGTGGATTGCTTCTGCGAGACCAACTACTTCACCGTGGCCGAGATGGAGGCGGTGCTCGAGGCGGGTGCCACGTTCGGTATGAAAGGGAAAGTGCACGTGAACCAGTTCACGAGCATCGGCGGGATCCAGGCGGCCGTTCGGCGCCAAGCACTCAGTGTGGATCACCTTGAAGTGATGGACGTTGCCGATCTGGATGCGCTTGCCGGCTCTCCGACCATCCCCACCCTGCTCCCCAGTTGCTCGTTCTTCCTGCGGATCCCCTATGGGCCGGCCCGCGAGCTGATGGAGCGCGACCTGCCACTGGCCCTGGCCACGGACCACAATCCCGGCAGCACGCCGAGCGGGAACATGAACTTCGTGCTGTCGCTCGCTTGCATCCAGTTGCGCATGTTGCCGGAGGAGGCGATCAATGCCATGACCATCAATAGCGCGGCGGCAATGGGACTGGGATCCGAACTGGGCAGTATCGCCGTTGGCAGGCGGGCCAGTTTCATTCTCACACGACCGGTACCTTCGCTCGCCTACCTGCCCTATGCCTTCGGGTCGGACCATATCGACACCGTGATCATTGATGGATACCCCGTCCGCACCGGAAGAACGATCGACCGATAACACCGCGTACCTGCGTCCTCCAGGGTTGGAGTTCGCCATGGGCGTGGCCCTTTTCGGGGTTATCGTGCTGGTCTTCTTTCTCGTACAATCCGCGGTGTTCATCCAGGGTGTCATTGCCGGAAGCCCTGACCTCACGCAGCAGGGCTTCTCCTTTTCGATGCTCGATGACCCTGCGCTGAAGGAGCGCATGGCCGGCTTCATGCTGAATGGGGACCTCGTCGCGAAAGCCGCGGCGTGGAGCGCGTTGATCGGAGCATGCCTGATCCTGATCAGTGTTCTCCTATGGAAGCGAGGCGCGACGCAAGGGTTCCTTGGCCTGCGCACACCCACCTGGCGCGCGATGCTCGCCTGGACCGCGATATTCATCGTCCTTGGCGTGCTGATCGAGAGCCTCTCCTACCTCTTTCCCGTCTTTCGAACGGACTTCATGGCGCACGTCGTGGAAAGCACCGGGAACATGTTCCTGCTCTATGTCGGTGTCGGGATCCTGGCCCCGTTGTTCGAGGAATTGCTGCTCCGTGGACTGCTGTACGGCTCTTTGCGGCACATCCTGGACCAACACGCATCGGTCGCGATCTCCGCCGGGGTGTTCACCATGATGCACATGCAGTACAGTTGGGCGGTGATGCTCCTGATCCTTCCGATGGGTGTCGTCCTTGGCTATGCCCGGGCGCGCTCCGGGTCCATCTGGGTACCCTTTGTCCTCCACATGCTGAACAACATGGCCAGTGTGGCCTTTCCATCCTGATCTGCGCCTCGACCTTCACCCGAACGAACAACACAGCACTGACAACACATCATGGAGAACCGATTGATCGAATGCGTACCGAACATCAGTGAAGGCCGGGACAGGGCGAAGATCGATGCCATCGCGGCCGTTGTGAACACGGTGGAAGGTGTCCGTCTGTTGGACGTGGACCCCGGCAAGGCCACGAACCGCACGGTGATCACCTTCGTTGGTGGACCGGAACAGGTGATCGAAGCCGCATTCAGGCTGATCAGGAAAGCCCAGGAACTGATCGATATGCGATCGCACCAGGGTGAGCATCCGCGGTTCGGGGCGACCGATGTGTGTCCGTTGGTGCCCATCAGCGGCGTATCCATGGAAGAGACCGCGGCCTACGCCCGGCGCCTTGCTGAGCGGGTGGGCAATGAATTGAACATCCCCGTGTACTGTTACGAAGCGGCGGCGCAGGAGGAGAAACGACGGAACCTTGCGAACAACCGCAGCGGAGAGTACGAAGGACTGTCGAGGAAATTGGCGGATCCGTCCTGGAGACCGGATTTCGGACCGTCGGAGTTCACCGACAGTGTGGCCCGAAGCGGGGCCATCGCGATCGGCGCGCGCAATTTCCTTGTGGCGTACAACGTGAACCTGAATACGACGAGCACACGCCGTGCGAACGCCATCGCATTCGACATCCGTGAAGCGGGAAGAGTGTTGCGCGAAGGTGACCCGCTCACGGGCAAGCCGGTCCTTGATGAGAAGGGCGAACCGCAGAAGATCCCAGGCAGACTGAAGGCCGTGAAAGGCATCGGCTGGTACATCGAGGAATACGGCATCGCCCAGCTTTCCCTGAACCTGACGGACATCACGGTGACCCCGGTCCACATCGCGTTCGATGAGGCGTGCAAAAGCGCTGCGGAACGCGGGATCCGTGTCACCGGTAGTGAACTGGTCGGGCTGGTCCCCAAACAGGCGTTGCTGGATGCTGCGGACTTCTACCTGACCCGGCAGGAACGAAGCCTCGGGATCCCGGAGCGGGAGAAGATCAAGATCGCTGTGAAGTCCCTTGGACTGGATGACCTCGCACCGTTCGATCCTGAGAAGAAGGTGATCGAATACATGCTCGAGGACCCCGCAAAGGAGCGGTTGGTGCGGATGGACCTGAAGCGATTCACAGAGGAGACCGCCGGTGAAAGCCCGGCTCCCGGTGGCGGATCGGTGGGTGCATACGTGGGCGCCCTGGGTGTTTCGCTGGGAACGATGGTGGCCAACCTGAGCGCGCACAAGCGTGGATGGGACGATCGGTGGGAGGAGTTCAGCAAATGGGCACAGCGCGGTGAAGCCCTGCGCACCGAACTGCTCTACCTCGTGGATGAGGACACGCGTGCCTTCGACCGGATCCTCGCCGCATTCGGGCTTCCCAAGGGTTCGGACGCTGAGCGTGCCGCACGCAAGACCGCGATCGATGCCGCCACCAAAGGTGCGATCGAGATCCCTCTGCGCACCATGCAGGTGTGCGTCAAGAGCATGGACCTGATGAAGGCCATGGCCCGAAATGGGCTGCCTGCCAGCGTGAGCGATGCGGGTGTGGGCGCATTGTGCGCACGTTCCGGGGCGATCGCCGGCTACCTCAATGTGCGGATCAATTGTTCGGGCCTGGAGGATGAGGGCTTCAAGAAGAAGGTGATGCAAGAGGCGGAGGCCTTGAAAGGTGAAGTGGAGGCCCTGGAGGCGGAAGTGATGGCCATCACCCTGGAGAAGGTGTAGGACAACACCAGGACACGACCCTGCGTATACGGGTCGTTCCTACATAGGATGGGCGCCGCCCTGGCATGCCGCCGGTCGACGTTGGAGGATGACGGCCAAGCTCACATATCGCCAATGGTATCGCCGGGTGGTGTACTTCTTCCCGTTCCAGCTGCTCGTGCTGCACTTGAAGAAGAACCACTTCCTGTTGCTCGTCTGGCTGATCCTCTTCGGGTATGTGACGGAGAACCTCGGGGTCAAGTACGGGATCCCCTACCTCTTCCTCTATCCGGAGTACTACGGATCGGTGGGCCCACTCTCCTACATGATCACTGGCTTTGCGCTGGGCGGCTTCATCACCGCGTTCAACCTGTACAGCTACGCGATGCACGGGCATCGGTTCCCGTTCATCGCGACCATCGCGCGGCCCTTTCTCAAATTCAACATGAACAATGCGGTCATCCCCGCGGTGTTCATCCTCACTTTCCTGTTCTGCAGCGCGCGGTTCCAGTACACGAAGGAACTGGTACCACCCGCGCGCATCGTGCTTCACCTCTCGGGCTTCCTGGCTGGGGTGCTTGCATTCCTGGCCCTGGCACTGCTCTATTTCACCCGTACCAACACGGACATCAAGAAATTGCTGGGGCGCGACCCCGACGAATACCGGCCCGTGGAACCGCTGATGGACATCCTTGGTCCACAGCACAGCACGCCACCACACCGCGGCGCTGAACGCCGCAAGGCCACGCGCTGGTTGCGCAGGCAGCAGCACAGCGACAAATGGCGGGTGGAGACCTACCTGACCCCGCGTGGCCGGATCATGCTCGCACGCAGCAGCGCGCACTACGACAAGGAGATGTTGCGCGATGTGCTGTGGCAGAACCACATCAACGGTTCAATTTTCGAAGTGGTCCTCGTGCTGAGCTTCATCGCCCTGGGTGCGTTCAGCGATTACCGCTTCTTCTCGATACCCGCAGGTGCCAGCGCCTTCCTGTTCTTCACGATGATCCTGATGATCATCAGCGCGCTTTACAGCTGGCTCCAGGGATGGACCGCCACCCTGATCATCGGTCTCTTCCTTGCGCTGAACATCCTCAGCCACAGCACTGAACGGTTCCTGTACGACGACCATGCGTACGGCCTTGACTACGCGACCGAGCCCGCCACGTACGACAGGGCGACGATCACCGAAATGGCCAATGATACCGCCACCGCCGATGCCGATGCGCGGGCCATGCTCGCCACCCTGAAGGAATGGGAACGGAAGAACCTGGCCATCACACCACCCGGCAGGAAACCCACCATGGTGATCATCAATACCAGTGGCGGCGGACTGCGTGCGATGCTCTGGACGCTGCACAGCATGCAGGTATCGGACAGCCTGCTCGGAGGTACACTGATGGACCGCACCGCACTGATCACGGGATCCTCCGGAGGACTGATCGGAGCCGCATACTACCGGCAACTGTACCTGGCCTCTGAAAGTGGTGCGCCACAGGACCGCAATTCGCTGACGCTCCTGGATGAAGTGGCCAACGACATGCTGAATCCGGTCGCGTTCAGCTTCGTCACGAACGACATGTTCATCCGGTACCGGACGGTGAAGGTGGACGAGCACTCCTACACCCTGGATCGTGCACATGCCTTCGAACGCCGGTTGAACCAGAACACCCGCGGCCTCCTCGACGTGCGCTTAGGGGATCTCGCAGGTGCCGAACGGGAAGCGCGCATCCCGCTGCTTGTGATGAGCCCCACCTCCATCAACGATGGTCGGCGCCTGGTGATCGGCGCGTTGCCCATGGCCTTCCTCACGCGCATCACGCCCGAGGCCCCCGTGTTCAATAATGGAGAGGCCGAAGCGATCGAGTTCCAGCGGATGTTCGCTGAACAGGGAGCCGACCGTCTGAAGCTGACCAGTGCCCTGCGCATGAACGCCACATTCCCCTACATCACACCGATCGTAACGCTGCCGAGCAGGCCTGCAATGCGCGTGATGGACGCCGGCGTCCGGGACAACTACGGGTACCGCGTGACACTCGCATACCTGCACACTTTCCGGGAGTGGATCGCCGCGCACACCGAAGGCGTTGTGATCCTCCAATTCCGCGATACGCAGAAGGACCTGGATGTGCATCCGAGCAGCAGTTCACTGATCGGGCGCATGGTGGACCCGATCGGCAGTGTGTACGACAACTTCGTAAGGGTACAGGACCAGGACTACGACCTGATGGTGCAACAGTTCAGTGGCGACAATGGCTTTCCGTTGCGGGTGATCGATGTCCAATTGCGCCATTCGGACGAGGAGCAGATCTCCCTCAGCTGGCACCTGACTGCCCTGGAGCGAAAACGTGTGCTCCGAACCATCGGTTCACCGGAGAATCAGCGGGCATTCGGTCGGCTGCGCGAGGCCTTCAAGGGTCCGCTGGTCAACCTTCTGGTAGGTGCCGGCGAACCAGGCCCGGCAGGGGATCACGCTCCACCACGGTGAGGGTCATCCCATGGTCCAGCAGGCACTCGGCCAACAGGTGCTTGAAGCCCCATGCAACGGATCCTGTGGCGGCCACTTGCGCACGTTGTTCCTGCGGAAAAAAGTCCGCGAGGAGTTCCGCGGTGGCGTGGAACCGTGATAGGATGAGATCGCGCACATATGGTTCGTCCAACAGCGGGGCGAGCAATGCCGTGCGCGCCGCGAGGGCCCTGGCGGGAAAGGGTGAACCGTAGACCTCCGCGAGCACCTGCCCCCGATCCGGGCCATCGGGTCCGAAGATCGCAAGGGCCACATGATCCGGCATGCGTCCATAGAACGCGTCCTGCAACAGGCACCTGCCGATGTCGGCTCCGCTCCCCTCGTCACCAAGGATGTACCCCAGCGAGGGCATTGGCGCATACAGCCGGTCGCCATCGTACCAACCTGCGTTCATCCCTGTTCCCAGGATCAGGATGCATCCGGAGCCCTTGCCATGCAGGCCGATCGCCGCGCCGAGCAGGTCCGAGGCAACGCTCATGGAGGCATCCGGCCAGATGGTCCGAAGGGTGTCCCGCATGATGTCCTGCCGTTCCGGTGTGCCGCAGCCGGCGCCATAAACTTCCAGACGGGCGGCATTGCCCATCGCGGGGCATGTCTCTTTCACCAACGCCCTGATCGCGGCTGCGAAGCTATCGGCATCTCCCTTCAGCGGGTTGAATCCGGGCAACTGTCCACCGCGGTCGGGAAAGAACATCGCCTGTCCCTCGGAATGGATGAACGCCCAACGCGAGGAGGATCCCCCGATCTCGCCGATCACCGTACCCTCCGCCATGCGCACAAGGTAGGCGGCGGAAGGGCTCAGCCCATCTTGTTGAAGAGGAACTTGTTCTGGCTCACCAGGCCGTTCTTCACCGCGTACATCACCACGGCTGCGGTGTTGTTCACCCCGAGCTTCTGCATGATGTTCCGCCGGTGCGTGGTCACGGTGTGTGCGCTCAAGTGCAGCGTCTCCGCGATGCGGGTGTAGCTCTGGCCTTCGGCGATCAACGAAACCACCTGGCACTCGCGTTCGCTCAATGTGACCGGGGCGCACGACAGCGGTTCGGCCAGGAAACTTTCCACATCGAACGATGCCTTGCGCAGAGTCTCCAGGATCTTGCCACAGAAGAACTTCTCGCCATCGGCGGTCTGCAGCACGGAATCCACGATCTCGTCGAGGCCGCAATCCTTCTTGATGTAGCTCGTTACCCCTGCGCGAATGGCGCTCATCAATGCCACGGGAGATGGGTCAGGGGTGATGGACACGAACCGGGTGCGCTTGGAACGCTTCCGCCCCTCTCGAATGGCCTGGGCCCCGAACCCATCGGCGGTATGGTCGATGAGGACCACATCCGGCCGCGTACGCACCAATTGCGCCTGTAGTTCGATCGCGTCACGGGCCACCCCCACGATCTCCACCCGAGGTACTTCGGAAAGTACCGTACGCAGGCCGATCAAGGCCAGTTCACTGTGGTCCGCGAGAAGGGTACGTACGCTCATCAGTTATTTAGAACCGTTCTACGGAAGGCAAATGTAGTCCCCGATCGGGAACCTGCCCAGTGACAGGATCATTCTTTATCCACCACGACCGGAAAGCGACCACCTTCATAGCTCAATTCGGTGCGCGGGAAGACCGGCAAGGCCTCGGCCAGCAGCACTTCCGCGGACCGGTACCGCGAACTGAAATGCCCGAGCAGGAGCCTGCCCACCTGTGCATCACGCGCGATGGTGGCGGCCTGTTCCGCCGTGGAGTGCATGGTCTCCCGGGCGCGGGACTGCATGGCCTTGGTGAAGGTGGCCTCGTGGTACAACAGGTCCACACCCGCGATGAAGGGGACCAACTCGGGGGCGTGCCCGGTATCGGAGCAGTACGCGTAGCTCCGCGCTGGCATCGGGTCAAGCGTAAGCTCGGCGTTCGCATATCGGGTGCCATCCGGCAATGCAAGGTCCTCTCCGTTCGCAACGGCGGTCCGTTCGAAATGCGGGATCAACGGGAGTTTCTCCTTCCGCAACCGACGTGGCCCGGGCACCTCCCTGAACACGAACCCCGTGCACGGGATGCGGTGCCGCAACGCGAGCGTGGTCACCGACACATGACGATCCCGATGTACCTCCACACCGCTCTTATGCTCCAGTGCATGGAAGTGCAGGGGATAACGGAGGTACGTGCCCGAGACCCGCAGTTGCAGGTCCAGCACCTCCTTCAGTTCCTTCGGACCGTACACATGCAGCGTCGTACGCCTGCCCATGAGGTGCATGGTACTGATCAATCCGACCAGGCCCAGGTAATGATCACCGTGCAGGTGACCGATGAAGATGTGCCCGATGCGCTGGAAGCTGAGGCCCGCGGACCGGATGCGCTCCTGGGTGCCTTCGCCGCAATCGATCAGGTAGAGGGCCTCATTCACGTTGAGCACCTGGGCCGTGGGGAAACGTCCGCGTGCTGGTATGGCAGCCCCGGTACCCAGCGTGATCAGTTCGAATCGACCGGCTCCCATTGGAATGAAGAAGGCCCCGCATGGGCGAGGCCTTCATGATCGGATAAGTGGTCGGATCAACGGTGCAGGACCATGCGGCCCGTGTAACTGTTCTTCCCTGACTCCACCTTGTACAGGTAGATGCCATCCTGCAGGTCGTTGCCATCGAACAGCACCTTGTTGGCACCGGCCTTGCCCGCAATGACGTTGCTCCAAAGCTCGTCCCCGAGCAGGTTGAAGACGCGCACCTTCACTTCGCCTGCTCGGTCCATCTGGAACTCGATGGCCGTGCGTGTGCTGAACGGGTTCGGGACGTTGCGGACGCCTCCCAGCGCGACAAGGCCGGCTTCAAGGATGCCCGTGCCATTGTCCTCGATCGTGATCCGGTATCCACCGAACGATTGGGGAATGGGAATGACATTCCCGAACAGGTTCGTGTAGGCTGTTACGTCGATGCTGAGCGGATACAGACCGGCCGTGGTCGGGGTGCCCTCGATCACCGCGCAACCCAATTGTGCTGTCATGAACGTGCACGGTGCCGGGGACTGTGAAGCGCAGGCGTAAGTAAGCCCCGGAGGGAGACCAGTGACGCCGTTGAGCGCAACGGAATCCAAGGTCACTCCATTGAATGTCGGGTTGATGAGACCGGCGTCCTGTGGCACGATCAGGTTGAGGCTCTGGAAGTAGGCGACACCTACGGTACCGGTGGCGAAGTTGTCCACGGTATCCGGCCAGATGCCATAGAGGCTATCCGCATACAGCGGGTCCGGAATGCACGGTTGCGCGAACGCATTGGCCGCAGATCCGGCGAGAAAGACTGCGAGTAAAAGGTGCTTCATATTCGTGGTTTAGTGGTCTTTGTTGACATCCTTCTCGATCTCCTCCATGTAGAGGAGGTCGACCGCCTCAGCAGGGGTCGGGGTGATCGAGAGTACGCTTTCCAGCTGTGAGATCTGGACGAGCTTCTGCACGGGTTCCTGAAGGCCGCAGACGACCAGCGAACCGTTGACGCTCTTGCACAGGCGGTTGGCAACGAGCAGGGCACTGAGCCCGGAGGAATCGCAGTAGCGGGTGGTGGTCAGGTCGATGATCACGTTCCGCACGCCGGTCTTGTTCAGGTACACCAGCTCGCTCTTCAGTTCCGGCGCACAGGTGGTATCCAGCTTGTCGACATTGCTGGTGACCAACGTGTAGCGCCCTTTGTCCTCAATGGTGAAATTCATGGTAGATCGGCTTCACGCCAAAGATAATCAGGTAAGGACACGCCCGACAGTGGGGTGGTGAAAAGCAGTTTCAAACAATGGAACGTGGGATACGCGCCGCCAAAAGATACAGCACGGCCATGCGGACCGCAACCCCGTTCTCCACCTGATCGAGGATGATGCTATTGGCATGATCGGCCACTTCGCTGGTCACCTCGACACCCCTGTTGATCGGTCCGGGGTGCATGATCACCACTTCCTTGCCGATGTTCCGGTACCGATCAAGGTCCAATCCAAAGCGCACGGAATACTCCCTGAGGCTGGGGAAATGTGCTACACCATCGCCGCCCTGGCGTTCCATCTGGATGCGCAACATGTTGGCCACATCGCACCATTTCAGCGCCTTGTCCAGATCGTATTCCACGCGAACACCCAGATCGGTGATGTACCTCGGGATCAGGGTCGCCGGTCCACAGAGCATGACCTCCGCCCCCAGCTTCTTCAGGCAGAAGATGTTGCTCAACGCGACCCGCGAATGCACGATATCGCCGACGATCAGCACCTTCACACCCTTCACCCGCCCGAGCTTCTCGCGGATGCTGTACGCGTCCAGCAACGCCTGCGTCGGGTGCTCGTGGGTGCCATCGCCGGCATTCACGATGCGGGCATCCACATGCCTGCTCAGGAAGACCGCAGCCCCCGGGTCCGGATGGCGCATCACCACCATGTCCACTTTCATGGCCAGGATGTTGTTCACGGTATCCACCAGGGTCTCTCCCTTGCTCACACTGCTTCCACTGGCACTGAAATTCACGACGTCGGCACTGAGCCGCTTCTGGGCGAGTTCGAAGCTGACCCGCGTGCGTGTGCTGCTCTCGAAGAAGAGGTTCGCGATGGTGATGTCGCGCAGGGAGGGCACTTTCTTGATCGGCCTGTTCAGCACTTCCTTGAACCCATCGGTGGTGCGGAACACCAGTTCGATGTCGGCCGCACTGAGGTCCTTGATGCCCAGGAGGTGTTCGGTGCTCAGCTGGTCGCTTTGCACGCTGCCGTCGATGCGTTCAGTGCCCTTGCTCATGGTCCGTCACTGTGCAACAATACCCTGTCCTTCCCATCGGTCCCCTGCCATTCCACCGTTACCCGTTGCCGGTCGATGCTATCCACCCAACGGCCAACGTAATCCGGCTGAATGGGCAATTCGCGGCTGAAACGGCGGTCGACCAGAACAAGCAACTGCACACTGGCCGGACGGCCGAATGCGAGCATCGCATCCAGTCCGGCGCGTATCGTGCGCCCGGTGAAAAGCACATCATCCACGAGCACCACCTTGCGGTCATCCAGGCTGAAATCCAGGTGGGTGGTACTGGGTGCCGCTGGGGTGCTTCGGTGCCTGAAGTCATCCCGGTGGAAAGTGATGTCCAGTTCGCCGTAGACCGATTCCTCGCGCCCCAGTATCCGGTGCAACTCATCGCGCAAGCGACGGGCAAGGAAGACCCCCCGAGGTTGAAGCCCGATCAGCGCCACCCCGCTCAGATCACCATGATCCTCGATGAGGCGGTGGCACAGCCTCGTAATGGTAAGCCCGAACGCCTTGCTGGAAAGAAGGGGGACCGGCTGCATCGCGGCGAAGATACCGTGTTGGTCGATCCCGGACGAGCACGGCCGGAAAGCAGCGGCCCGGCCACCACATGCGTGGGGCCGGGCCGCTGTTGGTGTTGTTGTTGTCCGGACGCTTACTCGTCGTCGTCCATTTCGTCCTCTTTCGAGCTCTTCTTGCTCTTCGAGGCGCGCTCCTTGTTCTCCATGGCGCTCTTCAGGTCGCTGAGCACGCCCAGGTCGCCCAGGGTGCTCTTCTCCACCTTCTCGTTCACGCTCTTCAGCGCGCTTCCGCCACCGGTGTCCTTGCGGGCCCCGCGCTTGCCGGCCGCAGGTGCCTCGATGGGCTCCTCACCCTCCTCGAAGGTGCGGGTGTGGCTGAGCACGATGCGACGTGCCTCGGCATTGAATTCGAGCACCACGAAGGGCAGCTTCTCCTCCAGCTCCGCCTTGCTACCGTCCTCCTTCTTCAGGTTCTTGGCGGTAACGGTGCCTTCCACTCCGTAGGGCAGGCTTACGATGAAGTTCTGTCCGGCACGACCGGTGATGGTGCCCTCGTGGGTGGTGCCCGGAACGAATACGCCGGCGAACACTTCCCATGGGTTCTCCTCCACCTGCTTGTGACCGAGGCTGAGGCGACGGTTCTCCTTGTCCACCTCCAACACCATCACTTCGATGTCATCACCCACATTGCAGAACTCGCTCGGGTGCTTGATGCGCTTGGTCCAGCTGAGGTCGCTGATGTGGATGAGACCATCCACGCCCTCCTCCAGCTCGGCGAAGATGCCGAAGTGGGTGAAGTTGCGCACCTTGGCCATGTGCTTGCTGCGCACCGGGTACTTGAACTCGATGTCGGCCCAGGGATCGGCGGCGAGTTGCTTCATGCCCAGGCTCATCTTGCGCTCTTCGCGGTCGATGTTGAGGATGACGCACTCGATCTCCTGTCCTTCCTTCAGGAAGTCCTTCGGGCTGCGCAGGTGCTGGCTCCAGCTCATCTCGCTCACGTGCAGCAGGCCTTCCACGCCGGGGGCCACTTCCACGAATGCACCGTAGTCGGTGATCACCATCACCTTGCCGGTCACCTTGTCGCCGGCGTTCAGGTCCGCGCTCAAGGCATCCCAGGGGTGGGCGCTGAGCTGCTTCAGGCCGAGGGCGATGCGGCGCTTCTCGTCGTCGAAATCAAGGATCACGACGTTGATCTTCTCGTCCAGCTTCACCACTTCCTCCGGATGGCTTACGCGGCCATAGCTGAGGTCGGTGATGTGGATGAGGCCGTCGACGCCGCCGAGGTCCACGAACACACCATAACTGGTGATGTTCTTGACGGTACCCTCGAGCACCTGGCCTTTCTCCAGGCCACCGATGATCTGCTTCTTCTGTGCTTCCAGTTCCGCTTCGATCAGGGCCTTGTGGCTTACCACCACGTTCTTGAACTCCTGGTTGATCTTCACGACCTTGAACTCCATGTTCTTCCCGACATACTGGTCGTAGTCGCGAATGGGTTTCACGTCGATCTGGCTGCCCGGCAGGAAGGCCTCGATGCCGAACACGTCCACGATGAGGCCACCCTTGGTGCGGCACTTCACATAGCCCGTGATGATCTCGTTGCTCTCCATGGCGCCGTTCACCTTGCCCCACGCGTTGTGCACGCGGGCGGTCTTGTGGCTGATCACCATCTGGCCGCCACGGTCCTCCTGCTTCTCGATGTACACCTCGACCTTGTCACCGATGGCGAGGTCCTGCTTGTAACGGAATTCACTGATGGGGACCACACCCTCGGATTTGTACCCGATGTTGATCACCACCTCCTTCTTGTTCATCCCGACGACGGTGCCCATGAGGACCTCCTTCTCCTGGATGCTGCTGAGGGTGTCCTCGTAGGCCTTCTCCATCTTCTCGCGCTCGGCGGTGGAGATGACCTTCCTGTCGTCCTCCAACGCGGACCAGTCGAAATCGGCTGGTGGTTCGGCGAAGGTGACCTTGTTGTTCTCGACTACTGACATTGACTGCTACTGCTTGTATCCCGGACCGAAGGGTGCCGACCGGGAGGGTTCATTTGTTCGCCCGTTGCACCACGACGAGCTTCCCGAAAGGGGGCGCAAAAGTAGGAAATATCCCTGATGCTCAGTGCATCCGGGCGCCTGCTTCTCGGGCCATGCACCGCCCCATACACATCGGGTACCTTTGCGCCACCTGCCCAAGCGGGCACCGGAGCTGCCGCGACCATGCGTTCATTCACCATACCGACCCACTACCGGAGCGACCTCATCGGCCGATTGAAGGCATTGCGGAAGGCACAGGACCCGAAGAAGAAGGACCTGAGCCCCACCCTGCTGGACCTGGGCCCCGTACGGTTCCTTTTCGCCCGGCACTTCGGGTTTTGCTACGGGGTGGAGAACGCCATCGAGATCAGCTACAAGGCCCTGGAGGAGAATCCCGGGAAACGGATCTTTCTGCTGAGCCAGATGATCCACAACCCCGAGGTGAACGCCGATCTCGAGAGCCACGGTCTGCGTTTCATACAGGACACGCATGGCGAAATGCTGATGGACTGGAATGAGATCACCAAGGACGACATCGTGATCATCCCTGCTTTCGGGACCACGTTGGAGACGGAAGCCCGCTTGAAGGCCATCGGCATCGATCCGTTGAAGCACAACACCACCTGCCCCTTCGTGGAGAAGGTATGGAAGCGCAGTGCCCAGCTGGGTGCACAGGACCACACCGTGGTGATCCATGGCAAGGCGGCGCACGAGGAGACCCGTGCCACCTTCAGCCACACCGCCCAAGGCGCACCTGCGGTGATCATCAAGGACATGGCCGAGGCGCAGTTGCTCGGGCGCATCATCCTAGGTGCGGAACCCATCGCACGGTTCGCCGAGGTCTTCGGCAAGCGCTGTACCGAAGGCTTCGATCCCGCCAAGGACCTGGCGCGCATCGGCGTGGTGAACCAGACCACCATGCTGGCCACCGAGACACAGGCCATCGCGGATCACTTGAAGCAGGTGATGATCCGGAAATACGTTGATGCGGACCTGAAGGACCACTTCGCCGATACGCGAGACACGCTTTGTTACGCCACCAACGACAACCAGGACGCCACGAACGAGCTACTGAAGGCCGATGCGGACCTCGCGCTCGTGGTGGGTGGCTACAACAGCAGCAACACCAGTCACCTCGTTGAGCTGCTCGAACACCGGTTCCCGACCTACTTCATCAACGGCGAGAAGGAGATATTGAGCGCGAAGGAGATCGAGCACTTCAACTATCCGGCGCAGCAGCTGGAGCGCACTGCGGACTGGCTACCGGCCGAACGCCCGGTGACGATCATCCTCACCAGCGGTGCGAGCTGCCCCGATACCTTGTTGGATCGGGTGATGCTGAAGGTGCTGTCGATGGTGGAAGGTGTGAAGGATCCGATGGAGGTTGTGGAAGGAATGCTTCAACTATGAGGCTAGCCATCTACTTCCTCGGCTTGTTCAGTTCACTATCTGCTTGGAGTCAGGTTGGTATGCTGAGGGGAGTCGTGCGAGACAAGGAGCGACGTCCGGTCTCTGGTGCGACCGTACTGGTCACCAAAGCCAATGATGTTGATTCTCTGATATCAAATGTTGATGGGTCATTTTCGTTCAATGGCCTGCCTCCTGGCAGCTACGTCATCCTTATTCGACACCATGGCTACCAGGAACACAGTTTGACTGACCTGGTGATCAAGCCGGACATGATAACGTTCTATGATCCGAGACTTGTCCTTTCTGGAAAGCGTGGAAAAAGAAGCAAGCGGAAGCTTCCGTAACCAGTCAGCCCGTCATCAACAATACGGTACAGGAATTCTGGAATCCACTCTTTAGTGATGACCATCCTGAATGATAAGTTCGAGGACGTGTGGCGACGTGGGCTTCTTGAAACTTGAGCCTTGTGACTTGAGGCTTGTCACGCCTCCGTCACCACGCCGATCGCCTTCACCACATGCCCCAGCGCCAGGTCGAACTGCTCCGCTGAGGTCAGATGGCTGTTGTCGATCACGAAGGCATCCTCCGCCTGCACCAACGGATCGGCCTCGCGCGTAGTGTCATCCAGGTCACGCCGTTCCAGGTTGGCCTTCACTTCTTCGAGCGTGACCTCGGCACCGCGTCCCTTCAATTCCAGATAGCGGCGTTGGGCGCGCACCTCGGTGCTGGCGGTCATGAAGAACTTCACCTCGGCGTTGGGGAATACGACCGTACCGATGTCCCGACCATCCATCACCACTCCTCCGCCCTGCCCCATCTCCTGCTGCAGCTGCACCAGCTTGGCGCGCACCTCGGGAACAGGGCTCACCAGCGTGACGTTGTTGCTCACGTCCATCTCCCGGATGCGGTGCTCCACGTTGCGGCCATCGAGCATGGTGGCGCTGCGCTGGGTGGCGTCATCATGCTTGAAGGCGATGTGGATGTTGGGCAGCACGCGCAACAGGTTCGTGGTGTCGATCACATCGTCCTTGACGAGGCCGTTCTCCATGGCGTACAAGGCCACGGCCCGGTACATGGCGCCGCTGTCGATGTAGGTGTAATGGAGGTGATGTGCCAGCTGCTTGGCGAGGGTGCTCTTGCCGCAACTGCTGTATCCGTCGATGGCGATGGTGATGCGCTTCACGTGGCCGGGATGACGCGACCAAGGTAGGTGCATGTGGCCATGGGACCATGTGACCATGTGACCATCTGGCCATGGGACCGTGCGGTCCGAAAAGCTTGGAACGGAGAAGGACCTAGCCTTCAGTGCGCTTGAGATCCGCGAAGCGCAAGGCCAGTGTGAAGGTGTTGGAGACCCCGGCGAGGTGCAGCTGCGAGAAGCCATAGCTCACGTGCAACTTGCTCACGCGCAGGCCGACGCCGAAGCTCACACCGGTCAATGCAGGCTTGTCCTGAAGCACGAGTTCCTGGCGGCGGCGGTAATTGTAGGCCACGCGCAACATGAAGTTCCTGCTCAGCAGGATCTCCGCACTCGGCACCACATGCAGCAGGGTGCGCTCCGCAGTGGTCACCTTGTCCTCGATGGTCTCGCCGGTGGTGGGGTCGATCTGGACGGTCGCGTTCGGGTCCTCGTAGGTCAGGTCCCACCGTTGCAACTGCTCCATCATCAGCCCCAGGCGGAAAGGGGCATGCTTGAATTTGTAGGTGACCCCCAACTGCACCTGGAATGGAAGCTTCTCGCGCTCCTCGGTGAAGGTGGAGGTCTGGTAACCCATGTTCTTCAACAATGCCGCCACGGTGAGTCCCAGCTTCCGCTTGTAAAAGACACCACCGACATCCACCGCCCATGCCGTGGAGTTGTACGTATCCAGTGAGCTGTTGATGAACTTGACGTTCGCACCGACACTGAACAGGCTGTCGATGGGATGCGCCGCCCCCACCTGCATCACCAGTTCACCGGCCTTGAACTCGCCCAGTTCCGTACCGATCTGGTCCGTGCGCGTGAAGGTGCCGTAATCCACGTACTGCACGGATCCCGCGAAAGTGGTATTGAGGCTGTCGCAGTGCTGCCCATACGCCGCATAGCCGATGTTGATGCCTTCGAAGTACGGGAGGTAGCTGAGCGCGGCCTGCCTGCCCATCTCCTTGTTCAGCAAGGCCGGGTTGAAGATGCCCAGGTTCAGGTCATTGTCCTGCACCGCGATGTAGTTGCCACCGAGCGCCGCACTCCGCGCCGAGTTCGGGATGTCCAGGATCCGGAAGGAGGTACTGCCGCCCAATTGGGTGAACGCAGGGGACGCGACCAAGGCCAGTGCGAGCAGGGGTATCGATCGGTGCATACGCGGAGGGAACGAAGATAGGTGCCGCATATTGTTGAACGCGATCCTCAGCCTACCCGCCAAAGCAGGGAACCATCGCCATAGCTCAAAAAGCGATAGTCGTGGGTCAACGCATGATCGTAGACGCTACGCCACTCGCTTCCCAGGAATGCTGCGACCAGCAACAACAACGTGCTTTGCGGTTGATGGAAATTGGTGACCAAGCCATCGGCGAAGCGGAAGCGATAGCCCGGTGCGATCAACAATTCGGTGGAACCGACAAGGCGATCCTCGCCTCGTGATCGCAGGTCCGTGATCACCGCCGCGAGCGCTTCGGCCGGGGACGGCAATGCTTCCTCGTTTGCGTACGGTTCCCATTGATGCACGTCCATTTCCGCGAGGACCTCGCCTTTCACCAACCTCACGCCATGCCAGTAGACGCTTTCCAGCGTGCGCAATGCGGTGGTGCCGACGGTCACGATAGAACCCACTCCAAGGCGCTCAGCGACCTGCGCCAACGCGTGGATCGGTATCCGCACCTGTTCGCGATGCATGGCATGGTCCTGCATGGTGTCGCTCTTCACCGGAAGAAAGGTACCCGCACCGACGTGCAACGTGAGCGCGGCCTTGTCGATGCCCTTCACCATCAGGCGCTCCAATACCTGTGGTGTGAAATGCAAACTTGCCGTGGGTGCCGCCACGGATCCCTTGTGCTGGGCAAAGACGGTGTTGTACCGGTGCTTGTCCGCGCCGTCATCGGGCCGTTTCATGTACGGAGGCAAGGGCACATGGCCCACGCGTTCAAGCACCTCGGAAAAGGAACGATCCGCTGGTCGCCATGTGAACCGGACCGTTCCGGGAGACGTGCGCTCTGCGTGAACGATAGTTCCATCCCCGTTCAACTCGAGCACCTCCCCTTCCTTCCACCGCTTGGCGTTGCCCACGAAGCATTCCCATTCACTGGAACCCGTTTCGGCGAAGACCGCTTCCACCGGACGACCGGCCGTGGGTGTCAGGCACAGGATCTCGATCCGCGCGCCGGAACTGCGATGGAACACCAAGCGGGCGTTGACGACCTTCGTGTCGTTGAGCACCAGCAGTGTTCCCGTAGGAAGCAGGTCCGGCAGGTCGGTGAAGCGGTGATCCGTGATCCTCCCGTCCTTGAACTGAAGCAACTTGCTGGCGTCACGATCGGCGAGGGGGCGCTGCGCGATCCGATCCTCCGGAAGCGCATACGTGAAATCCGCAATGGACAGCGAACGGACCTGCGTCATCGTTGGAACGATCCTTCAGTGGCCTCCAGCATGCATCCCCGCGATCAGGACCGCGCTCACTGCTTGATCACTTTCGCCAACGAGACCGCATCGCCTTGGGCCAGCCGCACGATGTACATCCCCGTGGTCCATGATCGGGTATCGATGCGGATCAGCTGAGCGGACGTGTAGCTGTCCGCATGGACGATCCTTCCGGTAAGGTCCTGTACGATGATCTCCACCTTCCCAATTCCGTTCATGCCGATGTTCAGCTCGTCATGCGTCGGGTTCGGCCAGATCATCATGCCGGTGGCCGTGATCTCATCCACCGAAATGGGCCCGAGCACTTCCCGGATCGCACGGTATGCGTTCACTTTGCCACTGCCCCAACGCGTGCTGCCTCCGGGTGGGATCACGCCGGTGTACTGGTCTGCACGCGCGGTGAGCTTCAGGACCTCGCGCACCTCGGCCGGCGTCAAGGTGGGATCGGCCTGCAGCAAGAGCGCCACGATGCCCGCCACCGCAGGCGAGGACATGCTGGTGCCGGAGAAGCGTCCGAAGGGATAGGTCCTGCCCTGGAAATCGACGGTGGTCAAGGTGGAGAAGGAATTGTCCGTGAACGAACTGATCGAGGAGGCGACGGTCACGCCGGGTGCAGCGAGGTCGGGCTTCATACGATCGTCCAAGGTGGGGCCGTAGGAAGAGAACGAGGCCGGTGAGCCACCAGCCGGATTGCCTCCCGTCGTCAGGTATTCTGAATTGTATGCAGCGACCGCGATCAGGTTCTCGGTACAAGCCGGTTCGCTGATCCCGTAGTTGCGATCACCGACCGTATAGCCCGTCAACGGCGCTTGGAATTCCTGGCCCCAGTTGCCCACATCGTTGCTCAATTCAGTGACGTTCCAGAAGTGGACGGTGCCGGGATCGGCAGTGGCCTTCAAGGTGATGCGCAAGGCGGCGCTGGTGTTCTTCACCCGCAACCTGAAATGCGGGCGACCGTTGAGCGGATGGGCGGCATCGGCGGTGAGGTTGAAGAAGACCGTGTCCACGCCCTGCACCATGAACGAATCCAGGTAGGTGGGCTGCGTTGCGGTATGGTACCATGGCGTTTCCTGCAACACCTGGCCACCGCTGGTCGTGATCGCGAAACCGGCCGAGAAAGCGCCACTCTCCTCCCCCCACATGGAAATGCTCTGGCCCCACATGTTGGGGTTGGCGGTGTACGGATAGAACTGCATCCGCGAGCGCAGGGTGTCCGCTTCGAAGGCCTTTTTGATGTGGAAGTTCACATCGCCGTTGTTGCCCGCCGAACTCACGAACACCACCCCTTCCTGCGCGAACTGCTCGATGGCCTGACCGATCAACGAGTTCCCATCCAAGGTGCCGATCCAATGCAGCCCCCAGCTCATGTTGATCACCAATCGTTTCTGGTCCTGCTCCGCAATGTCCTGCATCCAGGTGAACGCATCGATCACCGCAGCGGCATCCACGAGGAAGGTGCAGAAGAGGAATTGCGATT
>JAWKNI010000012.1:0-122970 GCA_041391785.1 Flavobacteriales bacterium | reverse complement strand
CACCAACACGACCATCAATCCGATCACAGACCTTGGCGTAAGCAACACCACACCGGGCACCTACACCTACTATGCCGTTTGTGAATCGAACACCGGATGCGGAGCACGCGTCCCGGCCACCTTCACGGTGAATCCACGCCCCACCGGCACCGCGAGCGGAGGCGGTACGGTGTGCGTGTCCGATGCGCTGCCGAACGTGACCTTCAACTTCACCGGTACGCCTCCGTATGATTTCGAATACAGCGGCCCGAGCGGGAACATTCCAGTACTTGGCCACAACTCCAACTCCTTCACCATCACGAACGCAGCTGCGGGCACCTACAGCCTGAGCACGCTGAACGACCAGTTGTGCTCCGCTACGAGCCTCGGTGGCAACGTGAGCGTGAATGTCGTCCAATTGCCGAACGCCGGAACGGACAACACGTTGGTGACCACCAGCACTTCTCTGCCCACGAACATGTTGAGCCTCCTCGGCCCCAACGCACAAGTAGGTGGCAGTTGGAGCGGCCCAAGCCCTGTGGTCGGCGATCTGTACGACCCCGCCACCATGGATGAAGGGGTGTACACGTATACGAAGAATGCCGATGCGCCCTGCTCCGGCTCCGACGAAGCCACGATCGAAGTGAGCGAAGTGCCGATCACCGCACTGGTGCTCGAGTTCGTGATGCCTTCCTTCGGCATGTTGCCAACTTGGGAGCTTCGTGAGGTCGGAACCGACGCTCTGGCCGCTAGTGGCGGTGGTAACTTCGTACCGTTCGCCGGCATCCACGTGAATAACACCGGAGTGCCGCCTGGCAATTTCTACCTCACATTCCCGGGATCGGTCGCTCCAGCGACGAAGTACACCTTGCGTACCGCTGGCAACCCTGGCATACGCTTGATCGAGAATGTGGCCGCCGCAGGCACCGCCCACCAGGTGGCTGAATTCGCGGTGACCCCTCCTGCACCAAGCACCGAGGGTACCGTACAGATCCCCGTGGGTCCCACGGAACTGCTCTTCACCAGCTGTGACAAGTACTTCTGGAAGAAGGGCGAGTTCATCGTGGTGAACGAGGACCCTGATGTGGCCGCCGTTTGGATCCCGGGTGCCGGTACCAACCAGAGCAGCACCACCGGGTACGACTTCTGGTTCTACGACCCGAACGGAACGTACAGCTTCATGCGCCAGCGCCGCCACAATGAAACGGACGGTTTCGGGAACGTGGGCAGCGCCCGTACCTGCCACATGCAGGTGAACCATTGGGCCGCCGCGAACTGGATCCCGAACCAACTGCCGCTGAACGTGCGTGTGCGCGCCGTGGTGGAGAACGTGCCGAAGAACTGGGGACCTGCATGTCGCTTCGTGAGGGACGATGTGCTGGCCACCTGCACGCCGACCTGGCTCATGGATGTACCGGGCAACCCGTTCATCAGCTGCAACGTGATCCGTGCTTTCAACAACCAGAGCATCAACCGGGTGTATGCCCGACCGGTGTCCGGTGCGACGAAGTACAAGTTCATTTTCACCACGTCGGAGGGGACGATCGAACGCGAGGTCTCCACCTATTACCTCACCCTGGGCTGGAATGCCAGCGTGGCACCGCCCCTGGAGGATGAAGTGGTGTACGATGTGACCGTCCAGGCGTTCAAGGGTGGTTCGTACTGCACCCTGGGCCAGTCCTGTACCGTACAGATCTGCAACACCCCGGGGTCCTGCACCAACGACTTCAGCGGTGGGCAGCAACACAGCGCGATCGACGCACCTGATGCGGAAGCTGCTCTGACGCTCTACCCGAACCCGAACCGTGGTGATCAGCTGACCGTTGCACTGACGGCCGTATCGGAAGGTGTGAACACCGTGAACGTGGACCTGTACGACCTGAGTGGCAAGCGCATGATCGCGCGCACCATCGCGGCGCAGGATGGCTTCGTGAACACAGTGCTCGACCTGAACAACGAACTGGCGGCAGGCATGTACATGGTACAGATCACCGCCGGTGACCAGGTGTACACGCAGCGCTTGGTGATCCAACCGTAGGCACTGCATACCGATAACGCGAGAAGGCCGCCCCGATCGGGGCGGCCTTCTCGCGTTCGGCGCATCCGATCACTCGCGCAACTTGCTGTCGATGATGATGGTCACCGGCCCATCGTTGACCAGGGCGACCTGCATGGCCGCACCGAACTCGCCGGTCCTCACCGGGCGACCGACCAGTTCGCTGAACAACTGCTTGGCCCGCAGGTACAACGGCATGGCAACATCCGGGCGCGCCGCACGGATATAGCTGGGCCGATTCCCTTTGACCGTGCTGGCATGCAAGGTGAACTGGCTCACCAGCAGAAGCTCGCCACCCATCTGTGCAAGGTCGAGATTCATTACGCCATGGTGATCCGGGAAGATCCTCAGGCGGGCCACTTTCCCACAGAGCCATTCGAGGTCCGAAACGTCATCCCCATCCTCGATGCCCAACAGCACCAACGCCCCGCTTCCTATGTTGGCATGGACACGCCCTTCGATGCGCACCGAAGCTTCGCTGACCCGTTGCACCACCGCCCTCATCAGTAGGCGTTGCTTTTGAACCACGAACGGGTCCGTTCCTCCTTCTCCGCATCACTTCCCTTCCCCTGCACGGGATCCCGGTACGTGCCGTACATGGGGTTGGGCAGCAGGATGAAGTACCGTTGAAGCGTATCGGCCATCTCCTCGACCACTCCCTTGCCATAATCATCGGACCGGTCCTTGAACCGCTCGTCGAAGTCGCGCAATTGATCCCCGATGAGCAGCACGATGCGGTGCGTTGCGGAAACGCTGGCACGGCGTTCGGTCTTGTCACTGCTGCCATCCATGAGCATCAGGTGCCGGTCATCCGCGAAGGGGAATCCGAGACTGTCCAGGTTTCGCAGGGTGCTTGCGCGTTCGCGGATGTCGCGGTTGGTGATGTAGAAGACCTCGCAGCCCGAGCGTTGTGCGTGCAACAGGAATTCCACCGCGCCGGGCATCGCCCTGGCCTGGGACCTGTCCGTCCATGCTTTCCAACTCGCCTGGTCGTAGGTCGTTCCCTCGTTGACGATGTGCACCTGATAAGGGCTGTTGTCCAACACCGTTTCATCGATGTCCACGACCACCGCGGCCGGCCTTTCATCCGTCCGGACCAGGTTGTCCGCAAGCCTTATCCGCGCCAGCTCGAACCCCTGGAGGAAAAGGCGATGGGCCTCCGCCGAAGTATGCTGCCACACCACCGCATCCGTGTTCCATGCGGAGACCCGTTCACGAGATGTATTGCCGGCCTCCGGCATGGGGCGATCGGCTGGCACGGTGGCCACAGGCCGGGGTTCCCGGCATGCCATCAGCAGCAACAGTGCAGGCAATATCGTTCGTTGCATGGCTTTCATCATGTTCGTTCCACCCGATAGGGGCCTTCATCCTCCATGTTCACAAGCATGTCCAGATAACTGGCGTACCGCGTTCCTGCGATATCCCCTTCCTCCACCGCCGCACGAATGGCACACCCCGGCTCCTCCTTGTGCATGCAATTGTTGAAACGGCAGTCACCCTTGCGCTTGAACATTTCCGGGAATTGGTCGCCGATGTCCTCGACACGCAGGTCCACCAACCCGAAACCTTTCACACCGGGGGTATCGATGATGAAGGTAGGAGGACCATCCGCACCGGCCGGGAGATGCAGTTCGTACATCTCGGCGTTGGTGGTGGTGTGCTGGCCTTTCCCGGTGGATCCGCTGATCTCCAACGTATGCAGGTCCAACGCGGGGTCGATGGCATTCACAAGGGTGCTCTTGCCGACCCCGCTATGGCCCGCCAGCAACGTCACCTTGCCTGCCAGCAAGGCCTCCACCTCCTTCACGCCTCGACCGGAAAGGGCGGCCGTCATCAGCACCGGGTAACCGGCTTCCTGGTACGTATCCACGAGGTCGAGCAACAATTCCTGCTCCTGCGCATCGAGGTCATCCACCTTGTTCACCACAACGGTCACCGGTACCTGATAGGCCTCCGCCGTGACCAGGAAGCGATCGATGAAGCCCCAGGAAGTGCGGGGCCGGGCCACGGTCACAAGCAACAGCGCCTGGTCCAGGTTGGCAGCGATCACGTGCTTGTGATGTGACAGGTTCACGCTGCGCCGCACCACGTAGTTGCGACGATCGTGCAGCTCGACGATGGACCCCGTTCCATCCGGACCGGTTTGAGGAAGGTAGTCGACCCGATCGCCGACAGCGACGGGATTCGTGCTCTTCCAACCCTTTATCCGCAGGTTGCCGCGCGCCACGCACGCATGCAACGATCCATCGCTCCCTCTCACCAGATAGCGACTTCCCGTGCTCCGCATGACGATACCGGATGGCATGCCACAAAGGTGGCGCGCATGGCCGGAATTCCCGCGAAAAAGAGGCTTTGTGCGTGGCGTGCTGCCGCTCCTCATGCAGAAAAGCAGCGATGCAACCGCGCGGCCTACCTTCGCGCAATGTCCATTTCCGTGCACGGGATCACAAAGGATTACGGGACCCAGCATGCGCTGCTGGACGCCTCATTCGAGATCGGTGCCGGTGAGGTGGTGGGCCTGCTGGGTCCGAACGGTGCCGGTAAGAGCACCATGATGAAGATCCTCACATGCTTCATACCACCGACCAGCGGGACGGCCAGCGTGTGCGGACTCGACATTCGGAAGGAAAGCCTGGAAGTACGGCGTAACGTCGGGTACCTGCCCGAACACAATCCGCTCTACCTGGACCTGTATGTGCGGGAGTACCTCGACATGGTGGCCCGGATCCATGGGCTCAGCGACCGTGCAGGACGCGTGAAGGAGATGATCGGGCTCGTGGGCCTGGAAAGGGAGGTACACAAACGGATCGGTGCGTTGAGCAAAGGTTATCGTCAACGGGTCGGCCTTGCGCAGGCCATGATCCACGATCCGAAGGTGTTGATCCTGGACGAACCGACCAGCGGTCTTGACCCGAATCAATTGGTGGACATCAGAGCGTTGATCGCGGACCTCGGCAAGGAGAAGACGGTGATGTTGAGCACCCACATCATGCAGGAGGTGGAAGCCATCTGCGACCGGGTGATCATCGTGGACAAGGGACGCATCGTTGCGGATGACAAGGCACGGAACCTGCGCAGCGTGGAGCGTGAGCGCACGGTGCTTGAGGTCGAATTCGACCGCGATCCGGATGTGGACCTCGTGGTGGCCCTGGAAGGTGTTTCCGCAGCCAAACGAAAGGAAGGGCATACCTGGCTCATCGCCCACGACGCCGCGCAGGACATACGCCCTGCGGTGTTCCAGCTGGCCGTGGATCGCGGCGCCAAGGTGCTCGGCATGCGGCGGAGCGAACGCGGCCTGGAAGAGGTCTTCAAGGAACTCACTGGGAAGTGACCCCCGAGAACGAAGAAGGCGGGTGATGACCCGCCTTCTTCGTCGTTGTTCTCCAGTAGTCAGAACTTGTACGAGAGGCCCAGGTTGAGGATGGCGATCCCGTAGCCCAACTCGCCATGCACGGCGAAGTTGTCGTTGAAGTAGTAGCGCGTACCCAGGAAGCCCGTGAACCCGAGGCCGCTGGAAGCACTTCCGGAGGACACCACCACCGCCCCTGATGGGTACACCGTGTTGTCCTTCCAACTCACACTGTTGTAGCTCAACATCAATCCACCGTACGTATCCAACCGGTCGTTGCCATGCCATTCATTGTAGTGCCAGGCACCGCGCACCCCGAGGATGAGGTACGTATAGCGCCAATCGTACTCGTACGCGTTGATGTAACGGGCCTTGTACCCGAGGCTCTTGTAGCCCAGGTACCCACCGATGCCCAGCACCCCAGGGCCGAGGTCGGTGACGCCGTGCTCGAAGCTCAGTCCCAGCGCTGGGGACTGGGACGTATTCGTCACATAGTTGCCACCAAGGCCGATGCTTATCCCGGCCACATTATCACCGATCTCGAATTGGGCGTTCACCCGGGTCGCGCAAGCCATGGCAGTCAGGGTCGTGGCGAATAGAAATGCTCTTGTCATCATGGAATGGTCTAATGGATCTTTCTTACCGGCAGCAAAGTTCATACCTCGGCCCGGGGCTCCCGCGCTAAGGCCAGCACGACTTCTCAACCGATCCGCTGTGTAAGAAGACACTTCGCCCCGCGCCCGTACTTGAACATCACGCCGGGAACCGTTTCCTTTGCGGCCGCTTCGCCTCCAACGCGCCATGCGCTGAAGGCCGCCCATTACGCAACAAACCATGCCCTACCTCTTCACCTCGGAGTCCGTTAGCGAAGGCCACCCGGACAAGGTCGCCGACCAGATCAGCGATGCCCTCATCGATCACTTCCTGGCATTCGACCCCACGAGCAAAGTGGCATGCGAGACCTTGGTGACCACCGGGCAGGTGGTGCTGGCCGGTGAAGTGAAGAGCAAGGCCTACCTCGATGTGCAGCAGATCGCCCGCGAGGTGATCCAGCGCATCGGCTACACCAAGAGCGAGTACATGTTCGAGGCACACTCCTGCGGTGTACTCAGCGCCATCCACGAGCAGAGCCCGGACATCAATCAGGGTGTGGAACGCAGGAAGCCTGAGGAACAGGGCGCGGGTGACCAGGGCATGATGTTCGGCTATGCTTGCAGGGATACGGACAACCTCATGCCGCTCCCCCTGGAGATCAGCCACCTGTTGCTGCGCGAACTGGCCGCTATCCGGCGGGAGAAGAACAGCAAGATGCCCTACCTGCGGCCCGATGCCAAAAGCCAGGTGACGATCGAGTACGCGGACGACGGGAAGCCAATGCGCATCGATGCCATCGTGGTGAGCACCCAGCACGATGACTTCGGCCCGGAGGCAAAGATGCTGGCCAAGATCAAGAAGGATGTGATCGATGTGCTCATTCCACGCGTCAAGAAACAACTGCCCAAGCGAGTGCAGGCCCTCTTCGGGAAGGATATCGCGTACCACATCAACCCGACCGGCAAATTCGTGATCGGCGGACCGCACGGTGACACCGGCCTCACCGGCCGCAAGATCATCGTGGACACGTATGGTGGCAAGGGAGCCCATGGTGGTGGTGCTTTCAGCGGCAAGGATCCCAGCAAAGTGGACCGCAGCGCCGCCTACGCTGCGCGACATGTGGCCAAGCACCTTGTGGCCGCGGGCGTATGCGACGAAGTCCTGGTGCAGGTGGCCTATGCCATCGGGGTCGCCAGACCAGTAGGTTTCTATGTGAACACCTACGGCACCGCCAAGGTGAAGTTGACCGACGGTCAGATCGCGAAGACCATCAGCGGGTTGAAGGAGTTCGATATGCGCCCCTACTTCATCGAGCAGCGATTCGCCCTGCGCACACCCATTTACAGCGAGACCGCCAGCTATGGGCACATGGGCCGCGAGAGCAAGGTGGTGACGAAGACCTTCAGCAATGCCGGACAGCAGGCGACCGTGAAGGTGAAGCTCTTCCCCTGGGAGGAACTGAACGCACTGGGCGCGGTGAAGAAGGCCTTCAAGCTCTGACAGCGGTCACCCCGATCCTGTGAAGCAGGTCAAGTCCCGGTGGACCAGGCGATAACGCCTTTTCAACGGGTGCTTGTCAGTTCCGCACGATCAACTACATTTGCAGCCCATTTCCGAGGAAAACCCATGTACGCCATCGTTGACATTGCCGGCCAACAGTTCAAAGTGAGCAAGGCCCAGAAGTTGAAAGTCCACCGCCTGGAAGCGGAAGAGGGCAAGCATGTGGAGCTGGACAATGTGCTGCTTGTGAGCGACGGCAAGACCGTGAGCGTGGGCACGCCGAAAGTGGACGGCTTCCGCATCGCTGCGAAGGTCCTTGCGCACAGCAAAGGCGACAAGGTGCTTGTCTTCAAGAAGAAGCGCCGCAAAGGCTACCAGAAGCTGAACGGCCATCGCCAGCAGGTGACCGAGCTTTGGATCGAGGCGATCCTCGGCAAGGGCGAGAAGTTCGATGCGAGCAAGAGCAGTGCACCGAAACCGGCCGAACCCAAGGCTGCAGCGCCCAAGGTGAAGAAGAACGTTGCCAAGAGCACCGCAGCTGCACCCAAGAAGGCCGCTGCCAAGAAAGCCGCTCCTGCCAAGAAGGCCGCACCGAAGAAAGCCGCCAAGAAGGCCGCGCCGAAGAAGGACGACAAGAAGTGATCAGGAAAACACCAAGCCGGAAGTGTCCGGTATGACATCCCCAGAGAGCCATGGCACATAAGAAAGGTGAAGGCAGTACACAGAACGGCCGCGAGTCGCACAGCAAACGACTTGGTGTGAAACTCTTCGGTGGCCAGGCCGCCATTGCAGGCAACATCATCGTTCGTCAGCGTGGCACCCGCCACCACCCTGGCAAGAACGTGGGCATCGGTGTGGACCACACCCTGTACGCCCTGACCGATGGCATCGTGAGCTTCCGCAAGAAGCGCGGCGCACGCAGCTACGTGAGCGTGATCCCGGAAACGGCCCCGGCCGCCGCACCGAAGAAAGCGACGACGAAGGCGGCCAAAGGGGATGACCTCCGCAAGGTGGAGGGCATCGGCCCGAAGATCGCTGAAGTGTTCAACGCCGCAGGGATCGGCACGTTCGCCGAACTGGCCGCCACCTCCGCCGATAGGCTGAAGGAGCTCCTGACGGAAGCAGGCCCCGCGTTCGCTTCTCATGACCCGGGCACCTGGCCGAAGCAGGCCGAACTCGCCGCCGCTGGGAAGTGGGACGAGTTGAAGGCTTGGCAGGATGAACTGAACGGCGGCAAGTGACCCGACCGACAAGACCCGAATGAACGCCCTCCACCTCGGAGGGCGTTCTCGTTACGATCCCGAGCACCTGCCGGGTGGCTACTTTTGACCTCCCGTCGATACGATCACACGAACATGCTGGAACTGTCCTTTCTCAGAACCCAACGCAACGAAGCCGAACAGCGGCTGGCCAAACGCAACATCGATGGGAAGGCCCTGCTCGACCGGGTGCAGGAACTGGACGAACGCAGAAGGACCACCCAGACCGCGTTGGACGGGCACCTGGCCGAACTGAACACGCTGAGCAAGAGCATCGGAGCGCTTATGAAAGCCGGGGAGCATCAGCAGGCGGAAGAGGCAAGGTCCCGCACCACGGGCCTGAAGACCACGGTACAAGAGCTACGGGATACCCTTGACAAGGCGGAGAAGGAGCTGCATGACCATCTGTGCACCATACCGAACACCCCGAGCGAACGAGTGCCCGAAGGCCGCACGCCGGAGGAGAATGTGACGGTGGTGCAGGAAGGCGATATCCCCCGCCTTGGCGAACATGCGCGACCCCACTGGGAGCTGGGCGAAGAATATGGTTTCCTGCACATGGACCTGGGCGTGAAGGTCACCGGTGCCGGTTTCCCGGTATACAGCGGGCAGGGTGCACGGTTGCAGCGTGCGCTCATCGCGTTCTTCCTGGACCGTGCGACGGAAGCAGGATACAGGGAGATCATACCGCCCCATCTTGTGAATGCGGATAGTGCTTTCGGCACCGGTCAATTGCCGGACAAGGAAGGCCAGATGTACCATGCCACCGTGGATGACCTCTACCTGATCCCCACGGCCGAGGTGCCCATCACCAACCTGTACCGCAACGAGATCGTGGAAGAGGACCAGCTCCCCATCAAACTGGTGGGCTACACACCCTGTTTCAGGCGAGAGGCAGGGAGTTACGGGGCCCATGTGCGCGGGCTGAACCGTGTGCATCAGTTCGACAAGGTGGAGATCGTACGCATAGAGAACCCTGAGACCAGTTATGCAGCGTTGGAGGAAATGGTCGAGCATGTGAAAGGCCTGCTGCGCGCATTGGAGCTCCCGTATCGGCAGTTGCTGCTCTGTGGCGGGGACATGGGCTTCGCCAGTGCGCTCACCTACGACATGGAGGTCTATTCCGCGGCTCAGGAACGCTGGCTGGAAGTAAGTTCGATCAGCAACTTCGAGACCTTCCAGAGCAACCGGATGAAACTGCGCATGAAGGGGGCCGTAGGAAAGAACCGCCTGGCCCACACCCTGAACGGAAGTGCACTGGCATTGGCCCGCATCATGGCCGCCTTGATCGAGAACAACCAGACCCCGGAGGGCATCCGGATACCAGCGGCACTGCGCCCATACACCGGGTTCGACATGATCCGCAAATGAACCGTGGCATACTGTTCGCTGGCCCTTCCACGTTGGTCCTGAGTGCGCTATTGCATGCCTGCCGCCCCGCACCCGCACCCGACCAACTCAGGACATTGGACAGTTTGAACACGACATTGGAAGCCGCACGATCGACGCTGGCCGAGTTGGACCGGACGCAGTACACCGTTGCCGCGGAACGCTATGCACAGGTGGGAACCGTGCTGGAAGAACGGTTCAAGGACACCCTGGACCCGTCCGAGGCGGAGCGATCGGTATCTTGCTACCTGGCCATCCGGAGCGCCCGTGAAAAGGGCCTTGCATTCGACGAGGTCCAAGCCGATGTTCGTGGCGCGCAGCAGCGCCTTGCCGCACTGGAACATGACCTGATGAACGGTGCGATCGATCCGCAACAGGGCCGTGAATTGCTCGCTAGGGAGGTGGAACTGGCATCGGACCTGGATGGCAACGTGCGGGTGGTGATCGCCGACCACACGCGCATCCGTCGTGCACTGGACACACTGGCCCTTTCCATGAATGAACGAGCCCAGGAGCTGCCATGATCAGGACACTCCTCGTACTGTCGCTCCTGACGGCCTTTGGCCCGCGGATGGCCTGCGCGCAACCGGGTGCCGATGAACAGCTCGCCGCGCAATACTTCCAGCAGGGCGAATACGAGAAGGCGATCCTTTACTATGAGAAGTTGTTCCGAAAGCAACCCACCGGATACTATTACGAGCAGTTGTTCAAGAGCTACGTGGGCCTGAACGATCTGGAGCAGGCGCAGAAACTGGTGAAGGACCAGATGCGGCGGTATGGAGGTGATCCGCGGTTCCCGATCGATATGGGGAGCCTCTACCGCACCATGGGCGAGGATGACAAGGCCGCCAAGGAATTCGAGAAAGGGCTGAAGCTGATGCAGGATGACGCCGGCAGCATTCGGGCGGTGGCCAACGACCTGATCCGGGTGAACGAGTATGCTTATGCTTTGCAAGCCTATGAACGGGGCCAGCGTGCCCTGAAGGATGGGCAGAACTTCCACTTCGAGATCGCCAACCTGTACGCGTTGCAAGGCGATGTGCCGAAAATGGTCAGTGCGTACATGGACCTGCTCACGGTGAATGAGGCCTACATCCAGCAGGTGCAGAACTCGTTGTCGCGCCACATGGAATTCGATGTAGCGGATGAGCGGACCGCCACACTGCGCACGGAACTGCTTCGCAGGATCCAACGCGACCCGCAACGAACGATCTTCCAGGAACTGCTGATCTGGATGTACATCCAACAGAAGGATCTTTCATCGGCCTTTGTTCAGAGCAAGGCGATGGACAAGCGCTTCGATGAAGGTGGCTTGCGGCTCATGGACCTTGCGCGCATCGCGCTGGCGAACAAGGATCACGATACCGCCTTGCGCTGTTATGAGTATGTCATGAGCCTTGGCAGGAACGACCACCTGTACCTGCAGGCGCGGATCGGGGCGGTGCAGGTGCGCTATGCCGACCTCACCGAACAGGCGATGCCACAAGCGGAGGACCTGATGGACCTGGACCAGCGCATGGGCAGCACACTGGAGGAACTCGGCCTCTCGAAGAACACCATCGAACTGATGCGCGACCAGGCGCGGCTGAAAGCATATTACCTGAATGACCCTCCTGGCGCCGTAGTGCTCCTGGAGCAAGGGCTCGAAGTACCGGGGATCGATGCGAACACGCAGGCCCAGTTGAAACTGGACCTCGGAGATGTGCATCTGCTGGCGGGCGATATCTGGGATGCATCGTTGCTTTACTCGCAGGTGGACCTTGAGCACAAGTACGACATCCTGGGCCACGAAGCCCGGCTGCGCAATGCAAAGGTGTCGTTCTATGCAGGCGATCTCCTGTGGGCACAGGGACAGCTTGATGTGCTGAAGGCGAGCACCAGCAAATTGATCGCGAACGATGCGATGGAACTGAGCCTGCGGATCACCGACAATCTCGGCCTCGACAGCAACAGTGTACCGTTGAGCTATTTCGCCCGGGCCGAGCTGCTCCGCTTCCAGCATCGCTATGATGCATCGCTGGCCGTGCTGGACACCCTTGATGCGGAGTTCCCCATGCATAGCCTGGGTGATGACGTCCTCTACGAACGTTACCGGATCGCCTATGCACGACACGCGTTCGCCGAGGCGGCAACCTATCTTGAAAAAGTGATCGAACTGTACCCGTTGGACATTCTGGTGGACAATGCCCTGCTCGATCTGGGGCGCTTGTATGAGGAACGCCTGCACGATCCGGAGAAAGCAAAGGGCTACTACGAACGCCTGCTCTTCGAACAGACCGGTAGCATATTCGTACCCGAAGCCCGAGACCGTTTCCGACGCCTCCGTGGCGACGACCTTGAAGGCCCACCCGAAAAGACCGCCCCACAGCCATGATCATATACAACGTAACGGTGAACATCGATGCGGATGCGGAGCGGGAATGGTTCGAATGGATGAAGGAGACCCACATCCCGGAGGTGATGGAGACGGGGCTATTCCTGGAGAGCCGGATGTTCCGGGTACTGGCGGATGATGATGGTGGCACGACCTATGCCATCCAGTACACCGCAGCGGACATGGACCATTACGAACGCTATCGCGACCAACACGCCACCCGGTTGCAGGCCGCAGCGCAGGAAGCATATGGTGGTCGATTCGCCGCATTCAGAACGTTGCTGCAAGTGGTCCACCCGGTATGAACCACGTCCGTGCGAAAAAGCACCTCGGCCAGCATTTCCTCAAGGATGACAGCATCGCGGAGCGCATCGCCGACAGCCTGACGGGGCACGGCGGGTATGCCTCAGTGGTCGAAGTGGGACCTGGCACGGGTGCCCTCACGAAACACCTGGCAGGCCGCAAGGACATCGACCTGACCTGTTTCGAGGTGGACACCGAATCCATCGAACACCTCAGCACCGCATTCCCCGGCACCAAGGTGGTGCACGGTGATTTTCTGCGTATGGACCCGGACAGGATCACGAAGGGGAACCTGGCCGTGATCGGCAATTTCCCATACAACATCAGCACGCAGATCATCTTCAAAGTGCTTGAGCACCGGGACCGGGTACCGGAGCTTGTGGGGATGTTCCAGAAAGAAGTGGCCGATCGCCTCTGTGCCGGGCCGGGAAGTCGGACATACGGGATCACTAGCGTTCTTGCCCAGGCGTGGTACACCATGGAGTCGCTATTCGACGTGGGGCCTGAGTCCTTCATCCCACCACCGAAGGTCCGCAGTGCGGTGATCCGCATGCGCCGGAACACGTTGACATCATTGGGTTGCGACGAAGTGCTGTTCACGCGCGTGGTGAAGACCGCCTTCAACCAACGACGCAAGACGTTGAACAACGCGTTGAAGGCGCTTCCGGAATTGCGCGACCGGGTGCCGGAGCGGTTCCGGAACCTGCGTGCCGAGCAGCTTTCCGTTGCGGACCTCGTCTCGTTGACCAAGGTGGCCGAACCCTTGATGGGAAGTCCGGGACCTCCCCTCACGTCCCCGACTTCGTAGCTTCGCGCGGCTCAAAGCCCTTCCCGTCCAAAGGGATGGTTCCCGCCCGCCATGTCCTTCGAACTCACCAAGGCTTTCCTGGACCGTATCCGTGATGATGTCGCGGAAGGGCGCGACAGCGTGGTGCAGGAGACGCTCAGTGAGTTGCACCCGGCGGATATCGCCGCAGTGATCGATCGCCTGGGCATCGATGAGGCGGTGTACATGTACCGGCTGTTGGAGAGCGAGGAGGCCGCTGAAGTGCTTCTGGAGCTGGACGAGGATACCCGCGAGGAGCTGTTGGGGTCGCTCACCAGCCGAGAGATCGCGGAAGATGTCCTTGAGCACATCGACTCCGACGATGCCGCGGACGTGATGTCCGAGCTATCGGAGGAGAAGCAGCGCGAGGTCATCGCCCTGCTCGACGACCAGGAGCACCGGGAGGACATCGAGGAACTGCTCACCTATGCCGAGGGCACCGCAGGTGCCCTGATGGGCAAGGAATTGATACAAGTACGCACGGAATGGACCGTGGCCCGGGCCATCGTGGAGATGCGCCGGCAGGCCCAGGAAGTGGAGCATGTGTACACCGTGTATGTGGTGGACAAGGACGGACGTTTGTGCGGCTTCCTGCCGCTGAAGGAGGTGCTCTTCTCCGCGGAAAGCACCCGTACGCTGATCAAACACATCTGCGATACGGAGATCGTTTCGGTGAAGGCGGACACGGATGTGGAGGATGTGGTGAAGCTGATGAAGAAATACGACGTGGTGGTACTTCCCGTGGTTGATGTGGACGGCCGGTTGATCGGCCGCATCACCTTCGATGACGTGATGGACGTGATGGATGAGGAGGCCACGGAGGACTATCAACTTGCAAGCGGTATCAGCGAGGATGTCGATGCCTCCGACAGTCCGTTGGTGCAGATGCGTGCACGCCTTCCCTGGCTCCTCATCGGCCTTGCCGGTGGCATCCTCTCATCCCAGATCATCGCGCGTTACGAAGGGCAGCTGCGCATCGACCCGACCATGGCCTTCTTCATGCCGTTGATCGCCGCGACCGCCGGGAATGTCGGAGTGCAATCCTCCGCGATCGTGGTGCAGGGCCTCGCCGCAGGCACGCTGGAAGGGGTCAACATCCTGGCGCGGATGTGGAAGGAGCTGCGCGTCGCGGTCATCTCCGCCCTGGTCTGCAGCAGCCTCATCTTCGCCGTGAATTTCGCGTTGAAGGAAAGCCAGGCATTGAGCTACACCGTGAGCATCGCCCTGTTCACGGTGATCCTCACCGCGGCGATGTTCGGCACATTGATCCCGCTCATGTTGAACAAACTGAAAGTGGACCCGGCACTGGCCACCGGCCCGTTCGTGACCACCCTGAACGACATCTTCGGACTGCTCACGTACTTCACGGTAGGCCATTTGATGTACGCAACACTTTCCTGAACGTGCTCGTCGCGCTCATCGATAAGGTCCATCCGGTGCTCCGGGAGCGCCTCGAAAAGGCGGGCCACACATGCGTTGAGCTGATCGAAGGGGACCTGCAGGACCATGCCGGAACGTTGCAACACATCGAAGGCATCATCGTGCGTAGCAGGGGCGTGCACGCCCCGGACCTGGACCGTTGCCCCGGGTTACGCTTCGTGGCACGGGTGGGATCGGGGTTGGAGAACATCGACCGCGCATACTGCCGCAAGCGAGGGATCCGCGTGTTGAACTCCCCGGAAGGGAATCGGGACGGCGTGGGTGAGACATGCGTGATGCTCCTGCTTGCGATGATGAAGTCGTTGATCCCTGCGAATGCTTCGGTACGCGCCGGTCTGTGGCCCAGAGAGGCGTTGCGCGGCACGGACCTGAAAGGGAAGAACGTGGGCATCATCGGGTTCGGGCAGATGGGCAGCGCCTTCGCCGAGAAGCTGCGGGGCTTCGGGGTGGGCATCCTGGCCTACGACAAGTACAGGAGCGGCTTCGGCAGGGCGGGCATCGAAGAGTGCGCATTGGAACGCGTGCTGCGCGAGAGCGACGTCATCAGCCTCCACCTCCCCCTGACGGATGAGACCAGGCACTTCGCGGACCACGACCTCTTCCTGCGTATGGGCCGGCCGGTATGGTTCCTGAACACCTCCCGTGGTGGCGTGGTACATACCGCCGCGTTGCTGGATGCCATCGACCACGGACGTGTGATCGCAGCAGCGCTGGACGTGCTCGAATTCGAACGACCGGGGCTTGACGGCCTGGACCCCACCCTTGAGCCGCACACACAACAGCGGCTGTTGGAGCACCAGCGCGTGGTGCTCACCCCGCACATCGCCGGTGTCACGCACGAGGGCAAGGTGAAGATGGCGGAGGTGCTCGCAGCGAAGATCCTTCACTTCCATCCACATGGCACCACCTGACCGGATCCTCTTCCTTTGTCTATCGGCCGCTCTCTCCGCCTGCATGCCACAGAAGAACCTTCACCCGGATGTACACGGCCACCGTGGCTGCCGCGGATCGTTGCCGGAGAACAGCATCCCTGCGTTCGTGCGCGCAGTGGACATCGGTTGTGATGTGCTGGAAATGGATGTGGTGCTCACCGCCGATGACCAGGTGATCGTTTCCCACGAGCCGTGGATCGATCATGTGATCTGCAGGACCGCCGATGGGGATGCGATCGCACCGGAAGATGAACGATCCCTGAACATCTTCCGGATGAACCTTGCCGAAGTGCGGTCCTACGATTGTGGAAGCGCCCCGAACCCGGATTTTCCTGAGCAGGACGACAGGCCCGTGCACAAACCGACCTTGCGCGAGGTGATCGAAGTGGTGGAAGAGCACGCCCTGCTGAGCGGGAATGTGAGCCCGAGCTACAACATCGAGATCAAGAGCGATCCGGAATGGTACGGCACGTTCCAGCCGCTGCCGGACGCCTATGCCCGCAGGGTGATCGCCGAGATCGACGCATTGGGCATCACGGACCGGTGCATCGTGCAATCCTTCGATCCCGCCATCCTTGAAGTGATCCATGCGGAACGCCCGGACATGGTGCTGGCCCTGCTCGTGGAGAACGACGACGGGCTTCGTGCCAACCTTTCACGCCTCACCTTCATTCCGCAGTACTACAGCCCGCACTTCAGCCAGGCCGACGAAGGGCTCTTGAAGGACATCCGCCAGGACGGCATGGAACTCGTGGTGTGGACCGTGAACAAGAAGGAGGATATTCAACGAATGCTCGACCTCGGTGTCGATGGCATCATCAGCGACTACCCGGAGCGTGTGATCGCTTTGATGGGCGACCGCTGACCCCTATTTCACTACGAAGCGCGCCGTATTGCGTGATCGCTGTTCGATCAGGACCTCCTTGCCGGTGATCAATCGCTCCAGCGTACTCTCATCGAAGTGACGCACCGTGATCAGCTCGCACGCATCGTTGTACCGCACCTCGTAGTCCTTCGCGAGCTCATCGATGAGCACCCGTGACCGCGGACCATCGTCCACCGCCACGCTGAAGGCGACCGCGCTGTTCTGCATCAGGTCGATACGCACATTGCGTGCTGCGAAACGCCTGAAGATGTCGCTGAGGTTCTCCTCCACGATGAAGCTCAAGTCCCGAGGGGTTATGCTGATCAACAATTGGTCCGGCTTGATGATGAACGATGGGATCAGCGAGTCGTTCTCGCTGCGCGCATCGATCGTGCTGCCGGTGGCGGCAAGGTCCTTGAACGAGCGAACGAAGAGCGGTATGTCCTTCTTCTGCAACGGTTGCAGGGTGCGCGGGTGGATCACACTCGCACCGAAGTAGCTCAGCTCGATGGCTTCGCGATAGCTGATGTGCTCCAGCAATCTGGTGTCATTGAACCGGTTCGGGTCAGCGTTGAACATCCCCGGCACATCCTTCCAGATGGTCACGCTCTCCGCATCGAGCAGGTATGCGAAGATCGCGGCACTGAAATCCGACCCCTCCCGCCCCAAAGTGGTCGTGGTGCCGTTCATGTCCGCCCCGATGAAGCCCTGGGTGACGATCCGCATGGGGACATCCGCGGCATCCTTCAGCACCTCGGTCACACACCTTGCCGAATGCTCCCAATCGATACGCGCGCTGCGATGGCGGGCATCGGTGCGGACCACTGTGCGGGCATCAAGCCACCGGTGCGAGATCCCGGATGCGCGCAGGTGTGCACTTACGATCAACGTACTCCACACTTCCCCGAATGCGACAATACCGTCGTACACCTGATCGATGTCTCCGGAGGGTTTATGCGCAAGCAGGTCCTCGAGACCTGTGAAGTGCGTGGAGAGCTCCTCCCGTGCCGCGGCATCCTCAGGAGCCACCGCCGCAAGGATCGCCATGTGTTCGTGCCGCAGACCATCGAAATGCGTGCGTGTGGTTCGACCATCGCAATGGGCCCAGACGATCTCCTCCAACGCATTGGTCGTTTTCCCCATGGCGCTCACCACGATCACAAGATCATCCAGCGCGAACTGCTTCACGACCTCGGCAAGGTTGCGCACGCCGGACGCATCCTTCACACTGGCACCACCGAACTTGAACACCTTCATGGCACGGCGAGGCGCTTGAGTTGTTCCACCTCGAGGGATCCGTTGATCCACTGCGGATCCATCGACGCACCGTGGCGTTCGTAGAACCGAATGGCATCCACATTCCAGTCCAGCACCTGCCAGACCATGCCCGCATGGCCCTGCTCCACGGCGTACCGGGCACATTCCCGGAAAAGCCTCTCCCCTATGCGCTGACCACGTGCCTTGCTCGTCACGACGATGTCCTCCAGATACAGGCGCCGACCTTTCCAGGTGCTGTAGCGCTCATAACAGATGGCCATGCCCACCATTGCGCCATCGTTCTCGGCCACCCAGCCGACCCACACGGGATGTGGCCCGAAGCCTGCGTCCGCCATGTGCTCCGGCGTCACCGAAACGGCATCCGGCTCACGTTCGAACGTGGCGAGTTCACGCACCAGTTGCAGCATGCCATCCACATCCCGGCGTTCCGCCCGTCGTATCCTCACATTCATTGTGCCCAAAGATCGCCTACATCGGATATTTGCAGCGCATCGACCGACCGACCACCATGCCGAACATCAAGACACTTGCTGAATTCATCACGGAACGCCAGCACGAATTCACTTATGCGACGGGCGAACTGAGCCAGCTGCTCACAAGTTTCCGCCTGGCTGGGAAAATGGTGAATCGCGAGGTGAACAAGGCCGGTCTTGCAGAGGACATCATCGGCGCTGCCGGGCAGGAGAATGTGCAAGGCGAGCAACAACAGAAGCTGGATGTTTATGCCAACGACCTCTTCATTCGATTGCTCCGAAGCCAGGGTATGGTGTGCGCCGTGGCCAGCGAGGAGAACGATGATATCGTGCACTTCGACAACGGTGGGAAGTATGTGGTGTCGATGGACCCGCTGGATGGCAGCAGCAACATCGATGTGAACGTGAGTATCGGCACCATCTTCAGCATCTACCGGCGGGTGAGTTCGGGCGATAAGGCCACGATGGATGACTTCATGCAACCGGGTTCAGCTCAGGTGGCCGCGGGTTACATCATTTACGGCAGCAGTACCATGCTCGTGTATACCACGGGACATGGGGTCAACGGATTCACGCTGGATCCCAGCATCGGCACCTTCTGCCTGAGCCACCCGAACATGACGACACCGGTGGACGGTAAGATCTATTCGGTGAACGAAGGGAACTACATCGACTTCAGCGAGGGCGTGCGCTCCTACATCGACGGCTGCAAGAGGCAGCGGATGAGTGCGCGTTACATCGGCAGTCTCGTGGCGGACTTCCACCGCAACCTGATGAAGGGCGGCATCTACATGTACCCCGGTACGCAGAAGGCACCGAACGGAAAGTTGCGCCTGCTGTATGAGGCCAATCCGCTCGCGATGATCGTGGAGCAGGCCGGCGGTAAGGCCACCGATGGTACCACACGCATCCTGGACATCTCTCCGAAGGAACTGCACCAGCGCTGTCCGCTCTTCATCGGGAGCAGCAACATGGTGGATGCGGCGGTGAGAGGGTGAGGAGGTGGAGAAGTGAGGAAGTGAAGAGGTGGAGAAGTGGAGAAGTGAGGAAGTGAAGGAGTGAAGAAGTGGAGAGGTGAAGAAGTGAAGAAGTGAAGGGGATGGGAAATGAGAAGGGTGGAGAAATTCGAGGGTGAGATGGTAGAACACCTCTAGTCGACCATTGCTCGGGCGAGCAGCAGACGGACCTGTGCATGATCCGCGAGCGAATCGATGGTGTATTCCTTGCGCGACGTGAGGTCGATCACCCTGCCAAGGTCCTTATCGACACCGAGCACCACCGGCCTGCCCCCACTGAAAAGCATGGCCACATGGGACAGGTCGGGCAATCGGCCGTACGTATGCCTTGCAGGTCGGTAAAGCCGCATCGCTTCCTGCACGATGGCGATATCCCCTTCCTTCACCGTGCGATGGGGCGCACGGTCGCGATGCAACTGCCACGCCAGCGCGTGGGCCGAGGCGGAAGTCCAGGAACCCTGAGGCAGGCGCGCGAAGACATGGATGCTGTCGATGGGCTGTGCCAACGTCCTTGATACCAGCAGGACGGAAAAGAGCAAGAGTCCACGCATGGTGCGAAGGTATCGTGAACCTGGACCGGCCAGCCGTGTACCGATCGGGTAGCTTTACCCCGATGGAACGACTATCACTCCTTGCCTTTCTCCTGCACACGATCGCCGGATCGGCCCAGTGGGAATTGATGACGCCGATCAAGACGCGCAGTGAATTCACCGCATTGCACATGGTGAATGATGCCGCTGGATTCGCCGTGGACTTCCCCATGGGCGCGATCCTGCGCACCCGCGACGGTGGATACCATTGGGAACGCATGGTGAACAGCCTCTCGAACAACCCCATCGGCATGCACGTGTGGGATGCCGAGCGTGCCATCGTGGTGGGCGAGAGTGGAAGTGTCTACCGCACCACGGATGCATTCACCACGGTCACCGGCACCAACAACCCGGTCTACGGCACCTTCCAAAGCGTGCATTTCGTGAACGATACGCTGGGCTGGGCGGGCACTCAGACCGGACGCATCTACCGCAGCACCGATGGCGGCGCGACCTGGACACTGATGCAAAGCGGCCTCAGTTCAGGCACCGCGGTCCTGCGCATCCAATTCCTGGATGTGGAGGTGGGGTATGCCAGTTGTAGTGGAAGCAACAGGGTGATCAAGAGCACTGACGGTGGACTGACCTGGCAGGACAGCAGTCCGCCCTATGTCGGCAGCTACCGCGGGATGCACTGGTACGATGCGCTTACAGGCGTGTGTACCGGGAGCCCGGGCTTCGTGGCCCGTACCACGGATGGAGGTGCGAGTTGGGACAGTATTCCGAGCAACAGCACGTATGTGATGAACGACCTGGCAGCCCAGGGTGACGTGATGCTGGCCTGCGGCTGGTGGGGGCGCACGATCCGCAGTACAGATGCCGGCCTGAGCTGGACGGAGGTCCAGACCGGCAGTGCGGAACACCGCAGCGTTTCACTCCTGCCTTCGGGCGAGGGGGTGATGGGCACCGACGGCCGCATTCTCGGGACGAACGACATGGGGCTGAGCTGGTCCGTTCGCAACATGGGCACCTTCCATACGCGGCTGAACAAGGTGAGCTTCATGAACGCCGATACCGGTGTGGCCGTGGGTTGGCAAACGACCGGTGGCTTCGAGAACGGCCTGATACGCACCACGGATGGAGGCCGCACCTGGCTCAATGCCGGTGGAGGAGGTCTCGGCGTGCACATGAGTGCCAACGGCCAAGGCTGCCTCGGTGGTGGAAGTGGCAGCTTCTCCAAGACCTTCGACGGTTTCGATACACGCACGAACGGTACCGGGCCGAACGTGGCGATACGCTGCACGTGGACCTTCGACGCGAACACGATGATCGTGGCCGGCGGTGCCGTGTTCGGCGGTATCTATCGCACCGCCAATGCCGGGGCGAGCTGGACGCATGTGCTCGATGTCGGGAACATCACCATCAGCGATCTCTGGTTCGTGGATGACCAGCAGGGCTATGCCGTGGGTGAGTATGGTGACAATTACAGGACCATGGATGGCGGTGTGAGCTGGCAGCCACTCCAACCGACCAGTGGAAGTCACACGGTGTTCTTCCTGAACGAACAGCTTGGCTGGACCAAGCAACACCGCACCACCGACGGAGGAGATACCTGGATCACCATGGGAGGCACCCCACAAACGACCATGAGCGTCTTCTTCACCGATCCCGATACGGGATATGCCGTGGGATATTCGGGTCAAACGGTGCGCTCCATCGATGGTGGCGAGAACTGGGAGAATTTCCTGCCGGAGATCCTGAATGCGAACGTGGGCGACGCCATGTACGTGGATGGCCACATCATCATCGTGTGCAACAATGGTGACATCTTCCGGGGCCAGGCAGGTTGTTCGAGCATCCCCACGGTGCCATTCGTAGCGCAGGATGGAACGACCCTGTGCACGACACTTGCCGGGGAAGCGCAATGGTACGTGGACCAAGAGCCCATCGATGGTGCCACCGCTTCGTGCATCACCGTGGACCAAAGCGGATCGTACACCGTGATCGTGGAGGACGTATTCGGCTGCACCTCGGCGGCTTCCGAGGCGGTGCAGGTCGTGGTGACCGGGATCTTTCCCACCGCAGATGATCGCACGGTGGTGTTGCACCCGAACCCCGCGAGCACGATGACGTGGCTGGATCGCAAGATCGATGGCACTGCACAGGTGGTCCTGATCGATGCACAAGGGCGCTTCGTGCTTGAGCGGCGGATCACCGGAAAGCACGCGGCCATCGACCTGTCGGGTCTTGAGACAGGCATGTACCTGATGCGCGTATCGGACGCGAATGGCACCTCGACCATGCGCGTGTTGAAGCAGTGATCGATGGTAGCTCCGACCACCTACCTGTTGCTCTTCCGCGGTGTCGGAGGTCCTGTGCAGCTGCCCGTCGCACGCTTGCGGGAGGCGCTTGCGAAGGCCGGATTCAAGAACCCCACCACCTATATCAACAGCGGGAATGCGGTGGTGAGCAGCACGCTTGCGCGCAACTCTGTCCATGCGCAGGTGGTGGAGATCTGCGAACGGGAATTCGCCTATGACAGGCCCATTTTCGTCGTTACCGCTGCGGAATGGGATGCGTTGATCAAGAACGACCCATTTCCGCAGAAGGCGGAAGGAAAGCACGTGCATGCCGTGCTCCTTGCCGGAGCGCCGGACCCGGATGCGCTGAAGAAAATACGTGCGTTGGCCGTTGGTGGTGAGGAACTGGAACTGGTCGACGGAGTGTGTTACATCCACACCCCGCATGGTTTCGGAAGGAGCAAGATGGCTGAGAAGTTCGACAGGTGGATCGGCGTGGAGAACACCGGTCGCAACTGGAATACAGTGCTTAAGATGCAGGAGCTCGCACGCGCGATCGGCACGGAATAGACCCCTCGCCATCACCGGACCAGGGGTGGCAGTTCAGTGCACCACCGGATCCGTGATGTGCGCTTTCCGATCAGCGATCGGGCTGGCTGAATGGCCGTCAGGATGGGTCCGTTGCATTGTGTGATGGTCCCACCTCCTCGAGTACGGATCGGCCCTCGGACCGGTCCCCGGAAGTCCATTGCCAGCTCTCGTGCAAACGGATCCTCCCGTTCTCCTTGATCTCCGGTGTGGATCGGCACATCCCGGTCATGATCTCGTTCCTGTCGTTCACCTGGTGGTAGCGCATGTCGATGTTCCCGTTCTCGTCCACCAGACCGATCAGGTGTCCCCTGATGATGCGCCCGCCCGAATACTCCGACGTGAGGATATTCCCGATCTGCCGGTAGAGGAAGACCGTATCGCTGGAAGTCTCCCCGTTCTCGGTGTTCGATTCGGGCCTGAACACCCTGCCATCATAGTTGATCATGATCGGTCACTTGAGTTCATCGAGATGGTCCAGCACGTAGCACTGTGCCCATTGCGTCATGCCGATCCCGGGGTAGTAGTTCACCGCGGCTGGGGCGGAGAGGAGGATCAGCTTGGCCGCAGGTGTGGCCTCCTTGGTACGTCTGATCAGTTCCTTCCCGATCCCCTTTCGTTGGTAGCGTTCATCCACGGCGAGGTCGGAGAGATACGTGCAGTAGACATGATCGGTAAGCGAACGGGCGACGCCGATCAGTCTCCCCTCCACCCGGGCAGTGATGATCAAGTTCGCATGTGCGATCATTGCGGATAAGGTGGCTTCACTGTCCACGGGTCGTCTGGCACCGAGCGTGGAGTTCACCAGCACCTCCCTGAACTCGGCAACGGAGATGTGGGGCTCAATGCGATAGTCGATCATGGGGTGTGCAGTTCAATTCCAAGAGGTATATCCAGTACTGAGCGCCATAACGGATCAATGAACGGACGGCTTTGAAACCGAAACCTTCATACACATGCCTTGCCGCATCCATGAACTCCGAGGTGTGCAAGGCCACATACCGTTCACCGGTGCGACCGGCATGCTCGAGGCACAACTGCGTCAAGCGCTTCGCGATGCCTCTTCCGGAAAATCCAGGATCGACACCAACCATCCTGATGTAGCTCCAATCGGCCTCGAACAGGTCGGTGGGGTGCCCCTTGCTCACAATAAAAGCCATTCCCACGATCCGCTGATCCACCTCGCACAGGAAGCAAGTGGACATGCGCAGCAAGTTCGAGTATGAATCCGGGGTGGTCAGGAATGCACTGAACTTCTCCCAGTTCTCAGCAGTCAATGCGGACCGATGCTGACCGTATGCACTCAACCCGAGTTCCTGCAGGGACACAATGTCCTCCACCATTCCTCTTCTGAATTCCAGACCCATCACACAGCAGAACCAATTGCCGACAATGATAGTCGCATTGCCGCGTTCCGTCGCAAGCGAAGTCGAGGGGTGGAAGTCTTCCTGGAAGTCAGGTGATTGATAAGGCCCGAGGTGTACCGCTGGATCAGCGGGTCGCGACGGTGTGCGAGTGAGCGGTTGAACCTACCCAGGCGTGCGTACACCCGGGATCTAGGTGAACCGTTCAACGCTTCACCACCATCCTCGCCCCCTTCGGCGCCTGCCCTTCCGCGCGCACCATCACCAAGTACAGCCCTTCCTTCAGCTCCGCTGGAAGCTCCAGCGACTGCAGCGCACCGAAGGAATTCACCTGATCAGCGAGCACTTGCTTGCCGGTGGCGTTGATCTACTCAGACAAGTGCAGGACCTCGCCGAAGCAGATGATGCCGCAGGGATCGCTGAGTTATGCCAGTAGAGACCTGTTCCGCCGATCTTGTTGCCTATGGTAGGTCGGGCTGGCCCTCGGAGCGCATTCGATGTGGGTGTCGAACTATCCACGATAACAAGGCATGCGGTACCGGGATACACTCCCAAACCAACACGCCATGAAACGCTTCATCCTTCCACTAGCACTGTTCGCTGCTACAACGCTGCTCGGACAACAAGCTCCGCTCACGGTCCATACTGATGTTGGCGCTCATGGGTACGGCCAAGCCTATTACACCGCACAACACGTCAATCGCCTCAGGCCCGAATACATCGGACAGGTGAGCGCACTCGACATCGCCGACGGGTACACCGTCATCCTGTTTGATGGGGAGGACGGCGAGGGGCGGGACCAGTTGACGATCACGGGGCCCCAGCGAATAGAGGACCTGAAGACACAAGTCAGACTGCATGGGTCCGGGAACTGGGACAATGCGATCCGGTCGCTGGTCCTATTCCAGAGTAATGCCGGAATTGAGCAGATCGCCCCCAGTGAGATCGCGGCCAACCCGAACTGAGCCATGGAGATGTCTCGCGTTCCACTTTTGATCAAGAGCACCACGGGTTGGGTCTTCGTGGACCCATGCAAGATCCTCTACCTCCGTGCCGAAGACAAGTATGCCCGACTGCATTCCGTCAATGGCACCAGCATGGTCGTATTGCACAGCCTGAACGACCTGGAACATCGCTTGGGTTGTAATGAGCGGATCGGGGACTTCCTCTTCCTGCGCACCCATCGCAGCTATATCACGGCTATCCATCACGCTGTAGCAGTGCATGGATCGAACGAACTGGAGCTTCGCACTGGGGAACGACTGTCGTTCAGCCGCCGCGTTTGGCCCCTTCTTCAACGGATCGCCGGTACCGTTCGCGCCACCGGATAGGCACTTCGCTCCGAAAAGCGCTAGCTGGTCAGATTCTACTATGAAGACCTGCGAACACCTGATAGTTTTTCCTGCCATGGAAGAGGAAGAACACAGGCCCCTTCCGTTCTCCACGGAACTCATGGCGATCCATCCTCATGCCCTATCCGTCCCGGATCTGCGTGCATTTGAGCGGTCATTGCGATCGAAGCTCCTTATCCCTGATCCACCTGGATCGATCAACGACGATAACATAACAGAAGTAGCTGGAATAGACCTGAAAGAAGAACCATGATCACCCTGCAGCACATCACCGACCCGGCCCGACTTGACGAGTACCATCGCTTCCGGCACCGCATTTACAGCGGCAGTGTCCAGGCCCGTTTCCTGAACGACGAATGCGGAATGGACCGCGATGCCTACGACGACACTGCCGTACACCTGGGCTGGTACAAAGGGGGAGCACTGCGCGGCTGTGTCCGCTTCATCTGTCCGATCGCGGGCTCACACCCGCTGTTTTGCCTGACCCACATGCCAGCTGCGAACGCTGCATCAGTCCGTGCGCTCATGGACGGCTACATCCAACACGGTCAACCCTTCGTGGAGGTCAGCCGCATCTGCATCGACCCTGCATTTCGTGATCTGTCTACGGTGAAGGACTTCACATTGGCGACCATGGCCATGAGCCATGTGCTTGGGCTGGACCAAGCGGTGTTCACCTGCTTTCGAGCACATATGCCGTTCTGGCGGCGGATGGGCTTTACGTTGCTCAACGGGACAGGACCATTCGATTGCACCAGGACTGGCGAGCCATCCTTCCTCATGGTCTACCGCCACGTCGAACTGCCACTGGCCATCCGGGAGCAGTTGCCTGAGCGGGAGGCATTGCTTCGACGGAACGAAAAGGCGGCGTGAACGATAACTACCATCGGACAAGTGGTATCAATACCTAAAGAAGCCATGAAGACCTACCAACTGCTTTTGATACTCGGACTCGTGATCACGACAAGCGCATGCACGAAAGATGAAATCACCCCAGCAGGAGATAATTGTTCTATCACCTGCCAGAACGGCGGTATCCTTACCCAGGACTGTAGCTGTGACTGCCCGCCCGGATTCAATGGGCCGACCTGCGAGAATTCAACCACGCAACAGGAACCAACAGGATTTCAGATCTCAGCTATCCGTTTGATAAGTTGGATGCCATCCAATGGCGGCCAACCTTGGGATGCGACTTCGAACATACCAGGCTCGATCGATCCCTACCTGATCATTAAGCTGAACAATGCACTGGTGGGACAAACATTCACCTATAGCTCTGTTGTGCAGGGGGATGACCTCCTCTACTATAACGAGTATGGTATCACATTCTTTCCGATACACATGGACCTGAATGATCAATTGACCATCTACCTGCGCGATATGGATTTTTTCGATCCTGATGATGCTATTGGTGGACTCCTGCACACGTTATCTCTGGATAACTATGATGGCAGTGGCAGGATCATGGTCGAGAACGCTTCTATCCAATTGGAAATGGAACTGCTAGGAACATGGACCTACTAACGCCAGCCCAACTATTAGCCAACAAGCAATTCCATGTTGGTATACACAACCAGAGGAAAGCACATTTCGTGAAAAAAGTCACCTCCATCCTCATCTTCCTGGTCGCGTTGTACGTGCTGCCCTTGCTGCCGACCACGGAGCTGCTGCTCACCTGGCCGGTGCTCTTCGCGGCACTGGTCTGCACCGGTCTGCTGGCCACCCAGCCGGTCATCAGCGCCCAAGAAAGTGCCGACAACCGCGCCACCGACCGGAATACCATGTGGCTCATCCTTGTTGTGAGCGCCCTGGGACAGGTCGTGAGCCTGGTGGAATGGGCCTACTTCGCAGAGGCGCCCTCTGCGATTGATGCCATCACCCTGCTGGGGGCTACGCTCATGCTTGGCGGGCTGGCCCTCCGTATCTGGGCCATCCGCACCCTGGACCGTGCCTTCAGCGCCACGGTGCAGATCAAGCAAGGCCAACAGCTCATCACCAGCGGACCTTATCGCTGGTTGCGCCATCCCAGCTACACCGGCGCGTGGCTGCTGATGGTGGGTGTGGCTTTGCTCTTCCACAGTTGGGCCGGCCTGCTGGTCATGGGCCCCGGCATGCTTTGGGTCTATGCCTGCCGCATCTCCACCGAAGAGGCTACCTTGGAAAGTGCTTTCGGTGAGGCCTACCAACATATGAAGAACACCACCTGGCGCATGTTGCCGGGGTGGTGAAGCAATTCTAGAATAGGTGAACTTCGGTGATTGAAGCGCTGATTGTAGGATGATTCGGGGAGAATGTGACCTCGCGGATACTCAAAGTATTTGTCAAGATTTTCCATATATGCGTGGCCAATATGGTTGAATCTCGCAATCGTATATTTCCAAAACGTACTTGCTAAGAAATGAACATGGTTTCCAGTATTGTAACGAGCTATCAGTTCGCTATTTCGATCGTAATTCTGCTGGGTGCTTGCGGATCATCTGTGGAACCACGTAATCAAGTGGAGAGTGGCTTGAATCGCTTTGTGCCAATTGACAAATCGAATGATATCAATCTCCGAATTAGGGCAGATTCACTGTTCCTATTGGGTCTTAGAGCAATAGAAGCCGAAAGCAATGTAGAGGGCATGGAACTCCTAAAACAAGCCGTTTCTGTTTGTAATAGTATCAGCGACGGTTATCCAGAGGTTCGTGCACCGTCTCTTTCCAGGATAAGTTCCAAAGCACGCAACCTATACATGACAGATACCATGACTAAGTATGGCGATCTGGCATTGGATGCGTTACGTGACGAACATGCACATATTGGTGACTCCCTTGTCATTGAGATCTGTGGAGACCTTATCCAAATGTGTAGAGGAATGCATCGACTCGAAGAAGCTCGACACTTGACCCTAATGATGACCGAAGCTGCGAACAGAACAAAGGAGCCCCGTGATCTGGTATTCGCACTCAAGACTGCTGCTCTAGTGTATAAGGACCTTGGTGATTTTAGACTGGCTATTGCATATGGGATGGATCACATTGCTAAAAGTCATGAACTTAATATGCTTAACCCGCGAGCAATGCTTCAAAGTCATCAATTGATTGGAGAATGCTATCTGAATATCAGAATTCCTGATTCCACATTAGTGCATTACCGGAAGGCATGGGGCTACGAAGCAGCTCAGGTAAAGAGGCATTTCAACTACAACAAGCTGTATTTGAGCATTCATATGATTCTCTATTTTATGTATGGGGATACCCAACCTGATTCGATCTTGCACTACGTTCAGAAAGCTGAACAGATCCTTGGGAACGATAACAACCACCGGAGTGCCTCCATTCGCGCCTGGCAACTCCGACCAATGGAGCTGTCGGCCTATGCCTTAACGGGGCAGGTGATGCTGGCGGACTCATTGGCCCGTGACGACCTTCGTTCTGTCTTGGATCTCAATGATCCAAACGCACATGTGCAATGGGATTCGATACCTGAGCCAACCTCAGTATCCAGCCAACTCGGATTGTATGCCAGCGTCTTTACCTCGATCTATTATAATAATAAATCACCTCGATTTGCACGCACTATCCTGAGACTGTATGATGAGATTGAAAGGTTCACGAACAAGGTCATGAAAGATGGAGACCCTAGACTTCTGCTGAAGGATGCATTGCATTTACACCGGATAAATGATAATCGACTATTGGTCCTGTATGATATGGGTGAAGAGCGACCGGTCAATGTTGCTGGATTGGCAGCTCTTTTCGAAGAACGCAAGTCGCTACAAATGCGAGCGGCACTTAAGGCTGAATTGGACCAATTCTATGCTCTGGGTGGCTCGGATGAGCTGGAAGCGCTTTATGCCAATAGGAGCGCAATTGAGCATGCCGATACTGGATTGGACAGCGCGGCTCTCGCGGAACTTGTGGTAATAGACAATAGGATCTCCGAGATACGGGCTTCCTATTTGGGGATGAGAGCTAGGAATGGTGCGATCCCTGGGCCTGAGCGCTGGGATTCTTTAATGAAGGCCCTAGATCCTTCTACCATGTTGATCAATTATGCTTGGACGGATTCGATTCTTCTAATTCTGGCAATGACCCGTCATAGCCATTCTTTCGAGTATCGCAGGATTTATCCCTGGCTGGAAGAAGCCATCAACGAGGCGCTGGAGCGAATTCGTGGAGATGCTAGTGAGCATTCCTGGCCCATTGATCACATTGCCCTTAGTGACACGTTGCTCCCTGTTAGTCTCGATTGGCGCTCCATGGATAAACTCATCATAATACCTGATGGAAAACTAAATGCATTCCCGTTTGAGGCATTGAGGTTCAGATCGAATGGAGAAGTGAGAGATATGATCGAGTCCAAGGTCATCCGTTACGAGTATTGTCAATCCTTTCTGGCGAATCCGTACAGACCGAGATCCGGGGTGGATCTGGCGGTCGGTTTTGCCCCGGCCTATGAGGAGCTCGCTGATACTTCCCGCGTTGACCAGCTTGCTTCCCGGGACGGAGGTCATTTGAACGCATATGGATCCCTAACTGGCAATAGAGAGGAAGTAACGAGTATCGGTGATCTGGTTCAAATGCAGGTGTTTCTTGGAGATAACGCGACAGAGCTTGCTGCACGCAGCTTGTTCGACCAAGCTAGGCTCCTCCATTTAGCCGCTCATTCTTTCTGTTCTGACCTGGCGCCTGAGTGGAGCGGTATAATCTTCAATTGGTCGCGTGATCGTCAAGTTCAGGAGATCCGATCCGATTCAGACGACGTGCTCTATGCCTATGAAATCCAGGGATTGGACCTGGGCGCGGAAATGATCGTGTTGAGCGGATGTGAGACCGCTGTGGGTGATGATCGCAAGGGAGAGGGTGCAATGTCCTTAGCTCGCGTTTTCAAGTATGCCGGTGCTGGCAGTGTGGTTTCCTCCCTCTGGAAGGTCGACGACCTGGCCACCAAACAGATCATGGTGAAGTTCTACGAGCACCTCGCAGAGGGCCTGGGAAAGGCCGATGCACTGGCCGAGGCCAAGCGCTGGTACCGCCGTGAGTTCCCCAACGAACCACCAAGCAAGTGGGCCGCCTTCGTCCTGATCGGGGACAATGAGCCTGTCCAATTGCGCAGACCCATGCGTACCGTGTACTGGGCCCTAGGTCTGGCCCTTGTGGGGATCTTTGGTGGCGCGCTGTGGTTCCGTAGCCGGAGAAAGGCTGCGTAAGCACTACAGCTCGTCGAGCAATTCCCTGGCCAGTACCTTCTCCTGACAACCCGAAGCCAGCACCTGCTCCAATTCGGCCCGTGCCTGGTCCTTCTGTTCTTGCATCAGCTGTGCCAGTGCTGTGTACCAATGCACCCTGGCCTGGTCGCAGGTCCCGGAAGCAGGGATCTCCTGGAGCAGTTGGAGCGCATCATCCGGTCGCTTCTCGTGTAGGGCCTTGCGTACCTCGGCCCATTGTGCATCCACGGAGGGGTTCGCACCACGCAGCTGGCCCTCGGAGCGTTCTGTATAATCCAAGGCCAACTGGACCTGGTCCACCGGGCTCAGGTAGGGCAGGGCAGCGGTCACGAGCAGCGCCACCACAGCCGCCGCCGCCATCCACCTCACCACCGGCTTGCGCCACAACGGGATCACCGGAGCCTCATCCGCGCCGTGCCGCGCCTCCACGTCGGTGGCCACTTCGCGCAGCACCTGACGGAAACGATGGACATCCTCCTGGGCGAAGGCGTCGCGTAGGAACTGCTCCATGCGGGGGTCCGTGCTTTCCTCGCTCATGGTTCCGTCAATTCAGCGAAGCGTGGGTCGGACTGGATGCGTTGCACCAGGCTTTCCTTGCATTTGTGGCGTTTTACGCGCACCGATCCGGCGTTGCTGAATGCCAGCGCTTCCTGGATCTCGGTCTCGGGGCGTTCTTCGAAGGTCATGCGCAGCAATTTCTGGCAGTCCGCGCCCAGCTGCTCGAAGGCCTCCCAGAACAGGCAGATGCGGTCTGCCTCCATCAGGTCGTCGAGCACTGTGCGGGTCTCCACTTCTTGATACCGAATGCTCATGCCGTGTTATCGTTGCGCTTCAACTTCGACTCCGGGGTGTAGCGTTTCTTGTAGCGCTCCAGGTGCTTCAGCCAGAGGTTGCGACCGATGCCCTGCACATAGGTGCCCAGGGCGGAGGTGAGTGCGAAGCCCGGTCGGGTGATCTGCATATAGGTCACGAGCATCGCTTCCTGGATCACGTCCGAGGCCTCGTCGCGCGTGCCGCTGTTGTCCCGCACGTACTTGATCAGGCCCGGCCGCACCAGCTCATAGACCTGCTCCACGGCCTTCCGGTCGTGGGTGCGCAGGCCCTCCAGCAGCTCCTGGTCGCTCACTCCGCCAAAATAATCCGGAGCCACCGATAACAGCCTTGCACCTGCCGGGATACACCCCTGAACAGCGACGAACGCGGTTCGGGCGGATGCCGAAAAGCCAATAAGAGAGTAGGCTTATATACCATGATCATGAAAACGACGCTTCCGATCCAAGTGACCCTGGTCCTTATCGTCCTGTTGGCCTCCTGCGGGAAAGAATGTGACATTATGTGCATCAATGGTGGTGTTGAAACCGCCGAGTGTTCCTGTAGTTGTCCTGCCGGGACAAGCGGGACCTATTGTCAGATCATTGACGAGGACGGAGGTCCGGTTGAGCCTCCCGCAGGCGGTGGACCGTCCGATCCTGATCCCACTTGCGACATCCTGCACCTCGGCAGCGCCTGGGTGAGCCAGGCCACCAGCCAAGGCCCGGCCGGCACGCACCTCGCCAATGAGGTGTATTGGAGCCTGCCGACGGATTGTTTCCTCACCGGCATCGGTGTGAACGTGGCGAGCGATGATGTGAAGATGATGAAGCTGTACTATCGGAAGCTTGAAGATGACTGCACCATAAGCTCACAGATGAGCTATACGCTTGGGCCGGATCCATCCCTGACTCCCGAGAAGCAGTTCACGGCTCCTGCAGGGCATGCCATTACCGGGCTGGGACTGTTGGTGGAGAACAACAATGTGACCAGGATGAAGGTTTACTTCTGCGAGTTGATCGAGGCTCAGGGGGGGGGCTTCGTCCTCGGTCCGGCACAAAGTGAGAACCTGGGCAATTCGAACGGCCTTGAACTGATGATGACGACCTCGAGCATCACCGGAGTGTCGACGGCAACGACCGTGCTGACCGGGCTGGGGTTGCGGGCGCAGAACTCGGGTATCTACCAGATCGAGTTCCGGCTTGGGCGGCTTCAAGCCCTGTGAGAGCGCAGATACGATCGCAGGTGGGGACCCTGGCTGCAACCGGGGTCCTCCCCGTTCAGCACGGCGATCATTGCGCCTGTTTTCTGCGTTCATCGTCCCGTCCAGCACCGGACAGGAAACCTCCACGGACTCTATGCAGCGATCTGATGTCCGAGTTCAGAGGCTCCATAGTGCGGCGGTGGAAGTTGGTCAACTAAACGAATGCCATTCCACGTCAACGCCTCTCATCCTGTAGCACGGATCCCGTGCCTCAGCGCTTCACCACCAACCTCGCCCCCTTCGGCCCCTGCCCTTCTACGCGTACCATCACCAGGTACAGCCCTTCCTTCAGCTCCGCTGGAAGCTCCAGCGCCTGCAACGCACCGAAGGAATTCAACTGATCAGCGAGCACTTGCTTCCCGGTGGCGTCGAAGAGCTCGATCACCGCGCGCTGGCCGAAGAGTGATGCATCGGCGACGATGCTCACGCGGTCGTTGGCGGGGTTGGGGAATAAGCGCAAGGCATCGCCGTTGCTCTCCGTAGACTCATCCAGGGGCGGCACATCACCAATGGATGTGATGCAGCCGGGATCATTGATGCGCGCCACGACCACGTCATCCACGCCGTAGTAAGAGTAACCATCGGGATCATTGATCCGCACGGCTTCACCGGCCAATTGGAAAGCGCCTATGGTGATATGATCAACGGGTGAGGTGGGGACGTACACGCCACAGACATTGGTCCAGTTGCGCGTGCAGATCGGTTCAAGCGTGACGACTGCGGGTTCAACAAGGATCGGCCCTGATGTGCCGGATACCAGTGGGCCTTCGCTCAGTGCCGCGCCAAGCCCGCTCAAGCAGAGCAGCCGGGGGTTGGTGGCCGCATGGAACGAGATGAGGTAAGGCTCACCTGGGACCAAGGGTTCGGCGAGCGGCGCTTGCAGGTATTCCACGTACTCCATGGGGCCACCCCAAGCCATGTAGAGTCCGCCCATGCCCTTCCCGCTCCGCGAGAGCACCCTGGTCGAGGTGAACCCGGGATTGAAGCCACCGGGGTTCTCGACCGGGGAGTCGAACGGCGCGCAACTGGACCACGCATCCGATGAACCCGACTGCATCCGCGGCCATCCAGGTGCAAGGGTGCTGCCGTATCCATCCGTCGCATTGACCTCCGCCAGATGGACCGCGCAATGCTCGCCTTGCTCGATGCCCGGATTGGGCACCAGTACCGGACCCAGGCAGGCTTCATCCACGCAGCCGTTGGCGGTGAGCGAGGGCGTGGTGATCAAACCGATGCGGCCAGCGACCGGCGTGGCATTGCGCCAGCTGTACACACGGAAGTAATAGATCTGCCCAGCCACAAGCGTCGGCAGCACCAGGATGTTGCCATCGCACGCGATGCTCGTGAGGCTGCCGGGCGCACCGCTGAACAACTCGATGGTGACATCGGCCGTGGCGTAGCCGATCGCGATGCGTGCAGGCGCGGCGCTCGCGGTGAACTTGAACCAGATGTCATCGTCGGCGAAGTCGTCCACCTGGCAATCGGCACCGGGCATGCTCTGCGTGGCACCGCTCGTGTTGAAGGCCGCAGAATAGGTGCTGGAGTAGTTCAACTGCATCGCACCGGCCGCATCATCGTTGTCCGCATCGGTGACGCAGGTGATGTACCCGCAGGTGCTCAAGGGCCCGCCATTGGCCTGGTAGGCGCGGTAGAGGTATTGCCGGCCCACAACGAGGCCAGTGAGTGCCAAGGGGCTGAAACCGCAACCCACCGTATTGGCCTCCAGCACCTCAGCATCGGAACTGAGCGTGTCGTACACCTGCACGCGGAAGTTGTTGTAAGTGAAAGTGCCCTCTTCGAAGTGGTAGTTGCTCTGCCGGGCGACCACGCTGTGGGACGTGGCCGTTGCCGTGAACGTGAACCAGGTATCATCGTCCGGGTCCCAACCACCACAGGGGGCGATGGCCGGCATGCTCTGCGTGGCAGCGAACGTGCCGTACTGCTCGGCACTCTGCGCAAAGGTGCTGCCGAATGGCGCGGGCAGTGCCCCGGCCACCTCGTCATTCACCGGCTGATCGAACAGCATGGGGGTGAACTGCGTGGCGACCCTTGAGGACCAGCGCAGGTAGTAGTTGGTTCCAGGCACAAGCCCTGTGAACCGGTGCCGCCCTACATCCTGCACGCATCCGACCGAGGTGAGCGCTCCGCAGGTGCCGGTGTACAACTCAATGGCCGCATCCACCAAGGACGATGTAGCGATGTTGGCACCAACGGCGATGAAGGCAGCGGAGCTGTGCGTGGCCGTGAACCGGTACCACAGGTCCTTATCGGGGAGGCAACCACCCGTGCCGTCCGCAGCATAGGTGTTCGACACGTTCGCCAGGTCCGGGAAGTCCTCCGCCTCACTGAACGGCAGGACAAGTGCACCCTCGCACACATCGTTGGCCATGGGCTTGCGCACTGCGATCCGGAAGCCAACCTTCTGGGTGGCGTAGACCTCCAGGGAATAGGTCTGCCCCACGACCAGGTCGTTCAGTACCAGCGGCGTAGCGACATCGTTGGATGCTGCGAGCTGCGTCAGGCTGCCGCAGGCTCCGCTGTGGACGCGCGCACGCAACGTGGTCGCCCAAGGTCCGCAGGTGGTGAATCCTTCGACGAACAGGCGTGGGGCGGTGGCTGTGAACTCGTACCAGGCCCTGGTGTTGCCGTTGTACAGATGACCGTATGTGTGATCCACAGGTTCGTTCTGCACCTGTAGCGCGGATGCCGTGGCGCAGGCATCGTTCGGCGTGGCGGCGAAGGCCCATACCCGGTTGTTCTGACGCACCGTGGTCGCGTTGCCGATCTTCAGGTAGTACGTGGTGCCAGGCGTGAGCCCGCTGAAGCCGGTCGGATTGCTCAGATTCGAATTCGTGGTCACGCAGGTCAGCGAACCGCACGATCCGCTGAACAGCGCGCCATGCGCCAGCTTTTCCGTGCCTATGACGATGGAGGCCGCTGGAGCGATGAACGACAACCACGCGTCGTGCTGTTGTGTGCCGCAGGGCGCCGTGCTGCTGGTGGTGTTGATGGTGGTGAAGCTCACCGGCTTCGGTGCTTCGTCGGCGCTCACCACCTCCAAGGGCAGCGCACCGGCGCACTCATCGTTCGGTGCCGGAGCCAGCACATCGGCCAGAGCCTGGATCGTCACGCCCACATCGGTGCTCTGGCTATGGGCACGCACATAGTATTGGCTTCCCGGGCTCAGACCGCTCACCAGATCCGCGTCGCACGCCAGGCTCGTGAGGTTGCCACAGGTCCCACTGTACCATTGGAACACGTAGTCCGCTAGACCGGCCATGCTGTTGGTGGGCAGGAAGTGCGTGGGGGCGGTGGCGGTGAAGCGGTACCAGACATCATCGTCCGAGGCGGTGGCGGTGCCTGTACAAGCCGGTGCCGATTGCGTGGCGCCCAAGGAGTACACACGGGTGCCGGGCCACACGTTCGTCGACCCCGTCACCACAGGCAGTTCGATCGCGCCGGTACACTCATCATGCACGGGAGCCGAGACAACGCCGACCCACACTTCGCAAGAAGTGTCATAGTTGGACTGGCAGTAAAGCAAGTTGCCCATCTGCACACGCAGGTAGTAGGTGGCACCCACCGTGAGACCCGTGAGCGCAGGAATGGGGCTCTCCGGCGGGTAGCAGGCGATGCTCGTGAGCGATCCACAACTTCCGCTGAAGACCTCCATGCGCTCATCGCCGGTGCCCTGCCCTTCGCCCCGCACCCAATGCGTGGTGGCCGTTGCCGTGAACTTGAACCAGGCCATGATGCAAGCGGTGCTCCCGCTGCAAGACGTCGCGGGTTCGGGCACCGCGTTGGTATACCAGCGCCCTTCCATCAGGACCAGCTCATTCGGCACGTTGGTGGGCGATACCACGAGCTCGATGGCCGTGGCACAGGTGGCGTTCGTGCCGGTCTGCGCAAATACCAGAACAGGAAGCACGAACAGGGAACAGAGTAGTGATCGGCGCATGGCACGCGGTGTATGAGGCAGCAAGTGACACCATGCCATACCCCTCCACAAGGCCGATCGATCCAACGCGGGATGTGCTGATCGAGCGTCAGAGCCTGTTCAGGATCTCTTGAACGAAGGACTCCACGGCTATTTTCCGTTCAGGCGCAGCCGGAAAATCATCGCGTAGCGGTGCCTACGGGATCATTTTCCGGCGAAGCATGGGCTGAAAAGAGACCGGAGGACAAGTTTGAAGAGATCCTGAACAGGCTCTTAGGCGGAAAGCGCTCGGGCCACCTCCTCCCGCCGCCTGCTGGCCACCTCCACCTTCCGGCCGTTGCGCAGTACCACAAACCCCGACCTGTCCAGGTGATCGATGTGCGCGCGGTTCACCAGGTAGCTGCGGTGCGTGCGCAGGAAACCGAGCGGTGAGAGCATGTCCTCGTAGTCCTTCAACGTGCGCGCGGAGACGAAGCGGCGCTCATCGGCGAGGTGCAGGTTGGTGTAGTTCACATCGGCCTCGCACCAGACCACATCACTCGGCGGCACGAAGTAGCTGCGGTCGCCGCTGGTGAGCGTGAGCTTCATGGTGCGCTCGTCGGGCTGCGCGATGTTGTGCAGCACATGGTCACGCTGCTCCTCGGTGATCCGCTGCTTGCTCCTGTGACGATCGATCGCAGCGCGCAACTCATCCGCCTGGACCGGCTTCAGGAGGTAATCCAAGGCACTGAATCGGATCGCCTGGATGGCGTACTTCGAATAGCCCGTGGTGAAGACCACATCAAAGTCCCAACGACCCAGCCGCTTGAGCAGGTCAAATCCATTCCCGCCGGGCATCTCAACATCCAGGAACACGAGCTGCGGCTTCTTCTCCGCGACCAGCGCCGTGGCCTCCGTGATATTGGACGCCTCACCGATCACGACCACCTCCGCCGATATCTCCTTCAACCGTGCGCGCAGGAACTCACGTGCACCCGCATCATCATCCACCTGCACCGCCGTGATCATGGCCGGAAATTACGCCTCGTTGAGCACCACTTCAACGCGCGTCCCGATGGCCTTGTCCCCTTCAACAAGATCGGTGAAGGTGATCCGCCCGGTGCCTTCCAACTTGTATGCGAGCAGTTGCAGCCGCTCGTTCGTGAGCTGCACTCCCAGGCTGGCACTCCCGTCCGGATGGGGTCGCTGTGGGGCTGCCGCACGCCCGACACCATTGTCCTCCACAGTGCAGACCACCTGACCGTTCCGTTCGGCGAAACGCACCGTCAGCTTCTTCTCGCCTTCCTTCGACGCAAGCCCGTGCCAGATGGCGTTCTCCACGAAAGGCTGCACCAGCAGAGCGGGCACCAGCAGATCCCCGCCATCGTTCACGAGCTTCGGCTCGGCATCCACGGAATAGGTCATCCCATCCGCGAAACGCATCGACTCCAACTTGAGGTATTGCCGAAGGAAAGCCATTTCGTCCGAAAGGGGCACGAGATCCTTCACGCTCTGGTCCAGTACCATCCGTAAGAGCCGCGCGAAGCCATCCAGGTAAGCACTCGCCGCGATGCCATCTCCCTTCCGCACCAGGTTGTGGATCGCACTGAGGCTGTTGTAAATGAAGTGCGGGTTCATCTGCGTTCGCAACACCTTCAACTCCAGCAGGCGGTTGATCTCCTCGATACGCTCCTTCTGGTCCTTCAACTCGCTGTTCAGCGTCTCGAGCAGGGATGCGTGCTTCCGCTTCTGCCGGAACAGGCGCCAGACCAGAACGGCCGCGCACAACGCGAGCAGCGCCACGGCAAGACTTCCATACAATTGCGATTCCTTCCGTTGCAGGCGTGCGGTCTTCTCGCGGTCCGTCGCACGCAGGATCTCGTTGTCCTTCTCCGCACGTTCCGTTTCGAAGGCAGCACGCAAGCGCATCAATTCCGCTTCCGTACCGGCATTGCGGATGCTGTCCTTAAGCGCCACGTAGCGCTGGTAGTGGGCAAGTGTGGCCTTGCTATCACCGCGATCACTGGCCAGTTCGGCCAGCTGTTGCTCATAATCCATGAGCAATTCGGCACCGCTATGGGCATTGGCATACTCCGCACCTGCCATCAGGCTCGAATCCGCCTGTGCATACTGACCAAGGTCCCGTTGAATGGATCCGATCGCCAGCAGGATGTACGCGATATCCGTACCGCTGTGCACGACCTCATACTCCATCAAGGCTTCGCGGTAATGCCGCAGCGCACGCTTCGGGTCATCCGACTCGTAAAGTGAGCCGGTATTCTCAGCCACCAGTCCCGCACCTACATGGTCGTTGATGTGGCGGAACAGTTCGCCGGCCCGCCTGTAATGATCGAGCGCCTGATCCGGGTCGCCCGTGCTGCGATATGTGTTGCCGATGCTCATCAGGCAATTCGCCTGCTTGTCCGGACGATCAAGGGTCCGCTCCATCGCCAACGACCGTTCGAAGAGTTCGCGTGCACGCCCGTACTCATCCATCTTGTTATAGGTGGCGCCGATGTTGTAGAGGATCACTGCCACGCTCCCGGTATCCTGCGCCAGTTCCGCATGTTTCAGCGCTTGCTGGAATTCGCGCAGCATGCCCACACGATCGCCCCTGCGCTCTGCAAGCCAACCCATGTTGGATCGCGTAACGGCCATGTATGCCGGGTTCCCGATGCTCGTGAACAGGACCAACGCCGAGTCGAGCAGCGCTCCGGCCTCATCCAGCCGTCCCTGATACACGGCGAGCAGGCCGAGGTTGTTGAAGGCATCGGCCTTGCCTTTCCGATCTCCGATCCTTCGCGCCAGTTGAAGTGCCTCCTCCCCGAATCGCTGCGCGCTGTCCGGTTCAGAGCGACCAAGGTTGAAACAAAGCTTCACCAGGGTCTGCACCCGTGCAGTGTCGGGCTGAACGGTCCTCAACGCCGCAAGCAGGTCCGGCACGAGGGTGGCATCCTGGCCGACAAGAGCACTTGACAGGGCCAGCAGAAGAATGACGATGGCGTTGCGCACAGGGCGAAGTTCGGATGTAGGAGGTTGTTCCACTTGCCTACCTTTGCCCCATGCGCGGCATCGTCGCCACCGGACTCCTGGGCCTGGCCTACCTGCTGGTGCTGTTCCCGGATGCCGTGCGGATCCCCGCGCTGATCGGCCACTACGTGGAGCACAAGGACCACTCCCCGGACCTGAGCGTGGCCGACTTCCTCGACCTGCATTACGGCAACAAGGACCATAGCGGCAACGGAGATGCTCCGCATGAGCAACTGCCCTTCCATCATCATCACCTGGTCGGCGACAACTGCAGTCCGAGCGCGATCGCAGTGACCACAACGATGATGGTCGAATCGACCGTGACGGTCCGCAGGGAACATGCCGAAACAGGCCGTGCCATCCTGCTTCCAGGCCATGAGAACGGCCTGATCCAGCCTCCGCGCTGCTGAGCCATCGCATTCCATGTGACCCAGGCCACAGGGGCCTTGGTGCGCGAATGCGATGATGCCGTCACCCATGCGGTGACACAGGTCCGACGTTCCGCGACCTCCCTCCTTTCCTCTTCTCAACCCGATCCCATTCCCATGATCGAACGGATCATCCATCTATCCATACGCCACAAGGCAGCTGTCGGCGTAGGGATCCTTGTACTCATCATCGGTGGCGTGCTCGCCTTCCGAAGTCTGCCCGTGGACGCCGTGCCGGACATCACCAACAACCAGGTACAGGTGATCACATTGGCCCCCACCCTCGCCACGCTCGAGGTGGAACGCTTCGTGAGCTATCCGTTGGAGCAGGCCCTCGCCAGCCTCCCACGCATGATCGAGCTGCGCAGCATTTCGCGCTTCGGCCTCAGTCAGGTCACGGTCGTCTTCGAGGACGGCATGGACACCTACCTGGCCCGACAGCTGGTGAACGAACGCATACAAGGACTCGCCACCACCATGCCGCCCGGGGTGGAGGCACCCTTTCTGGCACCCATGAGCACGGGCCTTGGTGAAGTGTTCCAATACGTGGTGCGCGCGGACAGCGCCCACCAGCGTGAATTCAACGCCATGCGGCTGCGTGAACTGCAGGACTGGGCGATCGGCAGGCAACTGCTCGGACCCGGCGTGGCGGAGATCAATGGTTTCGGCGGACAGTTGAAACAGTTCGAGGTATCCGTGGACCCGGTGCGCTTGAACGGGATGGGGATCGGCCTTGGAGAATTGATCGATGCCCTTGAACGCAACAATGCCAATACCGGTGGCGCCTACATCGAACACGCCAACAATGCCTACTTCATCCGTGGCGTGGGCCTCGCGACCAGCTTGGAGGACCTGGGGCGCATCGTCGTTGACACACCGAAGGAAGGAGCGCCCGTGCTGGTGCGCGAGTAGCCACCGTGCGGCTGGGTGCTGCGCCACGTTACGGTGCCATGACGCGTGACAGCGAAGGCGAGGTGGTGGGCGGCATCGTGATGATGTTGAAGGAAGCAATGCCAGCGCCGTGGTGAGCGCCGTGAAGGAACGGCTGGACGTGATCCGCAACGGTCTTCCGGAAGGTGTTGTGATCGAGCCCTTCCTCGACCGCGCCGACCTGGTGGACCGCTCGATGCACACGGTACGGAACAACCTGCTCGAGGGCGCCGCGATCGCGATCCTCGTGCTGGTGGTCTTCCTCGGCCAGTTGCGTGCAGGCCTCATCGTGGCCAGCGCGATCCCTTGAGCATGCTCTTCGCCATCATCCTCATGCGTCTCACCGGCGTGACCGGCAACCTGATGAGCCTCGGGGCGATCGACTTCGGACTGGTGGTGGATGGCGCGCGATCATCGTGGAAGCCGTGCTCTTCCGCATGCACCACCTGCCCAAGCGCGACGGACTGCTGCCGCGAAAGAAATGGACGACGAGGTGGAACATGCTGCAGGGCGCATGATGAGCGCCGCCACCTTCGGCCAGCTGATCATCTGATCGTCTACATCCCGATCCTCGCCCTCAGTGGCGTGGAAGGCAAGATGTTCCGACCCATGGCCCTGACCGTGGTGTATGCCATCATCGGTGCGATCGTGCTCAGCCTGACGTACGTGCCCGTGATGAGCAGCTTGTTCATTCCCCGACGCACCGGCCCCACGGTGACCTGGAGCGACCGCATGATGGACCGCCTCACCAAGGCCTACGCACCGCTGCTGGACCGTGCCCTGCGTCATACCCGCATCGCGACCGGAACGGGCCTCGCACTGCTCGCCGCTGCGGTCTTCGCCTTCACCCGGATGGGCGGCGAATTCATCCCCAACTCGAAGAGGGCGACTTCGCCTTCCACAGCATCCTGCCCATGGGCGCTTCGCTCTCAGCAAGCCTGGAGAACAACATGCGCGTGGAGCGGATCATCAAACAATTCCCCGAGGTGAAGGACGTGGTGAGCAAGACGGGCACCGCTGAAGTGCCGACCGACATCATGAGCGCGGAGATGACCGACGTGCTGATCCTGCTCCACGACAAGAAGGAATGGACCAGCGGCCGCGGCTATTGGGAGCTCGCCGACACGATGATCAAGGCCCTGAAGCACATTCCGGGCGTGTACTTCGAGATCAACCAACCGATCCAGATGCGCACGAATGAACTGATGACGGGTGTCCGCCAGGACATCGCGATGAAGCTATACGGCCCTGACATCGACACGCTCCTGCACTACGCCGGACAGGTGGCCTTGGCGGTATCGGACGTTCCTGGCGCCGGCGAACCAGCGATCGAGCGGGTGGAAGGCACACCCCGCATCACCATCACCTATGACCGGGAACGACTGGCTACGATGGGTGCCGATGTGGCCGATATGAACCGCGTTGTCCGCGCAGCGTTCGCAGGGGAACCCGCCGGCGCCATCTATGAGGGCGAACGTCGCTTCGATGTGGTGGTGCGGGCGGACAGCACGCGCAGGAGCAGCCTCGCGGACGTCGCTTCGCTCTACGTCAACACGCGCGATGGTCGCCCCATCCCACTGGACCAGGTGGCCGAGGTGGCCTTCGTTCCCACGCCGGCGCAGATCACACACGAGAACGCGCAACGCAGGATCTACGTGGGCGTGAACGCACGCGGACGCGACGTGGAGGGCCTGGTGACGGACATGCAGGCCCGCGTGAAGGAGAAGGTGAAGCTGCCGCCTGGTTACTTCCTGGAGTTCGGCGGTCAGTTCCAGAACCTGCGCGAGGCCAAGGCCCGCCTCAGCATCGCCTTGCCTGTGGCCCTGTTGTCGATCCTCCTGCTGTTGTGGACCACCTTCCGATCCCTGCCCGATGCGCTGCTGATCTACACTGCGGTACCGCTGAGCGCGATCGGGGTGGCCGCCTTGCTCCTGCGCGGTATGCCCTTCAGCATCTCCGCCGGCGTGGGCTTCATCGCCCTCTTCGGCGTGGCCGTGTTGAACGGCATGGTACTGATCGGCACCTTCCGCGACCTGGCGGCACAGGGCATGGGCGTGGTGGAACGCGTTCGGCATGGCACCGCAACGCGCCTGCGTCCCGTGTTGATGACCGCCTCCGTGGCCTCGCTCGGTTTCCTGCCCATGGCCCTGAGCAACGGTGCCGGCGCGGAGGTGCAACGGCCACTTGCCACGGTGGGCGATCGGTGGATCGATCACCGCCACCATCCTCACCCTCCTGGTGCTGCCCGTGATGTACGTGCTCTACCACCGTCGCGAACTGCGCATCAAAGGAGCCGCGGCGGCGATGACGATCGCCTTCCTTGTGCTTACCGGTTCAACGCAGGCACAGGTCCAACAGGTCGATCTGGAGCAGGCCCTCCGGATGGCCGGCACGAGCGCGCCCGCCCTGCTCGCGGCGAATGCCGAAGCGGAACGCATGGACGCGCTCCGTGGGGCGGCGCGAGATCCCACGCACGGAGGTGGTGTACATGCGCGGCCAGTACAATGCGTACACGCGTGACGACAACAACATCACCGCGATGCAGACGATCCCCTTCCCCACGTTGATGGGGGCCCGCGCCGGGAGTGCCAGAGCCGAAAGTGAGCTCGCGCAAAGCCAGCGTGATCTTGTGGGAACGGACGTGGACTGGAAGGTGCGCGCGGCATACGATCGCCTGCAATACCTCCACGCGCTCGAAGCTTGGTTGATGCGCGAGGACAGCACCTGGCAGGAATTGGCGCGGGTCACGACGCTGCGCGCCAGCACGGGAGATGTTCCACCGATCCAACAGGCCACGGCTGAAGCCCGGGCCGGCCGTTCAAGGGACGAACTCCAACGCCACCGCAACCTGCTCGATGCCGAACGCATCGCCTTCGGTGGTCTTCTCGGGCTCGACACACCGGCGGATGTGATCCCTGCACCTTTCAATCCGCTCACCACCACACCGGTCGATACCAGCGTCGTCGTTGGCCCGGAGCTGGAGGTCCTGCACCAACGGATCACGGCAGCGGAACAGGCGCATCGGGTGGAGCGCAACAGCCTACTGCCCGACCTCGATCGTGGGCTACTTCAACCAGACCTTGATCGGGTCACCACTGGATGCGGAAGGCACACGCCTCGCCGGCCCCAGGGACCGATTCCAAGGCTTTCAGCTTGGCGTGTCGCTGCCCTTGTGGGCACGGCCGCAGGTGGCGCGCAACCGGGCAGCTGGACTCCAGGAAGAAACCGCGCGACATGCCCTGGCCGAAGGCGAACGCCAATGGCGCATGGAGTCGCCAGTGCCTATCAACGCATCACCAGCGATCTGGCCACCATCACCTGGTATCAGGATGAAGCACTGCCCAACGCGGAACGCATCCTAAGCACATCCACCATGGCCTTTGAAGCTGGCGATATCGCCCAAGCTGAACACGTGCTCAACCTCCAACAGGCACTCTCCATCCGCCGTGGATTCATCGACCTGGTCCACGACCACAACAGCAACGTCCTCCTTCTCCAACGCCTCACCGCCCACTGATCCTCACGGACATGAACAAGTTCCTTCCACTCACCTTCGTCGCCTCCTTGCTCGTCGCTTGCAGCGATGCGCCGCCGGACGCCCACGACCATGAACATGCCGCACAACCTTCGGCATCGGATACCACTCATCACCACGATGAGAACATCACGCTGAACGCCGAACAGCTGCGCACCCTCGGCATCCGGATCGAGGCGCTCGAGACCCGGTCCATGACCGGCAACCTGCGCCTGACCGGTCGCATCCTCTCCTCGCCTGTGAGCAAGGCCCGCATCACCAGCCCGATCGGTGCGAAGGTGGTCGATGTCCTCGTGGACGAGGGCGCCCATGTGCGCAAGGGCCAACCGCTGATCGCCTTGAACGACCTCGCCTTCTTCCGCATGCAGGAGGAATACCTGATGGCACGCGCCGACCAGGCCGTATCCGCCGCAGAGCGCGACCGGCAGCGCACCCTGTCAGAAGGCAATGCCAACGCGCGGAAGACCCTGCAGCAGGCCGAAGCGAAGGCCGTGAGCGATGAGGTGCGCATGCGTTCACTGGCGGGACAACTGCGACTTCTCGGGGTGGATCCCGACCACCTGCAGGCGGACCAACTGCAACAACGCTTCGTGCTTCGGAGTCCGGTGGATGGGCGCGTGAACGGCATCAGCGTACACCTCGATGAGCGCGTGGAAACCACGACCGTGGTGGCGGAGGTGATCGACCTGCACCACTTCCATGTGCATTTGAACGCCTACGAGCGCGACCTGGCGCGGCTGAAGGAGGGAGTCTCCTTCGACTTCGACGTGATCAACCTGCCGGGCGAACGCTTCAAGGGAGAGGTCTTCAGCATCGGCCGCACGTTCGATAGCGATGGACGGTCGATCCCCGTGCATGCGCATGTGACCCAAGGCAGCGAGAAGCTGGTGGAAGGCATGTCGGTGAGCGCGAGCATCCCCACCACAGCAGCCACCTCGCTAAGCGTACCGACCAGCGCGATCGCCAGTACGGGCGATGATGCCTTCATCTACCTCGTTGCTGGCAACACTTCGGATGGTGGCCAACGCTATGAGGAGGTGCAAGTGGTAACGGGGACTTCTTCCGGAGGCTTCACGGCGATCACGCCGGTGCAGATGCTACCGACCAATGCACAAGTGGTGGTGAACGGCGTTTTCAACCTGCGGAACATGCGCACCATCAGTGAGGGGCATGAACACTAAAAGAGGGTCGATCCGCTAACCTTGTGCAACCTCATTGCTAACCACCCGCTAGCCCGGAACCAGTTGAGCGGCAAATCCGGCCTAGGCACTGAAATGTGCTTCCTTCGCATCCGGTCGGGGGCCGCAACGTGGTCGATGTGAACCGCAGAACACACTCAGCTAGTTTCGCCACGATGTTCTCCAAGGCTTGTCATTACGCCATACGCGCTGTGATCCTCATCGCCAAGGAAAGTCGTGAGGGAAACCGCATGAGCTTGGTGGAGATCGCCGACCGAACGGGGTCTCCCCAAGCCTTCACCGCCAAGGTGCTCCAACAGTTGGCTCGCTTGCGTATCCTTGAATCATCGAAAGGCCCGGGCGGCGGGTTCGACCTGCCGCCGGAGAAAGCGAAAAAGGTGAAGCTGAGCATGGTGGTGAAGGCCATCGATGGCGATGCCGTCTACCTCGGTTGCGGCATGGGCCTTCCACAATGCAACCCGAAGCAGCCCTGCCCGCTGCATGACGATTTCCAAAAGGTGCGGAACGAACTCCGCCTCATGCTCGAAGGGACAGACATCCTTACCCTGTCGCAGGCCCTTGATGATGGCCGTGCCGTGCTGAAGCGCTAACCCCTTCCTCATCGCCGTGCCATACCATGGCAAGAATCCTCTAATCCTTATTTCGGATCATTTTGTCCTATATTTGTCGCCGAGTTCGTCCAAACATGAATGACGGGATACTTACCCAGCCAGGCATCATTGGTACGCTTGTCCTGGTCGGGATCGTGCTCTTCGTGGGGGGGCTGGTGGTCACGGCCCGCATCCAGCGCACGGTCGATGCCCTTCGCCGTGCCGGAGACCCCCGGAGCCGTACGGTGGTGCGGCGCAACGGCGCTCGCTTGCGGGGGGATGAGCTTGGAGGCACCTCACCCAGCGACGACCAGCGCGGACTCGTGGAACATGCCCTCAGCGATCCCGACATCCCGCTGGTGGACGAGAAGAAGAAGGTGCGCCAGCGCATCGAGGTGGAGCCGGAACTGAAGCGCCTGGTGGTGCGCTACCTCGCGGCTTCCGTGGCCTGGCTCGTGGTGGGGACCCTGATCGGTCAGTACGTGGGCATGAAGTTCGTGTGGCCCGACATGGACCAGAGCCCATGGCTCTCCTTTGGCAGGTTGCGCCCCGTCCACACCAATACGGTGTTCTGGGGATGGGCCTCCCTGGCGATGATCGGGCTGGGCTATTTCGTGGTCTCACGCACGTCCGGTGTGCCGGTCCATAGTTACCGATGGGCGAACCGTGCCTGGTGGCTGATCAATGCCTCGGTGGTTTTGGGCAACCTGTGCCTGATGGCCGGGATCAACAACGGGGGCGGGGAGTACCGCGAGTACATCTGGCCGGTGATGGTCCTTTTCGCGATCGGCCTCTTCATCACCTTCCGCAATTTCTACCGCACGGTGGCCGCGCGCAAGGTGGGCGAGATCTACATCAGCAATTGGTACCTGCTCGCTTCGCTGGTATGGACCATCGTGCTGGCCACCATTGGTTACCTGCCCACCTACCAGGAAGGATTGGGCGAGACCGTGATACAGGGCTACTACATGCACCAAGGTGTTGGCATGTGGTTCATGACCTTCACGCTGGGGCTTCTCTACTACTACCTGCCATCGGCCTTCAACAAGCCGATCTACTCCTACTCGCTCGGTGTGCTCGCCTTCTGGACACAGATGGTCTTCTACACCCTGATCGGTACGCACCACTTCGTGTTCGCCCCGTTGCCGTGGTGGCTCCAGACGGTGGCCATCGTGTTCAGCGCGGGCATGTTCATCCCCGTGGTGGCCGGCTCCACCAATTTTCTCATGACGATGCGCGGCAACTGGCGGGCCATCGGCACCAGCTACGTGCTCCCCTTCTTCCTGGTGGCCGTGGTGTTCTACTTCGTGGGAAGCACCCAGGGCAGCTTGCAAGCGTTCCGCTTCACCAACCACATCTGGCACTTCACCGATTTCAATGTGGCCCACTCGCACATGACCATGTACGGGATCGTGACCTTCGCACTCTGGGCATGCGCCTATGCCCTGCTGCCCCGCGTTACCGGTCGGGAACCCTCGCAGCTTTTGGTGGGCGCCCACTTCTGGATGGCCTTCATCGGCCTCTTCGCGTACATGATCAGCATGATGGCCGGCGGAACGATCAAGGGCCTGCTTTGGATCGAGGGCAAGGCCTTCATCGACTCGGTGACCGGCATGCGGCCCTTCTGGATATGGCGGGCCATCGGCGGTTCGCTCATGTTCCTCAGCCACCTGTTGTTCGCGTGGAACTTCATCACCATGGTGCGTAGCCCGCAACGGAAGGCCACGGAGGAGGTCGAGCACCGGACAGAAACCGTACTCCAAGCCTGAGCGCCCATGCTGAACCTGCACAAGGACCACCGCAACCTCGTGAACATCGCTTTGGTGGTGTTCGTGCTCATGAGCATGGGCGTGGCCGTGACACCGGCGAGCGAGATGGAGCGCACCGCCCCGCTACCCGGCATGGAACCGCTCACCGCCGCACAGCGACGCGGGCTCCAGGTATACGTGGCCGAGAACTGCATGGCCTGCCATACCCAGCAGGTGCGCAACATCGAAATGGACGAGACCTGGGGCGCACGGCCCAGCATGGCCAGCGATTATTACTACAGCAAACAACGCCTGGACGTGTGGCGGCAATCGCCCTCGTTGCTCGGCAGTGAGCGCACCGGGCCCGACCTCACCAACGTGGGCCAGCGCCAGCCCGGCGATCAATGGCACCTGCTGCATCTGTACGATCCGCGCATGGTGGTCAAAGGCTCCATCATGCCCCGTTATACCTGGCTCTTCACGGAGACCGGAACTCCGCCGAAGGATGCCGTCATCGTGCCCGTTCCTCCGGACCGGCTCAAGGATACGAGCCATGTGGTGATCGCCTCGCAGGCCGCATTGGACCTGGTGGCCTACCTCGTTTCCCTTAAGCAGCCGCCCCTGCCGGACGGCCTCGTGCCCGATGCCTTCCTGCCCACACCGGGTCGCGACAAGGAAGATGCCTCGGGCGCTGAAGGGGGCGCGGCTTCCTTACCAAGCGGCGACGACATCTTCAAAGCCACCTGCCAGGCGTGCCATCAAGCCGATGCCACAGGGCTGGCGGGCGCTTTCCCCCCTTTGGCGGGCAGCGCGATCGTGAACGATGCCGACCCTGCACAGATGATCTCCATCGTGCTCGGCGGGTACGATGCCCGTGCCGAATACGGCGTGATGCCCGCGCAGGCGGAACAGCTCACCGATGCCCAGATCGCCGCGGTGGTGAGTCATGTGCGAAGCAATTTCGGCAACGAAGCCACAGCGGTAACGGAGGATGAGGTGCGCACCCTGCGCAGTACCGTAGCGCCGCAAACCATGTTGGTGCCATGAGGAGAATGCAGGAGCTCAGGGTGAATGGCGAATGGTCAGTGGTGAATGGTGGACGACCTTCCATTCGCTACTCGCCATTCAGCATTCGCTTCCTCACCGCGCTCCTCACCCTCTCAACCCTCCCCGCCTCAGCGTGCGACATCTGCCAGAAGAACCAACCTGCTCCGCTGCGCGGCATCACCCATGGGACCGGACCGGAGGGCGGCTTGGACATGCTCATCATCTGGGGTGCCGTGGCGATCGTGGCGGTCACGCTGGTGCTCGCACTGAAGATGCTCGTGCGCCCCGGGGAGCGCGCCAAGGACCATATCAAATACCGGATCCTGACCGATGGATACTGAACGCACCGTACGGATCTTCATCGACGACGACCCGGCTCCCTTCGGTGAGTTCGAGCCGCCCGTGCGTTTCCTGCTGGACACCACCCGGCTCACCGATGGCCCACACACGCTGCGCGTGGTGGCACGCAGCACCGGGGGCGTGGAAGGTGTGCGCATGATCCCCTTCGAGGTGCGCAACGGACCCTCCATAGCCGTGCTCGGCCTCAAACCCGGCGAGGTGGTGGACGATCGTGTGCCCATCACCATCAACGCTTACGGCAGCGAACGCAAGGACATCTTCATCGTGACCGGCTCGGAGAACCCCAAAGGCATTCCGGCCTGGGTGTGGGCACTGGTCATCGGTTTCATCGGCTTCGCGTTGTTCTATTTCACCTTGTACTGGAACCCCGCGTCCACATGAACCCAGAGGGCCAGCAAGCCGACATTTCCACCCCCGCAGATATTCGAACGCTGGTTGACGCGTTCTACGCCAAAGTGCGGATCGACCCTTTGCTCGGCGGCATCTTCCATGGCGTGATCCGCGACCGATGGCCCGAGCACCTCGAGAAGATGTATCGTTTCTGGGGCACCGTGTTGCTGGGCGAGCAGAGCTACCAAGGCGCACCCTTCAGGCCGCACAAGGAAATGCCCGTGCAACAGGCGCACTTCGATCGCTGGCTCGATCTGTTCCACGCTACCGTGGACGCCCACTTCAAAGGCCCCATGGCCGACCTCGCCAAGGCCAACGGTGAACGCATGGCCGCCATGTTCATGGAGCGCATCACCTTCTTCCGTGAGCACCCGGAAAGGTGGATGCAATGAGCACCACCAACCACCCCGTTGCCCTGATCTGCACCTTCACCTGGGTGGGTTTCATGTGCGGCATCAGCTTCCTCGAAGCGTGGTTGAAGTTCCGCGCGCCGGGCGTGACGCTGCCCATCGGATTGGGCATTGGCCGTTTGGTATTCGGTGCGCTCAACAAGGTGGAAATGGTCCTCGCCGCGGCCATCCTCATCGACCTGATCCGCGGTGGGTCGCTCGCCGTTCGCTGGCCGTGGATAGCCGTGCCGGTCGTCCTGCTCCTCCTCCAGTCCTTCTGGCTGCTGCCCGCATTGGACACCCGTGCCGAGCTGATCATCCAAGGTACCGAGGCACCACCCTCGAACCTGCACTTCGTCTTCGTCCTTTTCGAACTGGTGAAGGTGGGCGCTCTCGTGGTCTTCGGCATCAAACTCTTCGGCCGATGACGAACATCAACCCGAAGGATCGAGAACAGGGGTATCCTGTCGAGCGCGCCGCCAACAAGCCAGTCAACAAAGGCATCAAACAACCCGGATCATGAACGACTTCGCACAACGCACCATCGGCTCCATCGTGGCCGACGACTTCCGCGCCTCCGCCGCTTTTGCCGCGCATGGCATCGACTTCTGCTGCAAGGGCGGCCGTACCATCGATGAGGTGTGCCGCACAAAAGGACTCGATCCCACTGCACTCGAAAAAGAGATCGCCAACGTACTGGCCCACGGTAGCGCACCCGCCGACGACCCGAAGACCTGGACCCTCACCCACCTGGCGGAGCATATCGAGCATGTCCACCACGGGTACGTGAACCAGCGCACACCCGTGCTGCAGCAATACCTCTCCAAGTTGTGCACAGTGCATGGCACCCAACATCCCGAGTTGTTCAAGATCGCCGACGAATTCAATGGCGGCGCGGGAGCCATGGCCCAGCACATGAAGAAGGAGGAACTCGTGCTCTTCCCCTTCATCAAGCGCATGGAAATGGCCAAGCACCAAGGGAGCGCACCGCCCGAGCCCCACTTCGGCAGCGTGGAGAACCCCGTGAACATGATGATGCACGAGCACGATGAGGAAGGCGAACGCTTCCGGCGGATCGCTGCCCTGACCAGCGGATACGCACCACCCGCAGATGGCTGCAACACGTACCGAGCGGCCTTCGCCCTGCTACACGAGTTCGAGCAGGACCTGCATCGCCACATCCACCTGGAGAACAACATCCTCTTCCCGAAAGCCGTGGCCTTGGAGGCGGAACTACGCCATGCCTCCGCTTAAGCGGCACGATGACCTTAAGCCGCTGAGCCGCGACCACCACCACGCGCTGCTGCTCTGCTGGCGCGTCCGGCGCGACCTAGCGGAAAGAGCGGACCTCGATCAGGTTCTACTGGAGTGCCACGAATTCTTCAAGATCCACATCGCTCCGCATTTTACCGTGGAAGAAGAAGCCGTGTTCCCCGTGCTCGGCAACGAACACCCGCTGGTGCAGCGCGCCTTATCGGAGCACCGAAGGTTGGTACGGCTATTCAGCGAAACGAAGGACCCACTCTCCGTGCTCAGCCGGATCGAGGATGAACTGGATGCACACATCCGCTTCGAGGAACGTACGCTTTTCCCCGAAGTGCAGCGCCTAGCCTCACCGGCCCACTTGCACCGGATTGCCGAAGTACATGGTGCGCATGGACCGGTATCGAAGGAGTGAGCTCATCTTGCTACGACGGAAAGGATCGGAAGACAGGTCTTGTGACCAGGACGCCGATAGCTCCTGTTACATGTGTTCGCCGATGCGGGTCGTATGGTCGGGTCAGCCCTGAACCGCCGCGTAGATCACCAGGGCAACCAAACCGAGGGCAAGCGAAACGTAACAGCACAACGCAGCGACCCGAAAGCCCCCCCGATATCGCGACGGCCACATCCGGTGACGGCTCAGCTCCGGAAAGACGCCTCTGCATCTCGCGCGCCATACCGCGACCCAGCGCCTGATACAATGCCACTTCGGCATATAAGGCCACCGCACCGAAAAGGATCCCCGCTGCGAGCAGCGCCACGGAGAGCACAAAGCAGATATGTTGCAACCCGGTATGCGCCCCTCCAGCCCGTAACGCAACGATGATCGCAACCAAGCCGGATGCCATCGTGAGGATATGACGCAACCAAGCGAAATGGGCCTGTTTACCCTTGTTGAAGACCTCCTCGACCCTCCTTGACACATCCACCGGCTCAGTTACCATCGGCTATGGTGCTACCACGCTGAGCATCTTCACGTTTCGCACGTTCCGTGCATGGCGCTTCTCGCCGGGAACGATGATCTGCAACGGGCCGTAATGTGCATCAAGCGGGGCACCATCCCGTGCCCAGGTTAGCAGTACCGGACGTTCGCGGAAGCTTGTATCGGCTTCCATCAGCGCGATCGTGGCATGGTAGCCATCCCAAGCATCCACACGCACCACCATACCCACACGCTCCCGCTTCGCACTGCCAGGCACGGATGGACAACCCAGGGCCAACACATCCCAAAGCAACGCACCTTGGTAGGTGGCCTTTTCTCCATCGTGCGCACTGACCTCCACCGTCCGAGGCCGCAGTTGTTGCAACTGTGAAATGGTCAGGATAGTATCGCACAAGGGTGCATGTCGGATCCGTAGGGTCAGCGAGTCGGCTTGCGCACACACACTTCCGATCATCGCGGAAAACAAGACCAAGGCGAGGGCTTTCGAGCAGGCCATGGATCAAAGATGCGGCATGTTCGGGAATAGCCCCCCGAGTAACAACTGGCGACGAAGGAGATCGATCCCTCGGGGCGCGTAGTGTTCGTGCAGGTGAACAACGCGGCGGAGTAGGGCTACGCGGCGCGCTCGTGTTCCGGGCAATCCGTGCGGAGCTCCTGCACGGCGAGGTCCTTCCGCAGCAGCAGGCAATGGTGCCGCTTGTCGCGGTCGCCTTTGTAGTGCTTGCAGGTCCAGCACATGCGTTGCACCTGCACGTCGCCGCTGCTCACCAGCGCTTCCAGCACCTGCATGGACGCGAGCAGCAGGGCCTTCTTGCGCGCATCGGAAAGGCCGCCCATGGCATCAGTGAGCGGAGCGGCATTGCGCGCGGGTCGTCGACCGGCGGGCTTCAAGCGGAGCACATGGCCGCGCCCATCGTTGGGATCGGGGCGGCGTTCAAGCAGACCTTGGTCCACCAGCGCCTTCACGCTCTCGCTCACCGTGGGGCGACCGATCTGCAGCTCATCGGCCAGCCGCGCCACACCCACTTCCGGATGCGCAGCGATGAAGCCGAGGATGCGCAACTGCAACGCGCTGAGCCCCGCTTCGGACGCCTGCTGCCAGCGCATGGCGCGCGCCACTTCACCCAGTCGCTCCAGGACCAGGGCCAGATGCTCATCCACGGAGGTCGCCATCGGTGCGGGGTTCGGCAGTGAAAGGCGGGGCCCGGAGAACCGGATCCCGCCCCACGAAAGTAGGCGCGCTCAGCCTTTCACCTGGGCCATCGTGGCCCCGTGGTTGATGTGCAGCACATCGGCACCGACCACCAGCGCGGGCACGCTCTTCACACCGGCGGCCTCGGCCTCGGCGATGCGGCCGCGCTCCTGCCCCAGATGAACGTACTCCACCTCGTACCGGTCGCGATCGACGAGTTCAGCGATCCGGTCCTCCGCTTTGATGCAGACAGGGCAGCCTGCGTGGTAGAAAACGACTTTGTCCATGGTTCCTGTTGTTTTTGGGTTGGTATTCATGCCCTTTCGGGCGGATCATTCTCCTTAACGCACACTGTACGGCAGGCTCAGATCGCCGCTGGCCACGCTGTACACCTTGTACACCCCGAGCATGGGCTTGTCGCCGCCGCCATGGCCGCCATCACCGCCAGTGTTCACCTCCATGTAGCAAGCGACACCATCGAACTTGAAGTCGCGACGGGCATTCATCCGGTAGTCGGGCACCACCACGCGTATGATGTTCCCCTCGGTGATCACCTGGTAGCCGGGCGAATCCATGTACATGGGCATGCCGGGGTTCGTTGGCGGGAGCGTCACGCTCTTGTCGCCTTCGGCGAACTGCTTCACCGCCAGCCCTCCGCCCACGCGCTCGTCCTTGGTGAGCACCACCCAATGCGGATGCCACACGATCCCATCATTGCCGTAGTCCTTGTCGGTGTTCTCATCCCACAGCGGCGTGTCGTCGAAGTCGGGGTGCGACGTGAGCGCGAGCGCGACGATCCCTTCCGTGGCGCTGAAGCCCACATCGGTGGAGGCGAGGTTCGTGGGAAAGACATAGCCCAGCACCGGCGCGCCGTTCAGCTGGCCTGCGGGTTTGGCGGTGGTCTTGCCGGCGGTGCCCTCCACAGTGATCTCCCAAACGGTGGCCGCGATGCGCGCATCGTGCTGCACCGTCACCTGCTTGATCTTGAAGTCGAGGTTGTCGTAGTTGGCGCATTTGTCGCAGGCGAAGGCGCTTGTGGCGCAGACGAATGCGGCGATGGTGAAAAGGTGCTTCATGGTTCCGGGTTGTTGGTGAACGGGGACAAATATAGTTCGGCTTCCGAACTATCAAGAATATGGCCGCTCACAGTGCCATACTTTCATAGGCGATCCGAGGAAGGCCGACCCCTACGCATGCCCTTTCAACTGAAGCGCATCTACGACCCGCCCGCAAAGGCCGACGGCTACCGCGTGCTCGTGGATCGGCTATGGCCGCGCGGTCTGCGCAAGGAAGAGGCCCGGCTGGATGAATGGAACAAGGTGCTGCCGCCTTCCCATGCCCTGCGCACGGACTTCCACAGCGGAGGCTTGGACTTCCACGCCTTCGCCACGCGCTACAGGGCTGAACTTCTCGCGCACACTGACGAGTTGGAACGCTTGCGCGAACTGGCCCAAGAACGGACCGTTACGCTGCTGTACGGCGCGAAGGATGCCGAGCGGAACCACGCGCGGGTGCTGATGGAGTTGCTGGATGCGAGACGCTGACGACCCTGTTCGGGTGCGTAGGGTGATGGGCAACCCAGGGGCTGGCAACAACCACGTGACCGTCCACAATGTTGGAGTGGGCGACGCGGCCTGTTCACGATCGGCCACCTTTCCCGATGTCCATACAAGACTCACCCAATATGGACCTGGCGGGTCGATACGCCGCGTCCCCAACGCCCCAGTCATGACGAACCGATACCGCCTGCTCTCCGCGATCTGCATCAGCCTGACGACGGTCACGGCAACCCATGCCCAGGTCCTCTCCGATTTCGAGGACGGCAACATCGATCAATGGCTGGTCGAAGCCGATGGTGTGCCTTCGCTCAATGCTTCAGGGAATCCCGGCAACTGCCTACGCGTGACGGACCAGGTCCTGAGCGTGATCAACCAGATGGTGTTACCATGGGCCTACACCGGCGACTGGTCGGCCGCACAAGCCACCGATTCGCTCTCCTTCGATCTGTTCGCGCACGAGATCAGCGGCGGCTCGTTATCAACACAGAACCTGCCCTTGATCACGGTCTCCGGCCCAGGCGGAACCGCAGTCGCCTACATCGACACCGTCCCCTTCTTCGACACTTGGCAGCACTTCAACATCTCCCTGGACAGCGCATCCTGGATCGTGGGCGGCAGCTGGACCGCGTTGCTCTCGGAGGTGCAGACAGTGAAGATCCGGACCGAGTTCATCCAAGGCAGCGAATGGGTGCAACTCGACAATGTGAAGCTCTCCATCACACCACTCATCGAACCGCTCGTCGGAACCATCTGTTCCACGTGGGACAGTGCGGGCTTCTATGACGGCTGGAGCTTCCAGAACGTGGGCAGCATCCAGGTGAGCACGACCCAGGGGAATCCGCCGGGGTCCGTCCGTATGGGCGACGCATCCAATGTGCTCACCAACGCCGTGGCCGCGCCGAAGTTCCGTGGCGATTGGTCCGATCTGGACATGGAGGCGACCATGACGTTCGATCTCTTCCTGCAGACGACAAGCTCCAACTACCTCGAAAAGGAATACCTCGTGCGAATCAGCGGGCCCGGCGGCGTGGCGCGTTACACCACGACCGACGAGATCACGGCCCTCACCACCAACCAATGGTACACGCACGAGATCCCCATTGACGCAGGAAGCTGGGAACTGGTCGCCGGAACTTGGACCGGCTTGCTCGATTTCGTGGCCGAGATCCGGCTCGACCTCGAGTTCATCGACGGCACCAACGAGGTGATCTTCCTGGACAATTTCTGCTTGAACACTGGAGTAACTACCGACGTTGCGCACGCATCGGACGTGGAAGACCAGACGGTTTACCCCAATCCGACGAGCGGCCTTTTCAAGATGCGCCTGGAGGGCAGCAAGCCTGCGGATCTGCTGGTTTCGGATGCGACCGGCCGGACGGTCCTGAGCCGGTCCCTTCAACATGCAGAAGGCACGATCACGGTCGATCTGAGCGGCAAAGCGAACGGCCTGTACCTGATGCAGTTGCGCCACGCAGATGGTATGCTGCGCGTTGCCCGGGTAGTGGTCGACCGGTAGCGATAGCCGTAGGCAGAAGTTGTCCTTCGTGCCCCGAGGGAAGACCATTAGGCTCACCCAGCCGTGCTGGTCGGCGGTACATTTGCGCCCGTTCCCGGATCCATTGCCGAACGCCCCGGCATTGGATCCGGGCTTTTCAGCGTTCATGCCCATCACAACCACCTCAGAACTCCTTTCTCTCTACCGCTCCGATGCCCGCGTGGCCCGCGTGGCCGATGGCCTGCGCGAGAGAGCGGCGCGCGTACAGATCGCAGGCACCATCGGCTCCGCGCAAGCATTGATCGCCAATGCGGTGATCGAGCAACGTGGCGGCGTACATGTGTTCGTGCTCACCGACAAGGAAGAGGCGGCGTACTTCATCAACGACCTCGAAGCCCTGCGCGGCAAGGGCAAGGACGCGCGCCATGCGAAGAAGGAAGAGGACATGCTCTTCTATCCCGCGCCTTCGAGGTCGCCGTACGACCCGGAAGGACACCACGATGGCGAGCGCGTGAGCCGCACGGAGGTGCTGGAGGAGCTAATGAAGGTGAATGGTGATCGGCGAATAGTGAATGGGGAAGAGGCGCATTCACCATTCGCCAAAACACTCATCCTCATCACCTACCCCGAAGCGCTCGTACCGCTGGTCATCGGCAAGGAGGAGATGGCGAAGAACACGCTCACCGTGAAGCGCAACGAGGAGCTGCCCATCGACACCCTGGAGGAATGGCTGCACGAGACAGGTTTCTCACGTGTGGAGTTCGTGTACGAGCCGGGTCAGTTCAGCATCCGCGGCGGCATCGTGGACGTGTTCAGCTACGGCAGCGACAAACCCTACCGGATCGAGCTCTACGGCGACAACGTGGAGAGCGTGCGCCGCTTCGACCCGCAGGACCAATTGACCGTAGAGCGCTTGGCCGATGCGGTGATCGTACCCGACCTGCAGGACGAGGATGCCGCGCGCCAGCAGAATTTCTTCGCCCAACTGCCCGAGGATGCCGTGCTCTGGCTCCGCGACCTGCAAGCCATCGGCGATGCGGCGACGAAACAACTAAAACTGCTGAGCGAAGCCTATGAGAAACTGCCGGAGCGCGAGAAGCATCCGACGCCGAACGAGCTGCTTGCGACGGACAGCGAGTTGATCAAGGGGACGTTGGGGTTCCGGAAAGTGTTCTTTGGTGGGCAGTTGTCGGTTGTCGGTTCTTCTGTCGCACCGGCCAGCGCGCGCGGGGACGCGGGACAGCCCAACCAACTACCAACAACTGAAAACCGCGCGCAAGCGACCATCGACTTCAACAACGCCCCCAACCCACCTTCGCCAAGGAGTTCAAGGTGCTCAGCGGCGACCTGCACAACAAGCAGAACGCGGGATACACCAACCTCATCGCCTGCAACAGCGCGAAGCAGAGCGAGCGGCTCTACACGATCTTCAACGACATGGAGCATGAGGTCGCGTTCACGCCGCTGGTGCTCGATCTGCACGAAGGCTTCATCGACCCCGCGCTGAAGCTGGCGCTCTACACCGACCACCAGATCTTCCCGGCGCTACCACCGCTATCGGCTCAAGGAAGGCTTCCGCAGGAACGCGCAGGCCCTCACGCTGAAGGAGCTGACGCAGCTGAAGCCCGGCGATCTTGTGGTGCATATCGACCATGGCGTGGGCGTGTTCAGCGGGCTGGAGAAGATCGATGCGGGTGGCAGCATGCAGGAGGCCATCCGCCTGATACCGCGACAACGACATCCTCTACGTGGGCATCCACAGCCTGCACCGCGTGAGCAAGTACAGCGGCGAGGAGGGCGGCGCGGCGCCGAAGGTGAGCAAGCTCGGCAGCCCGCGTGGAAGAACCTGAAGGAGCGCACCAAGGCCAAGGTGAAGGCGCTGGCCTTCGACCTGTCCGAAGCTGTACGCGCAGCGCAGAGCAAGCCGGGCTTCGCGTTCCAGCCGGACAACTACCTGCAGCACGAACTGGAGGCGAGCTTCATCTACGAGGACACGCCCGACCAGGAGAAGGCCACGCTCGACGTGAAGCGCGACATGGAGAAGAGCACGCCGATGGACCGGCTCGTCTGTGGCGATGTCGGCTTCGGTAAGACGGAGGTAGCGATCCGCGCGGCTTTCAAGTCGGCCTGCGATGGCAAGCAGGTTGCGGTGCTCGTACCCACCACGATCCTCGCCTTGCAGCACTGGAAGAGTTTCTCGGCGCGTATGAAAGGTCTACCGGTACGCGTGGACTACATCAACCGATTCCGTACCAGCGCGCAGCAGATGCAGATCCTCAAGGACCTGAAGGAAGGAAGATCGACATCCTCATCGGCACGCATAGGCTGGTGAGCAAGGACGTAGTGTGGAAGGATCTCGGCCTGATGATCATCGATGAGGAGCAGAAGTTCGGTGTGAACGTGAAGGACAAGCTGAAGACGCGCTACGGTGGACACGCTACCCTCACCGCCACGCCGATCCCGCGCACGCTACAGATTCAGCCTCATGGGCGCGCGCGACCTCAGCATCATCAGCACGCCGCCGCCCAACCGCTACCCGGTGGCCACCATGCTGCAACCGTACGACGAGGTGGTCATTCGCGGCGCCATCGAATACGAACTGTCGCGCGGCGGTCAGGTGTACTTCCTGCACGACAAGGTGAAGAACATCGAGTTCATCGCCGACATGATCCGCAAGCTGGTGCCCGGCGCGCGTGGGCGTGGGCCACGGTCAGCTCGAAGGCCACAAGCTCGAGGAGGTGATGCTCGACTTCATCGAGGGCAACACCGATGTGCTCGTCTGCACCACCATCGTGGAGAACGGCCTCGACATCCCGAACGCGAACACGATCATCGTGAACGAGGCGCAGAACTTCGGCCTCAGCGACCTGCACCAGCTGCGCGGCCGCGTGGGGCGCAGCAACCGGAAGGCCTACTGCTACCTGCTCGCGCCCAGCCCGCACCTGCTGCCCGACCTCTCGCGCAAGCGCCTGCAGGCCATCGAGCAGTTCAGCGACCTCGGCAGCGGCATCCACATCGCCATGAAGGACCTCGACATCCGTGGCGCGGGCGACCTGCTCGGCGCGGAACAGAGCGGCTTCATCAACGACATCGGCTTCGAGACCTACCACAGATCGCTCCGAAGAAGCCGTGCGCGAACTGAAGGACGAACACTTCAAGGAGCTCTTCGCCGATGCGCAGGAAGGCAGCAGCGCGCTGGCCCGTGGCTCACGCCGCGACCAGAGCGACGATTGCATCATCGAGACCGACCTCACCATGCTGATCCCCAACAGCTACGTGAGCGAGACCGCCGAACGCCTCGCGCTCTACCGCAAGCTCGACGACATCAAGGACGAGAGCGAGCTGCAGCGCTTCACCGACGAGGTCACCGACCGCTTCGGGCCGATCCCGCATCAGGTGAACGAGCTGATGGAAGCGATCCGCTTACGTTGGTTGGGCCAACGCATGGGTCTGGAGAAGATGGTGCTGAAGAAGGGCACCCTCATCGGCACCTTCATCGCCGACCAGAAGCACGGTTTCTTCGAGAGCGATTCATTCAATGCCGTGCTGCGCGCGGTGCAGGCACAACCGAAGCGTTTCAAGGTGTACGAGAAGGCGGGAACGTTGCGCATCAGCGTGCAGAACGTGAAGGACGTGCACGAAGCGAAGGAGGCGATGGAGGGGGTGATCGGAACCCAAGCCATTGTTTCTTGATCATGGACCACCGCATCCACACGGCCATGAGTTTCATCTGGCTGGTCATTGCACTGGTTTGGCTGGTGCTGGGTCTGCGGAGTAAGGCGGCACCGTCCCGCGAGCCATGGGTCAAGCGCATGTTGTTCTATTGGCTGCCTGTCGCTGTGGCCTTCCTTCTCCTCGGCCCAGGCCCCTGGTTCGGACGATCATGGCTGCGCGAGCAATTCATTGCACACAGCAATGCGGTCGGCTCCGCGGGTCTATCGCTCGCTGTGGCCGGTGCTGCGCTGGCGATCTGGGCGCGTGTGCTCTTGGGCGCCAACTGGAGCCTTTCCGTGCAGCGCAACCAGGAGCACGTATTGATCACCTCAGGGCCATACAGGAAGGTGCGCCACCCCATCTACACCGGCTTGCTGCTTGCTTTCGCGGGCAACGTGCTCATCGTAGGCGATCATCGCGGACTATTTGCCTGGGCGCTGCTCTTCGTCGCTTTCTGGCTGAAATTGAGAAAGGAGGAAGAGCTCATGCTCGACACCTTCGGCGATGCCTACCGGGACGTCATGTCCACCACCGGGGCGCTGACCCCGCGATGGTGAACGTCGAACCCGTCAGGAACTCACTCTTGGTATAGCACGCCCAGGATGTCATCCTCCTTCCTGTATGGTACAAGGAAACGCTCCTCGCGCGTTGCCATTCCGGAAGCATCGTAATCCACCCGCACGCCAATGAGCTGGCCTTGGGGATCGAGCCGGGCGATCTGCTTGATCGCTGGAGTCGGCGCCATGTCGTTCCAACGCCCACCCCTGCCGTGAATGACGAAACGCTGGAACGATGGGTGGTAGGTGAATTGAAGATGGTCCTGCTTATTGGGCGCATAGCCGAAGAAGTCCACCAGGCGATCATCGGCGTACACCACACGCATGGAGTCGTAACTGGCCCTTAGCTCCAGGTGGTCGTAGCGCGCGATCTTTGCGTGAAGCTCCGGGCCGAAGTGCTTGTATCCGTTGGAGAAGCGCTGCTGAGCACTCGCGGCCGTGCCGGCGGGCCACGGTGTGCTCAGGTAGTCCTTGTAGTAGATCCACGCGCCTTCCTTCTTGTACTGCACCAAGGTGTGCGAGCCGGGGATCTGTTGCATGGTCTGTTCGAATGGGAAAGGCCGCGACTGTCGCACAAAGACACCCTCCTCCGGGCGTGGCGCACCATCGCGGGCGGTGATGGCGAACGTGTTGAGCGCGGTGAGCTCGATGTCCTGGAACCACTGCAAGCCCTCGGGCTTGTGGATGCGCTCCTTGCCGGCTGCGATCAATGATCCTTCTTCGGTGAAGACCTCGGTGAAGACCGTTGCGGGATCAAGCGGGGTGCGCACATGCCGTAAGGCCTTTTCGTGGTCCATGTTGGTCTTGGTGACAGCCTGTCCGTTCTTGAAGAGGATGGTCTCTATCACCCGTCCATCCCGGTCGTAACGTGTGCGGATGCCGTTGAGCTTGTCGTCGCGCCAGTGTTCGGTGCGGCAGAGTTTGTCGGTGCCTTTGTAGTACTCCTTCCAACGACCCGATCGTTTGCCGTGTTCGAAGTAGCCCACGATCCATGGCAGGGTGCTTGAATAGTTCTGGATCCATTGGCCGTGCAGTTCCTTGTTGGACCCCTCGCCGTAGCACCAGACCTTGTCCTTTTCCGCTCCTTCGAAATAGCGAACAACACGCTCGGGTTTCTGTGGCACTTCGTACTTGTTGGGCAGCAGGAAGGCGTCGGGCATGTAGTAGTCGTAGGCGCCCTGGATCAACTTGAGCTCTTCCAAGCTGAAGCCCGAAGCCTGCTGCCAGGCGGGCAGCTCGGGATCCGTGATCTCACGCACCCAGGCGTAGTTGTTCATCGCTGAAATGCGTCTTGCCAATGCCTCGTTCCCGGTGTGCCGCATCAGATGGCCGACGGCACAATGCGTATCGTGCTCATCGATGAACACAGGAATGCGCTCGTGCCGATGATGGTTGATCGGGAAGCGACCGAGTGCGGCATAGGCACGGAGTTCGGTGATCAGTGCCTTGCGGGATGCCATTCGCGCGGCGGTCAGATGCTCAGTACGGGCGTCCGTCAGCACCACGAGCACTTCCGCAAGGTGCGCGCTGACGTACTCCACTTCATTCGTGATGTGCTCCGCGGACCTTCCGCGCAAGCGCTCCGCGTGACTCTCCCAATACGGATTGAAGGCACGGAGCCGGTCCAGTAGGTCGGCTGCATGTCCGTTGATCGAGGTGAGCAGGATGATGAGATAAGGGTAAATGGTCCTCATGATGTTCGGATTCAGGAGTACCGTACACCGATGTAAGGTGTCGGTTCGATCACGAACGATCGAATGCCCGGCACCTACCTTCGCCGCCATGGCGAGGACGAACAGTGACCGCACGCGGATCGACCTGAGCTTCCTCAGCGGGCCGCGCTCTCGGTGGAAGGAGTTCAAGACGTTGCTGCACATCATGCAGCAGTTCATCTATGGCTTCCGCAAACTGCACTTCGTGGGTCCGTGCGTCACCTTCTTCGGCAGTGCACGCTTCAAGGAGGACCATCCGTACTATGAAGCCGCGCGTGACCTTGCGCGCCGTGTGGGCCGTGTCGGCTTCACAGTGATGACCGGCGGGGGGCCAGGCATCATGGAAGCCGCCAACCGCGGGGCACATGACGTGGGCGCCACCAGCGTGGGTTGCAACATCGTGCTGCCACACGAACAGTACGCGAATCCATACCTGGACGTCAACCTCACCTTCGACCACTTCTTCGTACGCAAGGTGCTGCTGCTCAAATACAGCATCTGTTTCGTGGTGATGCCCGGTGGGGCCGGAACGATCGATGAGCTCTTCGAGGTGGTGACCTTGATACAGACCGGCAAGGTGAAGAACTTCCCCGTGATCCTGTATGGCAGGGAATACTGGAGCAGGACGCTGGACCAATTGGAGCGCATGTATGAGGAAGGCACCATCGGTCGCGAGGAACTGGGATTCGTGCACGTGGTGGATGACGTCGAAGAGACCACGCACCTGTTGCAGGATCTGCTCGTGGACATGTGGAAGGAAGCACGTGGGGAACATGCCACCCCGAAATGGTGGTTCATGGAAGGAAGAGTTAACACTGGGATAAGGAACCGGCGCAACGAGGTAACGGATCCTTAACCCGGGATCAAGGGTGGAGCAACAGGCCGAAGGGACTTTTGCAGCGCGTCAAGTCACTCAGGCTTCCCGCTTTGCGATGTACCGACAACTCTGCTCTTTCCTCTTTGCCATTACCCTGACCGGCCTGGCCGCGCAACAGGGCACCATCACAGGCATCATCACGGCCAATGAAGGTGGCAAGGTGGAACCGCTACCTTTTGTGAGCGTGGTGATCAAAGGCACCACCACAGGGGCCAGCACCGACCTTGACGGCAAGTACTTCTTCAAGGCCGAACCTGGGAACCATACCGTGGCGGTGAGCTTCGTGGGCTTCCGGACCGTGGAGCGCCAGGTGGACCTCCAACCCGGGGCCACCGTGACCGTGAACATGGAAATGGCCGCCGACGGCATCCAGATGGAAGCGGTTGAGGTCGTGAAGGAGCGACGCTCCGAGACGGAATCCGCGGTGATGATGGAAACGAAGATGAGCGAGCAGGTGGTGAACGGCATGGGTCGCGAACAGATCGCCAAGAGCCAGGACCGCACCGCCGGTGACGTGGTGAAACGCATCCCCGGTGTGACCATGGTGGGCGATCGGTTCATCATGATCCGCGGCCTCGCCGATCGCTACAACACCGTAATGCTGAACGATGTGCTCGCCCCCAGCATGGAACCGGACCGCCGCGCCTTCAGCTTCGACATATTGCCGAGCGGGGCCCTTGACCGGGTGATGATCCACAAGACCGGGGCCGCGGAGCTTCCGGGTGAATTCGCCGGTGGCGTGATCAAACTGTACACCGTGAACGTGCCCAGCGAGAACCAGGTGAAGGTGGACTACGCGACCTCCTTCCGGAACGGCACCACCTTCCAGCCATTCTTCAGCAGCCGGCAAAGCAGTACCGATGCCCTTGGCTTCGACAACGGGCTGCGCCAGCTCCCAGCGAGCTTCCCGGGCAACCTGTACAACACCACACCGGAGCGCCTCACCGCAGCAGGCCGTTCTCTGGCCAACAACTGGGTGGCGGAGGAAAGCACGGCCATGCCCGATCAGCGCTTCGGCCTCATGCTCACGCGCCGCATCGGTGGGCCTGACAAGCGGATGAGCGGCGGCAACGTGACGAGCATCTCCTACAGCAACACCCGGCAGAGCTACACCGCCCGCAACCAGAACTACAACGTATTCGACCCGATCGCCCAGCGCAGTGAAGCGATCTACGATTATCAGGACAATGAGAACATCCACCAGGTGCGTCTCAGTGCGCTGAGCAACTTCAGTCTCCTGATGGGCACACGCACCAAGATCGAATTCCGCAACCTCTTCACACAACAGGGCACCGACCAGACCACGCTGCGCACCGGCAAGAACTTCGAAGAGCAATTCGAAGTGAGGAACTTCGCCTTCCGGTACCAGCAACGTACGATCTACAGCGGCCAGTTGCATGGCGAGCACGAGCTCACCAGTAATGTGAACAAGTTGAGCTGGACCGCAGGGTATGGGCTTGGCATCAGCAAGGAGCCCGATTTCCGCCGCCTGCGCACCGTGCGTGACATCAACACCACGGATGCCAACACCCCGTACCAGGTGATCGTGCCACCCGGCGCCACCACCCTGGATGCCGGCCGCTTCTTCAGTGACATGAACGAGAACGTGCTTACCGGAAAGGTGGATTACGAACACAAGTTCACCGGTGAGAAGAACACCGTGAAACTGCGGGTGGGCAGCTTCGTGGAACGCAAGGACCGCACGTTCAGCGCACGTTGGATGTCGTTCCGTGCGGCGAGCAGCGGCCAGTTCGACCAAACGCAGATCTTCCTTCCGTTGGACGAGATCTTCGCCGCGGACAACATCAACCTCACCGATGGGTTCAAACTGGAGGAAGGCACCAACCCGAGCGATCGTTACACCGCCGCGAACACCCTGCTCGTGGGCTATGCCGGGGGCACGATCGACCTCGCCACGACCACGGTGATCAGTGCCGGTGTGCGCGCCGAGCACAACACCCAGGAATTGAGCAGTGCCACTTTCGGCGGTCGCCGCATCGCGGTGAACAATCCGGTGCTCAGCATCCTGCCTTCGATCAACGTCTCCCGTTCCCTGAGCGAACGGGCACAGGTGCGCGTGGCGTGGTCCAGCACCGTGAATCGCCCGGAATTCCGGGAATTGGCTCCGTTCGCCTTCTACGACTTCAGTTTCAACAACGTGCTGCGCGGTAATGAAAGCGTGCGCACCGCCACAATTCAGAACGTGGATGCGCGGTACGAATTCTACCCAAGCCCTTCCGAGGTCTTCAGTTTCGGGGTGTTCTACAAGCAGTTCACCAACCCCATCGAGATGTTCTTCCTGCCCGGAGCAGGTTCCGGAGGCACACGCAACTTCACTTTCGGGAATGCCGAGAGCGCTCAGAGCGTCGGTGCCGAAGTGGAATTGCGCCGTTCATTGAACAGCGTGTTCACCGCCGGATACATGAGCCGTGTGGGCGTGATGTTCAACGCAGCCTACGTGGTGACCGAAGTGCGCCTGGGCGACCAGGCCGCGGGACAGGCACAGCAGCGTCCGCTCATGGGCCAGTCCCCGTACATCGTGAACGCGGGTCTATACTACGCACAGCCTGAAAAGAAGCTGCAGTACAACATCCTGTACAACGTGATCGGACCACGCCTCTTCGCCGTCGGCACCTACGGTACACCGGACATCTACGAGATGCCTCGCAACGTGATCGACATCACCTTGACCAAGGGCATCGGCAAGCGATTCGACATCAAACTCAGTGCACAGGACATCCTCAACCAACGCACGCGCCTGATCCAGGACTCCAACGGCAACGGCGATGTGGACAGTGCGGACGAGGACGTGCTGAGCTTCCGCCGGGGGACCTATTTCAGCGCTGGATTCGGCTTCCGCTTCTGACCTTCAGGTACGGACGGAAGAAGGCCCGGCACTCGTCGGGCCTTCTTCGTTCACGGCCGTTGGTAACAGAATCTTAAGGTGAGTTGATGATCCGATAAGACCACCTTCAACACCACGCAACATGAGAAGGGTGCCTTTGTGGCGTACCAAACAACCCTTTGAAGATGACCCTGAAGAAACACGCAATGAGCCTGCTTTTGCTGAGCGCCGTTGCTGTCGCTCTGCCCGCTTGTAAAAAGAAGGAAGGCTGCACGGACCCCACCGCGACCAACTACGATCCGGACGCTGACAAGGACTGCTGCTGCGAGTACGCCACTCCGCCACCCGCCTCCAACGTGATCGAGGTGACCACCAACATCACCAGCAACACCAACTGGACGAATGACCACGTGTACCTGCTGAAAGGCTTCATCTATGTTGATGACGGCGCTACGCTGGATATTCAGGAAGGCACCGTCATCAAAGGTGACAAGCCCACCAAAGGCACGCTGATCGTTCGCCGTGGAGGAAAACTCATGGCCGAGGGAACATCGAGCCAGCCGATCGTATTCACCAGCAATCAGCCCGCTGGCAGCCGCGACTACGGTGATTGGGGCGGGATCATCCTCTGCGGTCGTGCACCACACAACCAACCGGCCGACCCAACGATCGAAGGTGGTCCTGACGCACAATATGGCGGTACCGATGCCAACGATAACAGCGGTACACTGAAATACGTGCGCATCGAATTCTGCGGTATCGCCTTCCAACCCAACCAGGAGATCAACGGTCTCACCTTGGGCGCAGTGGGTAGCGGCACCGTGCTGGAGAACATCCAGGTGAGCTACTCCGGCGACGACAGCTACGAGTGGTTCGGCGGGACCGTGAATGCCAAGAACCTCATCGCTTTCCGCGGATGGGACGATGACTTCGACCAGGACTTCGGATGGCAGGGCAAAGTGCAGTTCGCCATGAGCCTGCGCGACCCGAACATCGCCGACCAGAGCTCGAGCAATGGCTTCGAGTGCGACAACGACGCGGCCGGAAACAGCGCGGCACCCTACAGCCAGGGCACGTGGAGCAACGTGAGCATCTTCGGTCCGAAAGCGGATGCTTCCACCACCTTCAACGACCAGTACAAGCGTGCCCTGCACCTGCGCCGCAATACCCAGACCCGTGTGGTGAACAGCGTGTTCGCCGGATACCCGACCGGCCTGTACATCGATGGCAACAGCACGCAGGCCAACGCCACCAACGGCGACCTGATGTTCCGCAACAACGTGCTCTCCGGCATGGGCACCGCCCTGGATGTGCCTTCCGGCCAGACCTGGGACCAGGCCGGCATCACGACCTGGTTCAACACCAGCGGCTGGAACAACATGATCTACACCAACAACAGTGAGCTGCAGGTGGCCAACGCGTTCAACCTGACGAGCCCGAACTTCCTCCCCAACAGTGGATCCCCGCTGTTGAGCGGTGCCGATTTCAGCGGCCCGTACGCGGACAGCTTCTTCGAGAACGTTTCCTTCCGCGGCGCCTTTGGGACCACCAACTGGACCGCCGGTTGGGCGAACTGGGACCCCCAGAACACGGCTTACTGAGCACGGTACGTCGCAAACAAACCGCTCGGTACGGAAGGGCCCCGGCAACGGGGCCCTTCCTCTGTTGCGCCCTATCGAAGCAATGCGATGATCACCGCATAACGGGCGGCCTTGCCAAGGAACATGAGCAACGACACCGGAAGCAATGGAGCACGACCCAGGCCCAACGCGATGGCGATCGGATCACCCACCACGGGCACCCAGCAAAGCAGTGCGGCCCAGCTCCCGTGCCTTGCCAGACGCACGCGCCAATGCTCGGCCTTTGCGGGGTCGGTGCGCAACCAACGCGCCACCCGATCCAGCTCGCCGATCCTGCCGATGCCGTAACTGCTCATCCCGCCGGCCCAATTGCCCAGGGAAGCCACCGCCCATAGCGCCCATGAACTCCACGGACCCAGCACCATGGCCGCGAGGATCGCCTCCGAACTGAAGGGAAGCACCGTGGCGGCAAGGAACGACGCCAGGAAGAGGCCCCATAGGCCAAGGTCGATCCACTGGGGTACCGATAGCATCGCTGGATGGCCCGGAAGCCGCGGCAAATGTAGTTCCGGCACGATCGGCACAGGCTTTGGAAAGAGCGGGCACAAGCTTCGCGTCATGAGACTCCCCATCACCCTGGCCCTGCCCCTCCTTCTATTCGCACACCTCAGCGCACAGCCCTTGCGCAGGCCCGTGACGATCGGTGGCGGCATGGAGATCGGCGTGCCGTTCGGCGAATTCGGCGATTCCTGGGGAAAGGAAATGCTCGGCCTCAGCGGCAACTTCACCGTGCCGATGGGTATACTTCCGTTCGACTACGGGTTCGACTTCGCCTGGGCCCGGATGGGTGGTGAAAAGGATGACGTGCACGTGAACGAGGAGTACATCGAGAGCACCGAGGGAAGGCTCGCCGTGAACAGCAACATCTACGGATATCACGGTCTGTTGCGGCTGAAGCCCTTCACAGGAAAGGTGAGCCCCTACATCGAGGGAATGGCCGGCGTAAGGCAATTCACCACCCACACCAGCCTTACCGTGGATGGCGTGGACGACCCGTTGATGGAACAGCGCAACACCAACGACTTCGTGTTCAGCCACGGCCTTGCCGCAGGCATACAGGTGGCACCATCGAAGGTCTTCTACATCGAAGGCCGCGTGGAGCGCCTCGAAGGTGGCAAGGTCACCTATGTGGACCCGGGAAGCATCGAGATAGATCCTGCCGGGAACGTGACGTATGGCACCCTGACCTCCGGCACCCACGTGGTGAACGTGCACCTGGGCATCGGATTCAAGTTCTGAGCAGCACCGAACGAGGCCCCGGGTGTTGGTAACCTTCGCATAACCCGCTCAGGTTGTCCTTGGATCCGGCCTTCCAAGGTGTAAACTTGCGCCGGAATAGCGCGGCCGAACCGGCTAGGGACCTCATTGAACGGGCAAAAACGCATCCAGAGCGCTCTGATCTCCGTGTTCCACAAGGATGGGCTCGAGCCCATCGTGCGTGAACTCGACCGGCTTGGCGTCCGACTCTTCTCAACGGGTGGCACCCAGGAATTCATCGAAGGCCTCGGCGTACAGGTGACCCCTGTGGAGGACCTGACGACCTATCCCAGCATCCTCGGGGGACGCGTGAAGACCCTGCACCCCAAGGTCTTCGGGGGGATCCTGGGGCGGCGCGACCATGCCGGCGATGTGGCCCAGTTGGAGGAATATGACATCCCCCCCATCGACCTTGTGATCGTGGACCTCTATCCTTTCGAAGCGACCGTGGCGGCCGGCGGTGCCGAGGAGGACGTGATCGAGAAGATCGATATCGGGGGGATCAGCCTGATCCGTGCGGCCGCCAAGAACCACCGCGATGTGACGATCGTGCCGGCCCAGGCCCACTATGGCGAATTGCTCCACGTGCTGCGGGACCAGAAAGGGGATACCACCCTCGCCCAGCGCAAGGCATTCGCTGCGGCCGCCTTCGCTGTAAGCGCGCATTACGATGGCGCGATCCGCGACTGGTTCGGTGGAACGCCCACGCGCACCCTGCGGTATGGAGAGAACCCACATCAGAAGGGTTCCTTCACCGGTGACCTGGACGCCATGTTCCATCAACTGCATGGCAAGGAACTGAGCTACAACAACCTGCTCGATCTGGATGCCGCCGTGGAACTGATCGACGACCTCTCCACCCTGCCAGGGATCCCCTTCGCGATCCTGAAGCACAACAACGCGTGCGGTGCAGCACTGCGCGTGCGGCTCAAGGATGCCTGGGAAGCGGCCCTGGCCGGTGATCCGGTGAGCGCATTCGGCGGGGTGCTGATCACCACGGCCACCATCGACAAGGCCACCGCCGAAGCGATCGATGGCATCTTCTTCGAGATCATCGCAGCGCCCGGATACGCGCCCGAGGCCCTGGAAGTGCTCGGGAAAAAGAAGAACCGCATCATCCTGGAACGCCGGCCGGTGAAGCGCCCTGCCACCAAGGTGCGTACCGCGTTGAACGGCCTGCTGACCGAGGATGCGGACCAGGTGATCACCACGCCCTCCCAACTGCGAACGGCCACGGCCAAGGCACCCACCCCGTCCGAGCAGGCCGACCTGGTGTTCGCGAACATCCTTGCGAAGCACACCAAGAGCAACGCCATCGTGCTGGCACGGAACGGTACCCTGCTGGCCAGCGGCACGGGCCAGACCAGCCGTGTGGACGCACTGGAACAGGCCATCGCGAAGGCCGGCCGTTTCGGGTTCGACCTCAACGGTGCGGTCATGGCCAGCGATGCCTTCTTCCCGTTCGCGGATTGCGTGCAGATCGCGCACAAGGCCGGCATCAGCGCGGTCGTGCACCCAGGAGGCAGCATCCGGGACAACGACAGCATCGACTTCTGCAACTCCCACGGAATGGCGATGGCCATCACCGGCAACCGTCACTTCAAACACTGATTCAGGACCATGGGCTGGTTCAACTTCTTCACCCAAGAGATCGCGATCGACCTCGGCACGGCCAATACGCTGATCATCCACAACGACAAGGTCGTGGTCGATGAACCGAGCATCGTGGCCATCGACCGCACCACCGGAAAGGTGATCGCCGTGGGCCGCCAGGCACAGCAGATGCATGGCAAGACCCACGAGAACATCAAGACCATACGGCCACTGCGCGACGGTGTGATCGCCGATTTCAAGGCGGCCGAGGACATGATCAAGGGCATGATCCGCATGATCACCCCGGGGCGGCAGCTCTTCACGCCGAACCTGCGCATGGTGATCTGCATCCCCAGCGGCATCACGGAGGTGGAGAAGCGTGCCGTGAAGGACAGCAGCGAACACGCCGGGGCGAAGGAGGTATACCTCATCCATGAGCCGATGGCGGCCGCGATCGGGATCGGGATCGATGTGGAGGAACCGATGGGCAACATGATCATCGACATCGGCGGTGGGACCAGCGAGATCGCCGTGATCGCCCTTGGTGGCATCGTGTGCGACAAGAACATCCGTGTCGCGGGTGATGAATTCACGCAGGACATCGAGGAATACATGCGCCGCCAGCACAACATCCTGGTGGGTGAACGCACCGCGGAGCAGATCAAGATCGAAGTGGGCGCCGCGATGACCGAACTGGACAACCCACCGCCCGATTATGCCGTGCGCGGTCGCGACCTGATGACGGGCATCCCGAAGGAGATCACTGTGACCTATGCGGAGATCGCGCAGGCACTGGACAAGAGCATCAGCAAGATCGAAGAGGCCATTCTCAGCGCGCTTGAGGCCACCCCGCCCGAGCTCAGTGCCGACATCTACAAGACAGGGATCTACCTCGCCGGCGGTGGGGCGCTGCTGCGCGGTCTGGACAAGCGGATCAGTGTGAAGACCAAGCTGCCCGTACACGTGAGCGAGGACCCCCTTAGGGCCGTTGCACGCGGCACCGGGATCGCGCTGAAGAACATCGATCGCTTCCAGTTCCTGATGCGCGAATAGGGTGCGTCCAAGCGCCCCTGATCACGCGATCCTGCCCCGCGAGAACAAGCCATGAGGGACCTTTTCCGATTTCTGTTCCGCATCCGCGACACGCTGCTGTTCGTGGCCCTCATGATCGGGGCGTTCGCATTGCTTTTCAATGGGAACATGCACCACCGCGGGGCGGCGATCAATTCCTCAAATGCACTGGTGGGCACGATCTATACGTGGCGGAAGGAGGTGACCGACTACACCAACCTGAAGGAGGTGAACCGCAGGCTGGCCGAGGAGAACGTGGACTGGCGGAACAGGCACGGCTCCTCATACGCCCCCATGGAGGACCTTTTCGTGCGGATCAACGACACGATACACCGCCAGCTTTACTCCTACATCCCGGCCAAGGTGGTGAACAGTACGTGGCACAAACCAAGCAATTCACTGACCCTGGACAAAGGCGAGGCGAACGGGCTTCATGATGACATGGGCGTGATCGGACCGGACGGTATCGTGGGCGTGATCCGCGATGTGAGCGCGCACTTCGCCTCGGTGATCAGTGTGCTCAGTCCGGACATCAAATACAGCGTGCAACTTCGGCGTACCGGTCATTTCGGCCTGCTCTACTGGGACACGAACGACCCCACCACCTCCTCGGTCATCGACATCGCAAAGCATGCCCGCGTCGTGATCGGGGACACGGTGGAGACCCGCGGTGGTGATGGCATCTTCCCCGCAGGCATTCCCGTGGGCGTGGTGCTCGAAGTGGTCGATCCACCCGGCAGCAACTACCACCACATCACCATACGGCTTACCGAGGACATGACCCGAAGCGGATACGTCTATGTGGTGGAGGACCTGCAACGCATGGAGCGCGATACGCTGGCAGCGATGAACGAACGGCCATGATCGGAACGGTCATATCCAACCTGCTCCGCTTTCTGGTGCTCATGCTCCTGCAGGTACTGCTGCTCGACCAGCTCGATGTGGCCAATGGCTATGTGGTCCCCTACCTCTATGTCCTTTTCCTCCTCATGCTTCCCCTTGAACTGCCAGGCTGGGCCGGCCTCATCATCGGCGCGATCACGGGCTTCACAATGGACCTGTTCAGCAGCACACCGGGCATGCACATGAGCGCCTGCGTGGTGATGATGTACCTGCGCATCCACCTGCTGCGCATCATCACGCCGCGCGAGGGGTATGAGCACACCATGCGCGCCTCGATCCCCAGCATGGGCTTCACCTGGTTCATCACGTATGCGGGCCTGCTCATCCTTGCACACCATCTGTGGCTCTTCTTCGTTGAGCTCTACAGTTTCGATCGTTTCCTCGGGACCCTGTTGCGTGGCATCCTCAGTGCGGCATTCACCATCGTGCTCGTGATCCTCGCACAGTTCCTGTCCCGCGCACCAGACCGAGGCCGTACATGAACACCGAGTCGCGCAAGTACGTCCTGATCGCCGGAGTGCTGTTCATCAGTACGGTCTTCATCCTGCGCCTGCTCTGGATCCAGGTGATCGACGGCAAATGGAAGGCCGATGCCGCGAACATGGCCGAACGGAAGATGACCGTGTACCCTTCAAGAGGGCTCATCTACGACCGCAACGAACGCCTGCTCGTGGCCAACACACCGGTGTACGACCTGATGGTGGTGCCCCGCGAGGTCGACGCCTTCGACACCGCCGCGTTGGGCCGGTTGATCTCCGTACCGGTGGAGGAGCTGCGCGAACGTCTTTCCGACGCCACGGCCTATTCCCCCTACAAACCAAGTGTGGTGGAGAAGCAGATCCCGGCGGATCAGTTCGCTGCCATCAGTGTGCACCTGCACAAGTATCCGGGCTTCTTCGGTCAGAGCCGCACGCTACGCACCTACCCCCCGCACTCCGCAGCGCATCTCCTGGGCTACCTCAGCGAGGTGAACGCCCGCAAGGTGGAAGAGGATCCGTACTACCGGAGCGGCGATGTGATCGGCGTTGGTGGGCTCGAATCGTTCTACGAACCACAGATGCGTGGCCGCCGGGGAGTGAGCTATGTGCTCATGGACGTGCACAACAACATGATGGGCTCCTTCAAGGACGGCCAGTACGACACCCTTGCCGTGGAAGGTGCCGACCTCTTCACCGGGATCGACCTGGACATGCAGTTGCTGGGCGAACGATTGATGGTGAACAAGAAGGGCAGCATCGTGGCCCTGGACCCGAGGACGGGCGAGGTCCTCTGCCTCGTCTCAAGTCCCACCTATGATCCCGAACTGCTCGTGGGCCGTGTGCGGAACACGAACTATGGTGTGCTGCAACGCGATCCGATCAAGCCCTTGTTCGATCGCGCCCTCCAGGCCCAGTACCCGCCGGGGTCGATCTTCAAGATCGTGCAATCGCTCATCGCCCTGGACGAAGGCGTGATCACGCCCAACACCGGCTTCCCGTGCAACAAATCGTTGGTGGGCTGCCACAACCACCCGAGCGCCGGCAACATCGAGCAGGCCATCCAGATGTCGTGCAACCCGTACTTCTACCAGGTCTTCAAGCGCATCGTCGAGCAGGACAAGGTGCCGGACCGCTTCAAGGACGCGGCCATGGGCCTGGGCGAATGGGAACGGCGGATGCGCTCCTTCGGGCTCGGTTCACGGCCCGCCATCGACCTGCCATCGGTGAAGGGTGGCAACATACCCGGTCCGGATTATTACGACCGCAAGTACGGCAAGGGACGGTGGGCATTCAGCACTATTTACAGCGTCAGCATCGGCCAGGGTGAAGTGCTGGTGGCACCCCTGCAGATGGCCAACCTAGCAGCCATCTTCGCCAACAAGGGCTGGTACCGTGATCCGCATGTGGTACGCGCCGTGAACCACCCGGACAGTGTGCAGGACAGATACTTGGAAAAACACCATGTCGAGGTCGATGCGAAGTGGTTCGATCACATACACGAAGGCATGCGACGCGTGGTGAACGAGCCCGGCGGCACAGCAAGGCAGGCGCGCATTCCGGGGATCACGGTATGCGGCAAGACAGGCACCGCGGAGAACCCGCACGGCCAGGACCACGCCGTATTCGTGGCGTTCGCACCCATGGAGGACCCCAGGATCGCGATCGCCGTGTACGTGGAGAACTCCGGCTTCGGAGGCACGTGGGCCGCACCGATCGCCAGCCTGCTCATGGAGCAATACCTGACCGACTCCATCTCACGACCCGAACTGGTGAAGCGCATGGAAGAGGCCGACCTCATCGCCAAGGAGGCCACCTTCGTGAAGAAGCCCAAGAAACCTCGCCAGCGCAGATGAGCGGACGGGAGAACGTAGCGGCCAACTTCGACCGGGCGATCCTGGTGATGTACCTGCTGCTGATGTTCATGGGCTGGGCCAACATCTATTCCGCAGCCTACGATGCGGCGCACCCCAGCATCTTCGACCAAGGCAAGGAATATGGCAAGCAGGCCGTATGGATGGCCATCAGCCTTGCGCTCGGTGCGGTGATCCTCATGATCCGCGGAGACCTCATCATCAACATGGCCTACGGCACCTACGCGGTGGTGCTCATCCTGCTGGCTTCCGTCCTGATCTTCGGCAAGGAGGTGAACGGTGCCAAAGCATGGTTCGGCGTGGGTAGCTTCGGCATCCAGCCCGCCGAGTTCGCCAAATTCGCCACCGCGCTTGCGCTCTCGCGCTACCTCAGCGGCCTCAAGGCGCTGGTCGACGTCCGGTCACGGGTGATCAGCACCGCGCTCATCCTGGCCCCCGTCCTGCTCATCATGCTGCAACCGGATACCGGCACCGCACTGGTCTCGGGGGCCTTCATCCTGGTGCTGTACCGCGAGGGGCTTTCAGGCAACGTGCTGCTGCTCGGCATCCTTGCCGCAGTGCTCTCGGTACTCTCCTTGATCATGAAGGAATCGGCCTTCGACCTGCCGTTCACCGACAAGCAGCTCACCGGCCAGTACCTGCTGATGGCCATGATCGCGGTCTTCGCCCTGGTCGCGTGGTGGTTCGTGCGCAACCTCATCATGAAGCGGCTGCGCAAGCGTCTTTACGCGTACATCATCATCGGGTTCGTAAGCTCCATCGTCTTCATCGGAAGCGTGGATTATGCCTTCGAGAAAGTGCTCGCCAAACACCAGCGCGACAGGATCCTGGTGACACTCGGGCAGATGGAGGACCCCCAGAACCTGGGCTACAACGTGAAGCAAAGCCAGACCGCCATCGGCTCCGGCGGCCTGCTGGGCAAAGGTTACCTGGACGGCACACTGACGAAGTTCAAATATGTTCCCATGCAGAGCACGGATTTCATCTTCTGCACGGTGGGCGAGGAATGGGGCTTCGTGGGGACCACTTTCGTGATCCTCATCTTCACATTGCTCATCCTACGGATCATCCAGATCAGCGACCGCCAGCGATCGCGATTCACGCGCATCTACGCCTATTGCGTGGCCAGTATCTTCTTCCTTCACCTGATGATCAACGTGGGCATGACGATCGGCCTCGCACCGGTGATCGGTATCCCACTGCCCTTCTTCAGCTACGGCGGCAGCAGCATGATCGCGTTCACCATCCTGCTCGGCATCCTCGTACGGCTGGATGCCGAACGCCTGAGCACCCTGCGTTGAGGTGTCTTTCCTCCGGCGCATGTTGATAACACGTATGCCCGGACAAGGTCCCCGGGCCATTACCTTGTCATCACGTTGATCAACCTAACACGATAGAACATGGCAGCTGCAGTCGAAGGCTATTGCGTGAAATGCAAGGCGAAACGCAACATGAAGGATCCCAAGGAGAATATCATGGCCAATGGCCGCAAAGCGATGAAGGGCACCTGCCCCGAGTGCGGCACGGGCATGTTCAAGATCATGGGCAAGGCCTGAACAAGAGAACGGACCGACATGCTGCGGGCCGACCGATCCTCTCGGTCGGCCCGTGGTGTGTCCTGGCCACCATACATCCTCCCATGCGGAACATCCTTTCCCTGGCCGCACCGTTCGCCTTGGTCGCGACCGCACTCAACACGAGCGCCCAGATCACCTTCGAATTCGAGGACTTTCCCGTGGCAGGCGATGTGATCGAGCGCTACCGCGATACCCTGATCACCTTCGGCCCGGGGGGTGGTGGAACCGGCCAGACGTGGGATTTCAGTGATGCCGACCCGATGGAGACGATCATCACCACGGTGAGCACCCCGGCCAGTACTCCCTACGCGGCCGCCTTCGCCTCAAGCGACCTGGCGATGACCACCGATGGTACTTCCTTCCTCTTCTTCAATGCCGGGCCGGGCACCGTGATCGCGACGGGTGCCGCAGGCGATTTCCTGGATGATGGCCAGCTCCTCACCGTGCCGTTCGCACCAACGCTTACAGGTCACCAGTTCCCGAGGGTGTACGGCGACCACTTCACCGATACGTATGCCCTGGCCGTGGATGCGAACGGAGCGGCCTTCGGCGTGAACATGGTACGCCTGCATCACCGGGGTGAGGTGCACGATACAACGGACGCCTATGGGGAGATAACAACACCGATCGGCACCTACGATGCGCTGCGGGTAAGAAGCACCGAATACAGCACGGACTCGATCTGGATCCGGCTCTTCTCCTTCACCCCATGGACCTTCCTGCAGGCTGTGCGCGACACGAATACGACCTACTCGTGGCTGGCGAAGGAGACCAAACTGCCGGTGGCCGAAATGACCCTGGACAGCCTCGGCGCACCAGCCTCATTCACTTACTCCGCGATACCTCCTGCACTGGTCACCCACACACCCGTGCGCAGGGATCACGGAGCGCACATCGGCCCGATCCCTGCCAGCACGCAGCTTACTGTGTACCTGGAGGACGGCCAACGTTTCCGCAGTGGTGAAGTACTGGCCGCCGATGGAAGGCGCATGGCCACCCTGTTGCTCGGGAACACGGACCGATGCACGATCGATGTGCAGGACTGGCCGACCGGCATGTACCAGGTCAGGCTATGGCCGCACGTGGATGGTCCAGCGGTGATGATCCGGGCGATCGTACGATAACGCTATCCACAGCGCAGCATGGACACGCTTGCTCTTGTCCTCAAGCTGCCCTGAGGTACTGCGCTACCTTTGACCGCGCATGAAGGGCTTGGAGGAACTTGTGGAGCATGCGGTCGGGGCTGCGTTCGCGGCCGGCAGGGAGATCCTGGCCGTTTACGGATCGGCCTTTTCCGTGCAGGAGAAGGAGGACCGCTCACCCCTCACCGAAGCGGATATGCGCGCGCATCGTGTCATCACGGAACACCTTGCGGCCACTGGCCTTCCCGTGCTCAGTGAGGAGGGCAGGACCATGCCCGTGGAAGAAAGGCAGGCGTGGTCGCGGTATTGGTTGGTCGATCCACTGGACGGCACGAAGGAGTTCGTGAAGCGCAATGGCGAGTTCACCGTGAACATCGCATTGATGGAACCTGATGGGCTGCCCGAAGGTCCGTTGGGCACCTCGCGGCCCGTGGCCGGTGTGCTCTATGCACCGGTGCTCGATGTGCTGTACTTCGCTTGGAAGGGCGCGGGAGCGTACAGACAGACCGCTGCGGCAACTTCGCAGGCGGTTCCTGCGTACCAACGTGCCGCAATGGCCGAAAGACTTCCCATTCCGCAGGACCGCGATGCGTTCACGATCGTGTCCAGCCGGTCGCACCGCAGTGTTGAAACGAACGCATACATCGAGCGGATGCAGAAGGAGCACGGCGATGTGGCCCTGGCGACCAAGGGCAGTGCATTGAAATTCGGGCTCGTGGCTGAAGGCACTGCGGATGCATATCCTCGCTATGCCCCCACCATGGAGTGGGATTCCGCGGCTGGCGACGCGATCTGCACCGAGGCCGGCAAGGTCGTCATCGACCTGACCACGAACGCGCCCATACGCTACAACAAGAGCGAACTGGTGAACAACTGGTTCATTGTCCAATAACCACCGATGACAACGAAACGAACGAACGCCATGCGCAAGCCTGCGACCAGGAAACCTCTGGCGGCCAAAAAGCCGACGGCGGCACCAGCGAAACCAGGGAAGAACACGAAACGAAAGGTCGCCCTGATAACCGGGGTCACCGGTCAGGACGGTGCCTACCTCAGTGAGCTGTTGCTGAACAAGGGCTACGAGGTGCACGGTGTGAAGCGTCGAAGCTCCCTGTTCAACACGGATCGCATCGATCACCTGTACCACGACATGCACGAGCAGGGTCGGCCCTTCCACCTGCACTATGGCGATCTGACGGACAGCGTCAACTGCCTGCGGTTGGTGAAGGAGATCCAGCCGGACGAGATCTACAACCTCGCAGCGATGAGCCATGTGGCCGTGAGCTTCGAGATGCCCGAATACACCGCCAACGCGGACGGGATCGGCACCCTGCGCTTCCTGGAAGCGATCCGGATCCTGGGCCTGGAAAAGAAGACGAAGTTCTACCAGGCAAGTACCAGCGAACTGTACGGAGGTGTGCTGCCGCATGCCCAGAACGAGGAGACCCCGTTCTACCCAAAAAGTCCCTACGGCGTGGCCAAGTTGTACGGATTCTGGATCACGAAGAACTACCGCGAGAGCTACGGCATCTTCGCGTGCAACGGCATCCTGTTCAACCATGAGAGCCCGCTGCGCGGTGAGACCTTCGTGACGCGGAAGATCACGCGCGCCGCAGCAAAGATCAAACTGGGGTTGCAGCAGGCACTGTACCTCGGTAACCTCGATGCCAAACGCGATTGGGGGCATGCCAAGGATTATGTCGAAGGCATGTGGCTGATGCTTCAGGCCAAGCGACCGGACGATTTCGTGCTCGCCACCGGCAAGACCTACACCGTGCGCCATTTCGTGGAACTGGCCTTCAAGGAGGTCGGCATCCAGTTGGAGTGGAAAGGGAAAGGTGAAAAGGAGAAAGGTGTGGACAGGAAGACCGGCAAGGTGGTGGTGGCCATTGACAAGCGCTACTACAGACCGGCGGAGGTGGACCACCTGGAAGGCGACCCGAGCAAGGCCAAGCGCATGCTCGGCTGGAAACACAAGTACGACCTGAAGGCCCTCGTGAAGGAGATGGTCCAGAGCGATCTCGAACTCTTCAAGCGTGACGTGTACCTGAAGAAAGGCGGACACAAGATCCTGCACGAACAGGAGTGATCACCGATCGTCAGGGTAAGGGCGGATGATGCTTCGCCCCAATATCGATACCAATGAACAAGCAAGACAAGATCTACGTGGCCGGCCATCGCGGCATGGTGGGCAGCGCCATCGTGCGCAAGCTGCAGGCCGAGGGCTTCACCAACATCGTCACCCGCACCAGCAAGGAGCTGGACCTCAAGGAGCAGCAGGCCGTTCGCGATCTCTTCGCTAAGGAGAAGCCCGACCATGTGGTGCTGGCCGCTGCAAAGGTGGGCGGCATCCATGCCAACAATGTGTATCGCGCCCAGTTCCTGTACGAGAACCTGATGATCCAGAACAACGTGATCCACAATGCCTACGAGAACGGTGTGGAGAAACTGCTGTTCCTCGGCTCCTCGTGCATTTACCCGAAGCTGGCCCCCCAGCCGTTGAAGGAGGAAAGCCTGCTCACCGGGCTGTTGGAACAGACCAACGAGCCGTACGCCATCGCCAAGATCGCCGGGATCAAGATGACAGAGAGCTATCGCCGCCAGTATGGTGTGAACTACATCAGCGCGATGCCCACGAACCTCTACGGTCCGAACGACAACTATGACCTGAACAACAGTCATGTCCTGCCTGCGCTGATCCGTAAATTCCACACGGCCAAAGTGACCAACGCTCCAAGCGTGGAGGTCTGGGGCACCGGTTCGCCCATGCGCGAATTCCTGCACGTGGACGATCTGGCGGACGCCTGCTTCTTCCTCCTGCAGAACTACAACGAGGAGCTTTTCGTGAACATCGGGACCGGTGAGGACCTGACGATCAAGGCGCTCGCGGAGATGATCCAGGAGATCGTCGGCTTTGAAGGCGAGCTCAAATGGAACACCGACAAACCGGACGGCACCCCGCGGAAGCTCATGGACGTATCGCGCCTGCATGCACTTGGGTGGAAGCACCGTATCGGCCTGCGTGAGGGCATCAGTGCCGTGTACAAGGAATTCGCCACGAGCGAGCTGGCCGGAGCCTGAATAGAGCGTCCCTTCCGTGGGAACGGACCCCGTGAAAGGGCCCTTCCGCACCTGTCCACACCCTACCTTGCGGGCCTTGATCGTCCGTCAAGTGGCCCTTCGACCGCTCACCTTCCTGACCGCGCTCACGATCGCGGCCTTCTCGCAAGCGCAACAGAATGATGTGCCATTCCAACGGGATGTGTACGAAGGCATCGAACGCAACGCCGCCCGCATCGATGACCGATCGCTCACAGGCCTGAAACCGGTGCTGGAGTCACGCGTGGATGTGACCGGAGCGATGGGGTACCGCGTGGATTCCACCCGGTATTTCTACTGGCTCACGGAAAAGCTCTTCAGGGACCACCTGCTCGATGTGCGAGAAGGTGACCTGCGCCTGACGCTGGACCCGCTGTTCCGTTTCGAGGTAGGGCTCGAACAAGGTGACGCGACCCCTTACGCGGATACCAATCGGTTCTATCAGAACGTGCGCGGCTTCAGGATCACTGGCGACCTCGGCCCGAAGGTCTCGTTCCAGACCATGTTCCATGAAACGCAGGCGATCATGCCGCAATACCTGTTCAGGTCGGCGCTTGCCATCGGTGCAATGCCCAGCCAGGGCCGGGTCAAATTCCCCGCAGTACCGAAAATGGACTTCGGCTGGTCACAATCCTCGCTGTCATACTCCCCGGCGCGGTGGATCAATCTGCAACTGGGCCACGGCAAGCACTTCGTGGGGCATGGCTACCGCTCCGTGCTGCTCAGCGACAACACCATCCCAGCCCCTTATCTGCAATTGAGCCTGCTGAGCAACAACGGGCGCTGGCACTATACCACCTGGCATACCAAGCTGGAGCACGGTGTCCGCCCGGACGACAGGTTGCCCACCGGCGCATCCAGCGAAAGCCTCTTCTGGTGGATGCGTGCCCGCTTCGACCACCTCGGCGTACAACTGGGGCGTGTGGAATTGGGGCTGTTCGAAAGCACCATCTTCCGCAATATCGACGAAGAAGGGATCAGGCCCTTCGACGCCTTGGAACTGAACCCGGTGATCGGCGTCAATACCGCCGTGAACGGCTTCGGGGGGGAATACAAGCAACTGGTGGGCGTGGATCTCCGCATCAAGGTGGTGGACAAGGCATTCGTCTATGGTCAGTTCGGTACGGACGATCCGGAGCAGGAACGCTACGCCTGGCAGGCCGGTCTGAGGTGCTTCGACGTCGGGTTGAAGGACCTGAACCTGCAACTGGAATACAATACGGCGGTGCCTTTCATGTACATGGACGACCCGGTGCAGCTGGCATACATGCACGCCGGTTCACCCATGGCACACCCCATGGGCGCGAACTTCTCCGAGGTGGTCGCGATCCTGGAGCAGACCTTCCGCGAACGGTGGCGGATACAGGCGAAGCTGAACCTGGCGACCTACCACCGGGACCGCACGGCAACGGACAACCATGGCAGTGACCTGGACAAACCGGATATCGCCATGACGGATGATCCTCCCTTGGACCAGGAACTCATGTACCTTGACGTGAATGCATCCTACCTCTTCAATCCGAAGACGAACCTGCGGTTCATCGCGGGCGTCACTCGTCGGGACCTGAGCAATGCCCCGGACGGACAACAGAGCACGTTGATACATGTTTCGGTGAGCACAGCGCTCTTCAACCGCTATTACGACCTTTGACCGCCAAGCGACCCACGTGAAAGAGCACGGCTACATCCTGTTACTGGGTTTCATGACGGCCTTCTTCGTGGTGCTCTTCACCATGCCGTCATTGATCAAGGTGGCACGCATCAAGCATCTGGTCGATGAACCTTCGGAGGAGCGCAAGCTGCACCAACGGAGCATCCCCACGATCGGTGGCATCATCATTTTCGCGGCGATCGTCTTCTCTTACGCCCTCTGGTTCCCGAAGGGCTCCATGATCGGCCTGCCCGACGCCGAATATCGTGCCCTCTACAAGGCCATGGGACTTGCCTACACCGATTTCAAGTTCATCCTGGCTTCGATGGTCCTTCTGTTCTTCATCGGTGTGAAGGACGACATCATCGGCTTCTCTCCGGTGAAGAAGCTGGTGGGCCACATGGTGGTGGGGTACATCCTTGTGGTGATGGCCAATGTGCGCATCAACAGCATGCACGGGCTTTTCGGGGTGTTCGAGCTGCCTGTCACGATCAGCATCGCGTTCAGCTTCTTCGTTTACATCGTGCTGGTGAACGCGTTCAACCTGATCGATGGTGTCGATGGCCTTGCCGGCGGTGTTGGTCTTATCGCCGCGCTCGCTTTCGGGTGGTGGCTCTTCATGGCCGGTGATGTGGCCCTGGCCCTGCTGGCATTCGTGCTCGCCGGCTCCTTGGTCGGCTTCCTGGTGTTCAACAGCCATCCCGCGCGCATCTTCATGGGCGATAGCGGCTCATTGACGATCGGTGCCATCCTGGCGGTCCTGGCCATTCGGGTGATCGATCATGATACCACCCGCCTCCCGATCCATCTGCAGCAGATCCCAACACCTGTATTCGCCATGGCAGTGGTGGCCTACCCGTTGGTGGACACCTTGCGTGTGTTCATCGTGCGGGCGGCGAGTGGCGTCTCTCCCTTCACTGCGGATCGGAACCACATTCACCACCGCCTGCTCGCCCTGGGGCTTGGCCATCGCGGCACTACGTTCGCGTTGTACGGGTACGCCATCCTGATCATCGCACTCAGCCTGGTCACCCGGAAATGGCAGCCCAATGTGGGGCTCATGGTGCTGGGGACCTCGGCGGTCGTTATCGCCATGCTGCCCTTCGCCTGGCCAAAGCGCGACCGTTCATGAAGCGCTGGACGCTGCTTGCGGGGCTTTGCAGCTCGATCACCACGGCCCAGGCCCAGGGAGGTTGGCTGCCGCTGAGCCGTGAAGTGGAGCGGCCATATGCAACGGCCATGGAAGCTTACCGTTCCGGCGTGCATACGTCGATCAGGCCCTATCGCACCGCGGATGCCCGTTCCGCACTTGGCGCCGACACCCTGCGTCCCACGGCCGCATTGCCGATCCTGGACCGATGGGCCGGGGCGAACAACGGTCGCGAATTCAAGTGGGGGCCGCTGCTGGATGCCACGGCCGGCTTCGAACCCCAAATGAAGGAGCGCTTTCTGTACAGGGGTGGAGCTGGTCTATGGACGGACTGGGATGCGCACCCGAAGCTCTCTTTTCACCTGGATGCCCGGGTCTGGGGAGAGCGCTTCGCCAGCTACCTGGACACCCTTGTGAACGCCACCCAGGTCACACCCGGTGAAGGATACGCTTACGGCGATGCCCCCGACCATACGCACTTTGACTGGAACGGCCACGTGAGCTGGGACCCGGGGAAGTACTTCAACCTGACCCTCGGCAAAGGCAGGAACTTCTTCGGGGAAGGGTACCGGTCCCTGTTCCTTTCCGATGAGGCATACAGCTATCCGTATCTGCGGATCACCACCACCGCCTGGCACATCAAGTACGTCAACCTATTCACGGTGATGAACGACATCCGTGGTGCGGAGGGGGACATCGGGGATTTCCGCAGGAAATACGCGAGCATGCACTACCTCTCCTGGAACGTGAGCCAGCGCGTGAACATCGGGGTGTTCGAGGCGATCGTGTGGCAACAGGGCGACAGCCTGTACCCAAGAGGGTTCGACCTCAATTACATCAACCCCATCCTCTTCTACCGCCCGGTGGAATTCAATATCGGCTCGCCGGACAACGCGCTGCTGGGGGCCGCGATCAACATGAAGGTGGGAAGGCACACCCTGCTCTATTCGCAACTGATGCTGGATGAATTCCTCCTGACCGCCGTGCGTGAAGGGAAAGGTTGGTACGCGAACAAACAAGCAGTACAACTTGGCGTGGTGGCCCGGGACGCGTTCAAAGTGCCCGGTCTGGTGGTGCGTGGCGAGTGGAATTTCATCCGCCCGTTCATGTACACCCACTCCGATACCCGACAGAACTACGCGCACATGGGCCAACCTCTGGCACATCCGTTCGGATCGAACTGCAACGAACTGGTGCTGCGCACCGAGCTCACACGTGAGCGATGGCTGTATGCCGCCAACCTGAGCATGGCCTGGATGGGCAGCGACAGTACCGACAGCTACGGCAACAACATTTTCCGGCCCGAGACCGACAGACCGAACAAGCCCGATGGAAGTGAAGTGAGCTACGGATACCACGTGGGACAAGTGCGGCAGGTCTCCCTTTTCCATGGACAATTGCGCTGGGGCTACCTCCTGGACCCCTCCACCGGCACCCGCCTGGAAGCCACTTTCCTGCTGCGGTCCCGGACACCGAGCACCGTTGACCAGGGGACCACTGCAGTGTTCCAATTGGGCCTGATGTGCTATTTCAGGGACCGGCACATTGAACAGGAGACGCGCTACGTACTGGATTGATCGCCATACCGTTCGGATCGATACTTTTGCGGCTCGACCGCTTCGACACAACCGTGTGATCGAGCCCGCCCCTTGTCCCGGACGAACGTATATCCAGTCGGTTCCGCTGCTCTCCCGAAGTGGCGGGAAGTGGCCCAACTTTTCAAGCTTCGACTGGCATCCCTCGTGGTGCTCAGCGCATTGCTCGGGTATTTCATCGGGGTACCTGAAGGCGGGTTCTCCTGGTTCGGGATCATCGGCCTTGCCGTTTCGGGCACGCTGCTTACCGGAGCGTCCAATGCGTTGAACCAGGTGATCGAGGTGCGGGAGGATTCCCTGATGCAACGCACCAAGGACCGACCGCTGGTGCGCGGCGGCCTTACCACCCGCGCGGCGGTCGCCGCCGCCTTCATCGCCGGTGGCGCGGCCACCCTGATGCTGTGGCTTCAGTTCGGCCCGCTCACGGGGATCCTTGGCTTCATTTCGCTGTTCATGTACGTGGCATTGTACACGCCGCTCAAGAAGCACTCCCCTTGGGCCGTTCTCGTCGGCGCATTCCCCGGGGCTTTCCCGCCCATGCTGGGGTACGTGGCCGCAACCGGGCAGTTCGACCTCACCGCCGGATTGCTCTTCGCCATGCAGTTCATGTGGCAGTTCCCGCACTTCTGGGCCATCGCATGGGTGCTCGATGACGACTATGCCAAAGCCGGTTTCAGGCTGCTGCCTTCGCGGGCCGGAAGGGATCGCTCCAGCGCGTTCATCACGCTCCTATATGCCCTTTTCGTGATCCCCGTAGGCATGCTCCCCTGGGTCTTCGGTGTGGTGGGTGAAGTGGCCATGGGCACCGCCGTGGTGCTCGGACTGGTGATGGTGATCCCCGCACTGCGTCTGTTCCGGTCCATGGAGATCGCCGATGCACGGCGGCTGATGTTCGCCAGCTTCCTGTACCTCCCGATCGTTCAACTGGCATACGTACTGGACAAAGCATGACCGCAGCAGCCCTCTCCCACGCCAAGGCCGCCTTCACACCGCAGGAGGAGGCACAACGGAGCGTGCGCAGCCGGAAACTGATCACCTACCTGCTGCTGTTCGCGATCGTGATGTTCTTCGCGGGCCTCACGAGCGCCTACCTCGTGAGCCGTTCCAGCGCGGATTACTGGGTGATCATCGCACTTCCGCAGGCCTTTTACTTCAGCACGGCGTTCATCCTGTTGGGCAGCGCGACCATGTATGGCGCGCTCTGGGCCGCCCGGCGCGGGAAGCGGTCCCTCATCCTGCCGATGCTTGGAATGACCCTACTGCTCGGGATCGGGTTCGGTCGGTACCAATGGCAGGGGTGGAGCGAACTACACGAAAAAGGCAACTTCTTCAGCTTCTCCAATGTGCTGCAACCCTCGGGCATGTACGGAACGGACTACCTGATCGAAATGAACGGGGTGCCACTGGTTAACGAAGGCGGGCAGTTCTTCCTTCCGGACGATGTGGCGCGCACCAGACCTTTGAACGCCGATATGGCGGAACAGGTGAACGGGGCGAGCCAATACCTGTATATGCTCACATGGGCCCACTTCGCGCACGTGGCGTTCGGATTCCTCAGTTTGGTGGTCATGTTGGTGATGGCCGGCTTGGGACGCTACACCACCACGGATCATGTGGGGCTGTGGGCCGGAGGGCTCTACTGGCATTTCCTTGGTGGCCTTTGGGTCTACCTGCTTTTGTTCTTGCTCTTTGTTCACTAACATTGCCGCCGCAAAGACGACCATGGCTGGAGACGCAAGCAAAGTTCTGAGCAACGACGTCCTGTGGGGCGGCGGCCGCTCCCCGTTCAGCATCAGCTACGGGAAGATGATGATGTGGTTCTTCCTCGTTTCTGATGCGCTCACCTTCTCCGGCCTGCTGGTGGCCTACGGGTTCGTGAGGCACAGCACCACCGAGGCATGGCCGATCGGCGAGGAGGTGTTCCGCGCGCTGCCCTTCCTCCACGGCAGCTACCCATTGATCTACGTGGCCTTGATGACGGCCATCCTCATTTTCAGTTCTGTGACCATGGTGCTGGCCGTGGAAGCGGGTCACCGGATGGATAAGAAAGGCGTGATCAAGTGGTTGTTCCTCACCGTGATCGGCGGGGCCTTCTTCGTAGGCAGCCAGGCCTGGGAATGGAGCCACTTCATCCATGGCGGCGGTGGTTACATCACCACCACCACCGGCGAGAAGTATTGGGTGCACAACGATGAGCACGACACCCATGACCCTACGGCACATGAAAGCTTTCACCTGGTGAAGGCAATGGAAGGCCACTACCTTCTGCCCGAGGAAGGAGCGCATCACCTGGACCGTACCGCTTCCTTGAAGCTGTGGGACGACCGGGTGAGCTACGTGGATGGCGCGAACATGGACCGCAACGAATACGGCCCGCCCCAGTACGCGAACTTCTTCTTCTTCATCACCGGGTTCCACGGGTTCCACGTGTTCAGTGGTGTCATCATCAACCTGATCGTCCTGCTGATGGTGATCCGGGGTGTGTTCCACCGCCGCGGCCACTACGAAATGGTCGAAAAGGCAGGGCTCTACTGGCACTTCGTGGATCTGGTCTGGGTATTCGTATTCACCTTCTTCTACCTCCTCTGATCACATGGAGCGCGACGACATCATCGAGTACAGCCTGGATGCTCACCACAGTGAGGAGGAAGGGCGAAGGATCCGAAAGAAGATCTGGCTCGTGACCCTCCTGCTGGCCGTGGTCACCACGATCGAGGTGACCCTTGGGGCTTACTGGAAGGAATGGTTCGACCTGGATGCGTGGAATTCCATCAAATGGACCTATGTGGTGCTCACGCTGGTGAAGGCCTCCTACATCGTCATGACCTTCATGCACCTTGGTGATGAGCGCCGGAACATCCGTGCCATCATCCTCCTGCCGTACGCGTTGTTCATCATCTACCTCCTGTGGATCGCGATCTGGGAGTCGAACTACGTGCACTGGCTTTGGGAGCGGTTCCTTTGAACGACCATCGCTCGGCGCCCCGCTGGAAGAAGATCGCCGTCCTGGGCGGTATCGCAGCGTTCGTCATCTGCCTTTTCGTCTTCTTCTCCCCGCTGTTGGGCCTCGTGAAGCACACCTTCACCTACCTGCCCTATTACGGCCCGAAAGAGACCGTGGTCGTCACGCATGATGGAGAGCAGGCGATCGACACAGTGTATGCGACCATTCCTCCGTTCCGTTTCACCGACCAGTTCGGACGGCCGTTCACCGATGAAATGACCCGGGGCAAGATCACCGTGGTGGATTTCTTCTTTACACGGTGCACCACGATCTGCCCGAAGATGAGCGTGCAGATGCAGCAGCTCCAGCTCAAGTTGGACGACCCTGCGTACAAGGATGTGCTTTTCCTGAGCCATACCGTGGATCCGGATCACGATACCCCTGAAGTACTGAATGCATACGCCCGGAAGCTCCAGGCCGATACTGCGCGCTGGAAATTCCTCACCGGGGATAAGGCGGACATCTACCTGCTGGGTGCGGATGGCTACTACCTGGCCGCCCGAGAGGATGTGATGGCACCGGATGGTTTCCTGCACTCGGAGCAGTTCGTGCTCGTGGACAAGGACCGGCACATTCGCGGTTACTACGATGGAACGACGGCCGAAGGCATGAACGCGATCGCCGCCGACCTGAAGATGCTGTTGAAGGAGGAACGGATCAAGGCCGCCGAGGCGGAGCGGGCAGAACGATGAAGCAACCGTACCCGAAAGCGGCGCTGCATTTGGCCGACCGGCCTGCCAAACGGTGGATCTGGATCTTCTCGGTGGCGGTCTTCTTCTTGGTGGTGGTCACCAACCGGATCCAAATACCCACTTCCGGCACCTGGGATGTGCACGTGTTCGCGCGGGCCAATGCCCTCATGAACACCGCCGTAAGCGTATTGTTGCTGGTAGGCCTGTTCACCGCCAAGGCCGGCAACTGGATGTGGCACCGGCGCGCCATGCTCGGGGCGCTGGTGCTATCCCTGCTCTTCCTGCTCTCGTACGTGGCGCACCACCTGTTCGCCGGGGAGACCCCCTTCGGTGGCTCGGGAGCCGCCAGAGTGGTCTACTATGCGATCCTGGCCACGCACATCCCATTGGCCGGCCTCTCGTTGCCTTTCATCCTCCTCACAGCCTACCGCTCCTTGTCCGGTCAATGGCCCGAACACCGCCGGCTGGCGCGACGTGTCTGGCCGATCTGGTTCTACGTCAGCGTTTCGGGGGTGTTGGTCTATTTCATGATCAGCCCGTACTACTGATCCGCGACCGGTACGGGAGGACGATTACATTTGATGGCCTGATGAAACGCCTGCTGGTCATCTGCATCGCCGTTGTGGTAGTTGCTTCAATGCCTGAGGCCGCTGTGGCGCAGGGCTGTGCCATGTGCAAGGCCGTTGTGGAGAACGGTAGCGGCGGCAGCGGCGTGTTCGGGGGCGATGCTTCCCTTGGCCGTGGCTTGAATACCGGTATCCTCTACCTGATGGCCGTGCCCTACCTGCTGCTCTTCCTATTGTTCAGGAAGCGTATCGTGGCCTTCTTCAAGGAGTTCGCGCAAGCCCAAGGCTGAGCACCACCGGACATGGCCTTGCGGCCACGCCGATCACCCCTTCAACAGGAAGAATGCTCAGTAGACCGAACTCCGGTCATCCTTCACGCCGGCGGCATCGCGCAGTGCATTGAACACACCGTTCTCAGCACGGCCCTGGGCCCGCTTCAACATGGTCTCACGATCGTTGGCGAGATCGCCTGGATCACCGGCCGCGTCGCGCTTCACCACGTTCACCACATAGACACCATTCTCCCCTTTCAACGGGATGCTGGTCTCGCCCGCGTTCAGTGCGAAGATCTTCCCGATGACACCGTACTCTGAATATCCACCGGGGATGTTGAAGCTCGTGTACACCATCTCCGGTGCGTTCTGAACGGCAACGCCCAACTCGGAGGCAAGTGTGTTGAGGTCGGTTTTGCCCTGCATCCGGCCGATGAATGCTTCCGCCTTCTTCTCCTTGATCACTTCCGCAGTGAAGGTCTCGCGCACATCCGCCAGTTCGGGCACCCCCTCAGCGCGGATCCCTGTCAGCATGGCCACAACGTAATTATCCCCGGCATCCCATGGTTCGCTCACCTCGCCGACCTTGGCCCGGTTCACCCAGGAGATCACCGAGTTCGCCTGCTGCAGGCCGGGTACGGAGCGCATGTCCGGGCGCAACTCGTCCACAGGGGTCACCTGGATGCCACTCTCTTCCGCTGCAGCCTTGAAGGCTTCCGGGGTCTTGTTCCGCAGGCTGAACTCATTGGCCGTTTTGTAGACATCCTTGAAGGAGGCCGGGGATGGGCGCAAAGCACGATCCACGGTCAACACACGACGCTCCTGGCGCGTGCGTTTGTCAAGTACCTCCACGATGTGGTATCCATAGGTCGTCTTCGCGATGGTGATCGCGCCCACCTTCTCATCGAAGCTTGCCGCCGTGAATTCAGGCACCATCTTGTTCTTGTCGAACCACTCGTACACACCACCATTCCCGGTGCTTCCCGGATCATCGCTGAACTTGGTGACCAGGTCCGCGAACTTGCTGCGGTCCCGTTTCACGACCGTGAGCAGACTGTCCGCGCGCTTCTTCTGTTCCTCTTCTCCCTTGCCCTGCTGGGTGCTCAACAGGATGTGACGAACGCGGGCTTCAGGCACATCGGCCAGTTCCTCCACCTTCACGAGCTTCATCACATCACCATCAACGAACGGGCCCACGACCTCACCGACCGCCGCGTTCACGATCAGTGAATCATTCACCTTGTCCGTGGTGCCTTCCGTGTAGGCCTCTGCCATCGCGTTCCGAGAGTCCGCATTCGCCATGACGAATGCCGAATCGTTGGATGCCGATGCGAACTCCGCCTTCAAGGTCGTAAGCTCCTCCTTGATCTGCTGCCGATCGCCCTCCGTGGCGATCACCGGGAACAATGCATACTCGAACTTCCGCGAAGGTTTCTGTTTGTACTTCACGTCGTTCTTGTGCTGGGCGTAGTAGCGGCTCAATTCCTGCTCGCTCACCGTGTACAGGCTGTCCGGCTCACCATCGTAACGCTTGGCCACGAAGTTGAAGGTGGACTTGGTGTTCCGGGCGGTGTATTCATCACGGGCCTGGGCGCTGTTCACGAATACGCTCTTCTTCACCAGGGTGGTGTACTTCGCATAGAGTCGGTTCTCACGGATGCGGCGTGTCTGGATCTCGTGATACACCGGCGCGTTCAACTGCACATTGCTGAAGTACTGCTTGAGCCGTTCCCGGTCCACCTGGCCATCCTCTCCTTGGAAGTTCGGCTGGTTCTTGAAATCCGGAAGGATGTTCTCGCCGAAGCGGATGTCATCGTACTCGCTCCTGGTCAGGGTGAATCCGGCATCTTCCACCTGCGGAAGCATCACCCGCTCCTTCACCATCTCCTGCCACACGCTGTTGCGCACCTGGTCGGTCATCTGCGCGTTCACGGTCTGGCCGAAGTCGTTGCGGTAGCTCTCGATCTCATCGGTCACGCGACGATCGAACTCGGCCACGCCGATCTCCTCACCACCGACCACACCGATCATGCGGTCCTGGCGACCACTGCCACGGCCGGAGATGAACTCACCGACGATGAACAACACCAACGCGCCGCCAACAAGCACCAAAAGGAGGCCACTGCGCTCGCGGATCTTACCGATAACTGCCATTTTGCCTTTGAAATAGGGGTGCAAATATAGGATCCCCGCCCGATCGGGCTAACACCATGGAAAAGAGGCATTTCAGTACGCTACGGCAGGAAGCCCGAAACCGGGTCCGTCACCTCCAGCCGCACGAGATCGATGCGGCTGTGCACCACCTGTGCCACGGTCACCCGGAACGGAGGTAGTTCGATCACCTGGCCCTGCTCCGGAAGCCCGCCGGTGCTGTGCAGCACGAAACCGGCAAGGGTCTCGTACTCATCGCTTTCAGGCAATGCCAGCCGGAAGCGCTCGATCAATCCGGCCACCTCCGCCCTTCCGCTCAAAAGGAATTCGTTCGGCCCGAGTTGTTCGGCCACCTCTTCATCGGTGTCGTGCTCATCCTCGATGTCACCGACAATGGTCTCCACCACATCCTCCATGGTGAGCATGCCGGCCGTACCACCGAACTCATCCACCACCACGGCCACATGAGAACGTTGTTTGATGAACAACTGCAAGACCTCATCGGCAGGCATGGTCCCGGGTATGAAGTTCACCGGCCGAAGGATGGCCCGTATGCTGCGTGGGTGGCGGAACAACTCGTAACCGTGGACGTAGCCCAGGATATCGTCCATGTTGTTCGTATGAACGAGCAACTTGGTCATTCCGGTATCCACGAAACGGGCCTTGAGTACGGAGATGCTCTCCTCCACCGGGATCGCCTCGATCTCAGCACGGGGAACCATCAGGTCGCGCGCTTTTATCCGACTCAATTCCAACGTATTCCGGAAATACTCCACCTCGGCATCGAGCGACCTTCCGGTTTCCGTGGCGGTGCTCATGTCCTTCAGGAAATCATCCAGATCCACCCGGCCGAAGGCAGCATGTCCGGTGCGCTCGTTCACCCCGAACAGGCGGAGGAACGCTTCGCCGAATGCGGTCACGATGATCATGGGCAACCACAGGACCACATGTACCACCACCAGCGGAAAAGCGAACAATGCAAGCGCCCTGTTCGGATCCATGCGGAAGAGCAGTTTCGGGATGAATTCACCCGCCACCAGAATGACGAGCGTGCAGGCCAGTATCTGCAGAAGCAGGCTCGGGATGGTGGACATCCCGGCGAGTTGCACGGCGATCACGTGGGAAAGCACGGAACCATAGAGTACCAATGCGATCGTGTTGCCCACCACCAACGTGCCGATGACCCTGGCTGGGCGTTGCAGCAACCCACCCAGCACACGGGCCCAGATGGCTCCGCGTTTGCGTTCCAACTCCAGGTAGAGCTTGTTACTGCTCAACAACGCGATCTCCAGGCCCGAGCATAGGGCCGAGACCAGGATCGATACGAGGATCAGGGAAAGGTCGGTCCCGTTCACGGAAGAACGCTGGCTGCGTTGTGTGCTAAGATAATCCCGACAGCTGGTGCGCCTGACCCTGCGATCATCCGCGCGCGGCCTTGGCCCGGTCGTCCATTGCCTCCAATTTGCGGCGGGTCATGCGCCGAAAGATGTACATCGCCAAGGAGATGCCCGGAAAGATGAGCCATTGATCGCCCTGCTCGAACCCTTTGGTGGCAATGACCCAACCGGCACCGACCGCCGTACCGATGGCGATCGTGAGCCAGAAGTACTCCATGAACCTATTGATCCGGCGCATCGGTGGCTAAGGTATCCTCCGGCTCCAGATGAAGCACACCTGTGATGCGCCGGATGGTGTATCGACTGAAGTCCTCGATGGCATCAAGGCCCTGGCCGTGGATCACGTTCGCGCCCCGCTCCACCCGCACGGCCTTGTCCGTGTGAACACGGCCGCTGTCCTGGTCCCAGGTGAGTTGCTCGGTCTCCAGGCGTTCCCCTTTGGCGTTCACGAACACGACCTCCTCGTACACCTCCATGAGGTGTTCCTTCGGTCGAATGGTCCCGCGCCGCGCTTTGAGCACGCTTGTGGCATTCCCGATGGAGTCCAGGAACACCAACTCCAATCCCTCGGAGAGCTCCGTGTGCTTGGGCTCCGTGGTCCACTCCGCGATGCGACCGGCCCGCAACTTGTTCCGCACACGACCGGAATCCGTGAAGAGGTACTCCGCTTGTGAGGTGACCCGGTCAGGCGCATCCTGTGGCAACTCGAGCGCCGCCACATTGTCCAGGTCGTTCTTGCAAGCCGGCATGGCCAGTACGAGAAGGACAATGGCCGCGAAAAGGTGCTTCAATCGATGCGACGCTTCTTGAACCATTGATCCCAGACCTCAGGGGTGATGGACACGCCCAAGTACAGGTTCACGCCGCTTTCCTGGAGGAGTTCCCCGGCCGCATCACCCCGTTTGGTGTACTCCACCCCGACGTTGAAACGGCTGCGCGTGGAGATCATCATCAATGGGAAGGATGCACCCATGGACACACCGTACTCGCGAAGTTGTTCACCGGCCACGAAGCGGTAGTCCGTGCTGTACCGAAGGCCGGCGCGGTATGTATTGCGTGTCCAGAAGGACCCGGTGAACCGACCCGACGGGCGGAAGGATGCCCCCAAGGAACCGACCGTTCGTGCACCTAGGGCCGTGCGTTGATCGTATCCCTCCACGTGGAACTCCAGTCCCGACCAGTCCTGGTAGCGGTACTCCGCGGTCAAGGTCCACCGGGAATTGTGGACCGCGGCACCCACACTGTAGGATGCGGGGAGGTCGACACTTCCCCTCGCCCCTTCGGTGTACCAGGCCGTATCAATGGGGAACTCAACTCCCGTGGCACCCAGGATGAAGGTACTGACCAGGCCGGTGTGCTTGGCACGTGCAGCGGCCGGCAATTCCGCGGCCGCCCCAAGTCTGTAGCGCAACGCCTCTGCGGGCCTGTTGTGCACTTTCAATGGTTTGTACTCCTTCGGATCACGACCTTCGTTGATCCAATCCTCCTCCCGCCGCCGGTTCTTCTCCAAGCGCTCCGCACGCCTCGCTTCCATCGTTGCCGCCACCTTCTCCACGGGTACCAGATCGCCGGTGAATTGCACACCGATGCCCGCGACAGGTGATCGGACGATCAGGTCCGACGAGGCGCTGGTGTTGTAGTAGCCACCACTGCGCGGGAAGTAGGCCTTCCGCAGTTCCTGCACCGATCCGAAGAGGTAGTTGAGATTGGCACCGATGGTGAGCTTGTTCCCCCTATCGAGCGTGTCGTTGGTCTGCCAGACGGTATGCCCCAGGCCGATGTACGCCCGATTCAACCCACCATTTCCCGAGTACTGGTAGGTGACCTCCCCGCCAGACGCCAATGACTGCGAACTGGTGATGCGGTAGCCCACGTCGCTCACCGGGTTCAACCCGAAGCCGAAACCCCACTTGTTGCGGGCGAATGGCACCCCGATGGACAGGCCCAGGAGATCGGTGCGCTGCCCGTTGCGCACGTTCCCGCCCTCTTCATACCTCAGGAAGCGCCCGACTCCGCCGGCCTCGAACACCGGCCGTTCCAGACCAACATAGGAGGCCGGATTGATCTGTGAGGAGCTGTATGGGTCGGCAAGTGCCACGCCGGAAACGCCCATCAACGCAAGGGAGACCTGCGGGCTGTTGAACACATCGCCGAACCCGTACGCCGAATAGGGTGACCCACTGCCCTGCTGACCCTGAGCCCTAAGGCCGGAAACCGGAATGGCGGTGAGCAATACCGCCGTTGTCGCGGTTATGAACAAGGATCGCATGCAGTCCTTCCAGGGTCAGTAACGGGTGCGCAAAGATGCCACTTTTCAAGGCGCCTATGAACCGGGGAGCGTCGCCGCCGGTAAGGGTAACGGCCATTGCAGGTCGTTCGTGCCCATAGGCCCTGATGTATTCCTTCAGTTCACCCAGCACTCCATGGAACAGCCCGGCCTGCAACGATCGTTCGGTATCCGTGCCAAGAATGGACGGGGGATCTCCGAGGTACACGAGCGGCAACCTGGCGCTGTACGCGTTCATCGCTCGTGCGCGCATGTGCACTCCCGGGCTGATGGCCCCACCGGCATAGGTACCGTCGCGCTCGACCACGTCACAGGTGATGCAGGAGCCCATGTCGATCACAAGCACCGCACGGTCGGGAAAGTGCCGTTTCGCCCCAACGGCATTGGCCAGGCGATCCACCCCGAGGGTCATCGGCGTGCCATAGGCACTCGCGATCGGGAGGGGTGTGCTTCCATCCACCTCCAGCACGGGCGCCATACCCTGCAACACCGACCGCACCTTTTCGTTGCCCGCGCCGACCTGGCCGATCACGGTTCCGGCCAGGCGCAGATCACCGAGGAATGCGGCAAGAGCACCCAGGTCCCCGTGCTCCATGGCACCGTGCCGCACCATCCTACCGAGGCTGAAGAGCCCAAGTTTGGTGCGGGTATTGCCGATGTCGACAACAAGATCGTGGGGCTCCTTCATCATGGATCGTCGACTTGTCTATCTTTGCGGCCCTTGTGCCCCGAAAGTCCTCTACGGACCAAGGCTCACAAGGTAACGGTGCCTTAGCTCAGCTGGTAGAGCAATGGATTGAAAATCCATGTGTCCCCAGTTCGATTCTGGGAGGCACCACTGGAAAGAAAGCCCTCCGATGAGCCGGGGGGCTTTCGCATTCTAGGCCTCCTTGAGCCAGTCGCGCAGGGCCGCCATGTGCACCTGTTTCTGTGGCTCTCGGAGTTTCTTGTTCGTCTCGGTGAAATAGTGGTGGCGCTCCAGGAAACGCACCTGCATCTCATTCCACTCCCGCTCGGTACGCAGGGCACCGTAGGTCCTCAACTCCAAGAAGAGCGTGTCGCCGATGCGTTTGAAGTCATTCCGACCCAGGTAGTCCAGGTCGGCGTCGCAGAGAATACGCGAGAGCTTGTCCATGGGGTCCTGCGGGACCTTGGTGGCCATGATCATGGTACAGACCTGTTCGGTCTGTTGCGCACTGAAGCCGAAACCCGGCAGCTTTTCCTGTGCGATCACACATCCCGCACGCTCGTGCTCATGGTCCTGGACCGTGAAGCCGGAGTCGTGGTACAACGCCGCCACCTTCAATAGGACCAACTCCTCACCGGTGACACCTTCCTGCTCCGCAATGCCGATGGCGCTCGCGTAGACATCGAGGGTGTGCTCCAGGCTGTGATAGGTCCGTGCGGCCGGCAGCTCGTTCCTGAGCCGTGAAAGGATGTATGCTTTGGCCGCTTTCGGGTCCATATAAGGCGGGCAAGATACACACCGTGGCCCTTGCCGACGACCTACTTTTGCGTGCGATGAACGATCGAGCGCACCGCCGTACGATCCTGCTTTTCACGACGTTGGCCGTGTACATCGTCATCCAGTTCGTGTGGTGGGGCATCCTGCTGCTGCGCAAGGATTCCGAAGTGGCTCAGCTCGCCCTTGAGGTGGAAGCCTTGGGCGGAACGCCGGCCACCCACATGGATACGTACCGGGGGCTGCGCATGGTACTGGGCGAAGGGACGGTCTTCATGCTGTTCCTGATCGTGGTGCTGGCGTTGACCTACAGGGCGATACGCCGGGACCTTGCACTGGCCCGCGCGCAGCGCAACTTCCTGATGGCCGTGACGCATGAGTTGCGCACGCCCATCGCTGCGATCAAACTGCAACTGCAGACACTGGCACGCCCAAGCCTCAACGGACCACAACAGGAGCAGCTGCGTGACCAGGCGTTGCTGGAGGCCGATCGGCTCACGATGCTCACGGACAAGGTCCTGCTCGCCACACGGGCGGAGGAAGGCATCCTCTCACTGGCCCATGCGGAGGTGGATGTGACGGCCTTGATGCGTTCGGTGGTGGACCGGGCCCGATCACAACTTGCACCGAACCACCAATTGGTGCTGACCAGCAAGGAGAACGTGATCGCATTGAGCGACGAACAGGCCTTGCGGAGCATTGCGGACAACCTCATCGAGAATGCCGCCAAGTATGCCCCCGCTGGGACCACCATCCTGCTCGACGTGATCAAAGGAAGGGAAGGCTGGCGCCTGGTCGTTTCGGATCAAGGGCCGGGCGTGCCGGTGGCCGAGCAGGAATTGATCTTCCGCAAGTTCTATCGGTCAGGCAATGAGGAGACGCGCAGCTCGAAGGGGACCGGACTCGGCCTCTACATCGTGCAACGCCTTGTTCAACGGTTGGGTGGCGCGGTGCATGTGCGCAGCGGGCCGGACGGTGGGGCTATCTTCACGGCCTCATTCCCCAACAGGTGATGGCACACCCCAAGGTCGTTCTGATGGTGTTGGATGGCTGGGGCCTTGGCGCCCGGGATGCCACGGATGCCGTTGCCCAGGCGGATACCCCTTTCATCGACGGACTCTGGGATTCGGCACCCCACGCCCGGCTGCTTACCGATGGTGAACATGTGGGCCTGCCCCCAGGGCAGATGGGCAACAGCGAGGTGGGTCATATCAACATCGGTGCCGGGCGTGTCGTGTACCAGGACCTTGTGCGCATCGATCGTGCGATCATGGACGGCTCTTTGGAACGGTCCGATGTATTGCAGCATGCCTTCACCAACGCACAGGAAGCAGGTCGACGATTGCACGTGATGGGCCTGCTGAGCGATGGTGGGGTGCATTCGATGCGCACACACATGGAGGCCATCTGCCTCATGGCCCATAGGGCGGGCATCCCCGAGGTCTTCGTGCACGCATTCACGGATGGCCGCGATGCGGACCCGCGCAGTGGCCGCGGCTACATGGAAAAGTTCCTGGCGACGGTCGCGGGAACCGGCACTCGCATCGCGAGTGTGACGGGTCGCTACTTCGCCATGGACCGTGACAAGCGATGGGAGCGCATCGCAAAGGCGTACAATGTTCTTGTGCATGGAAAGGGCATACCGGTGGAGGCCCCCTTGCAGGCCTTCACGGACAGCTATGCTAGCGACCGGACCGACGAATTCATCGAGCCGCACGTTGTGGTCGACCCCGACGGTGCGCCATTGGCCACCATACGCCCGCATGATGTGGTGATCTGCTGCAACTTCCGCACGGACAGGTGTCGCGAGATCACCCAGGTGCTGACACAGCAGGCATTCCCGGAACACGGTATGGAGCCGTTGCCGCTGCATTACCTGACCTTCACGGAGTATGACCACACCTACCGCGATGTTCACGTGCTTTTCCGGAAGGATGACCTTTCGAAGACCCTTGGTGAAGTGGTCTCAGCGGCAGGAATGACGCAGATCCGGATCGCGGAAACGGAGAAGTACCCGCACGTGACCTTCTTTTTCAACGGCGGGCGCGAGGCTCCCTTCGCCGGAGAGTCGAGGATCATGATCCCATCGCCCAAGGTCGCGACCTACGACCTGCAGCCGGAAATGAGCGCCGCCGCGATATCCGAAGCCATCCGTGCGGAACTCATCAAGGGTACGGTGGACCTGGTGGTCCTGAATTTCGCGAACCCGGACATGGTGGGCCACACGGGGGTGTTCAAGGCGATCGTGCAGGCTGTCGAAGCCACGGACCGGTACACACGCGAAGTGGTCGAGACGGGTCTTGGGAAGGGATATTCCTTCGTGATCATCGCCGACCATGGCAACGCGGACAAGGCCTTGAACGCGGATGGCTCTCCCAACACCGCACACAGCACCAATCCCGTTCCGATCATCGTGCTCACGGAACGCGAAGTGAAGTTGCGCGACGGCATTCTCGCGGATGTCGCACCGACGATCCTCGACCTGATGGGAATGGAAAAGCCCGCCGAAATGACGGGCTCCTCCCTGCTCTCCTGAGGCCTATCAATACTTCCGTAGGATCGTCAGATGGCCTGTGTATGGCTTGTCCTTGGAATTCACCAACACCTCGTAGAAATACGTGCCGTCCGGAACATCCGTTGCGGTCCAGGTGTTCTGGTAGTTCTTGGCATCCAACACCAATTGGCCCCAGCGGTTGAATACCCGCACCGTGTTGCCCCTTGAACCAAGACCGTCGATCTCCCATCGGTCATTGGCACCATCGCTGTTCGGTGAGAAGACATTCGGAATGATCACTTCGCAATCGATGCTCACGAGGGCTCCATCCGTGGCCACGCGGCCGCAATCATCGGTCACGGTAACGCTGTACTGCGCATCCGCGAAGAGGGGCACCCAAATGCCCGAGGTGACCGCACCGTTGGACCATTCGTAGGTGAAAGGCCCCACCCCGCCATCCACTGCGGCAGCGATCAGCAGGGTATCACCGCTGCATTCCGCGTTGATGTCGTTCGTCATCACAGTGAGTGGCGAAACATCAAGAATGGTGAATGTAACGGCCGCGGTGACCGTTTGTGAGCAAGCGTTCGTGTACGCCGCCGTCACGATGATGGTCTCATCCCCTTCGGAGATCGCATCATCATTCACCGGCACCGTGAACTGGTTGTTCAACACCCCATCCGGAATGATCCATTGCCCCGGCAACACGTAATCGTTGTTGTTCGTCGCGGTACCGGTCCCGGTAAGGGAGACCGTCAATTCACCCAGGCTGCCCGCAGGGCGGATGATGTTCACCGTTCCGATCTCGCAGCCTTCGGTAAGGTCGCTGTCGCCGATGATGTTCATGTTCAACGGAGGTGGCGCTGTGAGGCCCACCTGATAGGAGGCGGAGACCGTCGCATTGCACAGGTCCGTGACCGTGACCTCAATGGTCGTGGGGCTATCGGGCACCACGGTCAGTGTGGGGGTCGTCTCACCCGTGCTCCACTGATAGGTGTACTGGCCGAAACCACCGCCCGGCATGGGAGTGAGCAGAACGGGATCGCCGCAGGCAACGGCCGTATCAGAGCCAAGGAGCACCAGGTCCGGGACCTCATCGATGATGAACGTGAACACATTGATCGCCGGATTGCCATTGCAGTCGATGGTCTCCAGGGTCATGATCAGGTCCTCCGGGCCATCGGCATCCAAGGGCGCGGTGAAAGGCACCGTGATCACCGATTCCCCCGTTCCGAAGTTCAACGTTGTGGGCAGGGCCGGAACGATATCCACCCCATTCACCGCGGAACCGCTGTAGCTGATCTGCACGGTCTCGGTGGTGTTCAGGTCGCATGCGGTGCGCAGGAAATCGAACTCCAGGTCCAGGCAGCTTTCCAAGATCGTGTTCCCGACAATGGAAGGACCTGGCGTGAGTTCCGGCACGAACGGAACACTGCTGAAGCTTCCACCCTCCAAAAAGACCGCCGAGTCGTAGCCGGAGTCACCACCATCACCCAATGCCAATTTGATGTGGTGGGTCTGGTTGCACTGCACAGCAGCGCGCGCAGTCAGCACGGTCGTAAAGCCATCGTATATGATGGACGTACCCATCATGTTGTCCACGTAGTAAATGCTGTTGTTCTGCCAGTTCGGATCGGACAATGCGCAAGTCTCGGGTTCATATAATCCACCCGGACTGCCGGAATTGACCGAATTGATGGTGATCGGGATCGTGGTCTGTGGGATCACCGCGAGGTTGATCGCATTGTTCTGGAACGGACCGTTGATGCCTGGACCGCTCAAGAAGAAGCCGAATGCATCATTGAAATTACTGCACACGAACTCGGGGTACTCCTCAGAAGCAAAAACGAACCTGAATGAGATCGAATCACCCGTTGGCACGAAATCGAACTCCAGGACCGCGCGATCAGCGATGTCCTGACCTGATAAAGCCACAAGATCGGGATCGGATCCGGTGCTGTTGGTGCTCCCCGCAAAGCCGCCCGCACTCTGGCCCGCGTCGTTGGCATTACCCGAACTCAGGATCACACCATTGGTGATCCCAAGGTTGGTGCCGTTGGAGATGAACGACCCTCTGCCGTTACCGGTCGGTGGCGGTGTGGCGGAACCGTTGTAGGTGATGTTGCTCACCGTAACGCAGTTGCCGACGAGTACATCCTCCACCAGTTGGGTGGGGGTGAGCTGTGTGTTGACCACCAACTGCCCAAAGGCCGTCGTCGCGCTCAATAGTGTTGCAACGGCAATGATCCCTACGCGTTCGTTCTTCACTGGAAACCGATTTAGTTCTGGCTACCCGCCACGAGTGTTACATGCCCATACCCCTCCACGGACGGAAAGTAATGCCCCGCCGCCCGATACTTGTACACATACACCCCCAAAGGTGCCTTCCCGGAGCCGTTGACGCTTCCATCCCACAGTACTTTCATGTCGGTGGTGGTGAAAACGGTCTGTCCCCAACGGTCGAAGATCGTCATCTCGAATTCATCGATGTAGTGCCCCACTCCTCCCCAGAGGTCATTGATGCCATCACCATCCGGCGTGAAGGCATTGGGGAAGTAAAGATGGCCGGGCGGACGAAGCAGCACCGAATCGACACCGGAACATCCGGTCGCCGTGGTGATGTGCAAGGTCACCCAATGTTCCTCGAGGTCCACATAACTGTGCACCACCTCATCCCGGCGGTAACGGGTGCCATCACCCATGTCCCACACCCAGGTAAGGGCATAGGGGAGGGTTGCCGCCTGCAGGTACCAATCATCCTGCCCACGGTTGGTGACCTCGATGTCGACATGGACGTGTTCCACATCAATGGTCACTTCGTCGCTCAGCATCTCACCGCATTGGTCGGTCACCGTCATCGTGTAGGTCGTCTCCTCCCATGGTGAGACCGTTCGCACCGGGTCGGTCTGGTCCAGGTCATCCCACGCGATGAAGTAATATCCCGAACCACCGGTGACGATGGGTTGCAGCACGATGCTGTCCCCGGCGCACATGAGCCGATCCGCTGGCATCTGCACCGCGAACGGCGCGTAGTGCGGAATGTACGTGGTCACTGTCGCGGTACCCACATTCGCACATTGGTCTGTCGCAGTGATCGTGTATGCGTGGTCCGCGGGTACACCGACCTCGATGCTGGATGCACTGCTCAATACCATTCCGTTCTCATCGGTCCAGCTCAAGGTGTACACCCCGTTGCCACCGACCACATCAAGCACTTCAAGGATCGTGGAATCGCCGGTGCAGATCACCGTGGGGTCAGGGGTGGTGGTGATCACGATCGGGTCCAGGGGCACGGCGGAAACAAGCACGCTGTCCTGCACGGAGGTCCCGCAGCCTTCGGTCACGGTGACCACGTACCACATCGGTGGGCCACCCGGCACGTCCACTGCTGCGGTGTTGCCGATCGGCGCACCATCCAAGGTCCATGCATAGGTGAAGACGTTGTTCCCACCCGTGGCGTTCACCACTTCGATGGTTCCCAACTGCAGGCAATCGATCTGCGTTGGCGGGCTCACCTCCACCTCCAACGGAAGGTAGATCGGCAGTGTCACCACCACGTCCTCGGTCGCAGGCACCACCGCACAATCATCCGATACCGTTACGCTGTAGGTGGTGGTCACACCTGGCGATACGGAGATCGTCGGCGTGGTCTCACCGGTATTCCACAGGTAGGTGTAGTTCCCAAGACCGCCGGTGACCACCGGGGCCAGCACGTTCACCTGTCCGCAAACACTGTTCAGGTCGTTCATGGCCACATTCAACGGTGGCGGACTATCAATGGTGAAGGTGAAGGAGGTCTGCACCACCACCCCGGCACATTCGATCAATTGCTCCACGTCGATCACCATGGTCTCCGGTCCGTCAGCATCGAAGGGTACATCCAGGTACAACGTGACGACCTCGACATTCGGAGGGAACACGATCTCGGTCGGAATGGCCGGTGAATAATCCACACCGGGGGTGGACGTACCACCGATGGAAAGGGTCACGGTGGCCTCTTCATCCAATTCACCGATCCGCGTGAAGGTCAATTCATAGGGGCCGCAACCTTCAAGCATCACATCCCCGTTCACGCCCGTACCATTGGTGAGCGTAGGCTCGACCTGCCCGGTGCTGGTGAAGCTGCCGGCTTCCAGGAACACGGCCGAGTCATATGCATCGTCACCGCCATCACCGATCGCCAGTTTGATGTGATACTGCTGGCCGCACTCGACCAGCGCGAAGGCCGTGAGCACGGTGGTGAAGCCGTCGTAGACCACGGAGGTGCCAGCACTGTTGTCCACGTAATAGATGTTGTTGTTCTGCCAGTTGGGATCCGATGCGGCACAATCCAGGGGGTCGTAGAATCCACCCGGGGTCCCGGAGTTGACGGTATTGATGGTGATCGGGATCGTGGTGCTCGGGATCAGCGCGATGTTGACCGCGTTGTTCGAGAAAGGGCCATTGAAACCCGGTCCGCTCAGGAAGAAACCGAACGCATCGTTGAAATCGCTGCACACGAACTCCGGATACTCCTCCGAGCCGAATACATACCGGAACCGAAGCGTATCCCCGGTGGGGATGAAATCGAATTCCAGGATCGCGGCATCATCGATGTCCTGTCCAGAAAGCAATTCCAGATCGGGGTCGTCGGTACCGGCATTTCCTGAGCCGGCGAATGCGAACGCATCATCCGCCGCTTCCGAAGCGACCCCAGTGGAAAGTATCAGGCCGGCGCCCAAGCCCAGGTTCGAGTTGGTGGTCGTGAACGAGGCGCGGGCATTGGCCACACCGGTGTAGGTGATGTTGCTGGCCGTGACCCCCCCGCCCAACAACACGTTCTGCACCAGCTGTGCAGCGCTCTGCGGCGGATCGATGATCAATTGACCGGGCGATGCAAGCCAGCATAGACTTGCGGAGAGGAGGAGAACGTAGTGCTTGGTCATGGGCCGTCGGGCTCGGAACGCGATGAAAATAAACGTTCCTATCGGAATACTAGACCTGAAGGGGTGCACAAAAGTTGCCCGGATCGGTCCTCCGCAGGCCTCAAAATGGCGATCCTATCTTTAGCGACCCAGAAATCGGACCTGCCGTGCAAGCCATCGACACCTACATCAAGACGAACGAGGAGCGCTTCCTGAACGAATTAATGGACCTGCTGAGGATCCCGAGTGTAAGTGCGGACCCCAAGTACAGCGCGGATGTGGCCCGTTGTGCCGAAGCAGTGCGGACACGACTCGAAGAGGCCGGACTGGAGAACGTTGAGGTCTGCAGGACGGCCGGTCACCCGATCGTGTATGGTGAACGCATCGTGGATCCTTCGAAGCCTACCGTGCTGGTCTACGGCCATTACGATGTGCAACCGGCGGACCCGATCGACCTCTGGGATAGTGGACCCTTCGAACCGGTGATCAAGGATGGCATGATCTACGCCCGGGGCAGCGCCGACGACAAGGGCCAATTCTACATGCACGTGAAGGCCCTTGAGGCGATGATGCGCAATGGTGGCCTGCCGTGCAATGTGAAGGTGATGATCGAAGGGGAGGAAGAGGTCGGGAGCAAGCACCTGGGCGTGTTCGTGAAGGAGAACAAGGAGCGCCTGGCTGCGGATGTGGTGCTCATCAGCGATACCGCCATGATCGCCAACGACGTGCCGAGCATCAACACCGGCCTGCGTGGGCTCAGCTATGTGGAGGTGGAGGTGACCGGCCCGAACCGCGACCTGCACAGCGGTGTGTACGGCGGTGCGGTGGCAAATCCCATCAATGCCCTGTGCGAGATGATCGCAAGCCTGCACGATACGGACCGTCGCGTGACGATCCCCGGATTCTATGATGCCGTGAAGGAATTGAGCGCCGCCGAACGCAAGGCGCTTGCCGAAGCCCCATTCGATGAAGCGGAATACATGCGTGAACTGGGGGTGAAGGCCGTACGCGGGGAGAAAGGCTACAGTACGGAGGAGCGAGCCAGCATCCGCCCTACCCTGGATGTGAATGGGATCTGGGGCGGATACACCGGCGATGGTGCCAAGACCGTACTGCCGGGCAAAGCCTTCGCCAAATTGAGCATGCGCCTTGTGCCGGACCAGAAGAGCGCCGCGATCACGGCCTTGTTCCAGGAACACTTCGAACGCATCGCACCGCCCGGGGTCACCGTGAAGGTGCACCCGCACCACGGAGGTGAGGCCGCCGTGACACCGATCGATTCACCGGCATATCTGGCCGCGAGCAAGGCGATGGAAGAGACCTTCGGCAAGAGACCGATCCCCACCCGGGGCGGGGGCAGCATCCCGATCGTGGCCTTGTTCGAGGAGGAGTTGGGGCTCAAGACGGTCCTTTTCGGATTCGGTCTGGACAGCGACAATATCCATAGTCCGAACGAGAAATACGGCGTGTTCAACTACATGCAGGGCATCCGTTCCATCCCGCGCTTCTTCCATCACTTCGCGGCTTCCGCAGTATAGAACGGCACACGGATCGCTTACCAGGGGCCATGCGGTGGAACAGGTCGCAACCAAGTGCAGTGCGATGGTCCATGTTCGGGCTATCGCTGCTCTTCCTCACGGGGTGCACGAACTACCGCGAGGTGGTGTTCAAAGGGGTCGAGAGTGTTTCCGTAGGTCGCTTCGATCAGCAGGGGATGCAGCTCACCGCGGATGTACGGCTGGAGAACCCGAACAACTTCCGCATCAAGGTCTCGGACCCGGATGTGGATGTCTTCCTGAACGGCTTCTACCTTGGCAAGGCGCATCTGGATGAGCGGGTGATCCTGCCGAAACGGACCGATGCCACCTACCATGTGCCCTTGCATGCCGACTTCGACGGCACGGGCAGCAATGTGCTGACCGCCATGCTCAGCGCGGCCCTTAGCGGGAAAGGCGAACTGCGCGTAAAAGGCACCGTGACCGGTGGGATCGGTTTCCTGCTGCGGAAGAAATTCCCGTTCGAGGAAACGGAAACGATCGACCTGCGCTCATCGCACTGAAGTGAGGGGTTCTTTCCGCAGCACCACGCCGTAGCCCAACGCCCCCTCTGCGACGGTTACACGCACCTGCGCCGCGTGGGTGGTCGTTAGCATGTCACGGAACATGCCACGCGCGAACGGGAACCCGGACAGGTAGTCGTCGCCGAAGACGTACGTAACGATGGTACGCTCCTCGATCACCTCACTCACAGGGTGCACCGTGGTAACGGATGGGCCGTGGAACAGGAAGTTGATCCACAGCAATCCGCTGGTGCCGATGGGTCCGATGGCCAGCAGGTTGAACAGGAACCACTCCAGCCGCTCCATGCCCAACCACAGGCCTGAGCGCAGGTAGGGCAACAGGTTCCCGGCGAAACACAGCACCAGGAACACCCGGAACAGCACCCCCGGATCGATCAACGTCCAAGGCGCAACGGTGAAAAGACTGCCTAGTGCGATGAATATCCCGAAGCCCATGAGCGTACCCGGCCAGTACTGGTCCTTCACACGGTCCACGACGGCTTGTTGATCGTGCCCGCCCGGAACGGCTCGGGAGCGCACCGGATGGATGTTCCTTTGATCGGTCATGTTCGATCCGCTCCCATCGGTGGCATTCGCCCTCGCTGGGCCGGTCCTTTTCGCGGGGTGTGCGCCGCGGAATGGGCCTCCTGCGGAAGCGGTGATCCAAGATACCATGCCCAGCCATACCAACCGGCTCATCCACGAAAGCAGCCCGTACCTGCAACAGCATGCCCACAATCCGGTCGAGTGGTACCCGTGGGGAGAGGACGCGTTCGCATTGGCGCGGCAGGAGAACAAGCTGTTGCTGATCAGTATCGGATACAGCAGCTGCCACTGGTGCCACGTCATGGAACGGGAGTGCTTCGAGAACGAAGCGATCGCCAGCGTGATGAACCAACACTACGTCTGCATCAAGGTGGATCGGGAGGAACGGCCCGACGTGGACCAGGTGTACATGACCGCAGTGCAGTTGATGACCGGCCGGGGTGGCTGGCCGCTGAACTGCTTCGCGCTGCCCGATGGCCGTCCGGTCTTCGGCGGCACGTACTTCCCTCCTGAACAATGGTCCAAGGTATTGACCGACCTGGAGGACACCTGGCGTAAGGATCCCGGACGCGTGGGTGAATACGCGGAGCGACTGACATCCGGTGTGGTGGCCCAAAGTGTGCTGGGACCACGACAGGACCCTGGGGAATTCGACCGGAACATGCTAGAGCGACTGGTCGATGCGTGGCGCCCGCACATGGACAAGGTGCACGGGGGCGCGGACAAGGCACCGAAATTCCCGATGCCCAACAATCACGAGTTCCTGCTGCGGTATGCATGGCTCACCGGGGACCAGGACCTGAAGCACCACGTTGAACTGACACTGGACCGAATGGCCCTTGGCGGGATCTTCGATCAGGTCGGTGGCGGTTTCGCGCGGTACAGCACGGACGCCGTCTGGAAGGCACCGCATTTCGAGAAGATGCTCTACGACAATGCGCAGCTGGTATCCCTGTACAGCCAGGCGTATCAGGCCTTCCGCAAGCCACTTTACAAGGAGGTCGTGGAACGGACGATCGGTTTCGTGGAACGTGAGATGACCACTCCGGAGGGCGTCTTCCATAGTGCGTTGGACGCGGATTCGGAGGGCGAGGAAGGACGATTCTACGTATGGACGAAGGAGGAATTGCAACACGTGCTCGGCACCGAGTACGACCTCGCAGCAGCCTACTACAACGTGGATGCCACAGGCTTTTGGGAGGACGGTCGTTACATCCTGCTCAGGCGTGTCCCGGACCTCGAATTCGCAGCCGCATTCGGCATCGATGTCCGCGAGCTGAAGGAACGCGTGCAGGCCATCAATGCCAGGCTGCTCGAGGCCAGGTCCGCACGTGAGCGCCCTGGATCGGATGACAAATCCCTCACCTCCTGGAATGCGTTGATGATATCGGGACTCTGTGATGCCTTCGAGGTATTCGGGCGCGAAGAGTGGCGGGCGAAGGCGATCACCGCCATGGAACTGCTCCTGGACAAGTGCAAACGAAGCAATGGTGGGCTCTGGCACCTCTACAAAACACCGGGGCCGGGCCGGGAAACGTCCGGGAAGGCCAGCATCAACGGCTACCTGGAGGACTATTCATTCACCATGGAAGCCCTTATCGCGCTGTACGGCATCACCTTTGATGAGCGCTGGCTGCACGAAGCCCGGGCACTCGCGGACCATGCCATCCGGCATTTCATGGACGAGGACTCGGGCACCTTCCATTTCACAAGCGACCTCGATCCCGCGCTGATCGCAAGGCCCAAGGAAATGCATGATAACGTGATACCGGCCTCGAACAGCAGCATGGCGAAGGCTCTCTTCCACCTGGGACAATTGTTCGACGATGAACGATACATGGTGCTGAGCGATGGGCTCCTGCGCGCGGCGGTGCCCGGCATGGAGGCCCTCCCCTCCGGCCACTCGAATTGGGCCCAGCTCCTGCTCGCGCATGCCTTCCCCTACCATGAGATCGCGATCACGGGCAGTGAGGCACTGGACCTCCGTGCCCGGTTCGCGGACCACTACCTGCCCAACAGGCGGTTCCTGGGATGCACGACCACCAGCGAACTTCCGTTGTTGAAAGGCAAGACCTCGCATGGCAACACGATCTTCGTATGCATGGAGAAGACCTGCCGGTTACCCGTGACCACTGTGGAACAGGCATTGGAACAACTGCAATGAACCACGCATGGATCATAGGGTCGTACCTGGCGCTTTGCCCGCTGATCTGCACAGCACAGGCGTTGATCGTGCTGCCGGAGGCCGATGATGCCCTTTCGGTGCAGTTCAATCCGCAGTTCATCCAGCGTAACGGCATAATGGCGATCGTCGGTGAGCAGATGATCAAGCGGGACAATGAACCGATGCGCACCCAAAAGGCCTCGTATTACTACCGCTTCGATCCGACCGGTCGCACCATATACAGCAACACCGCCTTCGGACATCCCGGTACGGGTACCGACACCGCCTCGGTCACCTATACCTACGATGCGGATGGCCGCATGGTGCGCCGCCTGCGCAATGACCTGAGCGGCCATTTCGCCTATGCCATGGAATACGACGACCAAGGCAGGCCGTTGCGCGAGACCTACACCCGCATCGAGAACCTAAGCTCCGACCGGTACACCTTGATCCCCGGACCAGTGACCGAGATCAGCGATGAACGATTCCGGTATGAGACGGAGAGCGATACGGTGTGGCGCAAGGTCTACCTCAATGGCCTTGGGCTGCCCTACCGGGAGAGGCGGTTCGCGAAGGATGCATTCGGCTACCTGCGCAGCATCGAGGATCGTTACCTCATCAGCAACAGACGATCACGTATCACCTTCCGGTATGACGAGAAAGGAAGACTGGCGGAGAGGATCGAGCAACCCGATCTGGATCGACAGCGAACCCTCAAGCGCACCTGGCGGTACGATGTGGCGGGCAACGTGACGGAAGCCGCCCTGTGGCACGATGACCAGCACATGGAACGGACCGAATACCTCTACGAGGAACACTCCATGAAACTGAAGGCGCGGTTGACGAAGGACCTGGTGACCGGACAGATCCATGTGGTGCGGTACCGGGATCAACGATAACATGCGTACGCTGTTCACCTCGATCGCCCTCCTGCTGTGCGCCACCCTGCTCGGGCAGGGATCCATCGTGCATTGGGCCTATGGCCCGTTCGGCACGGCAGGTGATGCCGCATATGTGGTGGAGAACGGTCGCATATACCAGGCTTGCGGCCCTTTCGGGACCAAAGGACCTTGCCTGTTCATCTTCGATGAGGAGCACGTGTTCCGCAGTGCGGATGCGATCGGAAGAAAAGGCGATGGGGCATTCACGCTGGAAGGCAATAAGCTTTTCCGGTGCCACGGCACGTTCTGCACGAAGGATGCCTGTGCGCTGATCCTGGAACACAACAAGGTATTCCGTGCGGATGGTGCCTTCTGCAACAAGGGTGAGAGCGCATTCCTGATCGAAGGGAACACGGTATTCCTCGCGGAAGGACCTTTCGCGAACAAGACCGACGCGATACTGCAAGTGCAAGGCGACCTACCGATGATCGCGCTGCTCACGATCCTCGCAGGACGTTAAGCCTTGGACGGGCCGGAGCGGGTCACGTTGGCCGCCTTCCCATACTCCGGCACCAGGTACGCGAGGTCATCAAAAGCCCCGGCCGCGTAGCGCCGCGCTGCGATGGGTGCCATTGCGGTGGCGCTGGGTCGAACACCGGCAACGTGGGTGATGTGCGGTGCTGCGGCCCAGAGCCCCGCGGCCTTGTCCGCACCATCACCGAATACCGCGCGTGCAGTATCGCCAGCAGCCCATTGCGCATCCAGGATCACGGGAGCGGGCGCTTGTTCCGTGGCGCCCGTCGCACTGAACGGGCAGGTGAAGACCTCCATGCGGCGTGCATCCACCATGGGCCAGCATTCCACGCCAGCCTGCAACCCTGCCAGCTTTGCACTTTCAACCAGGGTGGCCAGGGTGCTGATGCCGATGATCGGCCGTTCCAAGGCGTAGCACAGTCCCTTCGCCGCACTGAGCCCGATCCGCAGTCCGGTGTATGAACCAGGCCCGATCCCCACGGCGACGGCATCGAGTTCGGCAAGGTCAAGCCCGGCCTTCGCCATCACCTCATCGATGAAGACGTTGAGCTTCTCCGCATGGACATGGCCCACCTGTTCCAACTCACTTACGGCCACTACCTCCCCATCACGGGCAAGCGCGACGCTGCAGAGCTTGGTGGCCGTTTCCAGGCAAAGGATCAACGGCATTCGGTACGCGGGGATCGCATGGGACGAGGATCGGCGACGCACCTACATGGTCAATGGAAGGCCCTGCAGGATCTCCAGGGATTTCAGCGCAAGCAGGTAGCTGTAGCGTGCGGTGATCATATCCGCGTTGGACCGGTTCAAGTTGGCCTTCGCCGTGCTCAGTTCCAGGGCAGTGACCGCACCCTGTTCGAAGCGTTCGTTCGCGTAGCGCACGGATTCGCTCGACGCCTCATAAGCATTCACCGCGGCCTGAAACTGGCGGTACGCCGCGCGTTGATCCGCAATGGCCCGTTGCACCACGAGTTGAAGCTGCTGCTCCTGATCGCTCTGCCGCAGCCGTGCCTGCTCATACCGTATCCGCGCCTGCCTGGCCTGCGTGCGCGTGCTCATGTTGTTGAAGAGCGGTATGCTCAACGTCCAGGAGGCCGAGTAATTGACGTTGTCCTTCAACTGCTGGTCGAACGATTTCGTGGCCGTATTGAACGTATAGTTCGGGGTGTACACCAGTTCACCGGATTCCGTGAAACCGGCGACCGAAGGCGCACCGACGATCGGCTCACCGACGATCACCTCGTCACGCCCCGAATAGCCGGATGCCACGTTGGCACTGAAACGCAAAGAGGGGATCCCTCCCGCCCGTGCGATCTCCACGGAGCGTTCGGCACTTTCCACATCCAACTTGCTCTGCTTGTATGCCGGGTGCGATTCCAACACGCGTTGCATCACCTGACGCACGGTCGCGGTGGGCTCCCTGGGTTCCAATGCCTGAAGCGCAGGTGCCGTTATGCTGAACGCATCGGCCTCCTCCGGCGAGAGCTGCAGCAGCTGCGCCATCCGCAGACGGGCTTGTTGATACTGGTTCTCCGCGGTGATGATGTCGAACTCCTCACGGGCCAGTTGCGAACGGATGTCGAGCAATTCGACGCGGGCCGAACGACCGGCCTCGACCAGCGCCTCGGTCAACGTGATCGCTCCCGCGTACGGTCGGCGTTCACCGTAGCAGCCCTGATCCGCTCATCGGCGCTGAGCATCTCCATGAAGCGCGCAACCACGTTGGATCGCACATCGACCCGTGCGGCCGCCAGGGCCTCATCGGCGGAACTATTGTCCAACTTCGCCTTGCGGAATTGGTTCTGCTGGGCGAACCCACCGAATAGCGTCCAGTTGCTGCCCAGGTAGAAGTTGTTGGTGCGTACCCGATCCGTGGCGAAGGTGTTCGTGTACCGATCGATCGTCTGGCCCCAGTTGTACCCGTGTGTGGCAGCAGCGTTCAGGTCCGGCAGGAAGCCCCATTTGGCCCCCACTCACCGACCTCGGCGAAGTCCTTGTCATAGGCCGCCATCCGGATGCTCAGGTTCTTGGCCTCCGCCCTGTCGACACATTGTTCCAGGGTCCAGGGGGCCCTGGGCATGCAACGAGGTCGCGATGAGCAGCGGTAGCAGGAAGGAGTAACGCATGGCGATCGGTGTCCTTTTCGGGACGATGCCAAAACTACCGCGTTGTGCGGTCATGCCCTTGGGCTTATGACGAACGGTGGCTGAGCGGGGCGGATGGTGGGGTCACAGGCCCATGACCTTCACTTCCACGCGCCGATTGGCCTCACTTTCCTCCCGGTTCTTCGGTTCGGGATACAGCATCTGGGAATTCCCCAGACCCTGATACGCGATCCGAACAGGGTCGATGTCGTTCACCAGGAAATCATACACCGTCTTGGCCCGTGCGGTGCTCAATTCGATGAACTCCTTCTTGTTCTTGAAGGTGGGTCCATTGACATGCCCCTGCACCTCGATACGCACCTTCGGATTCTCCTGCATGAACCGCAGCAACAACAACAGCGCCGCTTCCGACTGACGCATGACCTGGTCCTCGTTGCCGACGAAGCGAATGTCATCGAGCACGACCTGCTCGCCGGCCGCGATGGGTACCAGCTTCACCTCCACGTTCACGGCCGGGTCCGATGATCCCTTCACCTTCACCGTCTGGAACATGTATCCTTTGCGCACGCACCCGTCTTCAGGTTGCGGTAAGGGTCCATGGTATAGTTGTAGGTGCTCTTTCCACTGGCCTCAACCACCTTCGAGAATACCATTCCATCAATGGTCAGGTTGGCGTCCACGGGTTTCCCGGACCTGGCATCCACCACCGTGATCGTCAACTCCTGTTGCACCTTCTCCTTCTCCACGACGGGTGGCGGCGGCGGCGGGTCATAGTGGAAACGGATGGTGTAGCCCGCACGCGGACGATCCTGATGATCGATCGCGAGGTAGAACAACTGACCCGCCTCCACATCGAGGGAACTGCTGAAGCTCGAGCCCACACCGGAACGCACGTAGGCATCAGGGGCATCCTTCCGCAATCCACAGCGCGAATCGATCGACGGATCGTTCCGGGAGATGTTCGACCGGACAGGCCGCACCTGCTTGTTCGCGATCTTGTCACAGATGCCCGGGATCGCCCCTTCGAAGATCGGGAAGTCGATGTCATCCTGAGGATCCTTCGGGATGATGTCCATGGTGAGGTTGCACTGCACCGGCACACGGAACTTGTACCAGGTGCTGTGGTGCTCACGCTCGAACCACTGCTTGTCCTCGAACGGATTCTCCTTGATCTCCAGCTTGTTCCCGAAACCACGCACCGCCTGATCGACCATGAAGACCGAATCGGTGATGAAGATGGCGCCGGTGCAATCACCGTTGTCCTGTGTGAACTGTCCGTGGGACTGCGCCCATAGCGGAACAAAGGACCAGGCCACTATCAGGGAGAGTAGTGAACGGAACATATCGGCCCGTGCATACGCATGAAGGCCAATTAAGGTTCGTACCCGAGGTTGCTGCCCAGCCAGCGTTCCATCCAGCTCGTGTTTTCGCCCATGCGCTGCGCGAGGCGGCGGACCCTGGCGATCCGACCCACCCTGAAGTACTAGCTCATCGTGTGGGCGAAGTACGCCGCTCAACCGCCTTGAGCCCTCTTCAACTGTTCGCGAAGGAACTCTTCGCTCTTGCGCAAATGCAGCACCTCATCCTCCAGGTGTTTGATGCGCTCCAGCAGCTGCTCGCGCTCCTTGACGCTGGCCTCGTGGTATGCGGTGGTGTTGGCGTAAGGATCGGCTTGGTTCGCCTGCGCAATATGTACGCGGTCCGGCTGGGTAAGCAAGTTGGTCACCGACCCAGACCCCACCTCTGCGGCCCAGCTCTCCAACAGCTCCAAGGTGATGGGCGACCCACCTGTCTCCAGCCGACTTACCGACTTGGCATCCCTTAGGCCAAGCGCCCGCGCCATGGCCTCCTGGCTTATACCACGCATCTCGCGCCATTGTCGGCATACGACGCCAATTGCCTGGCGCCTGTCATTCCTGGATCCGTTCCCCATCGACGTGTCTGAATTGCCACATTCTGACGGGGAGATCGCCAAACTTGGACGCTAAAATACGTGTAGGCTACATACCCACGTTCCCATCTTCGCTATGCGCCAAGACCAACCTCCCTTTGCATCAACCCGCCTGCCGTGAGGCAGCCAACAAGTTGGAGCAGGGAACACCGGAGCGAAGCGTGAGCGGAAGCCGAAAAGCTCGGAGAGAGTAGGTAACATATAACTCAGCTGTACCATGGCTAAGTTTGAGAGTCTGAAGAGCCCACTGTTCGATGCCTTCTCAGGGCAGGAATTGAGCAAACGGCAAATGCTCTTCCTCGGTGGGGGCAATTCGTGCAACTTGAACAATGGAGAGACGTGGAGTGCGGATACCTGCAACAACAGCGAGGGCAGCGGTACATGTGCCGACGGCACGAACGATGATGCAGGAGGCACCTGCACTTGTGATGCCTTCGTGGGCGGAAAAACCAAGTAGGCACTTTATGCCCCCAGCACTTTAGCGCTGGGGGCATATCTGCCGAAAATTTCAACGTGCGGTTCCTGGTAACATATGTCGCGGTAGTGGTCGGTCTTTGTTCCTCGGCACAGACCAGATACTATGCCGACTATGTGAAATTCGCATCGAGCTGCTACAAGCAAGGCTACTTCAACGCGAGCGCCGCTCACTACGACAGCGCCTTCAAAAGGTTCGATGGTTTCCCCGAGGACTACTATGCTGCGGCTCGCGTGAATCAGCTTGCTGGATCGGAGCAGCGAGTTGAATCGCTACTTCGCTCAGCAGTTCGACGGGGCTTTATGGACCTCGATCAGTTACGTACTGATAGTGTATTGAAGCCCTACCGGAAAAAGCCAAGAAATGAGGCCCTCATGCTGGCTTTAGAGGACACCATCCTTGTACGGCGTGAGAGACTCGATCTGCAATTGATAAAGCGACTTGAGAAGCTCAGAATACTTGATCAGGAGCCGCGTTCCTTGCTATCCCGGCTTGGAGAACATCTCGCTGATACCTCACAACAGATAATGGACCTTTGGCCTGTCATCCGTTATTTGGACCGAATGAATGTCGATACCCTGGAGAAAATTATTGCCGAATTCGGGTTTCCGGGAATGGATATGGTTGGCCCTGAAGGTAACAAGACAGTATGGCTCGTTCTACAGCACGCTGATGTTGATGTAATGGAAAGGTATAATGACATGTTCCGACATTCCTGCGAGCAAGGACTGACCCCTATGAAATACTACGCATACTTCTATGACCGGTTACTAATTCTGCGTGGAAACACTAAGGTCAAGTACGGCTGCGTTTTCGCGCGCCACAGTGATGGGCAGTATTACATGGACCTGGAGGACCCCGGATGCATCAATCGTATTCGTGAGTCTGTTGGACTCGAACCATTGGATTCGTACCGCGGTGAGGAGAACTGCTCGAAATAGAGAGGGGCCATGATCCTGATCATTTCCTCCGAGACGTTGACCACCTGTGACGTAATGGACTGGCTTATCTCCAAAGGAGCGACCTTTCTGCGTGTGAATGAACGTGATCGGCCTCTGAGTGACATCAGGATCCGCTTCTCGGGAGAAGTTGATCGCTCGGTGGACATTATCGCCGAGGGGAAAACGATCCCTCTATCCAGCATCAACGCCGTGTTTGTCCGGCATGGCTTCCTTGATGTGCTTCCCCGATCACCTGATAAGGCCTTGCGCAGGTGGCCCGACCTCGAACGCAACGATCGAGAGCAAAGGCATGCGCTTTTGGACTTCATTCACTTTCTGTTCCAACAAAGGCCGTCCTTGGGCCACATTGGTCATCAGGATGCGAACAAACTGCTGACCTTGAACATCGCACAGGAACTGGGCATTCAAATCCCAGGCACGCTCATTACAACGAAGAAGTCGGATGTCATCGAGTTCCGCGCCGAGGTCGGTCCCATCATCTGTAAGGCCGTTCAGAATGTTGCGCATCTTCTGCTGAACGGCGTGGGCTATTTGAACTACACCGAGGAGGTATCGGAGCAGGACCTAGCAGATCTTCCCGACCGGTTCGCACCAAGTAAGTTCCAGGAGAAAGTGGAAAAAGCCTTTGAAGTTCGCGCGTTCATCCTCGGTCAACGGATCTACAGTATGGCGATACTATCCCAGAATGACCCTCAGACATCGATCGACTTCAGAAAGTACAATTTGAAGAAGCAGAACCGAGGTGTCCCTTATCAGCTCCCCGCACCCGTGGAGGCCAAACTCCTGCAATTGATGAAGCGCTTAGGACAGAAAACCGCTTCTCTAGATCTCGTGGTCACGCCCTCCGGCCGTTACGTGCTTCTAGAGGTTAACCCCGTTGGCCAGTTCGGCATGGTCTCAAACGCTTGCAACTATCATTTGGAAGAGCATGTTGCGGACTTCCTGATCGGCATGGAAGCGGCAAATGCGCCAACCCGAAACTAAAGGACCGAATGATCACGGAAGAACGCTCCAAAGAACAACTTCGGCAGTTCCTCAAGACCTACGAGTCACAGTTACCCGTTACACTTCGTTACATCTCTTCCCAGCAGGAGGCGACTGGACAACCTGTTCAAGTCGACTTGCCTGAATTGCTGAAGCCATACGTATCCGACCACTACCAAACGGACCTCCGGGCACACCGTCCGTTCTACAAAGCGATAACGTTCTGACCATGAACCATCGAGCCTTTCGATATATCTCGAACTGTCCGATAGTGAGTGGCTACCGGCGTGCCTGTGTGTATGACCTGCCGAGGCGGGTATATGAGGTCGTTCCACTGGCTTTCTCTGAGATGATGCGTTCCATCGATGGGTCAATTGATTGGGAAATTTGGATCGCTGGGCAATCTGATCCGGTCGTTGCTCAACAGTACCTGGAACACGCTTTAAGTTCCGAGTACGCCGTACTCATTGAACCTAGCCTCTCGGAAGGGTTCATTGGGATGGACTATGAGTGGCGCGCTCCCGCTCAGATCACTAACGCAGTGGTGGATATCGACCGCTCTTCGGTCTGGGGTCCGAGCCAGGTCCAAGCACTACGCTCAGTACAATGTCATTATGTGCAATTCAGGATACTGGAGAGAGTAAAGGATCTCAAAGTGGTGGAAATCTTAAACTCCTTTGATCGCTCACATGTTGACCATATTCAACTACTTCTACCTGGATCATATACTGATGATCGCGACTGGATGCAAACCCTACTGGATCAGTATCCAAGATTGAATTCCATTCGCGTTTACGGCGTTCCTCAGACTGGCGAGCGCTATTCAGATGCCATCATGCGACCTATTATTTGGATGGGCGCTTTCCTTGACGAGTATGGTCCAGCCAAGGAACGAATGGTCATAACCATGACCCTCTTCTGCGAATCTCAAGAACATCACAACTATTTCAATCGAAAACTGTATATAGCGAAAGACGGTGCAATCGGGAATGCTCCGGAATCTACCGGCCACTATGGTAATATGAACGAGATCCGTGATGGCCGGGAAATGATCGACATCGTTGAGCGCCCGGAATTTCAGAAGTATTGGAGGGTCAGCAAGAAGATGATCGATGTTTGCAAGGAATGTGAATTCAGATACATGTGCATGGACAACCGCCTTCCAGAATCTCGTTCTCCAGAAACTTGGTTCCATGAAAAGGAATGTCCTTATAACCCATACATCTGCAAATGGAAGGGCGAGGAGGGCTACCGCACCCTCGCCGAGTGCGGCGTAGTGAGCAACGCCGAAGGCTTCAGCATCGACCACGAGCGCATCGCTGCGATCAACGCCGAACTCTGGGGTGAATGAGCTTCCCCTCCTACCAGCAGCCCGGCTTCATGGACTGCGGGCCAACCTGCCTGCGCATGGTGGCCAAGTACCATGGGCGGGCCTTGGCGCTGGAGAAGCTAAGGGCGCTCAGTGAGACTACGCGCAGCGGGAGCAACCTACAGAACATCGCCTCGGCCGCCGAGGCCATTGGCTTCCGCACCCTGGGCGTGAAGGTGCCGCTCACCAAGTTGATCGCAGAGCAACCTCTGCCCTGCATCTTGCACTGGAACAGCAGCCATTTCGTGGTACTGCACCATATAACCGGCGGCAAGCGTAACAAGCCCCTTACGCTTCATATTGCGGATCCCGCCCATGGGCTGCTTACCTATACCGAAGCCGAATTCTTGGAGCTCTGGATCAGCAAGGGCGCCACGTGCGACACCAAAGAGGGCATTGCCTTGCTGCTGGAACCCACGCCCAGGCTTGCCGAGCGTGAGGCTGATGATGATGGCCCGCCCAAGGGCTTCGCCTTCCTCTACCGCTACCTAACTCCCCACAAGAAGTTCATCGGTCAACTGGCCATCGGGCTGCTCGCGGCGAGCCTGATCCAACTGCTCTTCCCCTTCCTCACCCAAAGCGTGGTGGATGTGGGCATCCAGAGGCGCGATCTGAATTTCATCTACCTGGTGCTCATCGCCCAGCTCTTCCTGTACCTGGGCAGCACAGCCATCGAGCTGATCCGCGGCTGGATCCTGCTGCACCTGAGCACCCGCATCAACATTTCGCTCATCTCCGACTTCTTCATCAAGCTGATGAAATTGCCCATAGGCTACTTCGATAGCAAGCAGACCGGCGACATCCTGCAGCGCATCAACGACCACCAGCGCATCGAGCAACTGCTTACCACCAGCACGCTGAGCGTGCTGTTCTCGCTGTTCAACATCGTGCTCTTCGGCGCGGTACTGGCCTGGTACAGCCCGTTGATCTTCGGCACCTTTATGCTGGGCAGCGCGCTGTACGTGGGTTGGGTGTGGTTGTTCATGGCCCGCCGCCGCGATCTGGATTTCAAGCGCTTTGCGCAGATGGGTGCCGAGCAAAGCAAGGTGATCGAGCTGGTGCAGGGCATGCAGGAGATCAAACTGCACAACGCCGAGCGGCAGAAGCGCTGGGGCTGGGAGGAGCTGCAGGTAAAGCTGTTCAAGGTGGGTATGAAGGGCCTGGCCTTACAGCAGACCCAACAGGTGGGCGGTGGTCTGGTGAACGAGCTGAAGAACCTGTTCATCACCATCCTCAGCGCCAAATTGGTGATCGATGGGAGCATTACGCTGGGCATGATGATGAGCATCTCCTACATCATCGGTCAACTGAACAGCCCCATCCAACAATTGATCGGTTTCATCTACACGGCACAGGATGCCAAGATCGCGTTGGAACGCTTGAGCGAGGTACACGGTCGCGCGGATGAGGAAAGCGAGGATGGCGCCATCCACGAGATACCGCCAGACCAGGATGTCTTCTTGAACAAGGTTACGTTCCGCTATCCTGGCAGTGCAGAGCCGGTGCTGAACGACCTAGAGCTCGTTATCCCTTCGCGGAAGACAACGGCGATCGTCGGTTCAAGTGGCAGTGGCAAGACCACGTTGATGAAATTGCTCTTGAAGTTCTACCCACCAAGCGGCGGTGAGATCCGTTATGGGAGCGCACTATTGGAGCAAGTGGCACACAGTACCTGGCGCGACCACTGCGGTACCGTGATGCAGGAGGGTTTCATCTTCAACGATACCGTGGCGAACAACATCGCCATCGGCCAGGACCGCATCGATCAAGACCGCTTGGTCCATGCTGCATCGGTGGCGAACATCAAGGACTTCATCGATGCCTTACCGCTGGGCTACAACACCAAGATCGGAGCCGAGGGCTTGGGCATGAGCACGGGCCAGAAGCAACGCATGCTCATAGCTCGCGCAGTATACAAGCAGCCTCGGCTGTTGTTGTTCGATGAGGCCACCAGCGCCTTGGACGCCAGCAACGAGCGCACCATCATGGACAACCTGGAGCGCTTCTTCGAGGATCGAACAGCCGTGGTGATCGCGCATCGCCTAAGCACCGTGAGGCACGCGGACAACATCGTCGTGCTGGACGCTGGCCGTATCGCTGAGCAGGGCACACACGATCAGCTGATCGCCGAACAAGGCATCTACTTCCGGCTGGTGAAGGATCAGTTGCAGTTGGAAACGTTGGCGAGCACCGATGCCTGAAGTCGGCCCGGATATCCGCATCCCTTCGCCTGCGGAGAACGGGAGCATTGGCCACGTCGAGCTGCGCAGCGATGGCGTGCAAGAAGTATTGGGCCGCATACCACCTTGGACCATCCGCTATGGCATCACGGTGATCTTCGGGTTGATCCTGCTGTTGCTCTTGCTGGCCTGGCTGATCCGCTACCCGGATGTGATCGTGGCCAAGGGTGTGCTTACGAGCCTTGATCCACCGCGCGAGGTGCCGGCACGCGCAGAAGGCCGTTTGATGGCACTCAAGGTGACAGATGGTGCGGAAGTAGCGCAAGGTGAGGTGCTGGCGGTGATCGAGAGCGCGGCCCAGCCTGCGGCGATCGACAGTTTGCGCCGTATGCTGCCCATACTGCACGACCTATTGTCCAGTGAGCGAGACAGCCTACCCACCTTGAACGATCTTGAACTGGGCACAGGGCAGCGCAGTTGGGCCGATGCACGCGCACTGGCCAGCGAACTGCTGCGATGGCGAACCGACCCCTACCGCGAGCAACGCTATGCGTCGCTCCGACAGAAGATCGCCCTGTTCAAACGCTTGATCCTTACTGCGGAACAGCAGCTGGTCTGGGCGCGGCGCAAGCAGACCAATGCCATTGCGGAGGCACGCGTGGATACCACCTTGTTGAACAAAGGGGTGATGGCCGCCAGCGAGTACCGCACGCGCCAGAACGCCTTCATCGACCAGCAACTGAACGTGGGCAGCCTGGAAGCGAGCCTGCATCAGCAACGCATCACCTTGGTGGAACTCGAAAGCCAGTTGGCCGATCAGCTCTTCACCGATGAGAGCAAGCAACGTGAATTGGAACAACGACTGCGCGGCGAACTGAACGGTCTACAGGCCTTTCTCGATAGCTGGCACCTGAGCAACGAGGTGACCGCGCCTCGTGCAGGGCGCCTGCACTACGCGCAGCGTTTGAACACGGACCAGCCGGTAAAGAACGCGGAACTACTCTTCCGGGTGCTCCCTACCAACCCCACCTATCTCGTGGAAGCTACAGCGCCTGTGCTTGGTGCGGCCAAGGTGAGGGAAGGTCAAGCAGCTTATGTGCGCCTGTACGGGTATCCCGCAGATGAATTCGGCCGCTTGATCGGTACGGTGGAACATGTCGCACTCATCCCGGGTGAAGAGGGCTATCGTCTGCGCATCGCTCTTCCTAAAGGGCTGAAGACCTCCTTCCACCGCACCCTGGCTTTCAAGCCCGAGATGAACGGCCAAGTGGATGTGGTAACCCGTGATCGCTCGGTGCTGGGGCGCATCGTGGATCGGTTGCGGGGAGCGATGGATCGGTAAGAGAGACGTTGTACAGTCAGTACGCCAGGTTGCTCCCCAGCCACTTCTCCATCCATTCGATGCTTTCGCCCTTGCGCTTTGCCAGGCTCTCGATCTGGTCCTTGGCTACACGGCCGATACCGAAGTACTTGCTCTTCGGATGCGCGAAGTACCAGCCGCTCACCGCTGCGGCGGGGCTCATCGCGAGGCCTTCGGTGAGGGTGATGCCCGTGTGTTTGGTGGCATCGAGCAGGCGGAAGAGCTCGGGCTTCTCGGTGTGGTCAGGACAAGCCGGGTAGCCCGGCGCCGGCCGGATGCCCTGGTACGCCTCCTTGATCAGCTGCTCGTTGGTGAAGGGCGAAGCTTCGTAGCCCCACAACTCCTCGCGGACGACCTCGTGGAGTTTCTCT
>JAWKNI010000011.1:0-130651 GCA_041391785.1 Flavobacteriales bacterium | reverse complement strand
CTGCCTGTGAACACCAGTTGCGCCAATACCATCATGACGAACATCGGGGCGACCGGAAGTGCAGGGATCACGGCGCCGGGATGCGGCTCATACAGCGGTGGCGACGTTTGGGCGAAGGTTGTGGTGCCCGCCTCTGGAGGGTTGACGATCACGGCATCCACGATCTCGGGGAGCGCGGCCACGGACATGGCCATGGCCATCTACACCGCGGGCACTTGCGCGTCGGCCATGACACTCGTGGGGTGCGACGACAACAGCGGATCCGGGAACATGCCGCAGATCACCCTGAACTGCCGCACACCTGGTGAAACACTCTACATCCGGAGCTGGGAAACCGGCAACAACGCGTTCGGAACCTTCAACCTGTGTGCGGTGGCGACCACGGCACCGGCCAACGACCTACCCTGTACCGCCACCGTCCTGAACGTGGGCAACGCATGCAGCACCGTGCAAGGGACCACGATCGGTGCATCCGCCAGCGCGGTGGCGAACCCCAGCTGTGCGAACTACCAAGGTCGGGACGTGTGGTACCAGGTCGTTGTACCCGCCTCTGGAATGGTCAACCTCACCGCAGGAACCGTCTCCGGAAGTCCGGTGACCGATGGTGGCATGGCCGTTTACAGCGCCTCGAACTGCGCCACAGCAGGAACCTTCACGCAACTGGCGTGCAATGACGATGCGGCGGCAGGAGTACTGATGCCTGCGATCGCCCTTACCGGACTCACGCCGGGCACCACACTTTTCGTCCGGTTCTGGCAACGGGGGAACACCGCCTGCGGGACCTTCACGATGTGCGCCTACGACCCTTCAGGCAATACGCCCTGTGCTCCGCGCCAGCTCACCGTAGGTGGTTCATGCGCGATGTCCACCTACAGCACAGCATCGTTCACATCAACGAGCGGTGTGGAAGCGCCCGGATGCGGCAATATGCTGGCCAATTCCGTGGACGCATGGTTCCGGTTCACAGCCCCGGCCACCGGCATCGTCATCATACAGACCGCAGCCGGCACGATCACGGACGGTGCCATGGCCCTGTACCGAGGGACCAGCTGCGCCTCCGCAGCATTGCGGTTGGAGGAGTGCGATGATAACGATGGGCCGGGGAACATGCCCTTCCTGCGCTTCGCGGATCTGATACCCGGTGCAACGTACTACCTGCGTTTCTGGGGGTACGGTACGGCGACCGGCACCTTCGACCTGTGCGTCTGGAGCCCGCCCCCTCCGGCCACCGGACCCGGTGGTTGCCTGTATTTCCTGGAAATGTTCGATTCCGGAGAGAATGGCTGGGGCACCAGCGCAGTACAGGTGCGCATCGGCAGTGCTGCGCCCGTCAGTTACACTGTGAGCACGGCGAACGCGTTCTACAGCTGCGCCCTTTTCGCGGTGCCTTTGGGGTCGGTCGTGCAACTGACGTACATCGCCACCGGATCCGCGCAGGGCCAGAACAGGTATGAATTGCGCCAGGCGCCAGGGGGACACGGCCTGTTCATGGCAGGGCCGTCACCTCCTGCAGGGCTTGTATACGCCCAGTTGGCGGATTGTCAGCCCCAGACCGCCCCGATCGAGGATTGCCGTGGTGGGCGGACCATCTGCGGGTCGGAGTCCTTCTCCAACAACGCCTTGAACACAGGGTTCGATGTGGACCTGACAAGCCGGAATTCCGGATGCCTCGCCTCCAGTGAACGGAAGGGCACATGGTATCACTTCTCCCCTTCCGCAGGTGGTACACTGGGGTTCACGATCACCCCCGCGGCAGGCAGCATCGATTACGATTTCGCCGTGTGGGGACCGGGCAATTCCGTGGTGTGCAAACCCGACGGCCCACCGATCCGCTGCAATTACTCCGGCACCACGGGAGCGACGGGCCTCAGTGCTGCAGGGTCCAATCCCAGTGAGGGTGCCTCGGGTAGCAAGTGGAGCTCGCTGATGACGGTGGCCGCAGGCCAGGTCTACACCATGTACGTGAGCAACTACACGAACAACTCCACGGACTTCACACTGACCTGGCAGCTTACCAACGGCGCATCACTGGATTGTACGGTGCTCGCCGTGCAGCTCATTTCACTCGATGCGGAGGTGGTCGGCGAGGCCATTCAACTGGACTGGACCACGGCCACGGAGACGGATGCGGACCATTTCATCGTCGAACGTAGTGCGGATATGGTGGAATACGGACCCATCGGTGTGGTACAAGCCTCCGGGACCACCACGACCACCACCGATTACCGCTTCCTGGACACCGCACCGCTGGAAGGCCTGAACTACTACCGCCTGCAGGATGTGGACCAGGCGGGCAATGCTTCGATCAGCCCTGCGGTGTACGCGATCTACCGCCGCGCCGTCACGGAAATGGTCCTGTTCCCTGATCCCGCGAGAGAGATCCTCTTCGCCGTGCTCGAGCTGCCTGAAGATGGCGTTCTGGTATGGCGGATCGTGGACAACGGTGGTCGTATCGTGGATCAGGACATGATCCTGGGCACGGCCGGTAACATGCGCTTCGATGTTCCTACGGACCATCTGCCCACCGGCCTGTATACGCTGAACGTGTCCGATACAGAGGGGCGCACGAGCGTCTCCGCGCGGTTCGTGCGGGAGTAAGGCACTGTACTTGCAGGTGCGGTCTCGGTATCTTCGCGAATGATGCGTACTGCGGTCTTCCGTTCGCCCCCCCTGTTCGTCTTCCTGCTGCTTTGCCTGCCGGTCGGTATGGGGCGCGCCCCCGTGTCCCTCGCTTCGTATACGTTCGGGATCAGCCTGAACACCGGCATGAACAACCAGCTCTTCACCCTATTCGAGGTGAAGATCTTTGAAGGACGCGTGCTCTCCACCGCCCCGATGACGCGGGAGCAGTTCGTGCTGCAGGCGCAGGGCGCACTGCCCAGCAGAGCGAACGCCGAAGGCGTGAACCTGTTCCGGAAATACGATGTGGGCCTGTGCCTATGGACCGATGAGAGCGGCAAGGACCTGGTGTTGCAGGATTGTGCTGTGTTCGATGAACTCTGGAAGATCCGGTTCTGGGAATATCCGTTCAAACCCATGGAAGGGCAGCACCCGGGCAAGGGATGGGCCGAGAAACGGGAGGCCCCTTCGCCCCGCCAGCAGTTGCTACTGACGGAGTACGGGATCATGCAACTGAGCGGCATGGCCTGGGGAGAGGAGAACGTCTTCAAGTTGTTGCACGATGTGGGCGACAGTGCCTGGGTGGACAACTACCGGAAAGGTTATTGACCTTCGCGTATGGTGCGAAAGGACCAGGTGGCTCAGCTCTTCGAACAGGTCGTGGCCGGTGACCGTTCCGCACTGGGGCGTGCGATCACGCTTGTGGAGAGCACCCGGCCCCAGGATCGTGCCGTCGTCGGCGATCTCCTCGAGCGGTGCGCCGCAATCTCCCGGGATTCCTTGCGGATCGGGATCACCGGTATCCCTGGCGTCGGCAAGAGCACGTTGATCGATGCCTTGGGCATGGACCTGATCACTTCGGGACATCGGGTCGCCGTGCTCGCCGTGGACCCGAGCAGCGCACTGAGCGGTGGCAGCATCCTCGGGGACAAGACCCGGATGACCAGACTCGCCCATGAGGATGCGGCCTACATTCGACCCTCCCCGACCGGTGGCTCGCTGGGGGGCGTCGCCCGCCGCACTCGCGAGGCGATCGCCTTATGCGAGGCGGCCGGTCATGACCGCATCCTGGTTGAAACCGTGGGCGTGGGACAGAGCGAGCTTGATGTGGAGCGGATGACCGACCTGACCTTGTTGCTGATGATCACCGGGGCGGGTGATGAACTTCAAGGTATCAAGCGCGGGATCATGGAAGCAGCGGACGTGATCGTGATCACCAAGGTCGATGATCAGGCTCGGGAACGCGCGGAACAGGCGCGCCGGGACCTGCGCAACGCCATCCATCTCCTGCCACTGCGGCCCAATGGCAGGCATCCGGAAGTGTTGCTCACCAATGCCCTCACCGGCGAAGGGATCGACGGGCTCGCACGCCACATCGCAGAACGCTGTACAGCGGACCGCGAAGCCGGTGGCCTCGAAGCGCAGCGCAGAATGCAGGACGTCCATTGGTTGCGCAAGGCGATCGAGACCGGCCTTGTGGAGCGCTTCAATGCGGATCCGCTCGCGGGCCCGGCCATGGAAGAGGCTGAAGCCCGGGTACGCAGCGGTGTGGCAAGCCCGTTCCGCGCCGCGGAGGAACTGCTCGACCGGTTCAGAACAGGCGACGCACCTCTTCCTTGATCGCCAGCAGTGCTTCCTGCGACGGCGTGTGGGACAAGCGACCCACATTCTCGAACACCCGTCGGCTCAGGTCCGTTCCGGTCGCGCCCTCGGCGGTCTGCTCGTAGCTCAGGTTCATCAACCGGATCGTTTCCTCCTTGGCCTGCCGCACCTTGGCCCAGGCCCGGTCACCCACATAGATCTGCTGGGTGACGTTGTGCTCGAACTCCTCACGAATGGTGGCGACCAAGGCGCCGTGCAGCGAACGGGCATCCATGTTGCTCTTGTGCACGCGCAGTACCAGTGGCCCGGGTGACACACGCTCCGCGAAGAGCGTGAGGCGCTCGTACGCCTGCAGCCGGAGCGGCAGGGACTGCTTCTGCACCTCCTTCCTCAGGTCCAGGGCACGGTCACCGGCCCGCACACCCAGCATTTGCTTGAGCAGGAAGGACGCCGTAAGGAAGACCACCACGGAAGGAAGGATGGCGATCAGGACCTGGATGAGTGGATCGTTCATGGTGAATGGACCGGTGGACGAATATCGGCATCCTGCGGCGCATGGTCCTTCGCGCCCCGGTGGGCTTCCTTAGTTTTGCGCCTCCAAGAACGGATGGTGGACGTCCGTTGTTCCAAGACAGACATGCACCTTTCCCCAGCCGTTTCCGCCCTGTCCGAATCCGCCACGTTGCTCATGGCACGCAAAAGCCGCGAGCTCAAGGCCGCAGGCCGGGATGTGATCGACCTGAGCTTGGGAGAACCGGACCATGACCCACCCGTCTTCGCCATGGATGCGGCCCGCGAGGCGATCGAGGGGCCCTGGCACAAGTACCCACCGGTCAACGGATACGCGGATGTGCGACAGGCCATCGCTGACAAATTCCAGCGGGACAACGGCCTGACGTACAGTGCGGACCAGATCGTGGTGAGCACAGGGGCCAAACAGGCCCTGATGAACGTGATCATGAGCCTGATCGGCCCTGGGGATGAGGTCGTGATACCGGCACCCTACTGGGTCTCCTATGCCGAACAGGTGCGCCTGGCAGGTGGTACTCCGGTGGTCGTACACTCTACTCTGGAGGAGGACTGGAAACCGCCCGTTGAACGCATCGCGGAGGCGATCACACCACGCACGCGCCTGCTCATGTTCAGTTCACCCTGCAACCCGAGCGGTTCCGTGCTCACGCGTGCAGAGCATGAGGCCCTTGCGGAAGTCGTCACGCAGCACCCAGAATTGTACGTGATCGCCGATGAGATCTACGAGCACATCGTGTTCGACGGCACCCACTTCAGCTTCGCATCGATCCCGGGCATGGCCGAACGTACGATCACGGTGAACGGCCTGAGCAAGGCGTTCGCGCTCACGGGGTGGCGGATCGGCTATATCGGCGCTCCGCTCTGGATCGCCAAGGCGGCCACCAAGGTCCAGGGGCAGTTCACCTCCGGCGCGAACAGCATCGCACAACGGGTGGCGAAGGCCTGTGTTGAAGCGGACCCTGCGCTCCTGGCCGGTATGCGGGCCGACCTCAAGCGCCGCCGGGACCTGGTGGTTGAGGCCGTGAAGGGGATCCCAGGGTGGCGATGCAACGTGCCGCAAGGCGCTTTCTACCTGCTGCCGGACGTGAGTGCTTCCTTCAAGGGTCCGATCAAGGACACCGTGGCCTTGAGCATGCACCTGTTGGAGAGCGTTGGTGTAAGCCTGGTGGAAGGCCGCTCCTTCGGTGCCGGGAATACCTTGCGGATCAGCTATGCGACCAACGATGCCGCCCTGACCGAGGCCATCGCACGGGTGGGCAGAGCGGTCCGTGAACTCAACAACGCATGACAGCACCACAGCGCGATCCACTCGCTGAGCTTGCCGGGACGACGGCCCTTGTCATCGGCGACGTGATGGTGGACGCATACCTCTGGGGCCGTGTCGATCGGATCTCGCCGGAGGCACCTGTTCCCGTGGTGCAGGTGCGCGAACGTAGTGCGCGGCTGGGTGGTGCCGCGAACGTGGCCTTGAACATGAAGGCCCTGGGGGCCGAACCTGTGGTGATCACCGTGATCGGCGATGACGACCACGCGCGGACCGTCGAACGCCTGTTCCTGGAACAGGGCCTCGCGACCGATGGGCTGGTCCATTCACCGGCGCGCCGGACCACGGTGAAGACCCGCGTGATCAGCGGCCACCAGCATATCGTGCGGGTGGATGAAGAGCAGGAGGACGACCTGGGAACGGAAGATGCACAACGGCTGATCGAAAAGGTGACCGGGTTGTTGCACCGGCTGCGACCCGCGGTGGTGGTGATCGAGGATTACGACAAGGGAGTCCTGACGGAGGTCACCATCGAAGGCATCCTTTCAGCGGCGCGGTCCGCTGGTGTGCCCGTCGCGGTGGACCCGAAGAAGCGGAACTTCCTGGACTACCAGGGCGTGGCTCTTTTCAAGCCGAACCTGAAGGAGTTGAAGGAAGGCCTGAAGCTGGATGTGGACCCGCGGGAGCCCGGACACCTGGCCGCTGCCGTGGAGACCCTGGAGCAGCTTCTGGGCAACGACATCTCAATGGTGACGTTGAGCGAACACGGCACCTACATCCATCAGCAGGGCGTGGTGCACCACGTGCCGGCCCACCACCGCAAGATCGCCGATGTGAGCGGTGCGGGCGACACCGTGATCGCCGTTGCGGCGCTGGCCCTCGCCCAAGGCATGCCGATCAAGCGGATCGCCGACCTTGCAAACCTTGCAGGCGGATTGGTGTGCGAGGAGGTCGGTGTCGTACCCATCGATCCCGTTCGATTCAGGCGCGAATGTGACCGACTCGGACTTTGAGATGCAAGTGACCCCGTACTCCGAGGATGGTTCCAAGCGGGAAGAGGTCGAACGGATGTTCGATGCGATCTCTCCCAAGTACGACCTGTTGAACCGTCTGTTCTCCCTCGGCATTGACCAAGGCTGGCGCCGGAAGGTCGTGCGGAAGCTGGCGGAGGAACCCACCCCCCACGTGCTGGATGTCGCCACGGGCACCGCGGACCTGGCCATTCTGGCAGCAGGCAAGGCCGAACGCGTCACGGGTGTCGACATCTCCGAAGGCATGCTCGAACACGGGCGGAAGAAAGTGAAGGACAAAGGGCTGGAAGGACGCGTCGCACTGGTGCAGGCCGATTCCGAGGACCTGCCCTTCGCGGATGACACCTTCGATGCGATCACAGTCGCTTTCGGTGTGCGGAATTTCGAGCATCTGGAACGCGGGATAGCGGAGATGCATCGGGTGTTGAGGCCCGGTGGCCGTCTCTTCGTGCTGGAATTCTCCAGGCCACCCAAGGCCCCGATGAAGCAGTTGTTCCGGTTCTACTTCCACCGGATCATGCCCATGATCGGCCGTTCAGTGAGCAGGGATCACGCGGCATACACCTACCTCCCCAAGAGCGTGGATGCGTTCCCGGAAGGCGCGGATTTCCTGCGCATCCTGACCGCGGCAGCACTGAAGGATGCCACGGCACGCCCCCTTACCGGTGGTATCGCAACGCTCTATTCCGCACGGAAATGATCCGGCGATCCCCCACCTCGGGCGCGCGCCCCACCCGGTCATCACAAGGATCGTGGCCTAAATTCGTTGTGTCTCCCATGTTCCTGTTCCGGTCCCTTCGCCTGCCTTACCTCGCGTTGTCGATGGTCCTCGCCATCGGCGCATCAGCCCAGGGGATCAAAGGGGTCAAGGTGGAGAACCTTCCGAATTTCGACCTGCGCAGATTCCATTTCGGCTTCCTGCTGAGCTACAACACGAGCGACTTCTACACCAAGCTCAAACCCAGCGCGCCCTTCGTTGACTCCCTTCTGGTCCTGGAGCACCAGAAGCAACCGGGATTCAACCTCGGGATCATCGCCTCGCTCAACATCAACAAGAACCTCAGCCTGCGTTTCCTGCCCACGCTTTCCTTCCAGGAACGGATCCTGCAATACCAGTTCCAGCGTCCGGTGGGCAGCATCTACTTCCAGAAGCCGGTGGAGAGTACCTACCTCGAATTCCCGGTGCTGATGAAGTTGCGCAGCGACCGGATCAACAACCTGGCCGTGTACCTCATCGCAGGAGGTAAATTCAGCATCGACATGGCCAGCCAGAAGGATGTGAACCAGGCGTTGGATGACGAGATCGTGATCAAATTGGACCGGAACGACTATTCTGCGGAGGTCGGCGGTGGATTCGATTTCTTCCTGCCCTATTTCAAGTTCGGGATCGAACTGAAGACCGGCGTGGGCATTCCGAACCTGCTGATCGACGACGACACGCGCTTCAGCAGACCGGTGGAAAGCCTGCGGTCGAAGACCTGGGTGCTCACCTTCACCTTCGAGGGCTGACCGGAACGCCCCCGCAGATGGAGCGAACGGTCGATATCGCCCTGAGCCCGGTGGAGGCCGTCGATCCTGTCCTGGTGCGGGCCGCTGCCGTGGAGGCCGCCGGTGCGGACCCGGCCGAGGTCCGCAGTACGCGGATCATCAAGCGCTCGATCGATGCGCGCAGCAGGAACCCGAGGATCCGACTGCGCGTGCTGGTATCCGCCTTCGATGCGCCCATACCCGCGCCCCCGCCCTCCCTGCGCGATGTGCACCTCGCACCAACAGTGGTCATCGTGGGCTGCGGTCCGGCGGGCCTTTTCGCCGCTTTGCGGGCCATCCACAATGGTCTGCGCCCGGTGATCCTGGAACGTGGGAAGGATGTGCGGGAGCGGCGCCGTGACCTGGCCGCGATCAATCGACAGCACATCGTGCACCCGGACAGCAACTACTGTTTCGGGGAGGGTGGCGCAGGTACTTATAGCGACGGAAAATTGTACACCCGGAGCCACAAGCGTGGCGACGTGCAGGAGGTGTTGCGGACCTTCGTGGAGTACGGTGCATCCCCGGATATCCTGGTGGATGCGCATCCGCACATCGGCACGAACAAGCTTCCCGGCATCATCACGGCGATGCGCGAGGCCATTCTGGCCGCTGGGGGCGAGGTCCACTTCAACTCGAAGGTGACCGATCTGATCATCGCGAATGGAAGGCTCCACGGTGTCGTGACGGCCGAAGGGACCGAATACCGGGCGCAGGCCACGATACTCGCCACGGGACATTCCGCCCGGGACATTTTCATGCTCCTACGCAACAAGGGGGTCCCGCTCGAGCGCAAGGAGTTCGCCATGGGCGTGCGGATCGAGCACCCGCAGGCGATCATCGATACGGCACAATACCACTGCACCGTCCGTGACCCCTACCTGCCACCGGCGAGCTACTCCCTGGTGCAGCAAGTGCAGGGGTTGGGCGTTTATTCCTTCTGCATGTGCCCCGGAGGGATCATCGCCCCTTGCGCGACCGCGCAGGACGAAGTGGTGACCAACGGATGGAGCCCGAGCAAGCGCAACAATCCATACGCCAACTCCGGGATCGTGGTGACCGCCCGTCCGGATGATACCGATCGGCACAATGCGCTTGCCGGCATGGAACACCAGCGTGGCGTGGAGCATGCGGCATGGTCGGCCGGTGGCCAACGCCAGACGGCACCTGCCCAACGCATGGAGGATTTCATACAAGGGCGGTGGTCGGCAAACCTGCCGGAGTGCAGTTACCCACCGGGCATCGTGCCGCATCGCGTGGATGAATTGCTTCCCAGGGAGATCGCGATCCGCCTGCGGGAAGGGTTGAAGGCCTTCGGAACGAAATTGCGCGGGTACCGCACCAACGAGGCCGTGCTGGTGGCCGTGGAATCGCGGACCAGTTCACCGGTGCGCATCCCCAGGGATCCGGTGACATTGGAACATGTCACCCTGAAAGGCATGTTCCCATGCGGTGAGGGCGGTGGCCACGCAGGGGGGATCGTAAGCGCGGCCATGGACGGGCAGCGTGTCGCCGACCGGGTGTGCGCCTGCTACCCTGCGCGGAACTGACGCTCGAACTCCATGCACAGCGCCGCCGTGGCCATCGCCACGTTCAACGACTCCGCGCCCCCTGACCGGGGGACCGAGATCGGAGTTCCTGTTGCCAGGACCGCTTCGGAAAGGCCGTGGGACTCGTTGCCGAGCACCAGCACGGCCGGGCGTCGAAGCTGCACCTCGAACACGGAGCTGCCTTCCATGGTGGCGCAGTAGATCGCGCTGCCTTCCGCACGGCGTTCGGCCAGGTAGGTACCCAGGTCAGTGTAGGCGACCTCCACGCGAAGGACCGCACCCATGCTCGACTGAACGCACTTCGGGTTGAAGACATCCACGCTCCCCGCCTGGCACACCACACGTCGGCTGCCGAACCAATCCGCGATGCGCAGCACCGTTCCAAGGTTCCCGGGATCGGCCACGCCATCCATGGCCAGGACCAACTCCCCGGCACGCAGGGCCCCGAGCGGCGCCGACGCAGGTTTGCGCACCACGGCCACCACTTCATTGCCCGCCTCCAGGGTGCCGATGCGGTCCAGTTCATGCTGTGGAAGAGCCAGCGCTTCGTCGGTCAAGGCGCGCTCCTCGACACGATCGCTTACATAGATCGCCTCAATATAAAGTCCACTCCGCTTCAGCTCGGCAAGCATCTTGCGTCCCTGCACCAGGAACACGCCTTCCTGATCCCGGAACTTCTTCTGATGCAGCGATCGAACGCGCTTCAATTCGGCCTTGGTGCTCAAGCGGCGGGTATATTTGGCGCTGCCCCTCCGGAGGACCGGCGGCAGCGCAAATTAGGCAGCACGGTGCTCTTCGTGCGGATCCGTCGACCTCATATCGCTCTCCCGCTGGCGGGTCTTCTGGTCCTTACCGGTTGCGATCCCACCAAGCGCGTCCCGGAAGGCCGATACCTGCTGAAGCGCAATGTGATCACAGTGCCTGCGGGCACGGTGAACACTGGTGAACTGCGCTCGATCATCAAGCAGAAACCGAACAAGAAGATCCTGGGGCTTCAGTTCTACCTGACGGCCTACAACCTGCCCGACCCGGAGCGAATGGCCGCCAAACGGGCCAGAAAGGACCAACGCCGCGACGAATTGAACGAGGAACGTGCGGAACGTGGGAAAGCGGCCAAACCCTACAAACGCACCTTCGGCCAGTGGCTTCGGGAAGTGGTGGGTGAGCCACCCGTGTTGCTCGACTCCAGCCTCACCGAACGAACCGTGGACCAGCTTGAGCTGTACGTGCACCGCGAAGGGTGGTTCCGTGCCGCTGTGCGCGACACCGTCCATTTCAGGCACAGCTTCCTGGGCAGGCGACGTGGGCTCTTCAAGCAACGAAAAGCGGAAGTGGAATACGTGATCGACCCCGGACCGATGTATCGGTACAGGAATGTCCGGTTCACCGTGGACGACCCGTTGATCCAACAGTATGTGCAGGCGGAATGGAAGAACAGCAAGGTCGTTCCTGGTGATCGGTTCGACGTGGACGTACTCGATGAGGAACGAACGCGCATCGCCGGGCATCTCAGGGAACTGGGTTACCTCTTCTTCACAAGGGACCTGATCCGATACGACGCGGATACGGCCGTGGGCGACCACCAAGTGGATATCGTCCTACGGCTCGAGCGGCCCGTGCAGAAAGGCCGGGAGAACGGTCTGGCAGGCACCCCGGAAGGAACGGTCTACACCATCGACGACATTACGGTGGCCACCATGCGCAGGCCCTTCGGAGGGATCATCGAAGCACCGGACACCCTACGCACAGGGGATCACGCCATTCTCTACCAGGATCGGCTGCGGTACAAGCCACAGGCGTTGTTGAACGGCATTTTCCTTCAACCCAATGAGCGCTTCAGGCAGAGCAACGCGGACAGGACGTATCGCCGGTTGACCGGTCTGCGCGTCTTCGACCGGGTGGATATCACCTACGACACCACGGGCACGGGAAGACCTGGCGTCGCCAACGCACGGATCGACCTGCTGCCCGGCAAGGAACAGAGCATGTCCTTGGAAGGGTTCGGCACCAACCGGGGCGGCTTCCTGGGCACTTCAGTGAGCCTTGGGTACCGCCACCGCAACCTGTTCCGTGGCATGGGCTCGGTGCAGACCCAGTTGGTCCTTGGCCTCGAAGCCCAACAGAGCTTCACCGGAGCCGGTTCGAGCAATGCCGGCAACGTGGGCGGCGATGGGCTGTTCAACACCATCGATATCGGGCCTGAGATCACGTTCCGTTTTCCGAATTTCCTGCTGCCCATCAAGCGCGATCGGTTCTCCCGGTCCTCCGCACCACGCACGGCCATCAGCCTGCTTTACAATTACCAGAAACGCCCGGACTATGGCCGGACACTCGCGAAGATGTCGTTCGGGTATGAATGGAACGAATCGCGGTACAACACCTTCGGGTTCTTCCCGATCGAGATCAATGTGATCAAGATCCCGCAGAAGTCCGACGATTTCGTGCAGTACCTGACACAGGCCAATGACCCGGTGCTCACGGACAGCTACACGGACCACTTGATCGCGGGCATGCGCGGCCAGTTCACACTCAACACCCAGGAGAACACGCGTTCGCGGAACGTCTTCTTTGCGCGGATCACTGCGGAATGGGCCGCTCCTGTAGGTTTCCTGGGAACGGACGCCCGGGATACGGCGGGCAACGCGTTCTCCACGGTGGCCGGCATCCGCTACGCGGAATTCATCAAGGTGGATAGCGACCTCCGCTGGCGCAGACTGATCCATGAGAAGAGCAGCGCGGCTTTCCGCGTGGCCGCCGGGGTGGGCGTTCCCTATGGGAACCTGCCTGTGCTCCCGTTCGAGAGCAGCTTCTTCGTGGGCGGTGCGAACGGGCTGCGCGCCTGGCGGGCACGCTCGATCGGACCCGGCTCTTACAGTGCGCCGCTCGTGGCCTTCGATCGGATCGGCGAACTACGCATCGAGGGGAATGCGGAATACCGTTTCAAGCTGGTCGGCCTGCTGGAAGGGGCCTTGTTCGCCGATGTGGGCAACATCTGGAACTTGAAGGAGGACCCGCGGAAGCCTGGCGCGGCCTTCAGTGAGGAATTCATCAGCGAGCTGGCCGTGGGCACGGGCGTAGGCATGCGCCTGAACTTCGACTTCTTCATCGTCCGCTTCGACCTTGGGATGCAGACCAAGGACCCCTCCCTCCCGCCAGGGGAACGCTGGTTGTTCCAACCGAAGGACACGTACGAGACACGCCTGACCGAACTGAACGGCTCACCCAGCACCTACCGTACGCAGTTCAACTTCAACCTCGGCATCGGCTACCCGTTCTAAGGGTGCAGGTGCGGCGTGTCCGCCTCTGATCGCGAAGCTGTACGAAGGCCCGTCCATTCCTTACCTTCGCCGCCCGAACGCCAACAGGACCATGGAGACATTGAAGACCGGCAAGATCGACGAGCTACTTGGGAACGATGCTTCCCTGCTGCTCGAACACCAGTGCAAGACCATCGACAAGAGCCAGTTGCACCTGCCTGGTCCGGATTTCGTGGACCGTGCCTTTGCCCAAGGCAACCGTAGCATCCCCGTGCTGCGAAGCCTGCAGGCACTCTATGGCAACGGCCGGCTGGCGAATACCGGGTACATGAGCATTTTGCCGGTGGACCAGGGGATCGAGCACAGCGCGGGTGCCAGCTTCGCACCGAACCCGGCATATTTCGATCCGGAGAATATCGTGAAGCTCGCTATCGAGGGCGGCTGCAACGCGGTCGCATCCACCTATGGTGTGCTGGGTGCCAGCGCCCGGAAGTATGCCCACAAGATCCCGTTCATCGTGAAGATCAATCACAATGAACTGATGACCCACCCCAATAAATTCGACCAGGTGCTTTTCGGGGACGTGCAGAGCGCCTGGGAGATGGGCGCCGTGGCAGTTGGGGCCACGATCTACTTCGGCAGTGAGGAAAGCACCCGCCAGATCACCGAGATCGCCGAGGCGTTCCAGCACGCCCACGAGCTTGGCATGGCCACCATCCTGTGGTGCTATCTGCGCAGCCCCGGCTTCAAAACGGATGGCAAGGACTACCACACTGCTGCCGACCTCACAGGTCAGGCGAACCACCTGGGCGTCACGATCCAAGCGGACATCATCAAGCAGAAGTTGCCGGAGACCAACGGCGGGTACAATGCACTTGGCGGTTACGGCAAGACCCACAAAAAGGTGTACAGCGACCTGAGCAGCGACCACCCGATCGACCTGTGTCGGTACCAGGTGGCCAACTGCTACATGGGCCGCATCGGTCTCATCAACAGCGGTGGTGCCAGCAGCGGTGCGAGTGACATGGCAGAGGCCGTGAAGACCGCAGTGATCAATAAACGTGCTGGTGGTCAGGGACTTATCAGCGGCCGAAAGGCTTTCCAACGCCCCATGGAAGAAGGCGTGGCCCTGTTGAACGCGATCCAGGATGTATACCTGAACAAAGCGATCACCATTGCGTGAACGCCTGATCGGGTACCTGACCTGCTCGCTGCTTATCGCTAATTACTCATCTTCGTTCTCCCTAACGGATCGTCATGGGCTGGTTCACACGCGTCAAGGAAGGCATCACCACCAGTACGGAAGAGAAGAAGGAGACCCCGGAAGGGCTGTGGTACAAATGCCCCGAGTGCAAGGAGGTGATGACCTCGGAGGACCATGAGAACAACCTCTGGGTATGCAGCAAATGCGACCATCACGAGAAGATCGGCAGCGAGGAATATTTCGCCCTGCTCTTCGATGAGCACAAGTTCACGGAGATCGGTGCGGACCTGATCGCCGGCGACCCCTTGGAGTTCGAGGACACCAAGAAGTACACGGACCGTCTGGAGAAGACCCGCAATGAGACCGGCCTGAACGACGCACTGCGGGCCGCTGAAGGCAAGTTGAACAAGCAGCACGTGGTGATCGCATGCATGGACTTCCGGTTCATCGGCGGAAGCATGGGCAGCGTGGTAGGCGAGAAGATCGCCATGGCAGCGGACCAGGCCATCAAGCGCAAATGCCCGTTGGTGGTCATCAGTAAAAGTGGTGGGGCCCGGATGATGGAGGCCGGGTTCAGTTTGATGCAGATGGCCAAGACCAGTGCCAAGCTGACGCTTCTCGCAAGGAAGAAACTCCCCTATATCAGCGTGATCACGGACCCCACGACCGGGGGGGTCACCGCGAGCTTCGCCATGTTGGGCGACCTCAACATCGCGGAACCGCGGGCCTTGGTGGCCTTCGCCGGGCCACGGGTGGTGCGGGAGACCATCGGCCGGGACCTACCGGAGGGCTTCCAGACCAGTGAATTCGTGCTGGAGCACGGCTTCCTGGACAAGATCGTGCATCGCAAGGACCTGAAGTCATTCCTGGGGCACACTTTTGCCCTGCTGAAGCACTAAGAATTTAGGCGGGGTTCGGGAAAAACGCTATCTTCGCGCCCTGTTATCACGACCATGTACCTGACGACCGAAGCCAAGAAAGAGATCTTCAAGCAGCACGGGGGTTCCGAGAAGAACACCGGCGGCGCCGAGAGCCAGATCGCCCTCTTCACCGAGCGCATCAATCACCTCACCGAGCATCTCAAGGCCAACAAGAAGGACCACGGCACCGAGAAGGCGCTGATGACCATGGTGGGCAAGCGCAAGCAGTTGCTCAACTACCTGAAGATGTACGATATCGAGCGCTACCGTGCCATCATCGCCAAGCTCGGCCTGCGCAAGTAGGTATGTGGCAGCGGTCGCCACAACGGCCGTCGACGCAACGACATACTGATCGATTTGAAGGGGCGATCGTGGACCACGGTCGCCCTTCTTCATACAAGGCCCTGCCTGGGCCGACCACGGCGAGCGAGATCCCGGTTCGCGCGCCGTCCGATAGACCGGGAAGATGTAAAGAGGTAAAAGAAGAAAGAAGATGAGACCACAAGGAATAGTCAAGACCATCGACATGGGCGATGGCAACGTCATCACCATCGAGACCGGGGTGCTGGCCAAACAAGCGGACGGCGCAGTGACCGTGCGCCTGGGCGACACCATCCTGCTCGCCACGGTGGTGGCCACCAAGGAGGCGCGCGAAGGCATCGACTTCCTGCCCCTGCAGGTGGAGTATCGCGAGAAATTCAGCGCCGCCGGGCGTTTCCCCGGTGGCTTCTTCAAACGGGAGGCCCGCCCGAGCGACCACGAGGTGCTCACGAGCCGCCTGATCGACCGCGCCCTGCGCCCGCTTTTCCCGGATGATTTCCATGGCGACACCCAGGTGGTGGTGAGCCTGATGAGCGCTGACAAACAGAACCAGAGCGACGCCATCGCCTGCCTTGCCGCTGCTGCGGCACTGGCCGTGAGCGACATCCCCTTCGGCGGACCCGTGAGCGAGGTGCGCGTGGCGCGCATCAACGGCAAGTTCGTGCTCAACCCGATGTTGAGCGCGATGGAAGGCGTGGACCTCGATCTGATCGTGGCCGGCACCAAGACGGACATCCTGATGGTGGAGGGCGAAATGAACGAGGTGCAGGAATCCGACATGATCGAGGCCATCAAGCTGGCCCACGAAGCGATCAAGAAGCAGTGCATCGCCCTGGACGAACTGAGCGCCATGGTACCCAAGAGCCAGGTGAAACGCACCTACAACCACGAGAACAACGTGGAGGAGATCGGCAGAAAGATCATGGACTTCTGCTACCAGAAGTACTACGATCTGGCACTGACCCCGAGCAGCAAGGAGGTGCGTTCCGAGAACTTCTCCAAGGTGAAGGAGGACTGCCTGGCCACACTCAGCGAAGAGGAGAAGACGGACAAGGCCATGCTGGCGAGGTACTTCAAGAAGGCCCAGAAGAAGGCCGTACGCAATGTGGTGCTGGACAAGGGTGTGCGCCTGGACGGTCGCAAGACCACGGACATCCGCCCGATCTGGAGCGAGGTGGACGTACTGCCGGGCACGCACGGCAGCGCCATCTTCACCCGTGGCGAGACCCAGGCCATCAACATGCTCACGCTGGGCAGTTCCATGGACGAGCAGACGATCGACCTGGCCACGCGCAAGGGCAGCGAGCGCTTCATGCTGCACTACAACTTCCCGAGCTTCAGCACGGGTGAGGTGAAGCCGATCCGCGGTCCCGGACGCCGCGAAGTGGGTCATGGCAACCTGGCGCTGCGCGCCCTGAAGCCGGTGATACCCGGCATCGAGACCAACCCCTACACCATCCGCCTGAACTGCGACATCCTGGAGAGCAACGGCTCCAGCAGCATGGCCACGGTGTGCAGCGGCACGCTCGCCCTCATGGACGCCGGTGTGAAGATCAAGGCACCCGTGAGCGGTATCGCGATGGGCATGATCAGCGACGGCAGCCGCCACGCGATCCTCAGCGACATCCTCGGCGACGAGGACTTCCTGGGCGATATGGACTTCAAGGTGACCGGTACGGCCAAGGGCATCACGGCCACGCAGATGGACATGAAGGTCGATGGCCTTCCGTACGAAGTGCTTGCACAGGCGCTGGAGCAGGCCCGTCAAGGTCGCATCCACATCCTGAACGAGATGCTGAAGACCCTCGATGCGCCCCGTGCCGACTACAAGGACCACGCACCGCGCATCATCACCATCACCATCCCGAAGGAAAGCATCGGTGCAGTGATCGGGCCCGGTGGCCGTGTGATCCAGGAGATCCAGGCGGAGACCGGTGCGCACATCAGCATCGACGAGATCGACGGCCAGGGCCACGTGGAGATCATGAGCGAGAACAAGGCCAGCATCGATGCGGCCCTCGCCCGTGTGAATGCGATCGCCAACCCGCCGCAGGCCGAAGTGGGCGCCACCTACAAAGGCAAGGTGAAGACCATCATGCCCTACGGGGCGTTCGTGGAGGTGATGCCCGGCGTGGACGGACTGCTGCACGTGAGCGAACTGGACTGGAAGCGTGTGGAACGCGTTGAGGATGTGCTGAAGGAAGGTGAGGTCATCGAGTTCCAGGTGACAGGAAAGGATCCGCGCAGCGGAAAACTGAAGCTGAGCCGACGTGTCCTGCTCCCGAAACCGGAGGGATACGTGGAGCGCGAGCCCGCCATGGAAGGTGAAGGCCGGGGCCGCAGGCCCGATCGCCCCCGGCGCGAATTCCGCGATCGCGGACCGCGCAGGGATTGACCCCATCGCAACGATCATTCGAAAAAGCCGCCCAACAGGGCGGCTTTTTCGTTGGCAATGGTCCGATCGCTGAGATCGCCCGTACATGTTGCCCGAGCCCCTTCACGCAAGGTGCGAACAGAGGGCCCCCACCGGTAACCTTGATCGCCCTCATCGCGTTGAACGAGCCACTCTTCGCTAAAAACAAAGCGCGCATATGGCACGGATGAGGCAGTTGAAGATCACCAAGCAGGTGACGAACCGGGATACCCCTTCCCTGGACAAATACCTCCAGGAGATCGGGAAGGTGAAGTTGATCACCGCCCAGGAGGAGGTGGAGCTTGCCCGGCGCATCAAACAAGGTGACAATGACGCGCTGGAGCAGCTTGCGAAAGCGAACCTTCGCTTCGTGGTGTCCGTGGCCAAGCAATACCAAGGGCAGGGCCTGAGCCTGCCGGACCTGATCAGTGAGGGCAACCTCGGCTTGATCAAAGCGGCCGGGCGATTCGATGAGACCCGCGGTTTCAAATTCATCAGCTATGCCGTGTGGTGGATCCGCCAGCAGATCCTGCAGAGCCTGGCCGAACAGGCAAGGATCGTGCGGCTGCCGCTGAACAAGATCGGCTCGATCAACAAGATCAACAAGGCCTTTGCGAAACTGGAGCAGGAGCATGAACGCCCCCCTACTGCGCATGAACTGGCAGAGGTGCTTGAGATGACCCTGGAGGAAGTGAAGACCAGCTTGAACAACACCAGCCGCCACGTGAGCATGGATGCGCCCCTCCGCGACGACGGGGAAAGCGGGACCATGATGGACGTGATGCGCAACGACGATACCCCGAGCCCTCTGGAATCATTGATGACGGACAGCCTACGGTCGGAGATCGAGCGTTCGCTCTCCATCCTGGCCGGCAGAGAGTCCGATGTGATCCGTCTGTATTTCGGCCTGAACGGCAACCAGCCGCATACCCTGGAGGAGATCGGACAGAAGTTCGAACTGACCCGGGAGCGCGTTCGACAGATCAAGGAGAAAGCCATCCGGCGCATGAAGAGCACCAGCCGCAGCGCAGTGCTGAAGGCGTACCTGGGTTGAGGTCCTGTTGTCCGTTGCGTGTTCTCGCCGCTTGTGGGAATGCACAGCGGACGACTTCATTCCGGCCGCATACCTTCGTGCAAGCATGCCGCACCTTGTCGCCCCTTCCCTCCTTTCAGCCGATTTCTCCGACCTGAAAAGTGCCGTGCGTCTCGTGGACGAAAGCCATGCGCCGTGGCTGCATCTGGACGTGATGGACGGTGTTTTCGTCCCCAACATCAGCTTCGGGATTCCTGTTATCAAGGCCATTCGACCACATACGGCCAAGGTGTTCGATGTGCATCTGATGATCGTGCATCCGGAGCACTACATCAATGCCTTTCGCGATGCCGGCGCCAACATCCTGACGGTACATCTGGAGGCCAGCACCCACCTGCACCGCACGATCCAAGCGATCAAGGCCGCAGGTATGAAGGCCGGGGTTGCCATCAATCCGCACACGCCAGTGAATGCGTTGGCGGAAGTGCTCGCAGACATCGACCTGGTCTGCCTGATGAGCGTGAACCCGGGATACGGTGGGCAGCAGTTCATTCAGCACACGTATCGCAAGCTGACGGACCTGGTGGAACTGCGGAAGCACACCGGCTCCAATGCGATGATCGAGATCGATGGCGGGGTAAGCACCGGCAACCATCGTGAACTGGTCGCCCACGGTGCCGATGTGCTCGTGGCGGGCAACAGTGTTTTCGGGGCCTCCGACCCCACGGCGGCGATCCGGCAGTTCTCCACCTGACCGGCCCAGGGATGGAACGCCGCGTTGGGCACCCCCGAAGAGCGTATTGATCGTACGGGCCCCAGGCAGCACCTGGCTACCTTCGTTGCGTCCGCTTCTCAGTGGTCATGGCCGACCGGCTTCGTCCATATCCGTCCGCATACGACCAGGAGTTCACCTTCAGCCACGTGGGTGTCGCCCAACGGCGCATGGTCTGGGATCACCTGGACCACATGTTGCGCATGCCGGGTATGGATGTGCTGGAGTTGAATTGTGGCACAGGTACCGATGCGGTGCACCTTGCCCGGAACGGACATCGGGTGTTTGCCACGGACATCAGCGCCGAGATGTTGAAGGTGGCGCGTGAACGTGCCCGCCAGATGGGCGTTGAGGACATGATCACCCACGAGCGCATGGGGTTCGATGAACTTGCGGACCATTCATGGCAGGAACCTTTCGACCTTGTCCTCAGCGATTTCGGCGGGTTGAATTGCATCGATCCCGATCACCTGCGCTACCTGGTCGATCCGATCGCGGACAGTCTCAAGCCGGGTGGTCGGTTCATAGCCGTGGTCATGCCGGACCGATGCATCACCGAGACAGTGCACCATTTCATGCGGGGCAGGCTTCGCACAGCCTTCAGACGCGGGAGGATCGAGCCGATCTGGGCGGGCCTGAGCGGGACCGGGGTGGCCACCTGGTACCATGCGCCGGATGTGTTGCGGTCGGCGTTCGCGCACCGGTTCAAGGTGGTGGACCTTCGCCCGATCGGTCTCTTCGTACCGCCAGTGGCCCTGGAAAGACACCTCTCCAACAAGCCGGGTACACTTGAACGACTCTCCGCCTGGGATGCCCGTACCGCACGGTGGCGTTGGGCTGCACGGTACGCGGACCATTACCTGATCGACCTGGAGCGGCTGTCCTGAAGCGGTCAGGATCACGGGTTGCTTGTGGAAATGATCTACGCCACCAAGGCGCGGTCCGGTATATTCGCGGCCATGTTACGAACCAGTACCCTTCTCGCGGCCGTGTGTGCCGCTGCTTTGGCATACGGGCAGGCCGGGACCCGCGATTGTGCCGCACATACCATCACGGAGCGCTACCTCGCAGAGCAGGGGCTTCCCACGGATGTATTGAGCGCGCTGCCTCATGTGGAAAGCGTGCAACGGGGTGGTACCTACACTGTTCCGGTGGTGGTGCACGTGGTATACAACACCGCCGCTGAGAACGTTTCCGACGCCGCGATCAATGCGATCATCAACGAGATGAACCAGGACTACTCCCAATCCAACCCGGACCTGAGCGGTGTGCGGAGCCAGTTCACCGGAGTGATCGGTAACGTGGGCTTCGAATTCTGCCTTGCGCAGGTGGACCCTTCCGGCAATCCCACCACGGGGATCACGCGCACGCAGACCACCGAGACCTGGTTCGATCCGGACAATGAGACGAACCTGATGAAATCCCCTCCGCAGGGAAAGAGCCCCTGGAACCCATCACAGTACCTGAACATCTGGGTCTGTGACATCACCAGCGGCGCACCGGGCGGTCTGATCACCGTGGGCTACGCGTACCTGCCGGTGGGTGGCGTCGTGGGAAGCAACATCGACGGTCTGGTGATCGATTACAACTACGGCCTTGATGTCGGCGACCGGACCGCGACACATGAGATCGGCCACTACTTCGGCCTGAACCATACGTTCGATGACAACGGAGGTTGTGGCAATGCCGATGGGTTCACGGATACGCCGAATTCGGACAGCCCGACATTCTCCTGCTCGAACACCAACCTCATGAAGTGCGGGGTTTTGACCCAGTACGAGAACTTCATGGACTACGCCAACTGTTCCGCGATGTTCACCGACCAACAGGCGGCTTACATGGCCGGCATCATCACGGGCGTGCGGGCCGGTCTGCTCACCTCGCCGGCCTGCCAGGGTGTCGGGCCCACGGGTTATTGCACCCCTACATCGGTGAACGGCACCTCCGATGGTGATTTCATCAATACGGTGCAGCTGGGCTCGATCAACAACGCGAATACCGGCGGGACCTCCGCACCGACGTACACCAACTACAGCGCCTCCCAGAGCACCACGCTGAGCCCCGGCACACAGTACACGCTCACGATACAGGGTGGTACGTACCAACCCGATCACTACGCCGCGTGGATCGATTACGATCAGGACGAGACCTTCGAGACGGCGGAAAAGCTGGGCGAGTTCATCACGAACGCGACGAACCAGACCCAGACCATCACCTTCACCGTGCCGGCGAATGCGACCGTCGGTACCACCCGGATGCGGGTGCGCGGAGTGTATCACAACACAGGTGAACCAACGCCGGACACCGATCCCTGCTTCGCCTACGCCTATGGCGAGACCGAGGATTACGGGATCACGATCGGTCAGTCCTCCACCGGTCCCTGCATCCCGACCTCAGCGAACGGCACTTCGGATGGTGATTTCATCAACCGCGTGGCGGTGGGCACGATCAACAATGCGAACAGCGGCGGCGATACCGCACCGACCTACACGGATTTCAGTGCGAGCCATGCCACCAGCCTGATCCGGGGATCGGCCTATACGCTGACCGTACAGGGTGGGGATTACCAACCGGACCATTATGCCGCATGGATCGATTACGATCAGGACGATACGTTCGAGACCGGTGAAAAGCTCGGCGAATTCGTCACTTCAGCCGTGAACCAGACCCAGACCATTTCCTTCACGGTACCTGTCGGCGCGCCCCTCGGCAGCACGACCATGCGGGTGCGCGGGGTTTACCACAACACCGGAGAACCGACCCCGGATACCGATCCGTGCTTCGATTACGCCTGGGGCGAGACCGAGGATTACGGCATCACCATCACCACCAGCACGGGGGTCGATGAGTTGGTGGCAGCCGGCTTCTCGATGTTCCCCAATCCTGCGAACGAAGCAGTGAACCTGAAGTTCACGAGTAGTGCACCTGCAGTGGTCAGCATTGTCGACCTGCAAGGCCGGACCGTTTCCACGGCACGTACCAACGGCGCACTTCACATCCTGGACCTGCACGGGATCGCAGCAGGTGCGTACATGGTACAGGTTCTTCAGGACGGTCGCGTTTCCACGGAACGCTTGCAGATCGGTGCATCTGGGAATTGACGGCATGCGATAGCCGAACGTGCAGGCCGGGACGATCGTCGTTCCGGCCTGTCACTTTCCTGTACTCGTCGTTCGGCAAGGACCATTGGACGAATAAGTCCATGGATCGGCAACCTTGAGCACCTGCAGCCCCGTAACAGGTGCAAGTCACTCCATACGTCATGCGGCCTACCCTACCCCTTCTGGTCGTTCTGTCACTGTTCTCATTGCCCGGAAATGCTCAACGCCTGGCGCTGGGCCTGAAAGGCGGTCTGCTGGCGAGTACGACCCACGCGGTCCGTATACAGACCTATCCTGTACCCGGTGCCACCGCTGGCATCTACTTCCCCTACCACGCCGGAACGCGGTTCGAGATACAGCCGGAAGCACTCATCACCCTCAACGGTTCCGGCTATCAGGAACCGGATGGAGACCGTTTCACCGCGCGAACCCTGTATATGAACTTCCCGGTATCGGCCAAGCTCTTCCTTGGTAATTCGTTCAACCTGCAGGGCGGGGTGAAGGCCGGCAAACTGCTGTTGGCCTATCATGAAACGGCCGAAGGGAATGTCACGATGACCGATCGTTACAACGCCATCGACTTCGGCCTTACCGGAGGACTGGGCATGGACCTTCGTTCGGGCCTCGACCTGACGGTGCGGTACTACAGCGGCATGAAGCCCATACTTGCCGGCGATGGAGCGCTGTTCCCACGCAACAGGTCCGTACAATTCACGGCCGGCTATCGCTTGATGCACTTCCGCGAGATCAAGGCGGTGCGCAAACGACGCTGACGCTCCTTGCTACCGGGCCTATCTTCGCGGCCATGTCGGGTCGACCTGTGATCGCGTTGCTGGGTGGGGGCCAGTTGGGCCGGATGTTCATCGAGAACGCGCTGCGCTATGACGTGGAGATACACGTGCTTGATCCGGATCCAAATGCCCCTTGCTCGACCATTGCCGATCGTTTCGTTCAGGGATCCTTGGATGATGCGCGGACAGTGGTCGATTTCGCGGCCCATGCCGATGTCGTCGGCATAGAGATCGAACACGTGAGCGTTGAGGCCCTCATCACCCTGAAAGAGCAGGGCAAAAGGGTGATCCCGGACCCCGAGGTGCTGCGGATCATCCAGGACAAGGGCCTTCAGAAGGAATTCTATGCTCACCACGGCATTCCGACCTCCCCGTTCGTGCTGCTCAATGGAAAGGCGGACCTGGCGGCACATGACGACCTGTTGCCCGGTTTCCTGAAAGCAAGGACAGGAGGCTACGACGGAAAAGGCGTGATGCCGATCGCGGATGCCGCTCACGTGGATGAAGCATTCAACGGTCCCTGTGTGCTGGAGAAACACGTCCGGATCGCCAAGGAACTCGCCGTGATCGTCGTGCGTGCGCACACCGGCGGGATGGCCAGCTACGCCCCGGTTGAAATGGTGTTCGACGACCGGTTGAATCTGGTCGACCATTTGCGGGCACCCGCGCGGGTGGACAATGGTACCCTGGAAAGGGCCACGGAACTGGCGATGCGCGTGGCGGATGCTTTCGGTGCACCGGGCATCTATGCCGTTGAGATGTTCCTGACCGACCAGGGCGAGGTCCTGGTGAACGAGACCGCACCGCGTGCCCACAATAGCGGGCACCACACCATAGAGGCCTGTGCGAGTTCACAGTTCGATCAACTCTTGCGCTGCTACCTCACCTGGCCCATCGGCTCTCCGGACGCTGCGCGACCGTCGGGGATGTTCAATCTTGTTGGCACCGGTGGTGAAGGCATCCCCGAAGTGATCGGGATGGATGCCATCCTCGGTATCCCCGGGGTGCACCTGCACCTCTATGGCAAGCAGCGCACACGCACCGGGCGGAAGATGGGACATGTGAGCGTGGTGGCACCGGACGAGGCCTCCGTGGATGCCGCGCTGGCACTGATCAAGGCACAATGCCGGATCAGGCCACGCCTGGCTTGATGCTCCCCTTGCTGAGGGCTTTCTCCTGCTTGGATCGCCGTTCATCCTAGCTTCGCAGGCACAAACGGTACGCTCATGATCAGCATCGTAATGGGTAGTCGCAGTGATCTGGACACTATGCGCGAAGCGGTGGAGACGATGAAGGAATTCGGTGTTCCCTACGAGGTCACTGTGGTGAGTGCGCACCGGACACCCGATCGCATGTTCATGTTCGCCAAAAGTGCCGCGGACCGTGGGGTGAAGGTCATCATCGCGGGCGCTGGTGGTGCCGCCCACCTACCGGGCATGATCGCTTCACTGACGGTGCTGCCGGTGATCGGTGTACCTGTCCGGTCCCGCAATTCGATCGATGGCTGGGATTCCCTGCTCTCCATCGTACAAATGCCCGCCGGTGTGCCGGTGGCCACTGTAGCGGTGAACGGCGCTCGCAACGCAGGTCTGCTGGCCGTGCAGATCCTTGCCACCGGGGACGCGGACCTGACCGAAAAACTGCTGGCCTTCAAAGGGCAGCAAGAGGAAAGGGTGCGGGAAGGGATCGGGGCATTGAAGCAGCACTATCCGAACGAATTCGACAAGTGACCGGTGCGTCCTCTCATCCGGAATGAGGATCACGGCACGATCGAGATCCTTGTTCTTCCGGAGGTGATGAAGGGGTAGATCTCATCGAGGTCCGCGTTACGCAGCGCGATGCATCCCCACGTCCAATCCTGACCCATGTCGATCCAATGATCCATGCCTTCCGGAACACCGTGGATCCCGATCTCGCCACCGATCGCTGCTCCGGCAGGTATGGCGCCTGTTCGTTTCCGCTCTGCGAAGCGCCTTCGACTCTCCGCGTTGGGGTAGTCCACCCAGACGAACGCATGCCATTTTTCATGCATCCGCTTGCTCCTGATCCCGAATTCGCCTTCCGGCGTGCGCCGGTCACCCTGCATCTGTTTATCTCCTTCGGGCACCTCTCCCAGCACGCACGGATAGGTCCGTAGGAGATGTTCACCAGCGAAGACAGCGAACCGTCGATCCGATTTGTCCACACGAAAGGTCATGTCCCTTCCATCGAAGTTCAGGCTATCCAGGAGCTGGACCAATGGCAACGGTTCCCGGGTCTTGGTGACCGTTGGTCCTTGTTCAAGGGTGGATGCTGGTGGTGATGGTCGGCATCCGGCCACGACCGGGAGGACCGCCAACGCGCAGATGAGATGTGCTCGCATGGTCATTCATTCCGACAATGCGCGACCGGATGAGAGGTAACGTTACACGACCGTAACGGGGAAGGTGACCTCGATATCCGTATCGCCCCCGGCGTTGGTGATGTCACCACCGGAAACACCCGCCGCACCTTTGTCCGGTCCGTGACGCAAGGTCACCCGCAGCGTGCCAGTACCTGCACCCAGCGTGGTGGCGGTGTTCAACAGTCCGAGCGGATGCGTATTGGCATCCTCATCCGCATATTGGATGGTGAGTTGCGCCCCGTTCACCTGAAAGAAGAACTGGTGCTCCTCGGCTTCATCCTGCACCTGCTGGGTGATGTTGACCGGCGGTGAGACGGTCTCATCCAGAAGTTGGATCGTGACCGTGTATTCCCGGTCCGAAGGCAGCTCCTCGGTGGAGATCACGGGATCGTTGCCCCCATCACCGTCCAGGTCGGTTGACCGGAATTCCTTGCTTTCGAAGGTCTGCAGGTCCGTAAAAGTGACCACCAGCGTCGTGATCACTTCCTCTTCATTGGCAGGCGGTGCCGGGGTCAACGGATCCTCCTTGTCCTTCTTGCACGAGAGAAGCACGAGGGTGAAGGTCAGCAGGACGGTCGTTCTCAACATGGTCATTTCGGCTCCGATCATTCGATCCACTGGTCCCCGAATGTAAGGCCGACCGCACGGTCCTGTCCCAGCGGCCCTTTGGTGGGATCAGCGCGGCAGTCCCGACCCACCCTTCAGATCACGGTGGCGGACGAATACCAGGCCGAATAGCGCCAGACCCACCAACACGGTAGCGGAACCCGCGTAATGGACCCAAGAGGCATTGACCCCTTCGAACCCACCATTGATCTGGGATAGGAATGTGATGATCATGATCGCGCCTACGTAAAGAAAGAAAACTGGATGCACCCATGACCTTGCATGCAGTCGACCGATCATGAACGGGTACACGAGGATCATGGCATAGGCCAGCGCGCCTCCTACCAACCGGTAGGGTACCAGTACGATCCCATTCTCCAGCACATTCATGATCAGGAGTCCCAGGTGGATGAAGTGCATCAGCGCGAATGCCAATGCCGCACCGCGCACCCTATGCAGGTCGTTGCGACCGCTTCGTAGTTCAAGACCAGCGAGGACCATGACCAGCATGAACGCCAGGAGCGAAGCACGACCTGAATACCGGGCCGCGTGCCGAAAGAACTCACCGACAGCAGGGTTCGTCAGGTATGCGATCGATACGACGATGGCTTCGGATACCACACCGCGCAGGAGCCATCCACCTGTACGGAGAGCAGGGAACATCCGGCCAAGCTACGGCCGGCGATCGCTGTGCGCCACGGTCAACAGCCCGGAGCTGTAACTGCAGAAGCCCTATTTTCGCGCCATGGAAAATGTTGGAACCAGAACCTGCCAGGCGATCCTCAGCTTCACCGCGATGGTGCTCAGTGCGAGCCTCTTCGGACAGTGGGAACCGTTGGCGACCGGACTGCAATCGGTGCGTAGCGTAACGACCATGGGCAACGCGATCTACGCAGCGCATTACCCTGTGGGGATCAGCAAGAGCACGAACGATGGGGTGACGTGGGCCCCGGTGAACAGCGGTATCACGGCCACCGGAGGGAATACATTCGTGCAATCCGTAGGGCACAACGCCACCTACCTCTTCGCCGGGACGCAATCGGGTGTATACCGATCGAACAACGGCGGTACGAGCTGGACCAACATCAACGGCTCGCTTACTGCGAGCAGCACGGTGTACGTGAACAAGTGGTTCCATTTCGGCATCGCCACGTTCGGGGTGTTCACCGGTACGATCGCGAACGGTGGTGGGATCGCACGCACCAACGACAATGGCACCACCTGGCTGATCGGCCATTCCGGAATGGGCTCCAACGTGACGGTGTACCACATGACCGACGATGGCACGAAGTTGTACGCAGCGACAAGCACCGGTCTGTACACCAGTGTTGACGGTGGCCAGCAGTGGTCGGCAGTGAGCGGCTCCAACTTCGCGATCTACTCTGTGCAGAAGGTGGGCACACGATTGATCATCATTTCCTCCTTCGGGTACCGTTATTCGGACAATGGTGGCAGCACCTGGACGGATGCCACGGGTGATATCGCATCACCTACCAAAGGAGAATTGATCGCCTACGACGGCAAACTCTTCGCAGTGACGGGCACGAACAACGGCTGCCTTGTTTCCCTGGACAATGGGGCCACCTATTCGCCATTCAACACGGGGCTGTCACCTGTCGATGCCATTTCGCAGGAGGAGTTCCATGCCAGCGGTGCGACGTTGTACATGGGCGCGCTGACAGACCTCTACAAGCTTCCCGGCAGCACCGTCGGTATCACCGCGAATGGTGAAGAGCAACTGCCACGTCCATATCCCACCCTGTTCACAAATGGCTTCACCGTGGACCTTACCGGAATGGACGCTGGAGCCTCGTTGATCCTGATGGACGCAGCGGGACGGGAAGCGGCGCGCCTGGACAATGTCCCATCAGGTCCGGTGGTATTCGAACGCGGTGCTCTTGTTGCGGGAACGTACACCTGTCTGCATCGCTCCGCCATTGGTGAACAGCATGTGCTGGGCACGGTGATCGCGCAATGACGAAGAGGGCTCCGATAACGCATATCGGGGTTTTCACATCCGGTGGTGACAGCCCGGGCATGAACGCTGCGATCCGTGCCGTGGTGCGTTCTGCAAGCCTGAACGGGCTCAAGGTCTCCGGCATCCTTGGGGGCTATAACGGCTTGATCCATGGTCACCTCAAGCCGTTGGGGCCTAGGGACGTCAGTAACATCATCCAACGGGGCGGCACGATCCTTCGTTCCGCGCGCAGTGAGGAATTCCGCACCGCAGAAGGACGTCGGGCGGCCGTGCGGACCATGGAGGATCATGGGATCGATGGCCTTGTGGCGATCGGGGGGGATGGCACCTTCACAGGTGCCAGGATCCTCCACGAAGAACACGGAACGCGTGTCATCGGTCTTCCCGGCACCATCGACAATGACCTTTACGGAACGGACCACACGATCGGATTCGATACGGCCGTGAACACCGCGGTGGCGGCGATCGACAAGATCCGCGATACCGCCTCCTCCCATGACCGGTTGTTCTTCGTGGAGGTCATGGGCAGGAACTCCGGCTTCATTGCGCAGGCATGCGCTGTCGCTGCCGGTGCGGAGTTCGTGCTGTTGCCGGAACGGCCTCAGGGCATCTCGGAATTGGTGGAAGCGCTCGCCGACTCGGCCCAGCACAAGACCTCAAGCATCGTGGTGGTGGCCGAAGGCGATGAGGAAGGTGGGGCCTTCGAGGTGGCCCGCAAGGTGAAAGCGGCCTATGATCATTTCGACATCCGGGTCTCTGTGCTGGGACATATCCAGCGTGGCGGGTCCCCTACCGTGAACGACAGGATCCTTGCCAGTACGACCGGAGTGCTCGCTGTTGAACACCTGTTGGCCGGTGCACACGGTGTGATGCTGGGCATGGTGAACGGAGCGGTCCGTCTCACTCCATTCGAAGAAGCCATCGGTGGTCGCAAGCAGCCGGATCCAGAGCTGTACCGGATACTCGGCATTCTGGCCACTTGACAGGCAACCATCTTCGCTTACATTGGGTCGAGTACATTGGGACCCAATCCCATGTTGCCCACACATGATGCTACGCTACGCGTTCGTCCTCGGCCTCTTTCCCGCTGGTACGTTGCTCGCCCAGCCGTGCATGACGAGCTTCACCGCCACCGCCTCCCCGCAACCGGTGAATGGAACTTACGGATGTGGAGAAACAGTGACCTTCTGTTTCACGGTCACGAACTGGAACTCGACGAATGCCAACTGGTTCCACGGGATCGAGGCCAACTTCGGTCCCGGTTGGGACATGAGCACCCTGGTGCCGGGCCCTCCGCCGGCCACTTGCGGACCCAGTGCCGGTACATGGGGCTGGTACAACAATGTGAGCGGCCAGGGTCCTGGGTTCTTCTTCGACCTGAACAACGACGGCAACCCCGCGAACAATTATGGTGATTTCTGCACCGGTGCGGTCAACTGGCAATTCTGCTGGACGATCAGTGTACTGAGCGGCCCGGCCTGTCAAGACGGCCTGAGCCTGGCAGTGAACATCGATACGTTCAGTGACAGCCAGACCGGCTCGTGGGGAAGCAACGGATGCGGGAATGATCCTAACCCCTCTGTATTCCCCGGCCCTGTGGTGATCGCAGCGTGCACCGCGAATGCTGGCATCGGAGCTCCGATCGACCTGTGCACCACTGCCCCGCCCACCGTCCTGTTCAACTCGCTTGCAGGCACGCCCGATGCCGGTGGAAGCTGGACCGATCCGACGGGTGCTCCGCATTCAGGTACACTGGACCCCTCGGTGGATGCTCCGGGCGCGTACACGTATACTGTGACCAGCGTGGCACCGCCGTGTTCCGTGCAATCGGTGGTCACCGTAAGCGTCGTTCAGCAGCCCGATGCAGGGATCGATGGTGCGATCACCACCTGTGCCTCTGAACCGTCATTCCCGTTGGCCGGGCTGTTGGGCGGGACACCGTCCCCGGGCGGCACTTGGTCGGGTCCAGCGGGTGCATCCTCCGGAACGTTCGACCCGGCGGTCGATGTGGGCGGTGCGTACACCTACTCCTTCCCGGCAACAGCACCATGTGCGGCCGCATCGGCCACGGTGATGGTGACCGTGAACCCCAGCCCCACGGCTGGCGTGGATGGCAATTTGACGTTGTGCTCAAGCAGCCCTGCGACCGCATTGTTCGCCTCGCTCGGCGGAAGCCCGGATCCCGGAGGCACCTGGTCCGGACCAGGTGGCACACCGACGAGCGGCACCTATGACCCCGCCACGGATGGACCTGGCGTGTACACATACACCGTGCAGGGCGTCGCACCGTGTCCGAACAGCACGGCCACGGTGACGGTCGTGGAGAACACCGAGCCTGATCCCGGCCTGGATGCCGCGACATCGTTCTGTTCTTCCGACGGTGCCACCCCATTGATCGGGCTCCTGGGAGGGAGCCCCACCCCCGGAGGGACCTGGACCGGACCCAGCGGGAATGCGATCGGCGGCACGCTCACACCAGCCACCGCTGGCAGTGGAGCATACACCTACACGATCGGTGCAACAGCTCCATGCGTTGGTGGGCAGGCCGTAGCGACCATCACGATCGTGCCGGCTCCGGACGCTGGTGCCGACGGAGCTGTGGCAGTGTGTGATGCCGGTGCTCCTTTCTCGCTATTCGATGAATTGGGAGGAACACCGGATGCGGGCGGTACGTGGGCGAATGTCATCGGCGTTCCTTCCACCGGGACCTTCGACCCCAACGGCGATGAAGCCGGAGTGTACACATACACCGTGGCCGGTATCGCTCCCTGCGCGAACAGCACCGCCACTGTCACCGTCACCGTTTCGGCACAGCCCACTGCAGGGTCGGATGGCGTTGCGGCCCTTTGTGAGAGCGGCCAGGCCCTGGACCTTTTCACGGCGTTGGGTGGATCGCCCACGCCCGGTGGGAGCTGGTCCGCCCCCGGTGGCGGTGCCACCACAGCGCTGTTGGACCCTGGCACGGCGGTGAGCGGGACCTACACCTACACCGTTCCCGGCACAGCACCTTGCGCGAACGATGTCGCGATCGTGACGGTCACGATCGCCACCGAACCGGACCCTGGAACGGATGCTTCCACCACCCTCTGCCAGGGTTCCGCTGCGGTGGACCTGTTCACGGTCCTGGGTGGAAGCCCAGATCCCGGTGGCGTCTGGACCGGGCCCGGAGGCACTGTCGTTCCGAGCCTTTTCGATCCCGCCACCGGTGCACCGGGGACCTATACATACACGCTTCAAGCAACAGCACCTTGCACCGCACAGAGTGCAACCGTGGGCGTCACGGTCGGCACTCAACCGGATGCCGGTAGCGATGGGGCTTTCAGCCTGTGCAGTTCGAATGGAGCGGCTTACGCCATGATCGATGGCCTTGGGGGCTCGCCGGACCCCGGTGGCGTGTGGACGGGGCCGAACAACCAGGTGCACGGACCGACGTTCACGGCCGGGACCGACGCGCCTGGGACCTACACGTACACCCTCAGCGCGCAGGCACCGTGCAGTTCGGTCTCAAGCACACTTACCATGTCCGTGGTACAGGCTGCCAATGCCGGTACCGATGACCAGGTGAGCTTCTGCGAGAACGCGGCCATCATCGACCCGGTCAGCTGGCTATCCGGGGCTGATGCGGGCGGCACCTGGACCGACCCGACGGGGGCTTCGTTCACGACCATCGATCCGGCAACAGCGACCTCTGGTGACCATACGTACACCGTGATCGGAACGGCTCCCTGCCCGAACGATCAGGCAGTGATCTCCGTGAGCGTTGGCACCCTGCCCGATGCAGGTTCGGATTCGACGTTGGACTTATGTCCTGATGCACCCGCGCAAGCACTGTTCACGTTGCTCGGCACCGATGCCCAGCCAGGCGGTGCATGGTCCGGGCCTGGAGGCGTGTTCGGTGGCACCTTCCAACCAGGGGTGGACGCACCTGGATCATACACCTATACGGTGACCGGGGTCGGTGGATGCGCAGGTGAACTGGCGAGCGCATCGGTCGACGTGAGCATTCGGACAGCTCCGGACCCGACCATTTCGATCGCCACGCTTGCGGGTTGTGCCCCACTTCAAGTGCAGTTCGATGTGTCCAGTACCGGCACGATCTCCTCGGCAGTGTGGGAATTCGGTGATGGTGGTGCCGCGACAACGACGGGACAGGTGTGGCACGTGTTCAATTCGGGTGGTTCGTTCGATGTATCCGTCCTTGTGACCGATGCATACGGATGCACCGGCTACACGGACATTCCTGATGCCGTCCTGGTCTCCACAGGACCGGACGCTTCTTTCTCCGCGACACCGGCACGTGTAAGCGTGCTGGCCCCGACCTTCAACGTGGTGCACGAGGAAGAGAACGATGTCCTCTATGAATGGACACTTGACGGCTCGGTAATTCCCGGTGGCGGATCGTTCAGTTGGACCATCGCGCCTGCGCTCGTTGGTGAGTACGCCATTTGCCTGGTCGCCACGGATACGCTTGGATGCACGAACGAACTGTGCAGTGAGATCGTGGTGGATGATGTGTTGACCGTGTTCGTGCCGAAAGCGTTCACTCCCGATGCGAATGGCCTGAATGAAGTATTCCTGCCCTCGGTGATCGGCGTGGACCCCACGATGTACGACCTGTATGTCTTCGATCGCTGGGGGAATGAGGTCTTCCACACCCAGGACCACCAGGAAGGATGGAACGGCGCCATGGGGAACAGTGGAGAAATACTGCCGCAGGACGTGTATATCTGGCGGCTCAAGGCCAGGGACCAATTCACGACCGAGCGCCAGGAATTGTTCGGGACCATCACGTTGGTGAAATAAGAGAGCCCCTCGATCGCTCGAGGGGCTCCTCCTTTCAACCTCGGCCCGTTACTGCCTAACGAGCCTTGTCTGCGCCAGCGGTCTGCCTTCCGCATCCAGCGCGAGCACGGTGTAGATGCCCATGGCAAGGGCTTCCAATCGCATGTGTTGCACCACCGGTGATTCCGCTACCACGGCTCCAGTCACATCGTGGAATCGTAGGGAACGCACTCCGGGTATCGTGCAGCGCAACGAAACATCGCCTATGGTCGGGTTCGGATGGAAACCGAAGACGCCGCCAGTGCTGTTCTCATCAATGCCAAGGAGGGATTGTTCGCAGGCATCGCCCACGCCGTTGTGATCGGAGTCCTGCTGGTCCGGGTTGTACACCCATACGCAGTTGTCGCAGGCATCCCCCACACCGTCCTCATCAAAATCGGTCTGATCCCCATTGCTCATGGATGGACAATTGTCCAAGCAATCCATCAGACCATCGACATCCTGGTCGTCATTCGGAATGAGTCCGGTGGTCCCCCCGGCGCATACCCCACAATCATCGACGAAGGCAGTTCCACCCGGAACTCCGGCACAATCCAGGTCGGTCGGCGTCCCTGCGCACTGGCAGTTCGCGCTCCACACATCGTCGATGGTGTTCGGGTCGTTGTCGTTACATGACGTGCCGGGCAGGGCACCTCCGTTCGCGACACCCAGGCAATCGAAGACAACAGGCGTCCCTGCACATTCGCAGTTGGCGCTCCATATATCGTTGATCGTGTTCGGATCGTTGTCATTGCACGACGTGCCGGGCAGAGCACTGCCGTTCGCTACGCCCAGGCAATCGAAGACAACAGGCGTGCCTACGCACTGGCAGTTCGCGCTCCACACATCATCGATCGTGTTCGGGTCGTTGTCGTTGCAGGACGTGCCGGGCAGGGCACTGCCATTCGCTACACCCAGGCAATCGAAGACAACAGGCGTCCCTGCGCACTGGCAATTCGCGCTCCATACATCGTCGATCGTGTTCGGGTCGTTGTCGTTGCACGACGTGCCGGGCAGGGCACTGCCGTTCGCTACGCCCAGACAATCGAAGACAACAGGCGTCCCTGCGCACTGGCAATTCGCGCTCCATACATCGTCGATCGTGTTCGGGTCGTTGTCATTGCAGGACGTGCCAGGCAATGCGGATCCACCAGGGGTTCCCTGGCAATCCAGCGGTTGACCGATGCACTGGCAGTTCGCGTTCCAGGTGTCGTTGCCTGTGGATGCGTTGTTGTCGTTGCAAGCAGTCCCGGGCAAGGCGGATCCACCCGGAGTTCCCTGGCAATCCAGCGGTTGACCGATGCACTGGCAGTTGGCGTTCCAGGTGTCGTTGCCCGTGGATGCGTTGTTGTCGTTGCAAGCCGTGCCTGGCAAGGCACTTCCGCCGGCATTGCCCAGGCAATCGGGAGCAGGTGTGCCGGATGCGACCGCCATCGCTCCAAGCGAAAGATTCTTGTAGCGGCCACTGTAGTTGGTCTCCGTCTTGACCGCACGTACCATGTATTCCTGACCAGCAATGAATGGGATGGCTTGGTCCAGGTAGCTCGTGGTGGTCACGGGGTTGTTGGTCAGTCGCAGGATCGCCCCGTTGTTGGCATCGATCAAATAGAGGTGATAACCGTCCACAGCTTCCGTAGAGGCCGTCCAGGTGAAGGATGCGTTGCCACCGGAATTCGTCACCGAAAGTCCGCTCGGGGGGGTGATCATCTTCATGCGGATCGACGGATCGCCCATCAGTCCGAGGTGTGAACGACCAATACTCCCTTGCCATCCATCGGTCAGGGGAGTGTAGATGCTCGAATTGTTCATCGTCACCCACGTGCTGTAACCGATGTTGTCCCCCATGCCCATGTGGTGGAAGTACCAACCCGGAATGGCGGACCAACAGCTGGTGAGGGCTTCGTTCCTGGCCAACGGTGCGCGTAGGAAGTTGTTCTTGTTGTCCCAATCCCCGAAGTAGGAGCCGAAGGACATGTTGAACACTCCGCCCATGCTGCTGGCGGCGGCATAATTGTGCGTGGTGCCGATGTTGTCCGCACCATTGAAAGTGACCTCACCGCCGACATATTCCTGCAATCCTCCACCACTGGCATAGGTCCACAGGTAGCTCTGGCCATTCACGAGGCTGTGGAATGCCGGACCATACTGATACGGTGCCGTGATGTTCCCCACACCTACCAAGGGCGAGAGGTTGCGCCACGCGCTCGCTGCCAGCGGATTGCTGACCCATTGCAGGTTGTCGAAGATCATCCCGCGCACCTGGGGGCTCCATCCCTTCACCTTGTAACTGTGCGCACGATCGAGGTAGTTGCGCATCAACTGCACTTCGCTCTGCCCGAAGGCCGGCATGTCGTACAGATCCACTCGCCCGACCTGTAATTCGACCTCCGATGGAAAGTTGCTTTGGTCGAACTTCCCATCTCCTGGTACGTTGTTGTTCTTGGGATTCTGCGCACCCTGAACGTTGACACTGTTATCCGTCCAGGTACCGTTCATCTCGCCGTAGTACCCATCACATGGCCATGCACCCTGATGCGTGCCGTGGCCGTCCGGTGCGATATTGCCGGAGTAAGGCACCGGAACGTGGCCGATGATGTAAACGGCCCGGAGTTGATCCGGCGCGTCGTTGTAGTGACCGATCACGACATTGCGTACGCTGGTGACACTCGCCGTGCGCGACACATCGCTGCGCACCACGGACCAGCCATCCGCACGCAGGTCGGTGGTCAGCTGCTGCAACTCGGAGGTGAGCTGCGGCGCGAGCGTGTTGTCCACGAGCAGCAGGATACGACCATGGTAATCCTCCATGGCGGCATCGATGCCCGTACTGATGTACCCCGTTCCGCTGCCTCCACCGGTCCGAGTCACCTTGTATTCATAAGTGACACCGACACCGACAGTATTGTCGGCGTATTGCAATGCGGAAGCCGAGACGGATGCGATCGAACCGCCCCAACTCGTTGCCGTCTTCAGTTTCCGATAGATGGTGACCGTGCTGGCCCCGGGATGTGCGGCCCATTGAACGGTGATCCGCGGCGGGTTGCTTTGGACCGTTGCGGATAGCTTGACCGATGCGTTCTCCGAGCTACTCTGCGCGATGGCGAAGCAGCTGCTCAACAGGCAGGCGAGATACAGGATGGAACGTTTCATGGGCAGGTTGTTGAAAGGGCTGCCCGACCTTTTCGGAACACGGCGTGAACGCCGCGAACATCGCATGGCAGTGGATGTTCCGTTGGTCCTTCATGATCGAGCACTGCCTTATACCCCCATGCGACGGAAAGGGTTACCATCGGTCGATGGACACGTGCTGCGACCGGATGGATCACCGATCGAACGAAGGAAAGCTGAACGCGTTCAGAGCCGCACGATGCGGGAGTGCCCGATCGGAGCCCCGACATCATCCAGGATCACCAGCACATAGGTCCCCAGGGCCAATTCACCGATGTCCAACACTTCGGTGAAAGGTGCCTCGAGGACCGTGGCCCCGCTGAGGTCGTGAATGATCACCCTATGCGCCTGTTGTGGGACGCCCAGGATCCGGATCCGTCCATTCGTCGGGTTCGGCTGGACCCTCACGGTGGGAATGCCCCCATGATCACGGACACCGACCTCGTCGCAAACATCCCCCACACCATCCCCATCACTATCCAACTGGTCCACGTTCGCGACCCAGGGACAATTGTCGCAGAGGTTGCCCAGGCCATCACCGTCGAAGTCGAACTGCTCCGGGTTGAAGAGCGAGGGGCAGTTGTCATCACAATCCAACACGCCGTCGAGGTCCAGGTCGGGATCCGGTGCGATACCCGTGGTACCACCGGCACAGATCCCACATTCATCAATGAACGCCGTACCGTTCAACACGCCTGCACAATCCATTGGAATGCCGGTGCATTCACATGCGCTGTTCCATGTATCCTGCACCGTGTTCTCGTTGCCATCGTCGCATGGCACACCTGGCAATGCGGTGCCACCTGGGACACCCGCACAGTCGATCAATTCACCCACGCAGGTGCATGCACTTGTCCAGCGATCGTTGCCCGTTGAAGCGTTCCCATCATCGCAATCGGTGCCGGGCAGCGCCGGTCCGCCGGGCGCTCCTTCGCAATCGATGAGCAGCCCAATGCACTCGCAGGAGGCGGACCAGCGGTCATTGCCGGTGGTCGGATCATCATCATCGCAGAAAGTGCCTGGCAGGTCGGTTCCACCCGGAACACCCTCGCAGTCGATAAGCTGGCCGACGCAGTTGCAATCCGCGGTCCACCGGTCGTTCCCGGTGGAAGGATCCTGATCATCACACGGGGTCCCTTCAAGTGCCGCGCCACCGGGCACCCCTTCGCAGTCGATGAACAGGCCGGCACAAGTGCAGTCGGCTTGCCAGGTATCATCACCTGTGGCAGCGTCCAAATCGTCGCACGGAGCACCGATCACGGCATCTCCGCCAGGGATACCCAGGCAATCCAATAGTTGACCCGCACAAACACATTCCTCGGTCCAACGATCGTCGCCGGTGAGCGCATCGTCATCATCGCACAAGGTGCCGGGCACCGCGCCACCACCCGGTACACCGAGACAATCCAAGGGCAGACCTACGCACGTGCAATCCGTGGTCCAACGGTCATCGCCGGTGGTGGGGTCCTGATCATTGCATGGGGTGCCAGGCAACGCCGTTCCGCCGGGAAGGCCAACGCAATCGATCGATTCACCAGCACAGAGGCAATCCACACCCCACGTATCGTTGCCGGTGTCGTCGTCACCATCGTCGCACGGGGTCCCCGGCAAGGCTGGGCCATTGGGCACACCGGCGCAATCCAGGGGTGTGCCGGCACACGTGCAATCGGCCATCCACACATCATCAATGGTGTTCGTCCCTCCATCATCACAAGCGGTGCCAGGCAACGCAGCGCCTCCAGGTGTTCCTTCACAATCAAGCGGCAGACCAATGCACGTGCACGCCAGCGACCAGGTATCGAGCCCGGTGGTGGGGTCACCATCATCGCAAGGCTGCCCCGGAAGAGCTGATCCACCGGCCACTCCTTCACAGTCGAATGGTACCCCAAGACAGGTGCAATCATCCCGCCAGATGTCCGCTCCAGTAAGTGGATCGAGGTCATCGCAGGGTGAGCCCGGCAATGCACTTCCACCCGGGATGCCAAGGCAATCGACCACAAGACCGACACATGTGCAATCCGTACCCCAAACGTCCTGCACAGTGTTCATGTTCCCATCATCGCAGGCAGTCCCTGGCAGGTCCGGTCCGTTCGGAACGCCGAGGCAATCCAACGGCTCACCCACACATTGGCAGGAGGAAGTCCATGTATCGTTCACCGTGTTCGGTGATCCATCATCGCAAGCCGTACCGGGAAGCGCTGATCCACCGGGCACTCCAGCGCAATCAGCAGGCTGGCCCGCGCACTCGCACGCGCTGGTCCACGTGTCCAATGTGGTCAACAGATCCCCATCATCACAAGGTGTACCGGGCAATGCAGGACCACCGACCACGCCATCGCAGTCGATCAAAGTTCCTACGCAGGTGCAGGTGCTCGTCCACATATCCAGGCCTGTAGCTGGATCACCATCGTCACACGGCGTTCCAGGCATTGCTCCGCCATCCGGTACGCCGAGGCAATCGACCGGGATACCTGTACAGAGGCAATCAACACCCCAGGTGTCATCGGTCGTCAGGAGCGAGCCATCGTCGCACGGTGTTCCCGGCAAAGCATCACCCCCGGGCACCCCGATGCAATCATAGGGCAGGCCGGCGCAGGTGCACCCCTCGAGCCATTGATCGTCGCCGGTGAGCGGATCGCCGTCGTCACACGGTGCACCAATGACCGCTGTTCCGCCCGGAATGCCGCTACAATCGATGGGCAGGCCGATGCATGCACAGTCCGTGGACCATTGATCCTGACCTGTCGATGGGTCGCCATCATCACATGGGGTGCCGGGCAACGCAGTGCCATCCAGCACGCCATTGCAATCGATCACCGGCTCAGGAGCACTGTAGGAGATGCACAACCTGGCCGCCCTGGCCGCACTCTGGTCGAAACTCCAGGCCGTGCGACGACCCACTCCACGCACCATGATCACCACGGCATTCCCGGACTGCCATCCATCCCTTCCGAAAACCTCCTGTAGGGCGACCGCCAGGTTGGAGGTCCGCTGCTCCACTCCTGCAACGTTCGCCTGGGTCCAGGGCACCGGATCCCAAGGGACCTCAACGGTACGCGTCCGTTCACTGAAGTTGAAGAGGTCCGAACCGAGTGGTGCCGCATCGTCCGCAGCCTCGGCGCTCACCATCAATGCACACGGGTCGAGCAGGGATCCTGCGCGCGCGGTGAACTGCACATGCGCGGTGACGATGGTGGCGCCGTTGGGCACGTCCACACCGGTGAAGCGCAATGCGCTCAGCTGGTCACCACGCCACCCGGAGGGCTCACTATCATGCACCAGGTCCAGCGCGCCGGAGTTCATGTACACATTCCCACTCTCGGATTCCTCACCATCAGGATTGTCATTCCCACCGCCGGTCAGCGATATGCAAATGGTCGCGTCGATGCATGCATTGGACCCACCACAGACACCACAATCGTCGATCACGGCACCGCCACCCGGGACGCCGTTGCAATCGATCGGCACGCCCGTGCATTGGCAATCAACTCCCCAGACATCATTGCCAGTGGTGGCCGATCCATCATCACATGGTGTTCCGGGAAGCGCCGGACCACCCGGCACGCCGAAGCAATCGACAGGTGTGCCCATGCACGTGCAATCCGATGTCCAAACGTCATCGATCGTAAGGAACTGACCATCGTCGCAACCGGATCCGATCAACGCCGGACCACCCGGCACGCCAAGGCAATCGATCAGCGATCCGGTGCAAGTGCAGTCCGCGGTCCACACATCGTTTCCGGTGCCTGGGTCGTTGTCATCGCAGGGCGCTCCTGGTATGGCAGGGCCTCCCGGAACACCGAAGCAGTCGACCGCTGTGCCCTGACAGGTGCAATCCTGACCGACCAGGTCATTAACGGTACCCGGGTCACCATCATCACAGGTCATTCCTGGTTCAGGCTGTCCGCACCCGCATTGCCCGGGAGCGATCTTGTCCGGATCATCGGGGCATCCATCCAATGCGTTGCACGTGCCATCTCCATCCGTATCCGGCAGCGGTGTGAACGAGCATGTACCATTCGCACAGGCATCCGCAGTGCATGGATCATTGTCATCGCACACAAGCGCAGTACCAACGCACTGGCAGGATGCGGTCCAGGTATCGCCTGTGGTGCATGCATCATTGTCATTGCAAGGTGTTCCCGGTATCGCACTGCCTCCGACCACACCGAGGCAATCCGTGGGAACACCGTTCACCGTGGTCTGCGTGAAAGCGCCCTGGCTCAGGTTGTAGTAACTGCCGCTATGCCCCACTTCGAGTTTCAGGGCGCGCACCATGTACCGAACGGCACCGTTCAACCCGCTGGCATCATCCGTGAAGGTCGTTCCGGTGACCGCTGCGGTCGTTCTGCGCTGCCATCCCGATGCTGCATTCGTCCAGCGGTACACATGATAACCAAGCACCTGTTCCGCGGAAGCCGACCACGATAGGTCCACATTGTTCTGGATCGGTGTCGCACTCACGTTCGTGGGCGGTGCGACCACGTGCATGCGTAGCGTGGGATCGCCCATCAGCGCCATGTGCACACGACCGGCCTGCCAGTTCGCAGGTTCATAGTGCCCATTTCCGTTGTTCTGGCTGAGGATCGTGCCGTAGCCGATGGTCTCACCCAGCCCCATATGCTGGAAATACCAGTTGGGATAGCCGGCCCAGAAATTCGTCAACGCGTTCCCTGAAGCCAGTGGTGCACGCAGGAAGTTGTTCGTATTGTCCCAGTCACCGAAATAGGATCCGAACAGAATGGTGAAGATCGTTCGTACAGGGGTGGAGGCGAAGTTGGAGGTCTCCCCCACGCCATTCGCCCCGGTGAACCAGCCACCACCGCAACCGTAGCTCCACAAATAGCTCTGGCCACCGAGCGTGCTGAAGTAATCCAAAGCCTGCACGTTGTCCGGGTGCACCAGGGGACCGAACCCCCTCCATCCGTTCTGTGAGAACGCGTCGGCGTATCCATCGAAATGGTCATCCACAAGACCCCTTGAATTCGCCGTAAGGACCTTGTGCTTCCAGTTGCTGAGCTTCGTGAGGTAGTTGCCCAAAAGCGTTGTCTCCGAAGCACTGAAGGCGGGCATGTCGTACAGATCCACCCGACCTACGGCCAGCTCCACCGCCGATGGTATCGTGGTCTGATCGAACTTTCCATCGCCCACGACATTGTGGTTGCGTGGCCATGAGGAACCTGTGCTGTTCACGCTATTGTCCGTCCATGTGCCGTTCACATCACCGTAGTACACATCGGCCGGCCAAGCACCATAGTGCTCGCCATGACCATCCGGAGCGAGGTTGCCGGAGTAGGGCACCGGTACGTGGCCGATCAACAGGACCGCCTTCGTGTTCGCGGGGTCGCCGTTGTGGTCATTGACGATGAGCGACTTCACGGAGGTGACCGGGGAAGTGCGGCTTACATCGTGCCGAAGGACCACCCAACCGTCACCTTCAAGGTCGCTCTGCAACTGCGCCAGTTGTCCTGCCAGCGATGTGGTGAACAGGTCATCGACGATCAGGATGATCCGACCGCGGGATTCGACCATGGGTACTTCGATGCCGGTACATGAGTAGCCATAGCCCGTGCCAAGGTTCGATGTGCTGCGAACGACCTTGTATTCGTAGGCCACACCGACCTGCACATTGTTGTCCGTGTACTGCACCGACCCGGCATCCAACGAAGCGACCGCCCCACCCCAGGATGTGCCTCCCTTCAGTTTGCGGTAGACCTGGAACCCTGTGGTGTTCGTATGGGGCTTCCAATTCAAGGTCACTTGCGGAGGCGAACCCTGCACCGTCACCCACATCCGCACTGAACGGTCATGGCCCAGGGTTTGGCCCATGGCCAACGTGCTGCTCAACATGAGGAGCAGGATCACGAACACGTACGAGCGAGGACGTTCCATGAAAAGGGCCGCAAAGATAGGCTTAAGGCACATGCGAATCCATCTCAGATATGTCGCATTATCAACGTGTTATCAAGCGGCCGATGCACATGGAAAGAACCCGGTACGGAAGCCGAGAGAAGAGCTGATCCATTTCGACGATCCACCCGTAATATTCGACGGAGCAGATGTATATCTTCGACGAACCAAATCATCCATCCGCTTCGCTCCATGCCCAACGAATGCCCGGCATTGGCCTTTCCCAGGTGCAACTTTTGCCGTTGGGCCTCCGTTGCAAGGCCTGCTCTCCCATATTGTAGTACCACCACATCTGCTCGTGATCACCTGGTCGGCATGGCGATGCTCACCTCGGATCAAGGCTTTCTTTCGATATGACCGACCCCCGAACAGGACAAGGGAATCTGATCACCCTACTTGAGAATGAACTGACCTCGGACCCAGGAAGCCCAGCCATCGTCACTGATGGTGTGTCTTTAAGCTATCGGGCACTCGGCGTTGGATCTTCCAGGATCAGCGAAGCGCTGCGTTCATTCGGCATCCGCGCGGACCGCACCGTCGGCCTCTGCCTCGACCGCTCCCCGGAGCTCATCATCTCGGTCCTTGGGATCGTGCAGGCCGGGGCAGCCTATCTCCCCATCGACCCTACCTACCCGGCCGAGCGCATCGCCGGCATGCTGGAGGACGCCAAGCCGCCGGTGGTGATCACCAACAAGGCGCACGAGCATCTATTCAAGGGCACTAACGCCAAGGTGCTCCTCATTGAGGAGATCGACCTGAGCCTCAACCTCAACCCGCTCTCCGAGGGAGAGGGGGCTTCCTGTCCCGCAGGACCGGACAACTTGGCCTACGTGCTCTTCACCAGCGGAAGTACCGGCCGCCCGAAAGGCGTGGCCATGCACCATGCGCCGTTGATGAACCTGATCCAATGGCAGTTGCGTACCAGCGTATGCGGCGAAGGCGATCGCACCCTGCAGTCTGCACCCATCAGCTTCGACGTGAGCTTCCAGGAGATCTTCACCACGTCCGCACAAGGCGGCACCTTGGTGCCGATCACCGATGAGGACCGACTGAACAGCACGCAACTGCTACGGAAGATCATCAGCGAGGAAGCATCAACCGCATCATCGTGCCCTTCGTTGCGCTGCAACACCCGCGGAAGCAGGAGCGGCACCGGCGAAGTGCCTCTGAGTTTGAAGGAGGCTCACAAGTGGCGAACAACTGAAGATCACCCCGGCGATCATCAACCTGTTCAAGCAACTGCCTGACGTGCGCTTCTGCAACCAGTACGGCCCCACCGAAGGCCACGTGGTGAGCGAGCTGGAATTGAAAGGCGATCCGAGTACCTGGCCCGCATTGCCCAACATCGGCAGCGCCATCGACAACGTGAAGCTGTATGTGCTGGATGAGCAGATGAAGCCGGTGAAAAAGGGCGAAGAAGGCGAACTCTACCTCGGTGGCGCATGTGTGGCCACAGGCTACATCGGCCGCGATGACCTCACGGCTGAGCGCTTCCTCGCGGATCCGTTCATCAACGGAGGAAGGATGTACAAGACCGGTGACCGCGCAGCGGAATTGCCGAACGGCGAGATCGACTACAAGGGCCGCATCGATGGCCAAGTGAAGGTGCGTGGTTACCGCATCGAACTGGGCGAAGTGGAAGTGGCCATGGAGAAGCACCCGGCCGTGGAAATCGCCGTTGCCAACGTGCGCGAGGACCGTCCTGGCTTGAAGCGCTTGATCGGCTATTACGTCGCGAAAGGCGAACCGAGCACCAACGAACTGCGCAAGCACCTCGCCTCCCCGCCCGGACTACATGCAGCCCTCGGCCTTTGTCGCGGTGGAAGAACTGCCGCGCACCCCGAAGGAAAGACCGCAAGGCATTGCCTGCGCCGGATGTGAAACGACCGGAACCTGACGTGCTTCGCCGCGCCGCAGACCGCCGTGCAGAAGACGCTCGCCAACGTAGGCCGATCTGCTCGGCATCGATCGCGTGGGCATCGACGACAACTTCTTCGACCTCGGCGCAACTCGCTGCTGAGCATTCAGGCGGTGGTACAACTCGAAGGCCACGGCCTGAAGCTGCCGATCGTGAAATTGTACCAGCACCCGACGATCCGCATGCGCGGCGTTCCTGGAAGGGGATACCAGCGCGGCTTCGCCCTTCTGGTGAAATGGCCAGGCGCGCAAAGCCGCTGTCGGTGGATCCGGGAAAGGTGACATCGCCATCATCGGCATGAGCGGTCGCTTCCCGGCGCTGCCAACGTGGAGGAATTGTGGCAGAACCTGCTGGCGAAGAAGAACAGCATCAGCAAGTGGACCGCCGAGGAGTATCGACCCGCGCGTGCCTGCCGAACTGCGCAACGACCCCGACTACGTAAAGGCGCGCGGTATGATCAGCGACGCCGACAAGTTCGACCACGGCTTCTTCGGCGTGAACCCGAAGGTGGCCGCGTTGACATCCGCAGCAGCGGGTATTCCTGGAGACGGCATGGGCCGCGCTGGAGGATGCGGCCTACGACCCCGCGCAGTTCGCTGGACCTATCGGCGTGTACGCCGGCATGGGCAACAACACCTACTTCACCCGCAACGTCATCGGTCATCCCGAGTCGGATCGAACAGGTCGGCGACTTCGCGGTGATGACGCTCAACGAGAAGGACTACATCGCCACGCGTCTCGGCGTTCGAGTTCGACCTGCGCGGTCCGGCTTTGAGCATCCACACGGCGTGCAGCACTTCGCTCGTCGCGACGCACAAGCGTTCAAGGCGCTGCGCGATGGCGAATGTGACATGGCGCTGGCCGGCGGCATCGCCATCACCGCGCCGACCAACAGCGGCATTGTGTACAACGAAGGCGGCATGTACAGCCCGGACGGCAGCACGCGCACCTTCGACGCACAAGGCAAAAGGCACCTCATTCAGCGATGGCGTCGGCATCATCGTGCTGGAAGCGGCTTGACGACGCGATCCGCGACAAGGACCACATCTACGCCACGATCAAGGGCGCCGCGCTGAACAACGACGGCAGCGACAAGGCCAGCTTCACCGCACCCAGCGTACGGCCAGGCCGAGGCGATCGCCATGGCGCAGGCTGATGCAGGTGTGACGCCCGCTGAGATCACCTATGTGGAAGCACATGGTACCGCCACGCCGCTCGGTGATCCGATCGAAGTGGAGGCGTTGACACTGGCGTTCGGCGGCAAGACCCATGGCCACACAGGCGACGGCCCGATCAAGAGCAACATCGGCCACCTGACGCCGGCTGCCGGGGCCGCAGGCGCGATCAAGACCGCATTGGCGCTGCGGGAGGAAGTGATCCCGGCGAATGTGGGCTTCGAGACACCGAACCCCGCGATCGACTTCGAGAATTCGCCGTCTAGGTATTGACGGAAAGTGAAACATGGCCGCGCACGCACACACCGCGCATCGCGGGGGTGAGCAGCTTCGGTGTGGGCGGGACCAACGCGCACGTGATCGTCGCCGAAGCGCCCGTGATGGCCGCTTCCAGCGCATCGCGCAGCAAGCAATTGCTGATGCTCAGCGCGAAGAGCAAGACCAGCCTCGACGCCATGACGGAGAACCTCCGCGCGTGGCTCGAAGCACACCCGAATGCCTCGCTGGCCGATGCTGCGTTCACGCTGCAGGTCGGCCGTCGCCACTTCAAGCATCGTCGCCCTGATCGTGGCGCATCCCATCAGGAGCGACCGACGCCATCGCGAACAAGGACGCGGCTTCATCGGTACCCGCGAATTGCATGAGGCCGCGCCGGGCGTGGTGTTCATGTTCCCGGGACAGGATCGCAGTATGTGAACATGGGCCGCGACCTGCATGCCAGCGAACTCCGTCTTCGCACAGCACTTCGATCAGTGTCGCACGCTCTTCAGCAAGGAACTCGGCGTCGATCTGGTTTATCATCTTCCCGAAGGCTGGTGAAGAGGAGAAGGCCGCCGAGCAACTGAAGCAGACCATCTACACGCAGGCTTCGCTCTTCACCATGCACTACAGCCTCGCGAAGCTGTGGATGCACTGGGGCATCACGCCCGATGCGATGATGGGTCACAGCATCGGCGAGTTCGCCGCAGGCTGCCTTGCTGGCGTTTTCTCGCTCGAAGATGCGATCAAGCTTGTCGCCAACCGTGGCCGCATGATGCAGGAACTGCCCGGTGGCCACATGCTGAGCATCCGTACTGCGGAAGAGGACGTTGTGAAGCGCCTACCTGAAGGATGCTCTATCGCAGCGAACAACGGTCCGCAATTGTGCGTGGCCAGTGGCCCACATGAAGCGATCGCCCAGCTGCAAGCCGAGTTGGAGAAGGATGGCATCACTTGCAAGTTGCGCCAGACCAGCCACCGCCTTCCACAGCCCGATGATGGACGCCATCGTAGCTCCCTTACAAAGGTGGTGGAGAGCGTGAAGCTGAGCGCGCCACGCATCCCCATCGTGAGCACCGTCACCGCCGAATGGCTGAAGGACGACGAGGCCACGTCATCGAAATACTGGAGCCATCACCTGCGCGCCACCGTGCGTTTCGCTCAAGCCGTGAAGTTCGCGTGCTGATGCCGACCGCGTGATGCTGGAAGTTGGGATTCACGAACGACCGCGACCACGCTCGCTCGCCAACAAAGCACCGACAGCAAGAAGCAAGCAGCCGTGCCTTCGCTGGGCGATTCTTGCTGGTAACGGCAATGAACTGGCGCAACTGCTGAAGGCCGTTGGCGGCTTGTGGCAAAGCGGCGTGCTCATCGACTGGAACAATTTCTACGAGCGCGAGGAACGTCATCGCATCTCCTTGCCGACCTACGCCTTTGAGCGCATCCGTCACTGGGTGGATCCTGTGGCATCGATAGCCGATGGCGGTCGCGCCGTGGCAAGCACCACGCATCGAAGCGCCGGTGCCACACGAAGGCGACGCCGACCGTACGCTGAAGGAGTCGTTGATCGCGCAGATCAAACACCTTCTGAAGAAAGCTCGGGCCTCGATCTGGCTGAGGCGAGCGACGAAGAGACCTTCCTCGAAATGGGTCTCGATTCGTTGTTCCTTACGCAGGTGGCGACATCGCTCAGCAAGAAGTTCGGCGTGAAGATCTCGTTCCGGGCAACTGAACGAGGAAGTTCCGAACCTGGACAAGCTCGCCGATTACTTGTTGGCGAAAGGCGTAGGCTCAGTTGTTTGCCTCAGTTGTCGGTTGTCAGTGGCAGCCGGACAACTGACAACCAACAACCGACAACTGTTTCCGCGTTGGAGGATGCCCCGAACTGAAGAAGGTCTTCGGCGCACAGGCACGCATCAGTAAGGAGAGAAGGTGGACGACATGACGCCGCAGCAACGGGCGGCCCGATGCCTTCGCAGGCCAGCGCTACGTGGCGAAGACCGCGAAGAGCAAGGCCTTCACGCAGGAGAACCGGAAAGAGATGGCCGACCCGCGCGTGGTCACCGGCTTCAAACCGCAGACGAAAGAACTCATCTACCAGGTGGTGGTGGACAAGAGCAACGGCTGCCACCTCTGGGACATCGACGGTAACGAGTACGTGGACATCCTCAGCGGATTCGGATCCTCGATGTTCGGTTACATGCCCGACTTCATCAAGGAGGCGGTACACAAGCAGGTCGATACCAGCGTGGAGATCGGCCCGATGCATCCACTTGCTGCGGAGGTGTCAAAGCTGCTCTGCGAACTGACAGGTGCCGAGCGTGCTGCGGTATGCAACACCGGTTCCGAAGCGGTGCTCGGCGCGATGCGCATGGCCCGCACGGTGACCGGTCGCAGCCTCATCATCTCATTCGCTGGCAGCTACCACGGCATCAACGATGAGGTGATCATCCGGGGTAGCAAGAGCAAGAAAAGTTATCCTGGTGCGCCCGGCATCATGCCTGAGGCCGTTCAGAACATGCTGGTGCTCGACTATGGCACGCCCGAGAGCCTGGAGATCATCCGCGAGCGCTGCCACGAAGCCGCGGCCGTATTGGTGGAACCGGTGCAGAGCCGTCGCATGGAATTCCGTCCAGTGGACTTCCTGCGCGAAGTGCGCCGCATCACGCAGGAGCATGGCACCGCATTGATCTTCGACGAGGTGATCACCGGCTTCCGCACGCACCCGAACGGCACGCAGGCGCTCTTCGGCATCCAGGCGGACATCGGAACCTACGGCAAGGTGATCGGCGGCGGCATGCCGGTGGGCGCCATGCTCGGCAAGAGCGAGTGGATGGACGCCCTTGACGGCGGGTACTGGCAATACGGCGATGACAGCGTCCCACCCGCTGGTGTGACCTATTTCGCGGGCACCTTCGTGCGCCATCCGATCACGCTGGCCGCGATGAAGGCCGCGCTGGTGTACATGAAGAACGAAGGCCCTGCACTGCAGGAACGCCTCAACACGGTCACCGAGGACATGGTGGCGCGCGTGAACGGCCTCTTCGACAAATACCAGCTCCCCTACCGGTGGGTGAACTTCGGCAGCGCGTTCAAGACGAAGTACGACGAGAGCGTCAACTACACCGAGCTCTTCTTCATGCTGATGCGCTATCACGGCGTGCATGTGCTCGACTTTCCGCACTTCATCACCACGGCGCACAGCGAAGATGACATCGAATTCATCGTTGATGTGGTCGAAAAGACCTGCATTGACCTTCGAGCCAGTGGGTTCATGCCGATGCGTACCTATCCGATCGAGACGGTGAACAGTTCACTCAACGGACATGCCCGCAAACTCAATGAACGCGTGATCACGGCGAATGCGGCTCCGATACCCGGAGCGAAGCTCGGCCGCACGCCGAAAGGTGAGCCTGCATGGTTCATCGCTGACCCAGGTGCACCGGGCAAGTACCTGATGCTCGTTACGGATGAGAATTGAACGTACCTTATGATGCCATTATCCGCCCTCCCTTATTGATCATGGAGAAGTTCGTTGTTGAGATCAAGAAGATCCCTGTGGATTTCGACCCGTTCAAGGGCCCTGCGATCATTCGTACCATACCCACCACCGAGGCGCAACGCGAGGTATTCGTGGCCTCATCCATGGGTGTCGATGCGAATTGCGCGTACATCGAAAGTGTTTCGCTTGTTCTGAACGGACCGCTGGACACGGCTGCGATGGATGCGGCCATCCACGGGCTGGTGGACAGACACGGTTCACTGCGCAGTGTGCTGGACCCGAGTGGTACGCGGATGATCGAATTCGGGTCCGTGCCAATGGACATCGATCATGCTGACCTCTCCGGCCTTTCGGAACATGAGCGCACAAAAGCATTGGAAGCACTGGCGGAAAAGGACATGACCAGTCCTTTCGACCTGGTGAACGGACCGATCTTCAGGGTGCATCTGACGCGCGTTTCCGATGATGAACATATCCTTCGGTTGAGTGGTCACCATGCACTTGTGGACGGTTGGAGCCTTGGGATCATGATGGCGGAAACGAGTGCTCTGTACTCGGCAGCTCTTGATGGGGAAGGTGCTGAGCTTCCTCCTGCGGAAGCATTCAGCGACTATGTCCTGACATCGCTCGATCATACCCGCACCGCGGAACACAAGGCGGTGGAGGATCATTGGTCGAGGTCGTTCGCCGGTCCGATCCCAAGACTTGACCTGCCTACGGATCGGCCGCGACCGAAACAGAAGACCTACAAGGGTGACCGGATCGACCTTCAGCTCAATGCGCGCTCGGTGGATGGATTGAAGGAGGTGGCCACCCGGAACGGCGCCAGCTTCGTGACCACACTGCTCACCGCATTCGAGGTCTTGCTGTACAAATTGACGGGCGATAGCGATGTGGTGGTCGGCCTCCCGGCTGCCGGTCAGAGTGACCTGGGCATGAAGCACCTCGTGGGGCATTGCGTCAACCTCCTGGCGTTGCGCAGTTCCATCGACGAGGACAAACCCTTTGCCGACCACCTGAAAGCCCGTCGCACCGCAGTACTTGACGCGTTCGACAACCAGCGCTACACGTTCGGCACGCTGCTGCGAAAGCTCAACGTTCCGCGCGAGCCCGGGCGCATCCCGCTCGTTCCCGTGGTCTTCAACATCGACATGAACATGGACGATGGTGTGGCCTTCAAGGGCCTCACCCACCGGTTCGAGAGCAATGCACGGCGGTTCGAGAACTTCGAGCTCTTCCTGAACGCGACAGGGAATGGTGGTTCACTCACCTTGGAATGGAGCTACAACACGGACCTGTTCGACGCCACGACCATCATGGCATGGATGGATCGATTCAACCTGATCGTCGAACGGATCATTGAAAGACCGGCTGCGCCGATCTCGGAGATCATCGGTGAACTGCCGCTGTCCGAAACCGCGCAAGCCCCGCCCGCCTCATGGCTGGGCACACGTACCGACCTGCCACGGGATCGCTCGATGAGCGCACTCTTCGAGGAGATCGTCACGCATCACCCGGACAGGGTCGCGATCGAACACGTCGATCGGAAAATGAACTATGCGGAATTGCAGCAACAGGTGCTGCGGATCACGACCATGCTCTTGGAAGCCGGTGTCGAGCCGGGCGACCCTGTGGGACTCTGCGTTGACCGATGCCCTGAAATGGTGGCCGCAATGCTTGCGATCATCCGGTGCGGTGCGGCATTCGTTCCGTTCGACCCAAGCTACCCGCCGGATCGCCTGAAATTCATGTTCGACGATACATCGGTGAAGGTGCTGCTCACCCAGAAACACCTGCGATCGACCCTTCCGGGGCATCAGGCGCGGACGTTGATCCTGGAGGATCTGACGAACGCAAGCCCGACGACCGTAACGGCGAAAGGTGCATGGGATTCTGCAGCATACATCATGTACACCTCGGGATCGACCGGCAGACCGAAAGGCGTGGTCGTTCCACAGCGGGCCATCATCCGGCTGGTGCGCGATCAGAACTTCCTCGCCTTCGGTCCGGACCTCACCTTCCTTCAACTCTCGAACATCTCCTTCGATGCCTCCACACTCGAGCTCTGGGGACCGTTGTTGAATGGGGGCAGGCTCGTGCTGCAACCGCAACAGAAACCCACATTGCTCGAGATCGTGGAGACCATACGGGCCCATCGGGTCACCACCGTCTGGTTCACCGCCGGGCTCTTCAACCTGATGGTGGACGAGCACATCGAGAAGCTGTCCGGGCTGAAACACCTGCTGACCGGCGGCGATGTGCTGAGCGTTCCGCACGTGAAGCGGGCGGTGCGGTCACTCGGACCGGGCGTACTGATCAATGGCTATGGCCCCACGGAGAACACCACGTTCACATGTTGCCACATCATCGATGATGCTGATGCGATCAAAGGGAGCGTACCCATCGGAACGCCACTGAACAACACCACGGTGCACATCCTTTCCGGTGATCTGCAGCCGGTGGGTATCGGCGAGAAAGGTGAGCTGTATGCCGGTGGCGATGGCGTCGCACTGGGCTATTGGAAGAACCCCGAGCTCACGGCCGAACGTTTCGTCGATGACCCGTTCAGTGGGATACCAGGTGCGAAGCTGTATCGTACCGGCGACATTGTACGCTGGCTGCCCGACGGTACCGTCGAGTTCATCGGCCGCAGCGATGACCAGGTCAAGGTCCGCGGATTCCGGGTTGAACTCGGTGAGATCGAGAACGCGATGAGCACCTATCCCGGAGTGAAGGACCGCGTGGTGATGGTGCGGAACGACATGCCCGGCGAAAAGCAACTGGTGGCCTATGTGGTCCCCAGGGACCTGGCGCGCATCGAGAAGGCCGTGGATGCACAGGAGGCATTGATCAGCGGACTTCGTGAACACTTGCGCAATGCGCTGCCCGCGCACATGGTCCCCTCCGCATTCGTCATCCTGCCCACCTTCCCATTGAACGCGAACGGGAAGGTGGACAAGCGGATACTTCCTGTGCCGGAATTGCGCACCCAGACGATGCACGCCAAACACGTGGCGCCACGCGATCACCAGGAACGTGCGTTGGCGGAGATCTGGTCCGAACTGTTGGGAGTCGAGCGCATCGGTGTGCACGACAATTTCTTCGACCTTGGCGGACATTCATTGATCGGCATCCAATTGCTGGCGGAAGTGGATCGGCAGTTCAAGAAGAGCCTTGCCTTGAACGCACTTTTCCAAGCCCCTACGATCGCGACCTTCTCCAAACTGATCGAGGCCGGATCCGGTGCGCAGACCTTCACGAACCTGAGCGCGGTGCAACCGAAGGGGGACCGGATACCCTTCTTCTGCGTGCATGGTGATGAGGCAAATCACTTCATCCCGCGCTACCTCGGGAACGATCAGCCGTTCTATGCGTTCTTCCACCAGGGCGAGGACGGTTCGCCGATCCGGTACACCACTGTGGAGGACATCGCTGCGCACTTCATCGCCGAAATGAAAATGGTACGCCCGAACGGTCCATATCTCCTCGGTGGTTACTCCTTCGGTGGCATCGTCGCTTATGAGATGGCGTGCCAGCTCAAGGCCGAAGGCGCGGATGTTCCCCTCCTCGTCATGTTCGATACGTATGCCCCGAACGCCTACATCGATGTGATGCGCAAGGAGCAGAAGGTGCATGAACCGCTGAAGCGCATGATCATGCGCAGGCTGGTCCGTCGTGAGCAGAAGCGTGGCAGGATCACGACCCCCAAGCTGCGGCACTTCCACATCATCGATACGTACGACCAGGCGATCATGGCGTATCGGCCGAAACCGTTCGACGGGCCTGTCACGGTGTTCAAGGCCGCGGGATCCTACGGCGCGCAGGACATGGGCTGGGGTGAATTGGCGCTTGGTCCATTGGACCTCCACGTATTACCCGGCGATCATTACAGCCTGATCAAGGACCCGGAGGTGAAGCTGCTCGTGCGCCAACTGTCCATGTGCATCGACCTGGCCGTAAGCAAGAACGCGGTGGAAGCCGTATGATCGCGGCGTGGAAGGCAGACCGTTGATCGTTGCGTGCGCGCCGGATCGCGAATTGACGCCGGTCCAGCATCCCCGGACCGCTTTGCCGGTGAACGAGGTACACCTGTGGTACACGACCTTGCACGCGGCCCACACCTACCTTCAACGGTATCGCTCGTTGTTGGATGATGCGGAGTGCGAACGGGCGGCACGCTTCCGCTCCGAACAGGACCGGGATCGCTACGTGATCGGCCATGGCATGCTTCGCGAGCTGCTGGGGCTGCACCTCGGTGAAGATCCAACCGAAGTCCGGATGGAACGCGGGCCATATGGCAAGCCGTATATCCCCGGCCATCCGCTCCACTTCAATCTGAGCGATACGAAGGATGCCGTACTGATCGCCATCACACGGAACGAAGAGGTCGGTGCGGACATCGAGACCATGACCCGGACCGTGGACCACGCGGCGGTGAGCGAACACTATTTCACACCCGAGGAGATCGAGGACATCCGTGCCGCCACCGAAAGCAAACGGCGATTCCTGGAGCTATGGACGCGCAAGGAAGCAGTGCTGAAGGCCAGCGGCATCGGGATCATGGAGGACCTGCGCGTGCTGCGCGTGAATGGGGCACGGAACGAGAACTGGATCACGCACCGCGAGTTCATGCGCATGGCGGCGCCCACGTATCATGTACAGGGATTCCACATCGGGGCGCATCACCTGGTGAGCCTCGCGCTCGCCGTGCCCCGCAAGGCAGTGCGTGCCTGGAAGATGCATTGACCTTCAGTCAGCAGCAGCAGGGACATCCTCTTCTTCTCCCCAGAAACGGCCGTGGAAATTGAGCAGATACAACGTTCGACCGGCCCGGGTGATCGCCGTGTACAACCATCGCACGTATTCGGTGTCGATCATCTGCTCCGTCACGTAGCCCTGATCCACGAATACGGTGTTCCATTGGCCACCCTGGGCCTTGTGCGCGGTGACCGCGTATCCGTATTTCACCTGAAGCGCGTTCACGTATGGATCCTCGCGCAGCACTTTGGAACGCCCGGTCCGTGAGCGTTCAGGCGTCCCGGCCAGCACTTCCTGAGCGAGTGCGCGCAACCTCGGTGCCGGGAGTGAAGGCCCTTCCGCGGACAAGGCATCCAGCATCACCTTCACATCCACTTCCCTGTCCTGCACGCCATTCCACCATTGCGCGGTGATGTCCATGAACCGAAGACCATACCGCTCCTCGACCCCGTGGACGCGCTTCACGAGCATCGGTTCTCCATTCGCGATCAACTCCGGACGGCCGTTCCGGCCTGCCCAGTAGTAGTTGTTCTTCACCACCATCAACCGATCGCCGGGGCACAATTCCTCCTCGAACCCATAGATCCGCGCGCGCACCTGCTGACCGTACTGGTAGGCGCGCTTGTTGCTGCGGCAGATCACGCACACCTCGTCCGCCCCTTCGCGGTCATAGGCCGTTTCGAGCGCATCCTGCAGGTCATGGCCGTCCACGCGCACCACATCCTCGAACCCCGAACGGAAGATCGGCATGGGATCCTTTTGCAGCAGCACCTGCCGTAGGTCCGTCGCATTCACCAGGATGCCCGATGCTTCGGACTGCCGCACGACCTCCGTCAATTCGATGGCACCGGCATTCAGGCCATGCGCGCGGAGGCCTTTCACGTCCAGGGCCGGGCTATCGGAGCTGCCCACCGGTGGAAGCTGAGCAGGATCGCCGATCAACAGGAGTTTGTTCCCGCTCCCGGAGAACACGTGCTGGAAAAGGTCCAGGAGAAGGTTCCGATCCCCGAAGGTCCCTTCGCCACCTTCACCGATCATCGACGCCTCGTCCACCACGAACAGCGCACCATGCTCCTTGCTCGGTGCGATGCTCATGCCGGCATATCCATCTTCAGGATCCCCACTCACCCGGTAGATGCGCCGGTGGATGGTGCTTGCCGGTGCTTTCGCGTATGCGCTCAACACCTTCGCGGCGCGGCCGGTAGGGGCGAGCAGCACTACATTGTGTTCCTCCGCTGCAAGGGCGCGTACCAAGGCGCCGACAAGGGTGGTCTTGCCGGTGCCGGCATACCCCTTCAGGATGAGCGTTGCGCGCTCGACATTGCTGGCCAACAACCGCTCCAACGCGTTCGATGCACGCACCTGACCATCGGTGGGCACATGGCCCAGACCTTTCAACAAGCGTTCAGAAAGGCCTTCAACGTGCACCATGGACCGTTCCGGGCGAGCATCATCGCGGCCCGGCGAACCGCGCCGAGCCCCCCTCGCAAGGGGTGAATTTACCGTTACTTTGGAGCGCACGAAGGTGCCCAGCGACCTTTATGAAGCGATACTCACGGTATATCCTTCCGCTCCTGCTCACCATGATGGGAGGCGCCTTGTTGATCGCCGGCTGGCTCCAGGACCGCTCCGCCTCCACCCTTTTCGGTGCCGGTCTTGCGCTGGTGGCAGGGCTGGTGGCATTTGCATTGCAGGCAGGGCTGATCACCAAACGCACCGGCATGGTGATCGGGATCGTGTTGCTGGTCCTCGCGATCGTCATGGCCTGGCGTGCCTTCAACGGCGCGACCCAACACTCCGCAGCGACCTTCGAGGACCTGCGGCACATCACCCACGCCGCACGCGCATGAGCAGTTCGGGCGGATCCGGATCCCTGAGCCATCGTTTCGAGCCTACCCGGCAAGGTGCCTATCATGTTGGCATCCTGCTGACCGAGGGTGTCTCCGCCTGGACCGCGCACGATGTGAACGATGGCAGGCCTGCGGCACTGGGTTGGCACTTGGGCCACGGTGCTTTGGAAGACCCGCGGATGCCGACACATCCTGCAAGTGTGTCGTTCGTTACGCTGCCGGAATGGAGCACGCTCGTGCCGGATGCGGCGTTGGTGCCCGGTTCCGAGATAAGGCACTTGGAACTCGTACATGGCGAATTGCCCGCAGGCCCCCTGCGCGATGAACCGGTGAGCAGCTTGGGGGCGACCTGCCTTTTCAAACATGAGACCGCATTGGAGCGCAGGGCCTTGGAACGTTTTCCGCATGCTCATCCCTTGTCATTGCAGGCCCTCATGGTGCGTGGCGTGCTGGCCCGTGCAGCGGAACGACCAACGATCCTGGTGCACCGGGGTGAGGGACGCAGCGATATCGCGGTGGCGAAGGATGGCAAGCTATTGTTGAGCAACACCTTCCCGACACGTACAGACAAGGATGTGCTCTACTTCGTGCTGCTTGCAGCGGAGCGCTCCGGCCTTTCACCGGATGAGCTCGACCTGCGCATCGGTGGCACGCATCCGGGTGATGACAGCACATTGCTCGGGCGCTATTTCCGCAGAACGACCGCTGCGTTCTCCGTGCCTTGGGCGGACGCATCGCATCGTGTGGAACGCTGGATGGCCGCGTTCGATCAGTTCGCATGCGTATCGTAGGCGGCAAATACCGCAATCGGCGCCTCGATCCCCCCTCGGGGATCGAGGCTCGCCCCACCACCGACTTCGCAAAGGAAGGGCTCTTCAACATCCTTCAGCACAGCATTCCTTTGGAGGACATCCGGGTGCTTGACCTCTTCGCCGGCACAGGGAACATCTCACTGGAATTCCTTTCCCGTGGGGCCGCGGAGGTTGTCTCCGTGGACCAGGACCGCAAGCTCTTCACCTTCATGCAACGGATGGCCCGCGACCTGAACGAGGACCGCTGGAGGATGGTACGGAGCGACGTCTTCACGTTCCTCGGATCGCACCGTGGTCGCTACGATGTCGTCTTCGCCGACCCGCCCTTCAGCATGGAAGGCATCGAACGCATCCCGGATCTCGTGCGCAGCAACGGAATGATCGGGGATGACGGGCTGCTGGTCCTGGAACACCACGAGAAGGTGGACCTGAGCGGTGTGCCGGGTCATGAGCGCACCCGCACTTACGGCCTCATCCATTTCAGCTTCTTCCGAAACACCCCCACCGCATGAAACGCCCCACCGCCGTATTCCCAGGGACCTTCGACCCGATCACCGTGGGCCATGTCTCGATCGTGCTGCGCGCACTTCCGCTGTTCGAACGGATCGTCATCGGCATCGGGGTGAACAACACGAAGAAGACGATGTTCGACGTGGAACGCCGCTCGGCGTGGATCACAGCAGCGTTCGCGGACCGGCCCGCCGTGGAAGTGATGCCGTTCGAGGGGCTGACCGTGGACCTGTGCACCAAGGTGGGGGCAACGTTCATTCTGCGCGGGATCAGGAACAGCACGGACCACGGGTACGAGCGAAGCATCGCATTGATGAACCGGGAACTGGCCGGTGTGGAGACCATCTTCATGCCCGCAGCCCCGGAGCATGCGCACATCAGCAGCACCATCGTCCGTGAGTTGTTCGCCAATAAGGCGGACATCTCCGCGTTGGTGCCCATGGACATGTCCTCGAATTCGTGATGAGGTACCTCTTTCTTCTGCCTGCACTGGCACTGCACCTTGCGGCCCGCGCAGGGTCGTTCAGCATTACGGTGAGCACAGCGGGCCTGGATGCGGATGTCGTGACGCTGTACCGGTACGAGGACCTGTTCACGCAGCGAACGAAGCGGCTCGCCCGTGCCATGTTCAGCGAGGCGAACACCGCGACGCTCAGTGGTGAAGTGAGCGGCACCACCAAGGTGCAAGTGCGGATCGGTGAACGGTCCGCCGATCTGTTCATACGTCCGGGAAGCGACCTGCACGTGGAGGCCTCACCGGCGAAAGGCCCCCGCAACATTGGCGGCACAGCACGCTTGGAACTGCTTTTCAAGGACCTCGACCGCATGGATGTGAACGCCTTGGTGGCCGACGTGAATGAGCGCATCGATGCTTTCCTTGCGGACGATCTGGCCACGGACGCCGCCCGCGGAATGCAGGCGGTCGACATCCAACGGAAAGCCGGGAACGGTGCACGCGATACCACCCAGCGGCCGCCGACCTTGTTCGTTACGCCCGTGCTCTCGCAGGAGCGGGTCGATTCATTCGCCGGAAAGCTTCACCGGTTCTACGCCGACGTGCAGGACCCCTGGTTCGCGGGTTACCTGGAACACAGTATCGCAGGGCTGCAGTTCGGTCCACGTGTGAACGACCGGTCCGTGTATGAGCGCTACATCAAGGGCGGACCGGTGAGGTATGATGATCCCGAGTACGTGCGCACCATCCGCACGCTTTTCGATGGCGCGCTCGTGCAGGTGCAGCGGCAGTGGGCCCACGCGCTGGACAGTGCATTGGACAACGGACCGACGGACAGTGTGGTGGCCCTGTTCCGGCGGAACGACTTCCTGCGGGATGAACCCCTTCTGGCGGAATTGGTCGCGATGGATCAACTGTACCTGCACTACCACAGCAGGATCGTAAGGCCGGAACAGGCGATCTCCTTCCTGCGCGGCGTTTCCACAGGATCCAGCGCTGTGGAACATCGGGCCATCGCCATGAACATGATCTGGGACCTGCTCACGATGCGGCCGGGGACCACCCTGCCCGCCATGCGCCTGGAGGACGGCGCTGGACACGAGGTCGCGTTGGACTCACTGTTGAAAGGTCCGTCATGCCTGGTCCTTACGGCCTCCTGGTGCACCTATTGCGACCTCGAGATGACAGGGCTGGAGCAGTTGGCGCAGGCCTATCCAGGGGTGATGACCATTGTCGTGATCGACCTGGACGAGGACCTGGAAACAATGAAGCGCTACCGAAGGTCGCATCCGGAGCGCTCGTTCATCTGGTTGCATGCCCTGGCCGAGCAGCAGGTGCGGGAGGACCTGCGCGTGCGATCACTGCCCACCTTCCTCGTACTGAACGACACGGTGCTGGCACACGCACCAGCACCGCTGCCCAGCAATGGATTGGGCGCGGTGTTCCAGCAGGCCAAAGTGGCCAGGGAAAAGCAGGAACGCATCAAGGTATGGGATGATTAGGACCACATCTTCCCATCACGCTCAGGCAGGACAGATCGTGCGCATGTTCGCCTCGAACAGCCCGATCGGACATCGAACGGAACGCATATCCGACCGTTGATAGGGAACACGTGTGCGGTGTTCACGCGAACGATGCACGCCAGGCCGCCAGTACCGGCAGCAACGATGAGTAGGTGTCCGCTTCCATCGTGCGCACGCCTGCTGCATCCATCCACCGCACTTCCTCGATCCCTTCCTCCTGCTGTGCGGTCAGCTCTTCGGAGGCTGTTCCGTTCATCAGGTACCAGCTCGTGCGCTTGAGGTGTTGACGGCCCTTGCGCTCGTACGTGTGCCAGGTCTCCATGAGCGGTGCGACCAATGCCACGGTCGAGATCCCGCACTCCTCCTGCACCTCGCGCACAGCTGCGGCAGGGAGGTCCTCCCCTTCTTCCACTTTCCCTTTCGGCAGGTCCCATTTCCCAAGCCTGCGGATCACCAGCAGGCGCCCGTGCTCATCCGTGACCGCCCCGCCGGCGGCCTCAACGAGGACGAAATGGCCCTTGAATGCCTTCCACAGCGCATCCACATCCTCTCCGAAGAGGTGCACGGCCTTCAACTCCGGTCGCTCGCGCAGCGCCGCGACCACCTTCGCGATCTCTTCCACATGGTCCACACGAACGCTGAGCACATCCATCGCACCACGCGCGACCGGCCCGTCGGTGATCACCAATGGTCTTCCCTCGATGTAAACCTCATACCTTCGTGCCATGCCCTCGCAGCTCGATCCGGCCTTGAAGGTCGCGGAGTTCCTTCTCCAGATCAAGGCGGTCAAATTAAGCCCTAACAACCCGTTCACATGGGCATCGGGGTGGAAGTCGCCGATCTATTGTGACAATCGCAAGACGCTTTCGCACCCCGCGGTGCGCACCTTCATCCGGCAGCAGTTCGTGCACGTGATCAACAGCGAGTTCGGCCGGCCGGACATGATCGCCGGTGTGGCCACGGGTGGTATCGCGCACGGGGCATTGGTGGCGCACGACATGGGGCTGCCTTTCGTGTATGTGCGCAGCGATGCCAAGGAGCACGGCATGCGCAATCAGGTGGAAGGCGACCTGACGGTGGGGCGCAGCGTGGTGGTGGTGGAGGACCTTGTGAGCACCGGTGGAAGCAGCCTGAAGGCCGTGGAGGCCCTGCGCGCGGAAGGGTGCGAAGTGAAGGGTATGGTCTCGATCTTCACCTACGGATTCGATCAGGCGCGAAATGGCTTCGACGATGCTCGGGTGAAACTATTCCCCCTCACGAACTACAGCATCCTTCTGGATCAGGCCTTGCGCAGCGATTACATCACCGAAAAGGACCTGCCGCAATTGAACGACTGGCGCAAGGACCCCGCGCATTGGGGCCGGACCACCGACAAGGTGAAGTGAACCGGCGACCGCATCCAACGAACCACCTCCCAACCGGCCTGACAGCCACCATCGACCATGACCCGGATCGAGAGCAAGCACGTGGAGATCGCAAGATCCGCACAAGACCTGTACAGCTTCCTGCAGGACATGAACAACTTCCAACAACTGCTGCCGCAGGAACGCATCAGCGAGTGGAAGAGCGATGGCACCTCGTGCTCCTTCAAAGTGCAGGGAGCGGCCACCATCGGGCTGCAACTGGACGGTGGCACCGCACCCACCCTGCTCAAAATGAAGGCCACCGAGCGCAGTCCGTTCCCATTCACCCTGGACGTTCACCTGAACGAGGAGAACGGCAGCACCAAGGCCTATCAGGAATTCAATGCGGACCTCAACCCGTTCATCAAAATGATGGTGGAGAAGCCGCTGAAGAACTTGTTCGACCACATCGCGGATCGTATGGTAGCGGTGCATGGGGAGGGGTGATCAGAATACCCCCCAATACCTTTGCCCCATGCCTTTCCCCACCATCGTGCTCGGGGCCAGTGAAAAGCCGCACCAGTATGCCCACATGGCGGTGCAGCGGTTGGTGGGCGCAGACCATCCCGTGCATGCCGTTGGGCGCAGAGCAGGCCGGATCGGTGCGGTGCCGATCGACACGCAGATCGACCCCACCTTCCCGGTACACACGGTCACGATGTATCTCTCCGAAAAGAACCAGCAGGACTGGCAGGAGCGGTTGCTCTCGCCCCGTCCGAAGCGTGTCATCTTCAATCCCGGCGCGGAGAACCCAGCATTCGAGAAGGAGCTGGAGCGGACCGGTGTGGAGGTGGTGCATGGCTGCACCCTGGTGATGCTCGCGACCGTGGTATACTGACCCGCCCGATCTTCGCACCCCATGGCGGCGCGAAGACCCCGCCGTAGCAGTAAAGTTCGAGTTGTTTTCAAAGCGTAGGACCGTCGTAGACGACCGCACTTGCGTAGGCTACAGAAGCCGATAAGACCCTGTACAGGTACTGAGGTGTCGACCAGTCGGTCACACCACTGACCGGTCGACCATCCACCCCTCGGCGATCGCCATTGGTCACACCTCCTTCCCAGGACCAGGAACATTATTTTCCAGTAGGGTCGTCCAACTTGTTTGGTACCCAATCTACTTTCGCAGAAGGTCCAACAGCCCTTTAAATCCGCTTTACACATGCATGCACAAAACACACTTGCGGCCCTCCTGCTCCTTCACACCGGAGTAACAGCCCAAACACCGGGAATGTTGGATCCGAACTTCAATACGAACGGATACACCATCACGGACCTATCGGGGGCCAACGTCTATGACGGCGCGGTTGGTCTCGCCACCTCCACATCCCTGGGGGTAACTACCTATTTCGTCTTGGGCACGGCCGAGGTACCTGCCTCCACCGGAACCAAATTCACGCTCGCATTGTATGGCGCAGATGGCAATCTTCAAAGCAGCGCCTTTCATCAGATCGACCCGACCGACATCACGCAAGCACGAGCGTGTGCACGGGTCAACTCCATAGTGCCCGGTCAAAGCAACTACTTCATTACCGGTCTGATCGAACTACCAAATGGAACCAAGGTTTGGCATTTGGCCAAATTGGGCGCATCATTGACGCTCTTGACCTCGTTCAGCGATAACGGCTGGACTGAAACGAACTTGGGTGGGCCCAACACCGATGTCGCGGCTATGGCCGTTCAACCCGATGGCAAGGTGATCCTGGCCGGATACATCGATGACAACATCGCGCTGCTGCGCCATACCGCCGATGGTCCCTTGGACGTAGCCTTCTCGACCGATGGCAGGGTGGTCAGTAATGTGCCCGGTGGCATTGAGGACAAGGCGAGTGCGCTCGCGGTGGCACAGGATGGGTCCATATTCGTTGCGGGGACGGTGCTCCTCGACAATGGCCAAAACCAACGGAGAGGTTTCGTAGGCAAGTACCTCCAGAACGGAGACCTTGATCTGGGTTGGGGAACCAATGGCTTCATCATGTTGCATTGGGGCGGCTCAGGGGTCAATGATCCGTGGGGCACGGCGATCACCGGGAGCTCTTTTATCAATAGCATGGCGATCGGACCCGACAACAAGCTCGTGGTCGTCGGTCGGTCGGTGAGCGGTGGAACTGAGCCTGATCAGGACTTTTGTATCGCTCGGCTGAATGCCGATGGCACCTTGGATCCCGGCTTCTCCACGGATGGTAAGCAGCGAGTTGGATTCGCCCCTGCCGGCAATGGCGCGAACGTGGATGGAGCGACTTCCGTGGTGGTGGATGGTGAGGGAGGCGTGATCGTGGCGGGCGAGGTCCAGGGGTCTACTGCGAGCAAGGTCGGCATCGCTCGGTTCAACCCCAATGGTGCTCCAGACACTGACTTTGGTACCAGTGGGAACGGAATGCTCATTACCGACTTCGGTGGCTTGGGTCACACGGTTGGCCAGGTCCTCCTTGACGCACAGGGCCGTATCGTGGTAACCGGTAGTTGGAGGAGCCTCCAATCCACGACCACCAATTCCTTCATCGCGCGTTATATCGGTGTGGTTGTTGGGGTCCTCGAACTTTCGGCCGTCGAGGGCATTATCTCAGTGTACCCGAATCCCGTCGCGGGACCGACCACTTTCGAATACACCCTGGCAGAGGTTGAGCGCCTCACCATAACCCTAACCGACCTTCAAGGCCGGGTGATCACCACTTTCCTTGATGGGCAGATGATGCCTGCAGGAGCGCATCAGCAAACGGTGACCATGCCACCCCAACTGGCCCATGGCAACTATCTTCTGGTGTTCAGTAGCCCGAATGGGAGGATGAGCGTGCAGATCAGCAAGTAACATCCACCGTGGATCCGGCAGCGTGGTATTGCCAGTCTCACCCCGAGCCGGACAACGTCTTCAGACACCAGACCCATGACAAAGAGCAAAGTCAAGGTCGCATCGATCGACCTAACGGGGCATAGGAAGATCATTCGATCGCATTTTGGGTCGCGGGCCCTTCAGGAAGCATTTTGCCAAGCCAGAAATGCAAGCGGTGGTATAGACTTGATCACTGGTGAAGGGTATGGAAATGGACAAAGGCGCAGTAAGGATCTTGAACTTCCCTTTGGCCGTGCTCGCCATTGTGGGATCCTTGGTCGCGGACAAGAGCGATCGGGACAACCTCTGTTGGATCTCCCGCAACCACTAGCAAGCTTCCATCAACGTGACACGCATGGTTCCCGACGCCAGCACAGGAACGGCGATCGTCAATACGCGACCACGAATGCCGGTATTCGGGCCTGCACACAGATCCGATCCACTTCGCTATTGCTCCTGCTCGCGCTCTCCAGCCTCACCGCATGTGGTGGAGGTACAGTAGCTGATACACTCCCTTCATCCTACCCGCAGCACGACCAGGACCCCGGTTTGGCGATGGACTCAAGTGATGGGGTCCAGCCGTTGAACGAGGAGCCACCTGACCAGCACATCCCACCCGGGAGATCGTTCTTCCCGGAACCGGGCATCTACGTAGAGGTGCCACCGGACCACGAAGTCACCAAAGCAGGCAACGGGGTCCGATTCACCGCTTCGGATGGTAGTGGTTGGTTCGCCTTTGAATGGAACCCGGACCCCGACGCCATGTTCCTCGAACTGGTCCAGGGTATCGCTGGTGGGGGCCAGCTGATCCAAAGTAATGGCGCAACGGAGGATCTGGGTAACAACCGCACGGCCTTCGTTATCCTTGTCAGTGGGCGCTACACCGGAGATTTCAAGGAGGGACGCTACGTGGTGGTGGAGCGCGGCCATGATCGTGGCGGGTTCATTTCAGTTGCAGGGATCGATCGAGCGGATGATGCGCTCTTCGAAGTGGCCAAACTCCGGTTGATGGCGATCTTGAGCACGGTAGAGCATATCCCCGAAGCGGAAGTTGCGGCCATATTGGAACGCGAACGGAAGGCCGAACAACGCGCCATCCAGGCCAAAGTGCAAGCCATCAATGCCCGCGAACGATCGAACGAAGAACGACAGCTCAGACAGGCGCTCAGCGGCAAGGCATTGTTGAAGTCCACATCGAATAGCAACTCCTCTTCATTCGGCACCGACTATTTCTACTCCACCGAGCGATTCGACCTATGCCCGGACGGAACCGGCACATACCACTACTCCAGCAGTACCAACATTCAGGGAATGAACACTGAGAACGATGGTACTCGCTATGAAACAGGTACCCTATCCAGCAAGGACAAGGACCATTCCACCGGTATTTGGGATGTTACCATGGATGACCGTGGGTTCTACCTGGAGTTGTACACAGGAGCCGCAACACCCATGAGTTGGTCCATTGCCAAAGGGTCCGGTGGTGGCTATATCGTTGGGAACAAACAGTTCTGGGTAGCAGGACCCGAGGATGAACGAGGGCCCAGGTGCAGCCCTTGAGCGGCGTAAATATTCGATTATCCTTCTGGTCCAACCATTGTTCCAAGGCGGCCACGGACGATGCTTGGCCGCACCCAGGCAACCGGTGAATGCTATGCAATAACCGACCGTTCAAGTTCGGTACCTGACGGATCTGCATACGGCACATTGTCATCTTCCTGCTATATTCGTTTCGGTCAGGTCATTGGAAAAATATTATCCATGGCGCCCGGTACTAAACCCATTTCGTGCTTGGTCATCGATGATGACGACCGGTCGAACCATGCCTTGGCCATGGAGTTGCGGAGGCGTTCGAAGGAGTTCACTTTGCTGGGACAACATACCTGTTTCAAGGAAGGTATTAGACGCATCCAAATGCAGGTACCGCAGGTGGTCTTCATCGATATCGGCATGCCCTTCTTCACGGGTCGGGAAATGTTGGGCATCACTGCGGTCCGCTCCTTCAAGATGATCTTCCTGGCCAAGGAAAATGCCTACGTGCATCAGCCCATCAAATCAAGCCGGTTCGACTGCCTGCTGAAGCCGATCAACGCTATTGAACTCCGCCGCACATTGAACCGGCTGGTGGAAGGGCAGGGACGCCCTCTGGCACCCTGGTCTGTCTCGCCCCCCCAGACGACAGATTTCGTATTCGAGAAGATGGCACTTCCCACAACGAACGGGCATGTCTTCGTTGAACCGAACGAGATCATCTATTGCGAGGCCGACAACGAGTATACCCGGATCAAGACCAAGGGATCCACGCACCTGATCAGCAAGCACCTCAAATACTTCGAGACCCGCCTCAACAACAACCGCTTCTTCCGCATTCACAAGAGCTATCTACTGAACCTGGAGCACATCCGATCCCTGGTGCGCACCGAGGGCGGTCACGTGATCATGTCCGATGACAAGCTGATCCCGATCGGCCGCAGCAGAAAGAAGGAATTTTCCCTGTTGATGGGCGTGTGATGTCAAGTACGTTCAACGATATAGCACGGTCGATCGGCCAGGTCCGCTCGGAAATGAGATACGCCACGGCCCGCGAACTGCCCATTGTGGCCATTGCCGTCGCGAACGGTCATCTCTGTCGCCTGGACGAGAGTATCAGACATTTCAAGTTCAGGCTTCCAGGTGAACAGCGCAGGGACCCCAAGACCCAGCAGTTGTTGCGCGACCTGCAACGCCTGCATGAGGATCTCGTTCATTTTTATGGAAAAGGGGACCCCATGGAGGTGTCGGAGAAAAGCATGGCCATCGTACTCCCCCCGGTGGACATGCTTTCCGCGCAATTGATGGGAAAAATATCGTAACCTTGTCCATAGCAGGCACAGCCCAATGAGCACTACCCTCAACGCCCCTGTGGGCGAAGCCCTGTCGATGGCTGGATTGATCGCCAAGGATCATGGCCATGGCTCCATTGGTGCTTGTCATGTGCTTAAGGCCGTGTTGCACAAGGAACATGGACTTTCGCCCTTTCTGGACAGTATGCAGAAGGATGTGGGCTACATGCGCGAATGGGCCGACATGCGCATCGAGGCCTACCCCAAGGCGTCCGGGCCTGTCAGCACACCGGGCACCGACACGCAGGTGGATTCGGTTATCCGGGAAGCCGATTACGTGAAGATCAAATTCGGCCGGAGCGAGGTGGATGCCTTGTGCCTGCTTACCGCCCTTTGTACACCTGGGGTCGGGTTCAGCTACGAGCAGCTGAAATCCTTCCCGTTGAACAGGCAGGAGATCATGGACCATGTGGACGCGCCCAAGCTCGGTGCGGACGGCCATGGGACAGGCCTGCCGAACGGAATAGTGACGGACAACGGATCATCTCCTGGCTCTTCCAAGGCGCTCGGTGCCTATTGCATCGACAAGGTGGCACTGGCGGCTGCAGGCAAGATCGATCCCATCATCGGGCGCGACAAGGAAGTGCGTATGATGACCGAGATCCTTGGTCGGCGATCGAAGCCCAACGTGATCATATTGGGTGATCCCGGCGTAGGCAAGACCGCACTGGTGGAAGGATTCGCCTTGGACCTTCAGGCGGGCAAGGTGCCCCCGCACCTGAAAGGAGCCCGGCTGCTGGAACTGGACCTGGGCGCTTTGGTCGCCGGAGCTTCCTACAAAGGGGAAGTGGAGGACCGGATCAAGAACGTCATTGGCGGGGTGAAGGGGCATGAAAAGGCGATCCTGTTCATTGACGAGATCCACGCCCTTTTCGACGAGAACAGGGGCCTGGCCGGCTGTGCCAATCTGCTGAAACCCGAACTGGCCCGGGGCGAACTGACCGTGATCGGAGCCACCACGAACGACGAATACCGGGAATTCCTGGAGGGTGAAGAGGCCTTCATGCGCCGCTTCGAAGTGGTGCGGGTGGAAGAACCCACCGACGCGGTGTGCAAGCAGATGCTCAAGACCGTGGTCCCCTTGTACGTGTCGCACCACGGTATCGAGGTGCACGAGAACGGCCTTGACGAGTCGATCCGTCTGTCGCGGAGGTACCTCAAGGAACGACGCCTGCCCGATGCCGCCATCGACCTGATCGACCGTACCCTCGCCTCCATCCGGATGATGAACGAGACATCGGCCGACCAGGTGGGTCAATTGAAGGACAGGCTGCAAGGCCTTGGAGAGACGGGCGACACCGCTGAACTGGAGGAGCTTCGCCACCTGCACTCCGAGATGACCGGCACGTTGAGCCCGGTTTTCCTGGGCATGCTCAACGATGAGGTCGATGTGGCCAAGCTTGAGGCCGCTCAAGCCGTCAGGGAGCATCTATCCGGTATGCTGGAGCGCCTGGAAAACCTTGCCGGGACCAAGAAGACCGGTGTGGATAAGGAGGATATCGCCGCTATCGTGTCCCACAAGACAGGGATCCCCATCGGCAAGGTGCAGGCCCAGGAACAGGAACGCCTGATGGGTATCGAAGGGATCTTGAAGAAGCGGGTGATCGGCCAGGACCACGCGATCAAGATCCTTGCGGATTCCATACTGGAAAGCCGTTCCGGGTTGAACAAGGCCGGTCTACCCATCGGCTCCTTCTTCTTCCTGGGCCCAACCGGTACGGGTAAGACGGAACTGGCCAAAGCCCTGGCCGAACTGTTGTTCGCCGATGAGAACAGCCTGATCCGCTTCGACATGAGCGAGTTCAAGGAGGAGCACAGCGCGGCTCTCTTGTACGGTGCGCCTCCCGGATACGTGGGCTATAAGGAAGGTGGCCTGCTCGTGAACAAGATCCGGCAGCAGCCTTATGCGATCGTGCTCTTCGACGAGATCGAGAAGGCCCACCCTTCGGTGTTCGATCTGTTCCTGCAGATCCTGGACGAAGGCAAGCTCCACGACCGGCTGGGACGGGAGGGCGATTTCTCGAACGCGGTGATCCTGTTCACCTCCAACATCGGCAGCCAGCATATCATCGAGGAGTTCGCCTCGGGGCGGATCCCTGGATCGACCGACCTGATGGAGATCATGTCGCGCCACTTCAGGCCCGAATTCCTGGCCCGATTGACGGAGATATTGCCATTCCGCCCGATCAGTGAAGAGACCGTGGAGCTTATCTTCAACATCCAGTTGAAGCAGCTTGAAAAAGCACTCGAACTGCAAGGGATCCATCTCGCGCTCGATCCGGATACCCGACGCGCACTGGCCATGGAGGGCTTCACCCCCCAATATGGTGCGCGACCCTTACGCAATGTGATCCGCAATCGGTTGCGCAGACCCATTTCCCGCATGATCATCGGCCAGCAGGTGACCAAAGGACAGACCATCCATACCACCCTGAAGGACGGCGACTTCCAGTTCAACATCGTTTAAACAACCATTCCCTTACCATGGCAGAGTTCGAATATGGCATCGGCGGCACCGAGCGCCCGGTTGATGCAAGCGAGGCGTTCGCCGACCTTCCGCAGAACAAGACCCTGATGATCCAGAAGCTCACCGGCGATGATCCCGTGCGGCCACAGGTGGTGGAAGGTCTCACGAACGTGGAAGCGGTCTTCGCCCACTTCAAGCCGAAGGTCGAAGCGGCCTTCACCGGTGCCGATGGTGCCGAGGTGAAGGAGGAACTGAGCTTCGGCAACCTGGGTGATTTCGGTCCGAAAGGACTCACCAAACAAAGCGGCTTCCTCCAGGACCTCAACCTGCAACAGACCGAACTGATGAAGGTGGTGAAACAGCTCCGGAGCAACAAACGCTTCGTGGCCGCCATGCAGGACCCTTCGGCCAAGGCCGCCGTGATCGAAGCCTTGAAAGAACTGGCCGCCGAACTGGACCAGAAATAACCGACCGCCATCCACCAATTAGCTCCAATCTACTTCCATGAGCACCGAGAACCAAAAGGAGACCAAGTCGGCGGAGAAACTCCGGGAAGGCGGCCTGAAGGACCACCTGGATGCCCTCGCCAAATTCGGCGGCTTCGATCTGCTTAGCGCCGTCGTGGACGGTGTGGCGAACCTGAACCCCGAGAGCAAGGCCCGCCGCAACATCTTCCTGAACGAGGCACAGTACACCGATGAACGCAAACAACTCGCGGGCAAATTGAAGCTGTGGATCGATACGCTCACCTCATCGGACGATGTTGGAGAGGTGATCCGCGGTTGTGAAGAGAAAAGCGAAGCCACTGATAAGCTCTACCGCCAGAACCTGCTCACCGCATTGAACACCACAGCGGATATGGAGCGGAGCTATCGCTCGGTGGCCCTTTTCTACAAGAACACCGAAAGCGACAAGCTCAAGAACGTGAACATCATGAACGCGTCCATGGAGCAACTATCCGATCTGGACAACACCACGTTCATTGATTCCGTGGAGCAGGAATTGAAGGATTGCTATGACAGGCTCGACCTGCGCGACAACTACGGCATCGTTTGCATTCCCGGCTACCTCGGCTCCAACAAGGTGGTGGAGAAATGGGCGAAGTTCTGCCACAAGAACAAGGCGACCTTGGTGACGGACTTCCAACACCTGGACACACCCGACGATGTAATGGCCATGTTCGCCAATGCCAACCTGTCCGGTGGCGACGTGTACAAGAGCAACGTGGTGATGGCCGCCAACTGGCTGGTGGGTCGAGACAAGGCCGCAGAGGTCGGCGAGGAAGAACATCTTTTCGTTCCGCCTTCCGGGGCCCTGGCCGGCAAGATCTACAACACGCTGATGTCGCAGGTCACCGCCGGGAAGAAGCATGGTTCCATGAACGAGGTGGATTCCGTGGCCTTCGATCTGCGCAAAAGCGAAGTGGCCGCCATGGAGAAGATGGGCTTGGTGCCCATGGTGAACGAGTACGGCAAGGTGATGGCCTTCTCGGCAAAGACCCTCTTCAATGGGGACAATATCGGCCTGCAGACCTACTCGGTGGTCCGCGTGTTCGACTACATCTCCAAGGTGCTCATGGATTTCCTGAACCGCCGCGCCTTCGAGAACTTCAACTCGAAGACCCAGCGCGAGATCCGTTCGCAGATCGTGAAGTTCCTGGACGGCGTTTGCGGACCGGGCAAGCTGATCGAGAAGTTCAAGATCTTGCGCTTCGAACAAGACCCCAACCAAAAGGACCGGATCTTCCTGGACATCCACATGACCCCCTACTTCCCGGCCAAGAACTACGTGTTCAAACTGGACGGTCAGAAGGGCGACGACCCCGACAGCGCCGAATGGCAGTCGGAATATGCACAGGAGTGATCGGCAAGGCGTACCACCCTTTGAATCGATACGGCCATGGCAGAGAAGATCTTCCTGAAGGTCTCCGTGAACGACAAGGAGCTGCTCAGTGTGCGCAGCGTTAACGTTGTTCAGACCATCTTCGGACACCACTCTTTCGAGGTGGTGGTGCCCAGCGCCTCCATTGAGCCAAAGAGCGATCAGTTGTTCGATAAACTTCCCGACCTTATCGGGGAGACCATCCTGATCGATTGGGAAACGAGCCTGTCCAAAAAGGAGAGCAAGGGTACGGACCGATCTTCTTTCAAGGGGATCGTGATGGACGTATCGGTAAGCGGACAACAGAAGGACCACATGCTGGTGACGATCACCGGTAAGAGCCCCACGATCCTCATGGATTCGGCGCCGAATTCAGATACGTACGCCGAGGTGGGCCTGAAAGAGTTGTACGACCAGGCGAACGGCAGCAACCTGAGCGAAAAGCTCAAGGCGGAGGACCATCTCACCTTCAAGGAGAAGCTCCCATTCGTAGTGCAATACAACGAAACGGACTTCGACTTCATGTGCCGGATCATGCATGAGCATGGTGAATGGTTCTACTATGATGGACAGAAGATCCGTTTGGGCATTTCCGATGCCCCCGCATTGAACCTGGGCCTCCAGCGTGTCCAATCACTTGACTTCACCTTCTCTACCACACAGCCGCCCCCTACCCTATCAGCATGGGATTATCTGGCGAACGAAAAAGTGGAGCTTCAGGGAGCCGAACCCAGCCATTCGGACAGCATCGCCTCGAAGATCCTCAAGAAGTCCGATGAACTCTATCCCGCAGCGAGCGACAAGAACGTGAACCATCCGTTCCCCTCTTTCGCCGATGGCGAGGAGGGCCAGCCCAAGCGGGATACGATCCGAGCGACGATGGACCGGATGCGACAGGGCCAGGCCAACGACACCCACAAGATCGTGGGATCAAGTGATCTGGCGGAGATCCAGGTGGGTGCCACGATCAAGCTCGATGGCTTCGCACACAGCGGAGAATATGTGGTGACCCAGGTGACCCATACCTGCCGTGGCCGCGATAACTACCAGAACTATTTCCAAGCCGTCCCGTCGGGAGCAAGTATCCCGGCATCGATCCGGATCGCGTCACCGCGGATCGAGAGTTCCCGGGCAACTGTGGTGTTGAATGAGGATCCGGAAAAATTGGGCCGCGTTCGCGTAGCCTTCGAATGGGGATCGGCCCACTCCCCGTGGCTTCGCATGCTCCAGCCACATGCCGGCGATGACAGGGGATTCTACTTCGTGCCAGAACTCGGCGACGAGGTCATGGTAGCCTTTGAAATGGGAAGGGATCGCTCCCCGTACATAGTGGGGTCTCTGTACAATGGGCAGCATGGACAACCAGGAATGGCCGGTGACAAGAATGAACTGAAGGCCATTCGAACGCGTTCCGGGAATGAGATCATCTTCAATGACAATGGCATCATCACCATCCAGAACGAAAAGAACACATTGGAATTGAATTGTGATTCATCGGGTACCTTGACCATTCGCACGGATGGGGAACTCATCCTCAAGGCGGGCAATGGCCTGACCCTTGAGGCCGGGGGAGACATCAAAATGACAGCTGGTCAGGATCTCCTGGTCGAATCTGGTGGTGATTTCAGCGTGGAATCGCGAAGCAATGTGAAAATGAGCGCCATGGCCAATGCCGAGGTCACGGCGGCCGGGAACGTTGAGTTGGTAGCGACCGGTCAACTGGCCTTGAAGGGTGCCACCTCCGAGTTGAGCGCAAGTGCGGTGACACAGGTAAAGGGATCCCTTGTGAAGATCAATTGATCGCATGGAGCCGGGAACCGCATCGGGCATGCCCATGGACGTGCTGGGGTTCCTTGAAGAGGGAGCCTTCCCGGTGGTGCCCGAGGATGCGAGCATCGCCAACCACATCTATCTACTACTGACCACCGCGAAGGACGAGTACCCACCTGACCCGGAGTACGGGTGCGAATTGTGGGATCATCAGTTCAGCACCGTGCAGGCATCGGCCGTCTGGATGGACCGCATGGCGCAGCACATGAAGGAAATGATCGAGCGCTATGAGGGCCGGCTCACCGATGTGCATGTGAAAGCTGAAGTGGACCAGGCCGAATTCAAGCAGAAGCAGGGGAACCATGTGGCCGGTCGCCTCAAGCGAAGGCTCAGGATCACGCTCCATGCCCGGCTGGCCAGAACGAATGAAACCTTTCATTTCATGGACACCATGATGGTGGCTCCCTTCTCCCACGACTGAACCGCATGAAGTACGCCGGAGGATCACGGGACGAGGTGAAGGAACGGCTGCTGCGTATGGCGGCCGAGGTATGGAACATGCCCGGTATCCGGACAGGCCAGGTGGACCCCCTGGTGAACCTGCTGTTCGGAGCCATGTCCCTGGAGGTCGAACGCATCGGCCATGCCATCCATGATTCCGATGCGCGGGTGTTCGAGCGCATCGCCCGGTACCTATTGCCCGAAGTGCTCACCATTGCCGAGCCGGCCCATGGTATTGTGCGGCTTCAGCCGGAAAAGAGGTTGACAGCTACGCGGTATGAAGAGATGACCTACGAGCAGACCGTGCGCCGCAAGGAGAATATGAACCGGCCCGAGACACGCGAGTTCTGCTTTTCCGTTGCCGGCGATGTCCCACTGGGCGGGATCCGGCTGGTTTGTCGTGTTTGGGGCAGTGAGCTGGCCACCCTGGAAGGATCCCGATGGACCGCAGCGGCCAACCTCCCGCAGGCCATGGAGCCCCAGGCCATGTACCTCGGTTTCGATGGGGACATCCAGGAGGACGAGGTGGTGCGCCTCTACTTTGACTGGCCGGGGAGTTCGGCCCGTGAACGGTGCCTGTTGGCCCTGCCGCGGATCACAGCGCATGATATGGAGGGCGCCCCCTTGCCCTGCGGTACCGGTGTTGCCCTGTCGGACACGGCCTTGGAAGCGGCCGGGGATACGGATCTGTCGTTCCTGCTTGAAAGGCGTGTGCGTGCCTACTACCATGAGCGCTTCGTTCGGATCAGGACCGGGCACCTTCCCGGTACACCACCCGAAAGCTTCACCGAGGCGCTCGAAGAAGCAGGCCTTGATGACCCCGGAGCGATACGATGGTTGAGGATCGATCTTCCATCGGACATCTCCCCGCAACTCCTCCATGAAGCGGTATTGCTCGATCAATGCGTGCCGGTGATCAATCGCAGACTGGAGAAGGCCATCTACCGTCTACAGCACGAACTCAACATCAAACAACTTGATGCCACCGGGACCTTTCTCGGTATGGAAAAGGCAGAAAGCAACAAGGGGCAGACCTATGCCGAAGTGCCTTCGGCCGAACAGGTGGACAGCACGCCGGGGAGTTATACGGTGCGCCATGGAGCGACCGCCCGCTACGATGAGCGGGACGGAAGTGAATTGCTCCAGCACGCTGTGGACCAGGTCCGCGAGGAATCGAGAGCATTCGCCTCCATGGATGTGGCGTCTACCGTGACCGATCTGCGTTCGATCGGGCAGGCCCTCTCACGGATCGAGCGGCGGTTGCAGGAGACCAACACCGGTCAAGCCCGTGCCTACGTGGCCATGCGACCCTTCGATCGCACGGAAACGGCACATCTGCATTATTGGACCACCGATGGTGAAGCGGCCAATGGCATTCCGGCCGGCACCCTGTTGAGGGGCAAAGGGCAGAACATCGCCGTGCGCGGCACCATCCAATTGGTGACCAACACCATCGGTGCCCGTGTCCGGGGATCGCGCAGGGAACTGGTGCAACAGTACAGAGCGGCCGTGCTATCACGGGGACGCCTGGTGACCCGGCGCGATATCATGGAGCATTGCCGAATGGTCTGTGGCGCCAAGCTCAAGAACGTCACAGTGGAAAGCGGGATCATGCCATCGGCCGACCCTGTTCAGGGCCTGGTGCGCTGCCTGGATATCACGCTGACCTTTGATGATAGGACCACTTCGACCAGTGATGCGGCGTACTTCAGGGAGCGGCTCCGAACCGAATTGAACAGTGCATCGGCCCTCAGTGTGCCCTTACGATTGCAATGAGTGCCGGGAACTGGGAATATTGGGATGGCTTGCTCCGGTCCGATGGCGTGGACCTTCGGGCAGAGGCCGTACTCGCAGAACTCCTATTGACCGCCGCCATTGGCCCCGATGGGTTCATTCAATGGCCAAACGGCGGCTTTGGCCGAACATCCAGTACGGACATCGCACGTATGCATCCTGGGGGTACGGTGGAATGGGCAGGGAACAAGCCTGTTGTTGAAGTGAACAGGCTCGGGCTCTATGATCTGCTCCCCGAAGGGCTTTTCCATCCGGTGCAGCGTTCGCGCCCGTTCATCGGGGCAGACGATGCCGTGAAGGAGATCCGCCACAACAACGCCATCGAGGAGGCCGCACGCACCTTCTTCCTCCCCTTGGACCATGAACTGCTGCGCACACGCCTGCAGGTCGAACTGAACGAGCGGAGGCTCACGGCCGAACTGTTGAAGGATCGCACGGGCAAGGGTGTCAAAGGATTCTGGGACCCACCGAAGGTCTTCTCTGGAGCGGAACTTGGCCGCCTGCTGATGATCCTCCCCCAATGCCACCGGATCACAGGCGACCTGGTGGCCATGGCCGATGCGATCGGGGAGATCCTGGACCTGCCGGTCCGGATCGACCATAGGTACGCCCACGACCATTGGGACCCACCTCCTGACACCCCGGCCCTGGATACCCTGCACCTCGGTGTGGACACATTGTTGCACGGGCCAATGAGCACGGTGGAGCGTTTCCTGCATGTCATCATCGGGCCCTTGGACCCCGACCAGGCGAATACCTTCGGGCAGGAGCAACCTGGTGAAGCCAAGGTCCACAAGCTCATGGAGTATTTTGCTGCTGGGGACCAACTCTGGGTACTGGACATCGAAGTATCACCATCTGCCAGCGGGTCCAGACTGGAGGAGGAAGGGGTTTCATGTAGATTAGGCGTCTCATCCATATTGAATTGACCCGGATGGGTCTGGTGGGGATATGAGCCAAGTACAGGGATCAGCGTTCAGGGATGCACAAAGCGGTGCATCCAAAGGCATGAGCGGAGCGGCCAAAGCGAAGGCTGGCGCCGGCAAGGCGCAAGCTTTGGGTGGGAAACCGTTCCTGTTCTTCCTGGTCCTGTTCCTGTTGGGGGCGCTCATGGGATGCATGGCCCTGCTTGACCCCTTCATGCCCACGGCCATTCACATACCACGGGCTGTCCTGATCATCTCGGCGCTGGGATCCCTTGGAATTGGCATCCACCTCGCCCTCAAGGCCAGCCGCCTTCCAGAGGAAGAAAGGCATGTATGGAGTGAACTGGGCGTGGCCGCATTGGGTGCCTTGATGGTGGGGGTCGGCATCGCCCTCACGCATCTGCTCCTTCCTGGTCTCCTCGATTTGGGCAGCAGTGCGTTCACCTGGATCGTTGCCCCTACCGCCATAGCTGTGTTACTGCCCACGCTTTTGGTCTGGGCCTTCCGGGCCGCCATGGCGCTGGAGCCGAAGCGGTACGAGCTTTGGCACTATCCAAAGAACTACAGGGAACAGCAGCACACCTGGAACAGGGACCGGATCGTGATCGCCAACTTCCACTTCAAGCGGAAAGAACAAGAGGACATCTTCACCACCGTGAACGTCAAACTACCGGAGGATGCTGAGCTGGGCGAACTGGCCTATTTGTTCATCAAGGACTACAACGAGAACAGGTTCCCCAATAGCCCAATAATGAGCCTTCGGAACGACGATGGAAGCATAGGTTGGGTATTCCGCAAGCCGCATTATCTTCTCCGTAAGCAGCGCAAATGGCCGTGGGGAAAAGCCATCCTCGACCCAAGGTTGACGATCGCACAGAACAAGATCACACGAGACTGCGATGTATTCTTCGAGCGCGTTCACCAGGCAACCGAACAGTCATGAGCGACCTTATCCGAAGCGGTTATGTGAACTGGGTGGACGGCATGAAAATGTCCAAGACCCACCTTTTGCAGATGCAACAGGCGGTGGAAGACCGGCTCAGCGATGCACGTGGCCTGCACGACCCGTTCATGGACCATGGGCTGCTGGGCACCGGACCGGGTGGCGAAGCGGCATTGGACCTTTCGCTTTCGTTCGAGGGGCGGTCCAAATACCTGGTCGAATTGCGCCAATGCCGTGCCGTTACACCAGCCGGCAGCCGGGTGGAACTGCTCTCCAGCGACACCCCGTTGCGCCTTAATGGCGAGGTTCCGGAACAACTGATGGTGGAGGGCGACGCCTTCGACATCGTCCTGCGGGCCTCATCCACGCTGAAGGAGCCATTGGGCACCCCTGACCCGGCCGAGTCGCCCATCCGGCACCCCTTCCTCCGTCCGGCGTGGACCATCGAAATGGCGCCTGTGAAGGAGTTGCGGCAAAGCAATGGCAGTGGTCACCTCACCATTGCGCGGATGCGTGTGGTCAAGAATGAACTGGAGCAGGACCATGACCACATCCCTGCGGCACTCTTCATGTCCAGCATGCCGCAGTTGGAGGAGTTCGTTCGGGAGTATGCCAAGTTCCTCAAGGACGTTGAGCGGGACCTGATGCGGATCGTGATCAAGCTCAATGTGGTCAAGGATCTGACCGAACTACAGACCTCCGTTGACTTTCTCTGCCGCAGCAGCCTGCGCTTCCTGGAAACGGGCATCGCACCGATCGTCATCGCCGGGACGGCCATACGGCCGCGGGAGATCGTGATGCACGCCGCGCAGTTCGCCCGCACGCTGCACCACGCCATTGAGCTGCTTACAGGCCGGGGGAAGGACGCCCTGTTGGACTATGTGCGTGAGCATACGGGTCTGAAATCAGCCGAGCATGTGGCCACGATCACCGGCCTCCTGGACCTTACCTACGATCATGGCGATCTGCGCGGCGCTTTGGGCACCGTGACCCGTTTCTGCCGTACCCATAAGAAGCTGTTCGATATGTGGGTAGGACTGGACTATATCGGACAGAAGAAGGACAAGGACATCTTCATCGCGCAGGACACGTCCACCACACAGCGGTCCGCGTCACCACGGCAGGTGCCCATATCCGCCCCAAAGCCACAGAAACCGGCCAGCGGCTGGGATTTCTGATCAACCTCCGGCAGGAGCGCATCGGCCATGGTGACCTCATTGGTCCCAATGGCGTAGGCAGCGTGCTTCATCGCCGCCAGATAGCTCTGCTAAGACGGTGACAAAGAACCGGTCTGTTCTGTGGTCAAAGCGTGCACGAAAGAGTGCGAGGGGAAATGCTACGGCCCTGAACCCTCTTGGACCCGAATTGACCCCACATCCCGTGCGTCCGGACCTTCTCCGCCGTCCCAGCAATTGGCCATATGGTATTCGGTCCGCGGCCCGTTGCTTCCTGGCAGGCCCCAGTTCTCCCATGTCGTTCGTTGACCCAAACGGACCGTTCACCGGAGCAGGGTGCTGCGCTCATTGATTCCGGGCACCGCTCCACGCCCGTATGGTCCAGGTTTGCATCACGGACAAGCAACCATTCACAAACCCAAACAACAACGAACATGGCATTCCGCGCAGACCTCACGATGAACGGCAAGACCTACCGCCTGCTGCACTGCAGCTACGCCTTGAACCGTGACATCGACCCCACCGGCCGCCCCAGCAGCGAAGTGAAAGGTGGTACCATCAGCTTCGAGATCGAAAGCACCGACGACACCTCCCTGTGGGATCTGATGATCGCCCAGTTCAAGAGCGTGGACGGCAGCATCGTATTCAAGAAGCGTGACGAGGACGCCAAGATGAAGGAGTTGAAGTTCACCACTGCCTACGTGGTACAGCTCAGCGAGAACTTCGACTCCGTGGGCGGCAACCCCATGACCACCTCGTTCACCCTCTCGGCCCAGAAGCTGACCCTCGGCAGCGAAGAGCTGCAGAACGAGTGGCCGATGTAAGCAACGTTCGATCTTCCAACCTTCCGCAGGGTCCGCTTCGGCGAGACCCTGCGGGGGTGGGAATCCTAAGTACACGTACAATACAGAAATCCCGATGAAACCGTTAGGCGCCAGCATAGTTCTACCTCAAGTCAGCCGTGTGCGTGACCGCCATGGAGATGGTCACTTCGGTGCATCGCGGGGTAATAGGAAACATCATGGTCTCGATATAAAGGTCAATGCAGGTGGCCGTGTCTATTCACCCATCAACGGGATTATTACACGCGAGGCCATCCCGTATAAAGATGACCCAAGGTTCCGTGGCCTTCTAATTGTAGGCACCGGTGAATGGGAGGGATATATCGTGAAGATGTTCTACGTAGAAGGCATCCTATCCGGAGAAGTGCAGGCAGGCAGCCTAATCGGATATGCCCAAGACCTTTCTGCAAGATACAACGGGATAACTAATCATGTGCATATCGAAATCACCAAAGATGGTGCGATGATCAACCCCACTGAAATCTGGGAAGCCTGTTTCTGACGGTTCGATCAATAGTCCCGATAAATTCACTGCGTTGTACTGCGCGTTTAGGGTAACAACAGAGCCTTCGCAGAGGCCCATTTAGCGAGGCCCTTTCGAGACAATACATGCTGCGTTAAGTAGTGATCAACCATGTCGGACATCGTTTCCATCATCCAAGCACGGCAACGATCGCTGCTGATGCAATGGGTGCATAACCCGTTGGTCCAAGTCATCGTGGAATCTCCATCCGCTCTCCAACATATACAATACCTCGACATTAATAAGAGTGAGGCCAAAATGGCTCGTGTTGGCCGACGATCCGATTCGTCTTGTATCATGGTTCGAGGCGGCAACAACAGGGACAGTACCTGGTCCGTTTGGGTGGCTGCGGGTTACAAGGACTATAGGAACGCGTATAGGTCATTCATACAGGCAGCATACGGTTTGTCCGTAGCCAAGGAGGATCTGTCAGGTTATGACGTCGACCACCTCCTCAACAAAGCAAGGGCACCACATAGTACAGATCTCGTGCGCATTGAGGCCATACCATCTATGGCGAACCAAAAATGGGGCTCCACCTTTGAAAAGGCGTCAAGCGACCCTCGATTCACCGCAAATACTGTACGCCAGCGTCGTACGATGAGTTGGATGATATGTGCCAAACTTGCTGGCCAACTTCCACCCAGCGGACCGGAAGATCTATCGGGGATCGAACGGTTGGTGAAATTCTTCGGGCACCACGGTATCAACAGCCAGGAAGCCCGTATCGGTATCGATAGTATGATCAGAACCGCATATAAATTCAGATCATGAGATCGCCTTTGGTAAGTCGCATATGAGTCCATCTATAAAGACATATAGTGCATGCTCTCCGTAAGTCCAACCTCACCAATGGAGTTTTTGCCGGACTAATCGCACTCAGCGGATATTCGGACAGTTCGGCAGGGGGCTGGCGCTTTCGATGGACTGCAATTTACTTGGGCCATATGGACCAAACAGGTCTATACTTGTGAGGAAGTTGTATGCACCATGACCCTTGATCCGAGTGGGATCTGGAGCACCCATTGGACCAAACCTCCTGACGCATTCCATGACATGTGAAGATCCGACAGCCTGAAAGACCTCTCACACTCGGCACACTGAACAAGCTCGAGTAAGTCAAAAGCAGTGATACCATGGCAAACACCCGGACCGATCCCAGAAACCAGGGACTGAAGTTGAACGCGGTCGTGGTCGACCTGGACAGGGACAAGGCTGCGATCAACCGGTACATCACGATACAGGCCCTGCATGATTCGTACAAGGTGACCTTTGAAAAGGCAGGGTTCATCGTCAAGGCATTTTCCTTTGGCACCATCTCAGGCCTGAAGAACCTCGACATCGACATGACCCTGTACGGCCGATTGAAAAAGGAGTACCAGTGGAAGGTGCAGTCCCGGGTAACGGATCATCTCAACCGGCCCGGTGTGGGATGGGCGGAATACGTGGGCTTCATCAACCGCCTGGGGGAACGGACCCGCCAGTTGCAGCATGCCATGGAAGAACTGCGGAAGGAAGTGATGCAACACAACGCCCGTGAAGGCGACTTGGCCGCTAAATGGGGCCGAGCCTACTCCGTGGTCAAGGCCGGTGCCGATACGGGTGTTGCGTGGATCTCCGTGTTCACTCCCGGAGCTGGATCCGCGATCGCCACCGGCTATACAGCGGCGACCGAAGCCATCAATGTGATCAGCGACCCACGGAAAGCGGATGTGCTGGCCTTCAAAGGAACGGGCACTGGGATAGTGTTCGCCGTGGCCCAGGAAAGGTCGAAAAGGATCCTGACCGAGCATGGACAGCGAGTCCTTCTTGGAGGGCCCGGTGCAGTGATCGCCACCCTGTTCGCAGGTATGGACCTGAAGGATAACCTGAAAGCATTCGACTGAGAAGGATGCCCGCCGCATCAATGTTGCCATAATTCTGGAGCTGGCTGCACAAAGCTCAAAAGCCCATCCCCTCTTTCAATGCGACCACAAACCAAGATAATCTGTGAGTTGATCGGCGAGTTGATCTCTGCTGGTGGCCCAATGGTGATCGATAAAGTAAAAGGCAAGCCCTCTGGCGACCTGGAGCGAAAGATCAGGTCGTATAGCAGTCGTCCTTTCGAGAATATTTGGACCAATGCGAACGATGATCTGGTCGCCCTGATCGCGATCAGCGAATTGATGTACGAAAGACGCATAGTACCATTATCCCGAATGGATGAAGAAAGGATGCAGATCCATTTCGGTGTGAACGCCTTTTCGGCCTTGGCGACCAACCAGGCCGTGACCGCCATGCGCGAAGAGAAACAGCGCATGTCGCAATTGCCGGACCAATGTGATGCGCTAATTGCGTTGGGAAAGACCTTGGTCGCAAAGAGCTTCTTCTTCGAGTTTTTCAGCAGCCAACCTCACTTCGACGAAATGGCCCGACAGGAACTGAACAAGCGCTGCGATACGAACAAGGAGGCCATAGACCGAATACTCAAAGTCTTGAACACGATACTGCCCTTGAACGAACGAATTCTACAAGAGCATAGGCAGCGAAGGACGTTCCAGCACTGATCCCGATCTACTCGGAGCCTCCAGCCTTAGCCGCCTTCATCCTATCCACGATCGCCTTCCGTCGGGCCTTCACCTCCGGGCCGTTGTTGTCGTAGTACTGCTTGACCATGGGCTCCCGGAACGTGTTCATGACCGTTTCATAGGTACCGGTGGATGGATCGGCCAGGTACTTTTCCAGAAGTTCTTCCATCATGGCCTCGATCTCAGCCCCTGAAAGCCCCTTATAGGGTGAGTCGCTGTTCTGTTGCTCCAACCGGCTGCGCCTGTCCTCCTGCGACTGTTCCATCGCTTCGATGGTCTCTTCCGGTACCCCCGCCTTCTCGGCCGCCTGGCGCGCTTCGGCAGCTTCCTGGTCAAGTTGCTCCAGGACCTTCGTGGCGGTCTCGTTGGTGACCGTTGGGTCGCTGGTGCGCTGGTCCGAGCTGTTGCAGCTTGTCGACCATAGGAGTGTTCCGCACAGCAGGATGCAGGTCGATGCAAGTAGCAAGGATGGCTTACGTGTGTCTTTCATCGTCGGGCATAGATCAGGTCTCCGGGTGTGCTGGCCAGAAAGCGACGCAACTGCCAGCGGAAGATGATGAAACCGGCAAGCGACAGGGCTAGCAGGGTCACATAGAGCCAGGGATTTCCGATCACCGAGAGCGTGGCGATCAGGTCCGGCAATTGCACGCCCATACGCTGTACCAACCATACCAGAGCCTGAAGGATGGCGAGCGTGGCCATTGCCGCCAGCATCGCGCGAAGGAGCAGCTTACCGATGATGCGGAGGTAGCCCCGGTAGAGAAAATGCTCCGGGAGGCCGAATGCCATGAAGGTGCCAAGGTTCATCTTGATCCGCTCCAGGTGGTTCTGGAGCAGATTGTAAAGGAACAACAGGATGGAAAGCACGGCGAAAAGGACCAAGGCCGCCACCAGGAACCTGGACAGTCCCGCGATGAACCCGAAATTCTCCATGGAGCGCACCCGGTCGAGGTCCAACTCCACTTTGAACTTGTCCACCAGGTCACGCTGGAAGGAAGCAATGGAATCCAGGTCCGAGAACGTGATGGTCAGATGGTCGAACCATGAATCCAAGGTCTCCCCGTGGCTGTCGGACGGATCCGATGTCCGGTAGTTCACCTCATGGAGTACCACCGGCATGAAGCCTTTCAGTTCGCGATGGATCGCCAACTGACCCTGAGCTATGCTCCGCTCCGTCAACAATGGCAGACCACAGCCCACACAGCGGACCCGCCATGCATGCGTCAGGGTCGACGTATCGGGTACCACATCCACCGCCTGGGGCCCTACACCGAACAACTGCCCGATCGTGCTTGCAGCAGCACGTGCCTCCCCTTGGTTCGCAAAGCCCAACAGCACATGGGTCGTGTCGACCGTTGTGGAAAGGAATTTCCGTTCCTCGGCCTCCTGGATCCCTTTCAGGAGATGGTGCTCCATGAAGACATCGCGTCGGCCCGGAACGGCTTGTACCACGGCAAGGACACGCACCGGCACATGGTACATCGAATTGCGCAGGATGATCTTCTTTTCCCGCAGGTCTTGTAAGTCGTAACCCAACTCCTTCAATGCATTGGCCGTGATGATGATACCATCCTTGTATGCGGTAGGACTGCTCAATGCATCCGTGTCCACCAGCTCGGTGATCAGATTGCCTTCGCCCAGAACAGCCCTGAGCAGGGCACTATCCGCATGGAAACCAAAGCTCTGCAATCGCAGGTAGTCCCAATAAGGCTCCTCCCCGACCACCAATCCCTGCACACTGAAGGCGTAACTACCGGAAGTGCTTCGTGCATGGAAGCGGCCCGTACGGGCACAGTCGTTGAGGTACGCCCGCAGCTCGTCGTAATGGTCGCCCACGGTCGTGTTGGATGCGGGTATATCGACCCATGTGGTGAATGGGTCGTCCATGCGACCTTGCAGATGCTCCAGACCGGTGCGGCCGATCGCCACAGCGGCCAGCGCCACCAACATGATGGCGTAAAGCATCCAGAACACATACCCCCCTTTACCCCGGATGGCCTCATACTCCCGGGTAAGGAAAAGCCTGCGTTGCACCTTGTCGATCATTCCTGCTGCTTGTTGCATGGCAGGCTAAGCGGACACACCGCTCCGGTGTATGTGTACCTCGGCACTTTGGGCTCCACCATTGTCCGGGATGCGTAGGTCCAGAATAAGGTCTCCGAACCGCTCGGCAAGTTCCAGATGATGGGTGACCACCACGGCCGTGGCCTTCCGGCGGGTCACCTCGTTCTTGAGCACCTGGAACAGCGTGTTCGCATTCGCCGCATCCAAATTGCCCGTGGGCTCGTCGGCCAGCAGTACGGAGAAGTCCTTGATCAAGGCACGAATGAAGGCCACCCGCTGCCGCTGCCCGCCGGAAACGGCATGCGCCGGTTTCTCAAGGGTGCCATGCGGGAGCCCCAGTGCCTCCAACAGCGCGGCTATGCCATCCTGCGTGGCCTGCTCATCCATACCGTGCGAAAAAGCAGCCATCCGAATGTTCTCACCGATGGTGAAGTTGGGCATCAAGTTGGTGCTCTGGAAGATGAAGCTGAACCGCTCGCGCCGGATCCGGGCAAGCTGCTCCCTGTCATGGTCCCAAAGTGCCACCGGATCGAAAGAGCTGCCTTCGATGTGCAACTCGGGCTTTACACCCGGCCGCCGAAGGAAGGTGTCGGACATGAGCCCGATGGACTCCAACAAGGTGCTCTTGCCTGTTCCACTGCGCCCGATCACGAAGACCATGCCCCCGCTTGGTATGACCAGTTCCGGCACCCTGAGCACCTCCGTTCCGTCGTAGCCCAAGGCCAGGTGCTTCAGATGGAATGCAGGTACCATCTTGCTCAGTTGAACAGATATTCCACAGGCACCCAGTAGAACTTGCTATCCTTGCCCGGAATGGTGTAGCTCACACCCTGGCTCTTTATGGCTTTCAATTTCTCGAGGTTGGCCTCAGCAGCCTTCTGATAATCACCGAGCTTCTTTCTATCGATCTTACGATCCATCAGATCCTTGAACTGAATGTCCGCCAGGATCGATGCATCACGGAAGGGCTTGACCATCGATATCTTATGGATGCCCATCAGCTTCTCCTGAATGTCGGCCAGGGTGGTCTTCTGCTTGTCGTAATTGGTGCCAAGGGTCGACTCTGCCCTTGCCTGCCACAGTTGCGCGAGCTTCTCCACGGAATCGTCCGCATTGTGGCCTGCCAGGGATGTGACCAATCGCTGTAGTTCCGCGATCTCTCTTTCGAAGTCCAGGTCCCGGTAAAAAAGGACATATCTGAAGATCGGTTGCTGAAGATCTGCGACGCGATAGTACGTGCGCGCGTCTTGGTAAATGTGCACCTTGTGTCTGGCAAGGTGGTCATACGTGCTCCTCGCTTCAGGGCTGAGGCCAAGTAGTTCACTTACTGAGAAGGTGATGTCCGTGGTCCTGTCACTAACGAACGACTCATCTTCCACCACGGCACCGATCCCATCGAGCGTACGTTGGCTCATGGCCAGGCACTCGGACACGTCGTTGGCGATCCTGGTATCCAAGGCAGAGGCCGTGGTCGGTAGCAAATGTGCCTTCATGACGAAGTAGAACCCATCCAGGCTCGACACCTTCCACCCATCCGAGCCGGTGACCTCGATCTCCTCCGGCGCAATAGCCCTTCCCTTGCCTGTCACATCCAACCCGAACTGGGCCAACCCTTTCAACTGATTGTTCAGCGCCACCGCCAATTCCGACATGACCTGGCGCTGCCCCTCATAAGCAGCTGCTCTTACAAAATTGACCGTGTCATGCTCCACAGCCGGAAGCACATACCCCAGGTAATGAGCTGAATACCCCAATCCCAGGCCACGGCCCAACTCGACAAGGTCCACCAAGGTCTTGCCACCGAATGTGGGGTCCTCGGTATTGTCGGGCCGTGCCGCTATATGGACAATGACATTGGTCTCATAGCGCTGCAACAAGGCCAATCCGCGTTGCAAGGCCAGGTGTGCCGCCCGTTGGTCATTGTGATCACCCCAATTCTGCGCACTGCGTTTACCGATCCAGCCCAACACTTTCGCAACATCATCACTCAACGGTAGTACTTCAAGGTATCCTGTCTCCGGATCCTCATCCGCAGGTAGGTGAGCGAATTCGTTCCTGTAATACACCGCACCGAACCGCATGACCTTCTCACCACCATGCTGCCCACGAATGCTCTGAATGGCCCGTTTCACAATATCTGGAACTCCTTGCATACCCGCGCTTCCTTCGATCACGAACACGACCCCCACTTTATCCTTCCTCTCCTTCAGCGCTTCATATTCCTTTCGAGCTTGTAGATAAACCTCCTCGTTGAAGCCTTCCAGGGATCCCGTCGCGGCCACGTTCATGCGCGCCGAGACACCGGTGTAGAACTGGCAGTTATCCGTGCCGATCATGGTTGCGCCAAGTACTGGATAGCGAAAGAGTTTACCGTCCATCCTGGTCGAGGACAACTGGTCATCATGGAAGGCAGGGTCCCTACCTGCTCCATCCACCAAACCCTTCTCACCCTTGCCGCTTTTGAGGTATTCCTCTGTTTGGTCCTGCTGCAATAGCGGGTACAATTTGGCCCGTATCCCGCGATCGCGGCGTTCCAACCTGGCAGCATCGTCAAAATTGGGTTCCAAACAGAGGCGTGTAGCCCACACTTTCACCTTGGTCTTGTTCACCCAGCCCAATAACGGCGTGGCCGGCCCCAAGCCATGATAGCCGCTCACGAGCCAGCGCTCACCGCCTTTCCCATCATCACTGTGCTTGTAGATGTACAACACATCGTACAGCAACTCATTACCGATCACCTTGGCGCCCGGATCAGGCCCATCGAATACTTCGTAGCGCTGTTTCAAGTCACCATCGTACTCCCGCTTGTCCAACTTTCCGTCGGCAGTGATCCGGTTGATCAGAAAGGCCTTCAACTCGATACCGGTCAGTTGGTCGTTCAGTGGCCTGGACCACAAGACCAGGTCGTCCTTTTTACACCAGCCCTCAGGCCCGGAATCATTCTTGCCGACCTGCATCCACCGACCCGCTTCCGCATACACATACAGCAACTCACCGAAGCGTAACCGTCGCCCTATGGGCTCACCACCCTTTCCAGGGTGCTTGTTGAAAAGCTCGGTTCCTTCGCGATCCGAAAAGACCAGCCAAGCCGATTGGGTGACCTTGGTCGAACTTTTTTCGGCAGCATAGTCCTTCTTAGGGTTCTTGTCAAAGTAATACTCATGGGTATTGTGATCATACCGGACGCTCGTCCACGTCTCGGGTAACCTCTGGAAGTTTTGCCCTCGAACGATAGTCCCAACGAACAAGGCCAAGGAGACCACACCTATCCGGATGGTTCGGACGGAAAGAACCGCCGATCTTACCTTAGTTGAACTACTAAACGTTAGCATGAACACGATGGTCAATTGAACAAATACTCAATGGGAATCCAGTAGTAACGGCGCTCATCCTTCCGTTCTTCATGGCCCGGAGCCTGGTAGTACTGGCCCTGGGTCTTTATCGCGTTCAAGGCCTCTTTGTTCGCGATCGCGGCCTTCTTGTAACCATCCAACACGGTCTGGTTGAACTTGGTCTTGTTATCCAGATCGTTCAACGTGAGCCCCTTGAGCAAGGAAGCATCTTCAAAGGGCTTGACCATGTTCAGGTCATGAACACCCATCATCTTGGCCCTTACCTCATCCAAAGGAACCTTATCACTGTATTTGGACCCGATGACATCCTGCGCACGTTTCCGCCAAAGGGTCCTCAACTGTTCACGGGATTCGTCGATGTTGATCGTTTCCATGGCCCGGATCAACTCATCGAGCGCAATGATCTCAGCGTTCAAACTGCGGTCATCGTAGAACAGGACATACCGGAAGAGCGGGTGTTGCATGCCCGTGACCCGATGCCAGGTGGCCGCATTGGTGAACACGTGCACCTTCTCCCGAGCAAGGAAGTCCAGTGTTTCCCGATCGACCCCATCCTGCGCGGTCAACTGCCCATAGAAGTAGCTGAAACTGGGTGCATGGTCCTTGATCATCGAACGATCGTCCACGATCCCTTCCAGTGCTGCAAGGGCCTGCCTGCTGCTCTCCACGGAATTGGCCACATCCGCGACGATCATACGTGGCAGATCGCTCGTACCATCGGCCAGCATGGTGGCTTTCATCATGAAATGGAATTGGTCCATGCGTGCCGTTTCCGAACCATCTTTTTTGGTCCTGGCGACCGTGGGCGCCAATGCCCGCCCTTTCGCATCACGGGCCAATTCGACGATACCCTTGAGCTGATTGCTGATCGCGGTCGACAATTCCGGCATCACATCCTCGGCCATGCCGTTGAACGCTTCTTTCCGTTCCGTTGGCCCGGTGGTACCACCGCTGAGGACATAGCCCAGGTAGTGCGTTGCCCTGCCCATTTCCAAGCCGGCCACCAGGTCCGTGGGATCCGTTTGGGACTTACCTCCGAAGGTTGGGTCATCACGTCCATTGTCGGGCCTGCTGCAGAGGTGGACGAGCACATTGGTCCGCCCCTTCTCCATCATGGCCATGCCACGGGCCAATGCCAGGTAGGCCGCGCGCGCTTCGCTTTTGTCCCCCCTATCCTCGCAAATGCGCTTGTCCAGCCATTCCAACACCTGCATGGCATCGTTGGTCAATGGGAGCTGTTCCATGTAGGCCGATTCGGGCTCCTTTTTGTCGGAAGCGTACTCATTGAAATACTGGACCACCCCATACCGGGCGGTCATGCCTGTCTTCTTGCACTCCTGCTGCAGCGCGGCAATGGTCTCCTTCACGGTGCCGATGTGCGTGCGCATATCAGCACTTCCTTCAAGCACGAACACGACACAGAGCACATCCTTCTGCTCCCGCAACGCCTCGTAATACCGGCGCACTCTCAGATAGTCCCCATTCCGGAAGCCCTCAAGCGTTCCGCTGCCACCGACGTTCATCACACCCGATACCCCGGTGAAGAACCTGCAATTCGCATCGCCCTCCATTTGCGCGCCGAGCACAGGATAACGGAACAGCCGTGCGTCCATCCGATCACCGGTCAGACCCGAGCGATCGAACGCCGGCTCGCTCTCATCCCCATCCACCAGCCCCTCACCATTACCGGACTGTAGATACGCGCGCTGTTGTACCTGGGTGGAGTTCCATGGAAGCAGCCTCGCCCGGACGTTCTTTTCCCGGCGCTCGGCCTTCGCTGCCTCCTCCCAGTTGGGTTCCAGGCACAGACGGGTCGCCCACACTTTCACTTTGCGCGCATTCACCCAGCCAAGCAAGGGACTTTGGCTATAGATCTCATTCGGCCCAATAAGCCATCGCTCACCCTCCTTATCGTATTTGTAGATGTAGAAGACATCGTAGAGGTAGTTCGTTTCCCTTCGTTCGGCCCGCGACCCGGGGCCATCGAACACCTCGTACTTCTGCTTGAGATCTCCCTGTACGGATCCGCGCTCTGTTCCAATGCCCGTCAGCGTGTTGACGAGAAAGGCCTTCAACTCGATACGTGTGCGATGTTCGGCGAGCGGCTTGTCCCACAATACGAGGTGCCGCTTGTCGCACCAGCCCTCAGATCTGTTCGATTCACGCCCGACCAACAGCCATCCCTTCTCCTCCTTGAACACGTACAACACCTGCGCGAAAGGCAACGCGGCGGATGAGGTGGGTGCGGCTTCGGCTTGTGGCTCACTGCGCAGAAGCACGCCCGCACGATCGGTGAAAACGGTCCACCGCTGGCTCTTGTCGCCCTTGCCCGACGCGAAGGTCCAATACTCCTCATTGAGCTGTTCTCCCTGGTCGTTATAGAACCGGTCGTTCTCATGATCATACCTGACCTGGAACCAGTTGACCGGCTTGAAGAGCACATTTTCAGGCTTTTGTGCCATGGTCGTGCCGACCAGCCACAGCAGCGCGGGGATCGCGACAAGCAAACGGATGCGCATGAGGTTCAAAGTTTGATCCCGAACAAGACACCGACAAAGGGCTGAAAGCGCCCATCCACCAAGGTGGTCAGGGCCGGACGCGCATGATCATCCTGGTCGGCGAAGTATGTTCCGTCCACCACGGCGCTATTGCGGTTGGTCCCCACCATGGCCACGCGCAGACCGAACTGGTACTTGACCTGGTCATTCAGTCCCCGGACGAATACGGATGGGTTGATGCCCCAGAAAAAGTAGGGTCTGGCTTTGCTCTCCAGATCGTCCAGCACCATGCGGTCGTCCTGAAAGAAGCTGTACTCCGTACCCGATGCAGCGGTCACGGCTTGATGGCGTTGGTCATAGGTCAGGTCAGCTCCGGAGCTGGTCACCGGATCCACCCCATCAGCCCAGGTGAACGTATGCATTCCAAGCTGGTCCATGGTGTAATCGCCATTGACGCTACGGGTGAGCTCCATGCCGATCCCGAGTTCCAGTTCAAGGCTCAGGTCGGCCTTGCGCGACATGGCCCAACGCTTGCTCAATCCAACAGGGACTTCCAAGGTCATACTGGTCACCTTTTCGTTGATGTCGGACACGCGCTGTGAAAGGTCCAGGTGATGCTGCACCGCCGAACCGGCTGGCAAGCCCGAGCTCGTGGGCCGTAGAGCGATGCCGGTGGTCTCGTACGCCACACCATCGGCCTGCAACCGTACTTGTCGCAGCCCGGCACGCAAGCCGGCCTTGAGCCACATGTTGCCCCGGTTGGTGCCCTTGCCCGGGTACATGTAGCGCATCAGCCCCACTTGGAACATGTTCCCGTTCCAACTCGGTGCCAGATCGGCCAGCGCACCCAACTCCGGTTTGCCGACCGCCAACATGGGCGAAACATCCAACATCCAAAGGTTGGAACCCGGTGCCTGGTCCAGTTCTATTTGCTTGATCCTGAGGTAGCCGTTCGTGAAATTATAGACCACGAGGGCTTTCAAATGGGATCGCTGGCGCTTGCCCGGAATAGGACCTCCTGCACCCATTGCGGGGACATCCTTTGTGAATGGGATAGTAACATGGTATTCCACATCCACCCGTTCCATTTCGATCCGCCCATGATGGATCGTATACATGAGGTCCAGTCCGTTCGGGAAGGTGCCCGTCACTTGGAAATAATACTGCTCAAAGGGCATGGGGGCCGGTGGTACACATACATCGCAATAGACCCGGGCGCCTTCAGCGAAGGTGGCGGCGTATTGCCCCCCACTGGTGCGATGCTCACGTAGCGATGCCAGGTTACGTTCCAATAGGGCAACGGCCTTGTCCTTTACCGAATCGGCTCCCAGCGGGGTGGCCGACGGCGTGCTGGCCATCACTGCCTGGGTAATGCCCAGTACGAACACGGCCGCGAGCGTATGGAGTAGGCTATGGTTGCGCATGGCTTCAGTCGAGTATCAGTTTCAAGTTCTCTTCCATGCCACTGCTATGCAGGCGCACCACGTACATGCCCCGTCCAAGACCGGAAAGATCCGCAGCGAGCCGGGCGACGGGCCGCACCAACACTTGTTCGGCATGCACCTGCTGGCCTTGCATATCGTACAATTCGAACCATATGGGTTCCTCCAGCGGAGGTCCCGTAGCCTCCACCGTGAGCGACTTGCCGTCCCCCGGGTTGGGGTAGATCGTATGGCCCGGCTCCGTGGTCATGCCTGAGGTGGGTACCAAACATTCCCGATCAAGCCCCGGTTGATCCACCCACCGGGCCGTGTACGAGAAACACTTATCGGCGTAGATGGAACTGCGGACCACATAAGGAGGAGCCACCGGGAGACCGCCTGCCAAGGATGCGAGCGCGGGCCGGAACATGATTTGGTCCACCTCGCCCACGATCGGTGTGAAAGTCGCGCCTGTGGCATCCATGGCGCCCCACTGAAAATGGTTCGCCACCGGATCGATCACGGCCAGTCCGTACGGCTCGAAGAAAACGATGCCTTTGGGACAGGAGGCATAGTAATCCAGCACAGTGATCGTTCCTGACACCTGATTCGCACACCCACCGACATTCACCGCGACCGTATAGCTCCCTGCAACCCCACTTCCAGTTGGACCGGTGGACGGTGGTGCATGCGTCCATTCCAGCGTACAAATAGGTTCGTCGGCACCGCTGAGTATTTCGGCAGGACCACTGGTGGACCAGGAATAGGATGTTCCCGCTGGATAGTCGTTCCCCAGAAAAAGAGAGGTGACCTGGCCGTGGCACAACGTATCGGCACCCAGATCGGCAACTATTGGAAGCTCCGGAACGGACACGATGGTGACGGTAGTGGAGGTAGTGAAAATCGGACACACTCCGTTCGCAGGCACCTCATACGTGACCGTGTATGTACCTGGAGTACTGGCTTCGGGGTCCAATTCACCGGTGTTGACATTAATAATAAGACCAAACGGCGAAGCGGTATACGACCCTCCATCCGAACCACTTTGTGTGACCGCGGCTGAACCGATCGATGCACAGAAAGGAGATCCGTTGTAGGTGATGGACGCATCTGATGCATTGGTCACCGTCACCGTGGTTGATGCGCTACTGGTACAGTTGCTCGCGTTCGTGATCGAATAGGTGAGCGCTTGTGTCCCCACACTCGGGTTGAACTGGTTGCCGGTGACTCCTATACCGGTCCAGGTTCCGCCTTCTGGATCACCTGCAAGATCGATGGGGTCATCATTGCTGCAAAGCGGGCCGTATGTCCCCGGATCCGGTTGCGCAGGGGCGGTGTTGACTGTTATGGTTGTCTGCGCACTGTCGCTGCAGCTACCGCTGGTCGCGGTATAGGTGAGCGTCTGGGTGCCCACCGAAGGGTTGAAGGTGTACGGACCATTTCCGCTCACACCTATACCCGTCCACACACCACCCGACGGTGTGCCACCCAGGGTGATCGCAGGTCCATTGCTGCAGAACGGACCATAGCTACCGGGGAAAACTAATAAGGCAATGACCTCAAAGGGACCCGACCCATCCGAGATGACCTCCGGATCCGTGCTTTTCACCCTGACCCGGAATCCTGATCCGGCCATTACACCGAGAGGAACAACCGCATCGATCGTCTCGGACACATTACCTGCAAGCGACCCGATCTGCTGTTCACTGCCAAAGTCACCGCTTGCATCGCTGAGCCAAACGGTGAACTCGTTGCCCCCATTGAACGGATCATTCAACTCGAACGCCACCGCCAAGCCCCCCCCTGCGCAAACCGGGTCTGGCTCCACGCCGGTGATCGTGATTTCCTGCCCCCGTATACCCGCCGCAGTTATGCACAGCACCAACCCCATCACCATGCGGGGCAGGCCGGAGTAACACTGAACGGTCGGCGCGAGTGCGGAAAGGATCAATGGACGGTTCATGGCCAACGGTGTTAGTGCTGGAAACCCAGATCGAACACGCAACTGGTGTTCTGTTGGAAGGTGATGGTGGCGCAGGGTGTGTTCACCACTTGCGATGTGATGCCGAAGTAGCCGAGATAGTCGGTGTCCCCCTGGGGCTGCACACGTACACGGTAGCGCTTGCCTGCCAGGAGCAGGGGCAGGTTCACACTCCTTGAGGCCCACTTCTGGCTGTCGAACGCCGGGGTGAAATAACGTGTGTACCTGCTCTCTCCGGTACAGCCCTCGCTGATGCACTCAACGGTGACAGCCACCTTGTTGCCCGCAACTTCGGAATTGGCGAAGTGTGGAAAGTCCTTCAGCTTGCAATCGGTATGTACATCCAGGATGAACTCCGTTGTTCCCTTCTCCCAGCGCACATCGGCGCGTTTCGGGTCGGGCATATCGGCCTTGCTCGTGCTGGATAGGGCCCGGTTCGCTCCAAAGCATGCACCAGCAAGTGGGGGTGGCGGTGCGAGATCTACCTTCGGCTTGGGTGTGGGTTTGGGCTTGGGTGCAGGTTTGGGCCTGGGTGCAGGTGGTGTTGGCGTTGGCTTGGGCTTCGGTGCCACCGCCGACTTGGGCGGTGGTGGCGCAATGGCCACGAGCATGGAGTCGGCATGGGTGGCACCCGACCGCATCTGCACGTCCAAACGCACCATGTGGCTCCCCGTGTCGATCGGGGTCCAGTTCCAGCTCTGACCGCCTTCTTCGGCAACAAGGGTCCCTTGGCGATGCACACGCCATCTCCACTCCGCGACGTTCTGCGAATTGTTCGTCAAATAAATGGACGCACCCGCCGTATCGGCCGGCGAGGAAGACCAGGCTCCCAGGCTCGCGAACCGATCACCCTGCCGCACGTAGACGGAATCCACCGCTATGACCTTTGCGTTGCGGGAGCATTCAATGTAGTACCGGCCGGTATCCCCAAAGTTGTAGACCGGGACGGACATTTCTTGTCCAAATACATCGCCCAATTCATCATTGTTGCCCGACCGAACAAGCCAAAGCAAACCTTCGGAGTCACTCACGTCCACCTCATCCCCCGGCTGCAAATAATACTCTTGCCCAATCACCAAGGAACTGTTCGGAACAGAATCACTACCAGCCTTCACATGGATTGCTCCAATGATCGAGTCGTCCATCCAAAGGAGCAGACCGGTGAGAAGCACGACCAATACCACGAAAAAGGCAATGATAGGTCCCTTCATGTGATCAGCTGGATTGTATGGTATGTGCCCTTACCTGGAACGCTTACAATTCTCTAAACTAGTGGTAAGCGCTGTCACCTCGACCGTTTTTTCGGTAAGGCTTTTATCACATTGTGCATAATCTTTTCGAAGTCTACCGATCTCAGCGAATCCGCCCACGTACACTTCCAGAAGTTTCTTGGATGTCGCAGCATAATCCTGTGCGATCGCAACAAGCTCTTTATCACTGCTCGCCCCTCCTCCCTTCTCCTTAAGAGAATCTGATGCCTCTTCCAAGTCCCTGATCGCATTGAGAAACACGCCGTCTACTTTTGTAGTGAACCCCAGAAAGTCCGGCTCCTTCTCAAACACGCTCTGTTGGAACAAGCGGCTCGCTCGAGCAACCTTCCCGACCAATTCAGCATGGCCCATATGTACTTTGGCCTTTTGATGAAGTTCGTTCCGCTCGTTCTTGAGCGCTTCATATGCCTTGCTGTCGTTCCGTCCAAGGAGGTACATGAACACCACCACCGGTGTCATCGCCAGCAGAAAGAGTAGGACAAAACGAAGGAACTGGCCCCGGCGCTGGGCAGCATTGATCGGCTTCATGCATGCGGTCGTGTAGGTGTGGTCGAAAATAGCGATTCGGACGAACTAACATCCATATGTGAGGATAAAACCCCAAGCCGAGAGTTCACCTCTGGGCCTTGCGCGACACCTTTGTGAAAATGCCTGTTCTTTCGTTCAACGAATGCGCATGTGATGTCTGAGGGCCCGCACCACACCTTTATCTCACAACTCCGGACGGCAGCAAGCGACGGCGCGGAGGCCATTGAACCTACGACAGGGCTACCGCCGCTCACGACCATCAACAAGGCCGAATTGCCACACTGGCCGGCCCACCTTCTGGCACTTCGGGGAAGCACCGCCCCGATCGCGATCCATGATCTTTCCTCGAACCGGGCAAGGGTGTTGGGTGGCATGGGCGTTGCTGCGCCCAGGGACATATCGGATGCAAGCAAATGAAGAAGGCCAACTACATCCTGCTCGATGCGGCGCGCATGAACGGCGCCATCCAGGAGGCCCGCGACCTGAACCCGGACCACACGTGCTTGTACGAGGGCGACAGTGAGAAATTCCTGGCCGCTGTGGCACCCTGGTTGTTCGCCTTCGAGCCCGGGAGCGATTTCGCCCGGTGGGCCGTGCGGCAGGGCAAAGGGAACAGTTGGGGTATCCTGTTCAGGAGCGAAGTGGAACCCGTGCGACTGTATAAACACCTGCGGCGTTTCCTTATCATCCAGACCGAGGAGGGCAAGGAGCTTTACTTCCGCTACTATGATCCCCGTGTCCTGCGCGTGTTCCTGCCCACCTGCGACAAGGACCAGCTCCGGGAGTTCTTCGGCCCGATCACGGCATTCGTGGCCGAGGACGAGAATGGGCTGTTGGTGGAGTACGCCCTATCGGACAACGAGTTGCTGTATGCCGAACTGGAGGGCAGCCTCGAAGGACTCGCTACCGGCACCACCGGTGTGCCCAAGCTGCGCGCTGAACAAATCCCAGAGGAGGCCACCCAAACCGCGATCGTGCAGGAACCGGAGCCCATACGGGAGCAACGGCCACCCTCCAAGGGCTGGGATTTCGGCTACTGAGGCGCTGCTTTATTCGGGCTCCTTTTCTTTGAACCGGAGCTTGATGCCGCAGTAGAAGTCGGCCCCTACGCCGTTCTCCATGCCGATGAGCCCACCAAGGCGATCGCTACCGAGCATTGCGCCACCCAACCGAAGGCATAGCCCCAGCCCGCGCGTACCGTACCGGTCCATGGTGAACGGAACAGCGACCATGAGCATACGGGTCTCGAATCGCGGGGTGATGGCGATCTGTTCGCGTGTGGACAGAGCCTCAGGCGGATGCCGCATATTCAACACGCCTTCGGCCCGAACGGCCCAGTGCTGAGCAGGGCAGAACTCCAAGCTGAGGTGCAAGGCGGCCGGCAACCCCAACTTGAAGGCGGTTCCGACGCGCGACCGGACCGGATCACCGAGGAGCAAGCTGCTCAGTGCAGTATCCAACCCAGCGACATTATCCACCTGCAATGCGGCCAGTTGATCTGAGGTGGTGGTGCCGTTCCTGATCCGATACACGCCGGCCCCTTCCTTATAGTTGACCGATCCAAGGTCGGTGAATGCCACACCGAAACGCAACCGGTATGGCCGCATATCCGGCGCCCAGTCCCGCCTCATGACTTCGATGATCGCACCCAGGTCCGCGTTCCAACCGCGACCCGCTGTGTTCCAGTCGTGGGGTAACGCCAACGCATGGTCAATGTCCACTTGCGCAATGGCCGTGGTGGAATCGGTCATACCCTCGACCACAGGAGGGGATACCACAAGGTACCCGGCTCTCCCACCCACGATGAACTTCCCCGTAGCTGCTGCATGGATGCGCACCTTACCTGCATCATTGAAGGTCCTGCCATACGTGAGACCCGCTTCAGCCCAGGTAGCCGTGTTTGCTCGCATGTCCACCGCTTCCATCAACCGCTCTTCTCCCGCTCGAAGAAGCAGAGTATCCAAGCCGAATCGTCCAGTGGTGGCACGCGGGTCGAGCCCAGTATAAATCACCCGGCCAGCGGTGGTGAACGCCCATGCCCCATGCTTGCCCACACGCCTGGCCAGAGACGGACCCAATGTGCGCAAATCGAACAAGCTATTCTCACCCAGGCGGTCGGTACCGTGCACCTGCGGTCCTTCCTTGTCCAGGACCAACCCATCATTGAAATTCAAGATCCCGAAGCGGTTGGGGTCGATCTCAAGGAAATTCGCGTATGCGTCGATACCCGCACGGAACACATTCACCTCCATCCTGTCCTGGTTCAACAGGATGCTCGCTGGTTGGTGATGCAGCCCCCAGATCCCTTCCCATGATCCCCCGGCAAGCCCCATCCCGAACTGACCTTTGGCCATCACCGCCATAGCCAGTAAGCTGACTGAAGAAACAGTACGGAACACCATGGCGTATGCGTAGGGGAGATGGATGGCCTACGAACATAGCAAAGCGGCGCATACGTGTTCCGATTACATTAATCTTTCGGTCGGGCATACTCATCAAACCAACTTCGTTCATGCGCACCGATGAGGTCTCCATACTTTCCCGTGATGGCGTGAACCATGAGGGCGTGACCGCCCAAGCCATTGAGCTGCTCAAGATCCTCGGCGCTGCTTCCGGCAACGGGCGCATCGAAGTTTCCAGAATGGCCAGCAGCCCTTACGATCAGGCGCGAGTCATGTACAACAATTGTAACAGGACCGGAACAGCGAAGCAGTACAAGGTGTATGGTCAGCACAGTGACATGGTCATCGCCGAGTATGAGAAGTCAGTGAAAGTGGGAAAGGACAAGGCCGGGGTGATCGATGCCATGTACGCGAAGATCAAAGAGCTCGGGCCCAGTAATGTCACCAAACATTGTGTGGACACATCGTTCGTGAACGTCCTCGACATCCCGTTCGCCTCCATCAGCGACAAGAATGAATTCAGGAAGACCCTGAAGAGCTACAGACCGTATCCCGTGAGCGACTATCACGACGAACCCCAGAACAACTGCTTCCACATAGAAAAGAAGCTGGCCGACGTGGAGGGTTTCTTCCTGACCAAGGAGTACGGGGGATCCTGAAGGACCAAGTATGAGGCTCGCATAGAGCATGCCTGGCACATATTACATTAGCCCATACCAAACCGAGCTACCATGTCCAAACCCGCAGCCCGTCTCGGCGACATGCATGTGTGCCCCATGTTCGATGGTCCCAAGCCCCATGTGGGCGGCCCGGTGACCGGCCCCGGCGTGCCCACCGTGCTGATCGGCGGCATGCCCGCTGCCGTGATGGGGGATATGTGTACCTGTGTAGGACCACCAGATACCATTGTGCTGGGTTCCACGGGTGTGCTGATCGGTGGCAAGCCGGCGGCACGCATGGGTGATATGTGCGCGCACGGTGGAACCATCGTGGTGGGGTGCCCGACCGTGTTGATCGGTGAGATGAGCCCGGGGGGACCGGTGACGCCCGTGGTGATGGCGCCGATCATGCAAGAGTTCCAGAAGCAAGTGGACCAAGCCGCTGGAGGCGACGGGGCGGTCGAGGCGAAGGCCAAGGAAACCGCCCAAGTGACCCTTGCCATGCAACAGGCCGCTACCGATGGAGCGACGTTCGTAGCGGTGGCTTCACTGCCGACCTGAACCTGCCACGGCATTAATGCATCCTCACCGGACATTGGCTACGAACTCCTTCCTCCTGCTCGATGCCGCACGTATGCATGGCGACATCCACCGCGCTCGGGAGTTGAACCCGGAGCATACCTGCTTGTACGAAGGGGATAGTGAGCGCTTTCTTTCCGCTGTGGCACCATGGCTCTTCAGCCTTGCACCGCACAGCCCGTTCGCCCAGTGGCTTGTGGAGAACGGTGCTGGCCAAAGCTGGGGTGTGGTGTTCCAAAGCGATGCGGATCCGGTGAAACTCTACAAGCACCTGCGCAGTTTCCTGATCGTGGAGGGCGAGGACGGGCGCGAGATGTACTTCCGATACTACGACCCAAGGGTGCTGCGGGTGTTCCTGCCCACTTGCGAGCCGGAACAGTTGGCCGCCTTCTTCGGCCCCATCGCGATGTTCCTCGCGGAGGATGTGAATGGACTGGTGGTGGAGTTCACCCTCACGGATCAAGGCACCTTGGAAGTAGTGGAGACGGGCAAGAAGCTTGTGAGCTATCTCTCAGGAGGACCTCCAGGGGTGATCGAGGAGCGCGGTAGTGACGAAGGGCAGGTGGCGCGGAAGAAGAACTGGGATTTCGGGTACTAGTCCAACACCACCACTTACCATGCGATCATTGACCATCAAAGGATGTGTACCCTTCTGGGTGCGATCCAGAGAAAGCGCGTGGATGAATTGAACAGCCACCTTGGCATGCGGTCCTGCAACGGAGGCGTATGGATCCTACAGGCGACCGAGCTTCCTGGCCTGGATGACTTCATCCTTGCAGGCGATACCAGCCTCTCGACGAACGAACTTGAATGCAAGGGCGAGTATGACCTTAAGGTCCCAATAGAACGCCTCGACTACCCCTGGCACAAGGGCGAATGGCTGCTCAAGCGCAATACCATGAACAGGTGGCGACTTTCCGGTAGGAACAGCCTTGTCAAGGTATATCACATGGACAGGATCACATCGGGTTATCCACCTGCGGACAACCCTGTTGCACAATGGATAATCAAGCGTCCTGTATCGGCCAAGCTACTATTCACCCTGTACAAGCCCGACAATCGGGTCCTTGCTTGAAACGGGCAACCTGTATCCCGCCTTGACCTTCATGCACCGGATGTTTCCAATGCGACCTTCGGAACGATCCAAAGTACGTTCCGCTTGGTTCCGCTCAGGCGGTTGGGACCTGCTGGACCATGCCCGAGGGCCCTGAGGGATGTGCCATGGCATCCGGCCTTGTGCAGCCATGCCCACAGCAAGCGGAAAGATCCCACGTTGGCGTGCACGAGAGAGGAGTTAGCAGGGAGCAGTGGCATTCTTGTCCTGCACATTCCCTCCCTCACCTTGTTCTACGGATCCACGGCCTCCACAGCTCGACCTAGGACCACCTTGCGCTCTTGGTATTTCACCTCGCGATGCAGCAACATCACAAGCAGGACTACCGTGAGGATCCCACCCAATATCCATCCCCAACGCTCGGTAAAAGCCGGTCTCGCACCCTTCCTGTAGCGGATGAAGCAATAACCAAGACCCCAGATCAAGGCAATAACACATACGGGTTTCCCCGTGTGATATCGGCCCATGGACAATACTGCATGCGATCCAAAGGAGCAGGAGTGTCAATGCGAACCAAGCAAGCCGCTTGCGAGTCGGGTCCGTGGTGGAAAACATAATCATGGGAAAGTGGTGTCCGAGTCGGACGCGTAAGTCTGAAATATTTATAGGATACGATTCCCGGATCAGGGCAATCGGGTCTTTACCCTGTTGCTCGCGTGAGTTCTTTTCCAGTAGGCGTCCGCACCAGAGAGATCCGCCGACGGCGGATCCGCTGCTACTTCATGCACAAAAGGCGTTGATGAATAGGAATAGACCGCTTTCGATTGCCGTTCATTCCTGAATGATTGGAAATATGACAGAGATAGTTCCGGGTTTTGAGGGCCTCAAGTCCGACTTCCCGTGCCATTTGTCATGCCGGCGTTCCGCGCGCGTTCAGCCTTGATACGCAGGGCAACTGGATCCGATGGCCCTGTACCCCGTATCTCGACATCGCCTGTTGGGCAAAGGTCTGGAAGTAGAGCCCCCGGGTAAACACTATGGGGTTGCGTGGGATCAGTCGGGTACAGAAGCGTTCCCGATCTTTGCGCCCCATGGCATCCCGCCCTGCTTCCAAAGCCTTCGGTGATGCGCCGCGACCGAAGCTGAACAAGGCCACCCTGCGCAAAGCGGTCCGCATCTTCCGCTACCTCAAGCCGCACCGCTGGACCTTCGCATTCGGTCTGTGCTGCCTGCTGATCACCAGCTTGCTGAGCCTCACATTCCCGTTATTGCTGGGGGACCTCGTGAATGCCGAGGCGCGCACGGGGTTCTGGGAAGCACCGCTGACCGACCTTGGCAACATCGATTCCATCGCCAAGCTCCTGCTGATCATATTCGCGCTGCAGGCCTTCTTCGGGTACCTGCGCATCTGGACCTTCGGCTACGTCTCGGAACATGCCCTGGCGAACATCCGAAAGGACACGTACGCGCATCTGATCCGCATGCCGATGCTGTTCTTTGCGCAACGCCGGGTAGGTGAACTGAACAGCCGGATCACCGCGGACGTCTCGCTGCTTCAGGAAGGCATGACCACCGTGCTCGCGGAATTCCTAAGGCAGTTCGTGACGATCGGCATCGGCATCACGCTGCTCACCTACGTGAGCGTGCAACTGACCTTGACCATGCTGGCCACGCTGCCCGTGGTGGCACTGATCGCGGTGTTCTTCGGTCGCTTCATCCAGAAGCTCAGCAAGCAGGTGCAGGACAAGATCGCGGACACCAGCGTGATCGTGGAGGAGACCCTCCAGGGCATCCAGAACGTGAAATCGTTCTCGAATGAAGGGTACGAGGTGAAGCGCTATGGGAACAGCGTGGCACAAGCACTGCACCTGGCATTGAAAGGGGTGCGCTGGCGCGGCGTGTTCATCTCGTTCATCATCTTCGCCATGTTCGGTGTGGTGGTCTTCATCGTGTGGCGCGCGGTCCATTTGCGTGCTGAAGGGAAACTGGACGTGGGCGACATCACCTCGTTCATCGGCCTGTCCATCATGATCGGCGCTTCCATCGGCAGCGTTCCGGAGTTGATCACCACCCTGTTGAAAGCCATCGGCGCCACCGAACGATTGATGGACCTGCAGGAGGAGACACCGGAGGACATCACCCTCGAAGAACATGCCCAACGCCTCCCGATCACCGGCGACCTGGCCTTCGAGGATGTCTCGTTCCACTACACCACACGGCCGGATGTGCCTGTGCTTCGGAATGTGGACCTCACGGTGAAGGCCGGCGAACGCGTGGCGCTGGTCGGCCCGAGCGGCGCTGGGAAGAGCACCATCGCGTCACTGATCCTGCGATTCTATGACCCGGTGTCGGGCAGCATCACCATCGATGGAAAGGATGCCCGGGAATTCGACCTTACCGCGTTGCGGGAACGTATGGGCATCGTGCCGCAAGAGGTGCTTCTCTTTGGTGGAAGCATCCGCGAGAACATCGCCTACGGAAGGCCCGGCGCATCGGATGCCGAGGTGGAGGAAGCGGCGCGCAAGGCCAACGCGCATGAATTCATCGAGCGCTTTCCGGAAGGCTATGGAACAGTGGTCGGTGAGCGCGGGGTCCAGTTGAGCGGTGGTCAACGCCAACGCATCGCCATCGCCCGCGCGGTGTTGAAGGACCCGGCCATCCTGATCCTCGATGAAGCGACGAGTTCCCTGGACACGGCAAGCGAAAAACTGGTGCAGGACGCATTGGATGCCCTGATGAAAGGCCGCACGAGCATCGTGATCGCCCACCGCTTGAGCACGGTGCGCAATGCCGACAAGATCCTGGTGCTGGACAAAGGGACCGTGGTGCAAAGCGGCCCGCACGATGAGTTGATCGCGGATGTGGACGGGTTGTACCACTCCTTAAGCCGGTTGCAGTTCGATCGAACCTGACTCACAGTCCCACCTCCACCACCTTCTTCGTCGCGAAGAACTCCTCCTCGAAGAACTCCTTCAGTTCGAAGACCGTGATGGGTTGCTTCAGCGGCAGGACCTCATCCGCCAGTTCGCCGCCTTTGAGATAGTACAACGTACCGCTCCTCTTGGGAACAAGATGCTTGGTCATCCGGATGAATTCCGGCAGTGTCGTGACCGCGCGGCTCACGATCACATCGTAACGCTGCTTGTGCTCGGTGCTGCGCACCTGTTCCGCGGTGCAATTGGTGATGCCCAAGCCTTCCACAACGCCTTTCACCGCAGTGATCTTCTTACCGATGCCATCGATGCCGTGGAAGGTGCTTTCCGGGAAGAGGATCGCCAGCGGGACCAGCGGAAAACCGCCACCGGTGCCCACATCCACGATGCGCGTGCCCGGCGCGAACCGGACGACCTTGGCGATGCCCAGCGAGTGCAGGATGTGCCGCTCGTAGAGGTTGTCCATGTCCTTGCGCGAGATCAGGTTCACCCGCTCGTTCCACTCCGGATAGAGTGCGCCCAAGCGCTCGAAACGCGCACGCTGCTGAGCGCTAAGCGCTGGGAAGTACCGAAGCAGGAGGTCGGGACCGACAGTGTTCATATGCGTATAAGACCAGGTGACCATGTGCTCATGGCCGTTCTATGCGTGCCGTACTGCCAGAGCATGTCGTGGTGTGGAAATGAGAGGACGCGCAATACGGTCGACCTGCACCGAGGAGGTATCCTTCATGTTGACATGGGCACCTGTCCACATGGGCACATGCGCACTTAAATGTGGTCCTTCCGACTCTCCATCAGGTTCAGCAGGAATTCCCGTGCCCGGAACAACTGGGCTTTCACCGTACCCAGGGGCAGGTCCAGTTCCTCGGCGATCTCCTCGTAACTGTACTCCTTGTAGTAGCGCAGTTCCACCAGGGTGCGGTAGCGCGGCTTCAGCTTCTCCACCACATCGCGCATGATCTCGTTCTTCTGCTCCTTGATGGCGATCTCCGCCGGGTCCATGCCATGGCTCTTCAGCTCGATGGTCATCTCATCGCCATCATCCGTGCCGATGGGATTGTCGATGGAGAAGGTCTTCTTCTTCTGCTTCCGGATCCAGTCGATGCAGTTGTTCGAGGCGATCTTGAACAGCCATGTGCTGAATGCGTAGTTCGGCGTGTACTGCTTCAACCGGTGGAAGGCCTTGCCGAAGGCTTCGATCGTCAGGTCCTCAGCGTCGTCCTTGTTGTTGATCATCTTCAACAACATGAAGTAGATGGAGTCGCGATAACGCCCCATCAATTCGGCGTAGGCCTTCTGGTCGTGCTTGTCCACGGCCCTGCGCACGAGGACATAGTCGTACCGGGCTTTCTCGCTGAGGTTCTCGTTCACTTCCATCGCTTGGGCTTGACCAGGATCGTGCTGGTGTACAGCAGTGGATCCAAAAGTAGGAACAACCATTCAAGGGGTAGGGCGAACCACGCCAACGCCCCTGCGTGCAGGCGTTTCATGGCGGCCACGGTGATCGGCAGGAGCACGCACAGCTCCACGCCGGCACCCACGGCCACCTCGCGCCACAGGCCCCGCACCGCGCACCAGATGAGCACCGCCCAGAACACGAGCCGCGCGAACGGAAGCAGGGTGAGCAGCACCTGGTGGCCGAACCGGTAGTGCTTCGCCGTGGTGTAATGCCTGCGTTTGCGGCGCACCCAGGTGCCCAGGTCCGGGGTGGGCGTTGTGGTCATGAAGGACCGCGGGTCGGCGACCACCGCCGTGTTGCCTGCGCGCGCCACCTCGTTGATGAACAGGTCGTCATCACCGCTCATGAGCTGCCCATGCCGGCGCGGCCCCTTGGCATTGAAGAAGAGCTCGCTGGAGTACCCCAGGTTGCGCCCCACGCCCATGTACGGGAATCCGGCCATCGCGAAGCTCATGTACTGCATGGTCTTCACCGTGCCATCATACCGCTCCAGTACATTGGCGATGCCGGGTTGCAGTGCATAGGGGCTGTGGCCCACCACGATCTTACGCCCGTTCCGGAATCCGGAGGCCATGGTGCTGATCCAGTCCCTGCCCTGCGGCAGGCAGTCCGCATCGGTGAGGAGCACATGCTCGTACCGTGCCGCGCGGATGCCCACTCCCAGTGCGATCTTCTTGCCGTAGTTGAACTTCTCATCCGCCTGGATATTGACCGGGCGCAACCGTGCGTGATGCGGTTTCATCCACTGCAGCACTTCCCAGGTATCATCCTCCGAACGGTCGTTCACCACCACCACTTCGAACTCGCGGTGGTCCTGTTCCATGAGCAGGGGGATCAGCTCCTCCAGGCGCCGGGCCTCGCTGCGTGCGCAGATCACCACGCTCACGGGCAGGGTGCGGTCCGGCTCCACGGTGGGGCGGCGGAAGGCGAGCCGCGCGAACATCAACCCGTGGAAGAAGAGGAGCACGGCGATCGCGCCGATGAGCACTGCGAATTCAATGGACCACATGGGACATGGCCGGCTGCCCGGCACCGCTGGCGAAGCTATCCGGAAGGCCCATGGGAGCAGGCACCCCACGGATGCAGTTATGAACACCGCGCGCGTGGATGCCCGGTGCCGCGGATGCCCGAACTTCGCGGCCGCATGCACTTCGACCTCCTATCCCAGGATCCCGCCTCCAAGGCCCGCGCCGGACTGCTCCACACCGACCATGGGCAGGTCCCGACACCGGTCTTCATGCCGGTGGGCACCCTGGGCGCCGTGAAAGCCGTTCATCCCCGCGAACTGAAGCAGGAACTGAACGCCCCGATCATGCTCAGCAACACCTATCACCTCTACCTGCGGCCGGGCATGGAAGTGATCGAGCATGCCGGTGGCCTGCACCGCTTCAACGGTTGGGACCGCCCGATCCTGACGGACAGCGGCGGCTTCCAGGTGCACTCGCTCAGCGACATCCGCAAGATCACCGAGGAAGGTGTGCGCTTCAGCAGTCACATCGATGGCAGCAGACACCTCTTCACCCCGGAGAGCGTGATGGACACCCAGCGCACCATCGGCGCGGACATCATGATGGCCTTCGACGAGTGCACGCCCTGGCCATGCGAAGAGGCCTATGCAGCGAAAAGCCTGGACCTCACCCACCGCTGGCTGGACCGTTGCATCGCGCGCTTCAATGCCACCGCGCCGAAGTACGGCCATGAGCAGGCCCTCTTCCCCATCGTGCAGGGCAGCACCTTTCCGGAGCTGCGCCAGCGCTCGGCGGAATACATCGCCACCAAGGGGATGCCGGGCAACGCGATCGGCGGGCTCAGCGTGGGCGAACCGGAGGAGGAGATGTATGCCATGGCCGAGTTGTGCTGTGACATCCTCCCGCAGGACCGGCCACGCTACCTCATGGGCGTGGGCACCCCGTGGAACCTGCTGGAGAACATCGCCTGCGGTGTGGACATGTTCGATTGCGTGATGCCCACGCGGAACGGGCGGAACGGCATGCTCTTCACCATGGCCGGTGTGGTGAACATCAAGAACAAGCAGTGGAACGATGATCATTCTCCCCTGGACCCCGATGCCCACAGTTGGGTGGATACGGCATACAGCCGCGCATTCGTCCGACACCTCTTCCAAAGCAACGAGATGCTGGGCCAGCAGATCGCCAGCCTGCACAACCTGGGCTTCTACCTGGCGTTGATGAAGGAGGCCCGCACCCGGATCATGGACGGTAGCTTCACGCACTGGAAGAATGCGCTGCTCCCGAAACTGAAGGTGAGGAACTAGGTGCCATACCGGCCATAGAACGACGTCAACGTGCTCAGGACCCTCGACCGATACATCATCCGGCAGTTCCTCGGGACCTTCATCTTCCTGCTGGTGGTGATCATGCTCATCGCGGTGGTCTTCGACATCAGCGAGAAGACCGAGGATTTCGCCACGATGGATGCCACCGGAAGTGAGATCGTGTTCGACTACTACCTCAACTTCATCATCTACTACAGCAACCTGTTCAGCGGGTTGTTCATCTTCCTCAGCGTGCTGCTCTTCACCAGCCGCCTGGCGCATCGCACGGAGGTGATCGCCATGCTGAGCAGCGGCGTGAGCTTTCCGCGCATCATGTGGCCCTATTTCCTGGCCGCCACCCTGCTCACGGGTGTTTCGCTGGTGGTGAACCACCTGGTGCTGCCGGCCGCCAACAAGGTGCGGCTGGCCTTCGAGGAGGAGCACATCAGGGCCACGTATTTCGTGGATGCCAAGCACCTGCACCGCGAGATCGTGCCGGGCACCATCGCGTACATGGAATCCTTCAACGTGCAGCAGGGCACCGGTCATCGCTTCAGCCTGTCCCATTGGGAGGACGGTGAACTGCGCGCCAAGCTGACCGCCGACCGTGCCACCTACGACAGTCTGAAAGGCACCTGGCACGTGAGCGACTACGTGCTCCGGCGCATGGACCGCACGCCTGAAGTGTTGATCCGCGGAAATGAACTCGATACGCTGATCGACCTTGTCCCGTCGGACCTCGGGCAGCGGTGGGAAACGGCGATGTCCATGGGTTGGGGCGAACTGAACGCGTACATCAAGGAGAAGCAGGCACAGGGGGATGGCACCGTGATGCCCTACCTCATCGAGAAGTACCAGCGTACCTCCTACCCTTTCGCTACGTACGTCTTCACGTTGATCGGTGTGAGCATCGCGAGCCGCAAGGTGCGCGGAGGCACGGGACTGCACCTCGCATTAGGGGTGGGCCTCATCCTGCTGTACGTGTTCGCCATGCGCCTCATGACCGTGGCCGCGACGAACGCCGGGTTGGATCCGTTGCTGGCCGTGTGGGTGCCGAACGTCCTCTTCTTCCTGGTGGGCGTCGCGATCTACCGCCGGGCGCCGAAGTGAGGCCGATCAGTTCAGCGAGTACCGCGCCGGATCCGCGAGCCAGGCCAGCGCCTCCTCCTCCTGCTCGAACACATTCAAGGGCACTTTGCTGGGAAAGTAAGCGTAGTAGATGTTGAGCAACTGCACGTTGAACTCGGAGTTCGCCACCCAGGTGATGGACCGTGTGATGCCCTCAGCCTCGCTCTTGCCGCAATGGTCCGTGCTCATCACCTGGATGTCGAAGTCCAGGTCCGTGGGGGCCACCATCACCACGTGGTGCGGTGCGTTGAAATGGCGGCTGCGGGCCTCGAGTGCTTCCGTCACGTCCTCGGTCGTCAACGGGACCCCTTCCTTGAAGCGTACCTCCACGGTATCCGGCCCTGTGGCACCGATAACGGCGGCAGTGGTCTCTATCGTTCCATTCATCGCTGCAAAGATCCGCCAGGGGCGACCGACGCCGCGTTGACCATTGTCAAGAAAGGCCGTGCAACACCCTCGCCTTCAAGCGACTGAGGTATTCGGGAGCCATGCCCAGGTAGCTCGCGATGATGCGGTCAGGCACGTCGCGCACCATCTCCGGCCACTCCTCCAGCAACGCCGCGTAACGTTGCGCTGCGTTCATGCCCAACAGGCCCACCAAGCGCCAGGCATTGAGCACCTGCGCACGCTCCAGGATGCGGATGTACGCCTCGTTCCAGCTGGGTATGGTGCGCCGCAGCCGGTCCTGCGTGTCGCGGTCCCATATGATCACGGTGCTGTCCAGGAAGGCCTCGATGCTCTCCCTGCTTTCCTCGCGTGATATGAAGCTGTCCAGCACGGTGCAGACCTGTCCCTGCAAGGCCACGTAGCGCGTCACCTCCTTCCCCTTCGGATCCCAGAAGAGGGTGCGCAACCCACCGCTCACCACCAGGTAGGCCTGGTCACAGACCGCACCCACATCCAGCAGGATGGTTCCCTTGCCCACGGTATGTGTGGTCACGGCGGCCGCCACGATCGCTCCCTCCTGCTCCGTCAAGGGGCCGAATGCGCGGAACAGCGGTTCCAGCTCATGGTCCATGGTCGCACGAAGCTAGCGCAGGAACCATATCCCCCGACACCGGTCCGAAAGGCGTCCGGACGGCACGCGAAGTGGAGGCATGAAGCGCATCATCGGACTTTCTTTATCGTATTATTGCATTATTACATATCAATCGTATCTTTACGTTCATTTCAACGCACATGGGGATCACCAAGACCGAACTCTTCACCGGCGGCCAGAACCGGATCGCCACTTGGGCCAAGGCCCTGGGACATCCGGCACGCATCGCCATCCTGCAGTACATGCTGAAGGAACGATCATGCATCTGTGGGAGCCTGGTGGATGAGCTTGGCCTGGCACAAGCCACGATCAGTCAGCACCTGCGGGAGTTGAAGGAATGCGGCCTCATCACCGGTACAGTGGAAGGCACCAGCGTGTGCTACTGCATCGAACCGAAAGCCTGGAGCAAGGCGCAAACGGCCTTCAATAAACTCTTCAACAAGTACACTCCCTTGGACACTGACCACTGTTGAGCAGCTCCCTGTCCTGGATCAAAACGAACGAACGATGAGAACCGACCAAGAACTGAAGGACCTTGTCCGCAGCAAGTACGCCGAGATCGCCATGCAGGACAAGGCCACCAACACGAGCAGCTGCTGCGGGGCCGGCGGGTGCAGCACGGAGGTGTACAACATCATGACCGATGGCTACGCCGACCTGAAGGGTTACGCGCCGGATGCCGACCTCGGACTGGGGTGCGGGCTGCCGACGGCATTCGCAGGGATCGCATCGGGGGACACCGTGCTCGACCTGGGCAGCGGTGCGGGCAACGATTGTTTCGTGGCGCGTCATGAGACCGGCCCTGATGGTCGTGTGATCGGTGTGGACTTCACCCCGGAGATGGTCTCCAAGGCGAAGGAGAATGCCTTGAAACTCGGGTACCAGAACGTGGAATTCCGACAGGGCGATATCGAAGCACTTCCCCTCACGAGTGGTATCGTCGATGTGGTGGTGAGCAATTGCGTGCTCAACCTGGTGCCCGACAAACGCCGGGCCTTCGCCGAAGTCTTGAGAGTTCTCAAGCCCGGCGGTCATTTCAGCATCAGCGACGTGGTGCTGCGCGGTGAGATACCGCAGCTCCTGAGGGAAAGTGCGGAGATGTACGCCGGCTGCGTTGCGGGCGCGTTGCCCGAAAGCGATTACCTCGGCATCATCCACGACCTGGGCTTCGAGCAGGTAAGCGTGCAGGAACGCAAGTCCATCATCGTACCGGAAGACATCCTTGGCAGGTACCTGAGCGAGGAGCAGATCGCCGCATACAAGGCAAGCGGGGCAGGGATCTTCAGCATCACTGTGAGCGCGACCAAACCGGGCGTGAAGGCGGACAAGGCCGAGTTGAAAGCCGCCTGCTGCGGAAGTGGGAGCAATTGCTGCTGAACCCATCAACATGAACCCTTTGCTGCTCATATCCCTGCTTCAGCATGGACCACCGATGGACCGAACCCTCCATCCCGAGCTCCAACACTACGTGGATGAACGCGTGGTACCAGCCATGGCGGAGATCCCAGTGGAGCGCAAGGAAAGCCTGGACCGGATCGCTGCATTCTTGAAGGAGCGAAAGGCCGCCGGCGCCACTGCGGACCTCACCTTCATCTGCACCCACAACAGCCGTCGCAGCCACCTGAGCCAGCTTTGGGCTGCCACGGCTGCCTGGTATCATGCGCAGGACCATGTGCGCACCTTCAGCGGGGGCACCGAGGCCACGGCCTTCGACCCACGCGCCGTGGCCGCCTTGGAACGCGCGGGCTTCCAGGTGGTGAAGGGCGAAGGAAAGGATCCGATGTACGAAGTGTCCTTCGCGAAGGACCGCGCCGACGAACGCTGCTGGAGCAAGAAGTACGACGACCCGGCGAACCCGCAGAAGGACTTCTGCGCCGTAATGACCTGCTCGGAGGCGGACAAGAACTGCCCGATCGTGTTCGGGGCGCTGGATCGCCTCAGCCTGCCGTACAACGACCCCAAAGAGGCGGATGGGACGCCGGAGGAGGCCGCACGCTACGACGAGTGCTGCCTCCAGATCGCTGCGGAGCTGTGGTACACGATGGAGCGAGCTTCCGAATGAGTACCAAGACCGTGGGTATCGGCTTCTTTGAGAAGCACCTTACCATATGGGTGTTGCTCTGCATTGTGGCAGGCATCGCCCTCGGTACCTGGTCGGGCTCCAGCATGCAGGTCATAGCCCGTCTCGAGCTGCATCACGTGAACATACCCGTGGCGATCCTTATCTGGCTGATGATCTTTCCCATGATGGTGCAAGTGGACTTCGGCAGCATTCGCACTCTGGGACCACAGCTGAAGGGGATCGGCCTTACGGTGTTTGTCAATTGGCTCATCAAGCCTTTTACCATGGCCTTCTTCGCGTGGCTCTTCTTCAGCAGGCTATACGCGGCATGGATCACACCGGAGCTTGCGAAAGAATACATCGCCGGGGCCGTCCTGTTGGGTGCAGCACCATGCACGGCCATGGTCTTCGTTTGGAGCTACCTCTGTGGAGGTGACCCGAACTACACCCTGGTACAGGTCAGCGTGAACGACCTTCTCCTTCTCGTACTCTTCATCCCCATCGTGCAGCTGCTGCTGGGGATCACAGGCATCGCCATCCCGTGGGGCGTGCTCAGTACCACGGTCCTCGTATTCGTGGTGATACCACTTGTGGCCGGCTACCTCACCCACCGCTGGCTTACGCGTACAAAAGGAGATGTCTGGCTCAAGTCACGTTTTCTGCCGGCGTTGAGGCCACTTTCCATCACCGCGCTGCTCGTCACGCTCGTCCTCCTGTTCGCCTTCCAAGGGCAGCGCATCCTCCAGAACCCCTTCCTCATCGTTCTCATCGCCCTACCCCTCGCACTACAGACGTACATCATCTTCCTGATCAGTTGGAAGGGCGGCCGATGGCTGGGTCTCGACTACAGCACCTGCGCACCGGCCAGCATGATCGGCGCCAGCAATTTCTTTGAACTGGCGGTTGCCGTGGCGATCGCCCTTTTCGGCCTCAACAGCGGGGCTGCGCTGGTCACCGTGGTGGGGGTGCTCATCGAGGTGCCCATCATGTTGCACCTGGTTCGCATCGCGCGGAGCATGCAGTACGGATGACGTGCATCAAACGATCCCTAATGTTGCACGACGAATCGGCGGGACTTTCGTTCATCGCCCGTGGACACCGTTGCGTTGTACACACCATCCCGCAGGTGGTGCACATCCAACACGGATGCATCGAGGATCCGCATCGGGATCACCAGCCGGCCGGCCGCAGCGGCGACCGGCCCGAGGCTGTCATGTTCCGCCAGTAGTTCCAGCAAGCGCTCTTCGTTCTTCGTCAGTGTCGATCCCATCTTCTGCTCCATTTCCATCTGCCCGACAAGATATCGGGTTGGACCATTCGCACAACGGGCATGGGGCTGGCCGCTGTTGAATACGTCGCTGGCCGATCGGTCGTGCACCGTTCGGCCGGCCAGTTGATCCGGCACTACACGTTCATCGCGTTGGAGATGCGGTATTCAACGTGGCCAGTGATCGGCCAGGATCAAAAGGGTAGGAGAGGTCTTCTAACACCCTGACATACGCACGATCGATCGTGGAAAGAATGCATCACGCCACCTACCGCATATGACCATTCTGACATAAATCTTACTACCGACGATCATGACGAAGAAACGGTCAACGAGTGATTGCGACTGCGGCCCTGGATACCGGGCGGTGCGCCGCCCGCGCAAGGCGGTGCAGGGGACGGTGAAGACCGTTCGGCGATCGACCAATGAAGTCCGTAGACCGTTGGATCAAAGCCCTGATACGACTGGCTCATAAGGAAGCGGACGACTCCCCGCATTTCACCGGACGAATTGCGGCTTTTGACGGACGATCCTCTACCAAAAGCAGGCGACTTGCGTCGAAAAGCAGGCAACTCATCTGGAAAGCAGGCGACATTTCCTGTGAAGCGGGCGACTCACGTCGAGAAGCGGGCGACTTTTTCCGAGAAGCAGGCAACTCTCGTCGAGAAGCAGGCGACTTTTTCCAAGAAGCAGACGACTCACGCCGAGAAGCAGGCGACTTTTTCCCGAGAAGCGGGCGACTCACGCCGAGAAGCAGGCGACTTTTCCCGAGAAGCGGGCGACTCACGCCGAGAAGCAGGCGACTTTTTCCGAGAAGCAGACGACTCACGCCGAGAAACAGGCGACTTTTTCCGAGAAGCAGACGACTCACGCCGAGAAACAGGCGACTCTCTCCGAAAAGCGGACGCGCCGCGTATCGACGATGGACGTTCTGAGTCAGGTGGTCTTTGAGCAGGTTCTCGTGACCTTCGATCGCAGTGCCTTGCGCTTGGCCGAAGCGCTTATCGCACCGGACAGGTTCACGCAGCGGCGGTCTACACCGCATATTTGGAGTTCGTTCTTAAGCTCCTGTTCCTCGGCAAGATGCCCGCACGGGATAGCCCGTTGGCGGCTTTCGACCAGGACTTCGCGATCGTCTGCATCCGCTGCAAGTTGCTGGACCGACCGAAGGAGGCGTTCTATCTGTTGGGTGTGCATTTCGTGCTGATGGGTCGGCAGCTCTATGCCGGCACATGGCCGATCATCTTGTCGCCGCTCCTGCTGACTCTGGCACAATCGGAGAAGCGGCACAGCGTGTGGCTGGCGCCACCTGTACCTGCCTGCCACGCCCGCCGCCGGCAAGGCGTAGCACCGGGTCGGGTGATCACATCCGTCCCGCCTTTGGAACCACGAAGTACAACAAACGCCCCAGGGTAGGGCATGGACGTGCCTTTTGGACCACGACCTGAAGACCCCTTTCTCATGAGCAGCATCATCAAGAACCTCTCGCGCCTGCGCCCCAATGGATTGGTGGACCGTGCGCGTTTCCACGAACAACGGATGACCGGCATGCCGCCTTCCCGATCCCGTGCCCTCTGTGGCCGCCATCGCGGCGGCGCGTGAGGCGCTGGAAACAGCCATCACCAGCGGTGGATGGTGGGCGCACGGCACTCGCGATCCGCAAGGCCCGCTTTTCGAACTGAAGCAACTGCTGGACCAGCTGCTGGTTACGTGAGCAGCGTTGCCGAGGGCAACGAACTGGCGATCCTGAGCAGCGGTTTTACCGGTGCGGCAGCCGAACACGCCGATGCCCGAGCCGGCACACCCAAGGGATTGCGCGCGGTGCTGACCGCCCATCCCGGCAAGGTGAGCCTGGACTGGGACCCCACGCGTGGTGCGGTGACCTACCACGTTCAGGTGAACCGCGTTTCACCGGATGATGCGAACGCCTGGGAACTGGTGGGTGTGACCACCCGCTCCAGGTATTCCGTCTCCGGGCTTGATGCGGGCGAAGCCCAGCTGGTTCCGCGTGTCGGCCACTCGGCACGGCAGGTACCAGCGTGGGAGCCATCCGGCGCAGTCGATGGTGCGCTAAGGACCACGCAGCTACCGCGCAGCAGCGCGTCTGATGGCAGCGGCCCCGGGGAACCGGGGCCGCTTTGCGTTGGGGGGGGGTACTCGGTCATCCTGGCCGGACCACTATAACCCGTCTGGAATTCGAAGCCCGGAACGCCCTCACCAATCCCTCCTGCATCGCCACCTTCACAGCAGCGGCCACGGAATCCACGTGAAGCTTCTGTGGATGTGGGTGATGTGCGTGTTCACCGTGGGGTAGCTGATGGTGCAGTACGATCCTGCACAGCGATCATCTGATCACTCCTGATTGGCTTGAAATGGCAGCTCAAAGGGAATCGACGAACTGAAAGTGGCGGCCGGGTCAGCGTGCCGCGCCCCCGCTATCCCCAGGTCAGCGTGCCTGGTCGCGTCAATGAGTTCTCGCCCACCGAGGATCATCGTGGCGGGCATGTGGTCCTGGTGCCGGTTCCCATGGCTGCATCCGCATCTCTTGGGATCGAATCAGAGGATGCACCTCCTGTCGATCAGTGCGGAGAAGGAAGACGATCCCCACCCTCCCTGGGAACGCCTTGCGCACAGCCTCCGCCGCGAGTGCACCTGCAGCTTCTCATAGATGCTGCGGACGTGAGAGCGAACCGTATTGATGTTCACATCGCCTTTCGCGGCGATCTCCTTGTACATGAGTCCGGCGGCCAGGCCATCGAGCACTTCCTTCTCAATGATCGGTGAGCAGTTCTGATGCATGGTGGCGGCGGGATCACCTTGCATGGAGAGGACCACCAGCCGGGCGATCGCGGGTGTCTGTGAGCCGCCTGCGTGATCTCGCACACTGCATCGGCCAGCGCCATGCTTGGCGCGCTCTTCACCAAGTACCCTGTGGCGCCTGCACAGAGCGCTTGGTAGATGTAGGCCGCATTCTCGAACACCGTGCTCATGAGGAACTGCGTGGCCGGTTTACGGGGTTGGCCAGCCGCACACATTCAATTCCGTTCGTGCCCGGCATATTGATGTCCACGATCACCACATCCGCGTCCAGGTGTTCCAACTCCTTCAGGAAGGCATCGCCGCTGGCGTACACGGCGAGCACGTCGACACGTGGGTCCTTCGCAGCCCGGCCACGAGGATGGCGCGCAAGTCGCGGTCATCCTCCACGATCGCTGTGCGTATGCGCTTATCGCCCACGATCCTGACCGCACTCGCCACATCGCAGGAGCTTCACGTCCTCACAGTGCTCCGCTCGCGATGATGGTGGTGCCCCTGCCCGGTGCGCTCTCCACATCGATCCCGGCGCCAATGGCTGCCATACGATGCCGCATGTTCGACAGCCCGCTGCCTTTGCCACTGGCAGTCCTTGGCGTGAAACCGATCCGTCGTCAGTGATACGCACCTCATGGCGGTCGCTCTCGATCAGTAGGAGACCATGACCATCCTTGCCTTCGCATGTCTGAGCGCATTAGTCGCTGCTTCGTTGATCATGAGGTACAAGGCCCGCTTCACATCCGGGGATATGGCGCGAGAAGGGTGGTCGGCCTTCAGGTCCAATGTGAGCGTAGCTGGAAGATCCGGCGATACAGTTCGACCAAGCGGTCGGTGAGGCGATCGAACAAGCCTTGAGCGGTATCGGACGTCGGGTCCACGGCCCAGACCACGTCGCTCAGCCCCGCCTTCACGCTGCGCGCATGCTCAGACAAGGCTCTCAGCGATACTTCTTCTCGGCCTGTGCACCACCGCCACTCGCGAGCAGTTCGCCGAGGAGCGCCACCTTCGTGAGGCTGCCGCCCAATTCATCGTGGATGTCCCGGGCGATACGGGTGCGCAGGGTCTCCGCCTCGTGCTCGCGCTCGGCCTTCACGAGCTTCTCCCGGGTCCGTACCAATTCCACATTCGCTGCATGTAGTGAGCGGCTAGTCCGCTTCGACCTATGGTAGAGTTCCAACAGGACCAAAGCTGCGATCACCAGTGCTGTTGCGGCCACGAAGAGTACCGCGTTGAGCCTGCGTTGCGCCTGCAATCGTGCATCCGCGAGGCGCTGGGCCACATCGCTCGTATCGGGCCTGTGCGAAGGCGGTACGCTTGGCCTCCTCGATGCCGAGGTCGGCGATCAAGGCCGAGGCTGCCGAGTCCGCCGCGCTCAGGCTGGGCGTTCATATCGCCTCGCAACGCATGGGAGACCGCTATGAACTGCTGCGCAAAGAAGCGGGCGCCGTGCTTGCCGTGCGCCACGGCGAAGGAATCCGCGCGCGCAAGGAACGGCAGTGCCTTGCGCATCGCGCAGGGCGATGCGCTGAATCCCTCGAGGGCATTGAGCATGGCACTGCCCTGTTTGCTCGTCCTGCTCGAAGGACGCGCGAGCCTTCCGCAGGAACTTGTTCGCTTCGTCATTCGCGCCGCATCGTAGCGCGAGCAGAGCCATGCCGCTGTAGGCATCGAAGAGCGGGCTGAAGGAGCGGCGCTGCTCGCCGATCCGGATGCTCTCCTGCCAGTGATAGCGTGCAATGTCCATGTCGCCCAGACCGTAGAGCACATTGCCCATCTCGGCGTGGGCGGTCACTCGTCCCGTTGTATCCGCAGGCGGCAGCACGGCCAGGCCCTTGCGGAGCCAATCCCGGGCGCACTTCCGGTCCTGCGCTTTGCGGCAGGCGTAACCGAGCCGCATGCATGCCGTGGCCGCGTTCGACCGATCACCTGCTTCCAGGAGAGCGCGTAACATCGCTGCAGGGTTTCCATCCCTCCGGACGCATCACCCTGGTACACCAACCCGTCCCCCAGGAAATTGAGCGCGATGATCAGCTGCTTCCTCACCCCTTTGCGCAACGCACCTTCAGGAAGCGCCCCCATTTCCTTCGACGCGACCGCGGCCGTGCGCCGGGCCATCTCCACCACCTCGTCACCCTTCATGCGCATGGTGTAGACCACTGCTGCGCGGTTCATCTGGATCAGCCCCGCCGTATCACCGGGCTCACGATCCTTCTCCCAGCGGCCGATGGCCTGCACAAGGCTGTCCAGGTCGGTGCGTTGGGCATGGAGCGCATCGCCAGCACAGAGCAACAACAGGATCATGAGGACAAGGCTCCGCATCATCCAACAAAGGTGCGCTGCCGTGTGCGATCGATCGAGACCAGGCAGGTAGCATCAAGATGTGAAGGATCGTGCGGGACGATCGTATGTGCTTTGGCACAGGCGAACATCAATCCCAGGCGATGAAGCACCTCAACACTCTTGCGCTGTCCCTCATGCTGGCCCTGGCCCTGCTCCATGCTCAGTCGCCTGACCTGATGAACTACCAGGCGGCCGCGCGCGATGGGGCGGCAACATCCTCGCGAACTCGGGCCTGACGGTGCGCTTTACCGTGCGGCAGGGAAGTGCCACCGGTACCAACGTGTATCGCGAGACGCATGCTGTCACCACGAATGCCTTCGGCGTGTTCAACGCGCAGGTGGGCGGTGGCACCGTGGGGTGAACGGCTCTGATAGCTGGCATCGCATGGCACCGGCAGCTACTGGCTGCAGGTGGAAGCGAACCCGGAGGTGGGTATGTGGACCTGGGTGCCCAGCAACTGGTGAGCGTGCCTTATGCCAAGTATGCGGAAAGCAGCGGAAGTGGTTCGACCGGTTGGGGGTTGAATGGCAATTCGGGTACGGATCCCAACACGGACTTCATCGGTACGAGCGACGCGCAGCCGCTGGTGTTCAAAGTGGCCGGCGTTGAGGCCGGAAGGATCGATCTGGTCGGCACAGGAAATACGAGCCTGGGCGCGAATGCCATGCTGGACAACACATCCGGAACGGTGAACAGTGCCTTCGGGGCCAATGCGTTAACGTCCAACACAACGGGCGGGAACAACACCGCGGTGGGTGGTTATGCTGGACGATACAACAGTTCAGGATCCAGCAATACTTCCGTGGGCCAGGCCGCCCTTTCATTCAACACGACCGGCAATGACAACACGGCGATCGGTACCGGTGCCTTGTACGCGAACATGGCAAGCGGGAACACAGTGATCGGTTCGTTGGCTCTTGCGGCCAACGGGAGCGCATCCGGGAACACGGCAGTGGGATACCGAAGCCTTTTCACGAACACCACCGGCTACGGGAACTCAGCGCTCGGCGAAACGCGCTTGAATTCAGCAACGGCGACGAGAACACGGCTATCGGTTCGGAGGCACTCCGCCCTCAACACGACGGGGCAAGGCAATTGCGGTGTCGGGGCCCTCACCTTGCGCTACAATACCACGGATCGCACAACACCGCGATCGGACAGTTCGCGTTGCTGAACAACACTACCGCACCCATGTTGGCCTTGGTAGACAGGCGTCATGTTCAACTCATGGAGTTTCAATGTCGCCATCGGCAACGATGCATTGAAGAACGCGACCGGGAGAACGGCTCGCATCAAGCTCAATCCGAGAACACCTCAGGATACTTCAACACGGCCATTGGGAACCTCGCGCTGAGCGACAATGTGACCGGGGACGATAATGTAGCCGTTGGTTGGGGTTCCGGAACGACAGCCAGCTTCACGAACACGATCAGTATCGGCAACTATGGTTACTTGAACGCGTTCAGTGATCAGGCATTCATCGGCAACCTGAGCACGACCTGGAATGGCGGCAATGTCACCTGGTCGACCTTCTCTCGGATGCACGCGTGAAGCGGATGGTTGGCGACGGCGTGCACGGGCTGGATTTCATTACGCGTCTGCGACCGGTCACCTACCATCGCGATATCGACCGGCACGCCGAACTGACCGGGAACAAGCCCACGCGGACTACCCGGAGAAGTACGACATCGAAAAGATCCTCTTCAGTGGCTTTCTGGCGCAGGAAGTGGAACAGGCCGCCAAGGAGACAGGCTATGACTTCAGCGGCCTGCACCTGCCGAAGAGCGACAAGGAGGTGTACTCCCTGAGCTACGAGACCCTGTTGTGCCCCTGTGAAAGCCGTGCAGGAACTGGCGGTCATGGTGGATGAACTGCAGGCGAGGGACGAAGAACGACGCATCCGAGATCGTCCGGCTGCGGTCCTTGGTGGAAACTTTGAGTACACAGAGACCATGAGAGCAGAGATCACCTGTTCAGCTATTCTCCTGGCTTGCATCGCGCATCCCCAGGTGCAGTTGGAACGCCGCTCGCATCCTGCGGCGGTACGCTGGCTTCGGCCGGATCCATCCAATTGGAATACACCGGGCGATCTCATCGTGAGCACCGCGACAAGCGCCACGTTCATCACCACGCAGGGTTTCCAGCAGACCCACGATCTCAGCACCGTGATAGCCGGAGAGAACCTGGACGTCAAGCCGATCCTCTTCCCGAACCCCACGCGCGACGTTGTCACGGTCCAATGGTTGGCGATGGAAGGACGAACGGTCCATGTGAAGCTCATGGATACGATGGGACGCATGGTGCAGACCTCCGCGCTCGCGTTCAATGCACCCGTCACATTCGACCTGAGCGGGTTGGCGAACGGCACCTATTTCCTTCGACTTACAGTGCAGGATGGACCCCGCTCACACTTCCCGCGCAAGTCGCCCATTGAACGTCATTGTAGTACGGAACAACACTTGACACCTCATGAAGTCATCCATGCGCAGCCTCGTTCTTGCTACTGCAGCTTTCACCTGTTCCATGATGTCTGCACAGGACTATCAGGACCACCTGATCTACTCACGCATGGAGGGCGACCACGCTCATCCGCATCAACGACGGCCTGGGTATGGATGCCATGCTGCTGGATACCGCCACCATCCCGCAGTTGGTGATGAATGGGCGTTATTTGCTCTACATCAAAGGATCCTTGGCGAACGGCTGGTTCGGTAACCTTTTGAACAGCGGGCAATGGGTCCGTCGCACCGTTAACGGCGGCAGCGAGTTCGTCCTCTTCAACAATAACGACTTCCTTGTAGGATACGACCTGTTCGAAAGTGATAGCACTTCGGCGGTCTCCTATGGCTGCAACATCTACAACAACAGCTTCGATAACGCCACGGTACTTGGGACCATGAGCGGCATCTGTGATGACGATGCACCGCGCATCCGGCAGAGTGATGGACTGGTGGTGGGGCACAATGTCTTCGCATCCTCTTCACGGTGGCCCGCGATGGCACTGGCCGGACGCCCATCCCCAATACCGCCTTCGACACCTGGCCGGTGTGGTCACCTGATGGCGAATGGATCCTCTTCAGCCGAAGTAATGGGCTCTACGCTGCGGGTGTGGAATATGGCTTGAACGTGGTGAATTACTACAAGATCAAACTGAACGGGACAGCTTGACGCAGCTCACCTGAACGCGCCCACGGACAGCGCCACCTTCACCAGCACGCCGTCTGGAGCGAGGATGGTCGCAGCATCTTCGCCGCAGGAACCTTGAACGGCAATACGGCCTGTTGGAGATCGCGGCGGACGGGAGTACGTTCGCTGACCTATACCAACCGCCGTTGGCGGGTTGATCCACTACATCACGGGCACCATGCCCACGCGGTTGGCGATCGGGATCGAAAAGTTTGAAGCTCAGCAGGTGACGGTCTTCCCCAATCCCACCCGGGACCGGGCGATCGTACAATGGAACAGCACGAGACCCGGGGTGGCGGATGTGCAACTCTTGGATGCACTGGGTCGCCTCACATGGCAGCGAAGTCGTGCGCTCTTAAATAGGGTGGAGGTCGATCTGGGTGAGTATCCACCTGGTTCGTACTTCTGGCATCGTTCCGCTGGATTCACCAGCTCGGGTCGTACGCGTGAGCAAGATTCAGTGACACGATCCACATGCCGGATCACCGCATGGTTGAATGGACGATCTGGATGCAAAGTGCTCATCAACGCGAGGGTGATGCAGCCATCGCAGCGAATACTCACACCAACTTCTCGCATCGCCACCTTCACGGCGGCGGCCACGGAATCCACGTGCAGCTTCTTATAGATGTGCGTGATGTGCGTGTTCACCGTGGGGTAGCTGATGGAGCAGCGCTCGGCGATCTGCTTGTAGCTGAGTCCGTCCACGAGCAGTGCCAGGATCTCTGCCTCGCGCCCGGTGAGGTGGAAGTCATGCGCACCACCGGTCTTTCCTGAGCGGACACCCACCAGCTGCAGCACCTTGCGGGCGATGGTGGGGGTCATGGGCGCACCGCCCTGGTGTACTTCCTGGATGGCCGCGATCAGCCGCTCGCGTGGTCTGCTTCAGCAGGTAACCATCCGCACCGGCCACGATGGAGGCGAAGAGCCGCTCGTTGTCCTCCAGCACGGTCTGCATCAGGATCTTCACATCCTTGAACTGTTTGCGATCAGGGTGACGCCCTCCACGCCATCCACATGCGGCATGTCGATGTCCATGAGGATCACCTGCGATCACATTGAGCCACGTGCTTCACCACATCGCGGCAGTCGGGGAAGGCGCGCCCACGCACACCATGCCGTCGGTGGCGTCGATCAGCAGCTCAGGCTCTCCCGCCGTTGGGCATGGTCGTCGAAGATGGCGATGCGCAGCATGGGGCGAAATTAGGATCGTGCTTCCGGGCCGCGCCTCATTGGATGCAATGAGATGCCCGCCGTTCAAGTCCCCGCCCGGGTGCGGAAGGTGACCGTGGTGCCGCGGCCGATCTCGGAACTGATGGTACATACACCACCCGCTTCGGCCCCGCGTTCCCGCATGTTGCCCAGCCCATTCCCGCCCGGTCCCGGACCGCTGTTCACCTCCGGGTCGAAGCCGCGACCATCATCGGCAATGGTCATGGTGAGGCGCCCGCCGCTGCCGGACAGTCGGATGGCAGATGCGGCTGCACGCGGCATACTCGATCGCGTTGTTCACCGCTTCCTTTGAAGATGAGGTAGAGGTTCTTGCGCTGGCCCATGTTCAGGCGATCCTGCAACAAGGCCTCATCCACCTGCAGGTCCAGGGTAACCCCGCGTGCTTCGCATAAGGGGTGGTACGGCTGCGCATGCGTTCGGCGAGGTCGGCCAGGCTGTCCTTGGAGGCGTTCACGGTCCATACGATGTCGTTGATGGATTCCATGGCGCTGGTGGTGCCTCGCTGATGCGTTCCAGCAGCCGCCCGCCTTCCGGACCGATGTTCGCGAGCTTCTTCCGGGCAACAGCCCCGTAGAGCGCCACACTGCTCAGGGTGGAGCCGATCTCGTCATGCAGGTCGCGTGCGATGTGCTCCCGCAAACGGAGCCGCGCAGTTGTTGCTCAAGACGGATCCGGTACAAGGCATACACGGAGCCCATGATCAGCAGCGCCAAGGCTGCGCGGAACTATCAAGTGCGCCACCAAGGCGGCAGGATGGAAAGATGGATGGATGCGAGATGGGGATCGACCATCCCTTCATGGTCGGTGCCCTGCACCTCGAAGGTGTAGTCGCCGGGGTCCAGATTGGTGAAGGTGGCCTCATTGCGCGTGCTGCCGTCGATCCATTGATCCGTATATCCGACCAGACGGTAGCGGAAGGTGTTGCGCTTCGGCGCCGTGTGGTCCATCATAGCGAAGCGGAAGGTGATAAGGGCTCGTTGTGCGGTAGTGATCGACAAGGATGAACGAGCCGTATCAAGCAATTCGTGGATGGCAATGGACCGGGTGGCAAGCCGGATGCCCGTGAGCAACGTGGGGCTTGGTCCATTGCTGCTCTTCAGATCTGCCGGTCGGAAGGAGGTGCCGCCGTCCATGCCGTCGAAGAACATGGACCCGTCCGGGAGCACCAGCGACCCGTAGCGGTTGAACTCGTTCCCCGCGATGCCATCGTCCTTCGTGAAGGTGCGCGCGGCCCCTGTGCGGGGATCGTAGCGGCAAAGGCCCAAATTGGTGCCGACCCAGAGCCGTCCCTCCGCATCGGGGAGGATGCCGCATCACGTTGTTCGGCAGACCATCGACGGTGGAGACCCGTGTGCAACTCCAGTGCGCTTGTCCAGCCTCGCCATACCGGCGCTTTCCGTGCCCACCCATATGAAGTGGTCCGGCCTGTCCGGGTCCGGCACAGGGAGAAGAGCAGGTTCCCGGCAGGCTGGTCGATCGGCGGGCCGTGCTGGAAGGTGCCAGGCGTTCTTCTCCGGATCCAACGTGAGCAGCCCTTCCATGGTGGCCATCCGATGCTGCCATCGGGTGCCACCGACCATTGCGAGATGGGCCAGTACTTCGAGAGCAGGAAATCCACCGGAAAGGAATGGTGGCCCGATCACATGTACATGGCGTCAGTATCGATGCACACCAGGTCCACCGGCAGATTCCAGGTCTCCGGCCACCGGAAGTTACCACCCGACTCTGCGACCCACGGCCATGGAACACGCGACTGGGGCATCCTCCAGGAGGTCGGCGGTATGGAAGGCGCCTCCCGTGTCCAGGTAACCCAGCACGGCCGGCTGAACGTCCCGTCCGCGAGCACACCCCAGGTGCGGCCCCGGTATCGGTGACCGCTCCGATCCAGTTCCTGCCGTTCACGGTGGTGCCGATCGTGTACCGCAGCCAGCCAGGGGCAGGCGCCGGGTCCTCCCGGAAGGCATGGCGCGTCATGGCGTATCTGGCGGTGCCCGAGGATGCAGTGCGTCCACGTAGTAGCCGTCCATCTCACCGAGGCGCGTCGCCGAGCGCGCTGGTGCGGCCCAGCTTGAACACGCCGTAGCCCTTGCTGCCTCCCCACAGGTTGCCACTGCGGTCCTGACACCGGAACAGCACGGTCTGGAACTCCAGATACACGTCCTTGCCATCGGCGGTGAAGTGCAGCGGCTCGAAGCGGCCCGTGCGCAGGTCCACGCGCCAGATGCGGTTGTCGTCCGTGCGGTACCAGAGGCGTCCGGCATCATCCACCAGCTGCGTGAACCACACGTGGCCATCAACAGGAACGTGCAGTGTATCCACGGCATGCATGTCCGTATCGATGAGCAGCAGCATGGACGGTATGGAGACCACCACCTTGTGCCCCTGCTGCCAGTACACCATCGGGTGTTTCTCCAGGGTCCCATTGCGGGTGGAACGGTGAGGGATCCGCCAGACGGGCAGCATCCGTTCTCATCCACGCAGTGATGGATCACACACCACGCTGTCGCTGTTCATGACCCATAACGCGCCAGTGGCATCGAACTCGAAGTAGCTGACCCGCGTCGGGATGTGCGCTCTTCGGGTACATCGTTCGTGCGGCTGCGCCAGCAGTTCTGGGTCCTTCGGGTCCACCACGTACAGGTATTCCCCGACCGAGGTGAACCGCGATCCTGCCCTGCGGCCCTTCTACGCATCCGGTCCACGTCCAGAAAGGCTTCGGCGCGGCGTGCCGACCGGGAAGTGCACACGATCGAAGCGTCCGGTGCGCATCGTAGCGGTCCAGACCCTCGCCGAACACCGCGATCCACAAGCCGCCGTTGCGGTCCTCGAAGAGCAGGTCGCTGTGGTTGCCCGCGATGCTGGCCGGGTCCTCGGGGTCGTGCTGGAAGATGGTGAAGGCATACCCATCGCTGCGCGCAAGGCCATCCTTGGTGGTGAACCAGAGATAGCCCTGCCGGTCCTGCAGGATGTCCTGCACCATGCCCTGCGGCAGGCCATCGTCGATGGTGATGCGGGCCGCATCGTAGCGCACCTCCTGCTCGATCAACTGACCGAAGACCGACGCTGAGAGCAGCAGGTAGAGGATGTTCAACGCGCGAACATGACGCAGCGTTCAAGATAAAGGTTCAGCGCGGTTCGGCACGATCTCATTGGAACCAACGATTGATGCCGCGGCCCATATGGTGCTGCTTTGTTCCATCACGATCGTACTGCCGATCGACCACCAACGAATAGACCATACGGACATGAGACCTGCGCGCTATCGATCGTCCTGCTGCTCGGAACCAGCCTGCTGGCCCAAACACCGGAATCCTTCAACTACCAGGGCGTGGCACGCGATGCCGGTGGTGATGCCTGGTGAACACCGCCATCGGTGTGCAATTCCAGCTGCACCAGGAGGCCGGCAATGGTGGTGTATTCGAGACGCACAGCCCGACCACGAACGACAGCTGGGCCTCTTCTCCCGGAAGTGGGCAATGGCACGCCGGGTGCGGAGACCTTCGCGGCCATCGACTGGAGCGCCGGCCCTACTTCCTGGAGGTGTGGGGATGGACCCTGCGGGCGGAGCAGCTACGCGAGCGTGGGCACCCAGCAATTGCTCAGCGTACCCTATGCCTTGCACGCCAAGACCGCCGACATGGCCGATGATGGCGACTGGGTGCTGAGCGGTGACACCGTGCATAGCAATGGCCGGCGGGTGGGCATCGGTACCAGCACCCCCAGCCATGACCTGGATGTGGAAGGCACCTTCCAGTTGAAGGACGGAACCCAGGGCGACAAGAAGATCCTGACCAGTGATGCCGATGGCAACGCGAGTTGGCAGGACTTGAGCGCAGAAATCTTGCTCGGTGTCGGGAACCTCCCACCTGCATCGAGTTATGACCTGTCCTGCCTCGGCATTGCCGGCAGCCTGGGAATAGGTACAGGACCAACGTCCGTCGCGGTCTCTGGCAACTACGCCTACGTGGTGGACTTTGCTTCCGCAGGTCTGCAGGTGATCGATATCAGCAGCCCCGATAGTCCGGTGCTCAGTGGTAGCCTGGGGGTCGGTTCACTCCCGGTATCCGTAGCTGTCTCCGGCAACTACGCCTACGTGGTGGGCCAAGGCGCCGGTGATCTGAAGGTGATCGATATCAGCAGTCCTGGCAGCCCGGTGCTCAGTGGCAGCCTCGGGGTCGGGCCGGCTCCAGCATGTGTAGCCGTCTCTGGCAGCTACGCCTATGTGGTGGGCCAAGGGACCTCCGACCTGAAGGTGATCGATATCAGCAGCCCTTCCAGCCCGGTGCTGACCGGCAGCCTCGGGGTCGGATCGGATCCGATCTTCGTTGCCGTCTCTGGAAATTACGCCTACGTAGTGGACATCACTTCCGACGACCTGAAAGTGATCGATGTCAGCAACCCGGCTGATCCGGTGCTCACTGGCAGCCTCGGGATCGGAACGTTCCCAATATCCGTAGCTGTTTCTGGCAATTACGCCTATGTGATCGATCCCGATACCGACGATCTGAAGGTGATCGACGTCAGCAGTCCCGCAAGCCCAGCTCTCATTGGGAGCATTGGCATAGGAACAGAACCATTTTCCTTGGTCGTTTCCAGCAGCTATGCCTATGTGGTGGACCGTGATGCCGATGATCTGAAGGTGATCGACATCAGCGATCCTGCAAGCCCGGTCCTCAGTGGTAGCCTATCGATAGGGCCGGACCCACGATCCGTGGCGGTTTCGGGTTACTTCGCTTACGTGGCTGATGCCGGTTCCGATGACCTGAAGGTGATCGAGCTCTTCTGCCCCAGCGCACAGCAACAATTGGCCTATGACCCGGTGACCGGTGCGTTCGTGGCGGTGGAAGGCTGGCAGGTGAGTGCAGATACATTGCATAATGGTGCCAAGCGCGTGGGTATCGGCACGGCTTCTCCGGACACCACGCTGCATGTATCCGGTAAACTGAAGTACCAGGACGGTACCCAGGGTGACAAGCTGATCCTGACCAGCGACGCCGATGGCAACGCGAGTTGGCAGGAGTTGAGCGCGGCGGGCTTGTTCGGAAATGGCAACGTGCCCGCGCCGGACATTTCATGCCTCCGTATCGCAACCAGCCTGGATAATGGACAGAGCCCAATAGCCGTGGCCGTTTCAGGCAATTACGCCTATGTGCTGGACCAGTTCGACGGAGACCTTGAGGTGATCGATATCAGCGACCCCGCCGGGTCGATCTCGGCAAGCAGTTTCGGGGTCGGGCCAGGCAATTTCTCCCTGGCCGTTTCGAGCAACTACGCCTGTGTAGGGGGAGTCGGTTCCAGGTACTTCCAGTTGATCGACATCAGCGACCCGACCACGCCCACCCTGGCTGGCGGTCCATTCTCCGGAGGATTGGCGCTTAAAGTGGCGATATCAGGGAACTACGTCCACATCCTCGAACTCGCTTCCCACTCCCTCGTCGTGATGGACATCAGCGATCCGGCCTCACCCGTTCAGGCAGGCAGCTTGGTACTTGGATCGAACCCTATCTCCCTGGCCGTTTCTGGCAGCTACGCCTATGTGGTGGATGCCGGTTCCAATGACCTGAAGGTGATCGACATCAGTGACCCGACCACGCCCACCCTGGCTGGCGCTCTGGGGATCGGACCAGGCACCGGCTCCGTGACCGTTTCAGGCAACCATGCGTACGTGGTGCAAAATGCCAGCGGACTGAAGGTGATCGACATCAGTGACCCGACCACGCCCACCCTGGCAGGCGCTCTGGCGATCGGAACCGGCTCCAACTCCGTGGCCGTATCGGGCGACTACGCGTGTGTGGCACAAAATTCCAACGGGCTACAGGTGATCGACATCAGTGACCCAACGGGGCCCACCCTCGCAGGTGGTCTTGCGCTCGGACCGAATGTGCTTTCCGTGGCCCTTTCAGGCAATTACGCCTATGTGCTGGATAGTGATCCGGACGATATGAAGGTGATCCAACTGTTCTGCGACGAGGCCCTGCCCATGGGCTACAACCCCGCGACCGGACAATTCGGTACGACCACTTTGGGCTGGGAGATGTCAGAGGACACGCTGTACACCCTGGATAGAAAGGTCGGCATCGGTACCAGTGACCCGAATGCGCTGCTTACCGGCACGGACCTGGGCTTGGTGGATGATGCCGGAGAACACGCCCGCCTCACGATGAAAAGCAACGCCGTGAAAGGTGTGCTGGATGCGCGTTCCACACCGGGTGCCGAACGTATGCAACTGGGTAGCGTGAGCGCACATCCGCTCTCCTTCTTCACTTCCGGGTCCTTGCGGATGACCGTGGATACCAATGGGTATCTGGGTATCGGCACGGCAACGCCGACCCATCTGTTGGACCTCCGGGCAGATGGCCAGGCCTTCGGACATCGGAGCTTGGACAGCACGATCGCCGTTGGAACATACGTGGACAACGCGAATGGAGCTTTCCTGCAGACCCACACCGACCACCCGCTCCAATTCGCCACCAACAATGGGAATGCGCAAATGACCTTGCTGCAGAACGGCAACGTGGGCATAGGGTCCAGCACGCCGCTCGCCAAGCTTCATATCGCGGGAACAAGTGCCGGGATCCGGCTGCAGGACACGGACGATGGGTCCGCGTTGAGCCTGATCGCGCCCGATCCCACCGGCGGATTCACAGGTGGCATTGGTACGTTCGGCGCGTTCGACCTGCCCTTGTTCACCGATAATTCGGACCGTATGACGATCAAGGCGGATGGCAAGGTGGGGATCGGTACCGCTGCGCCTTCAGCACTGCTCGACGTGCGCGATGCCAGTGCCAGCGAGTTCAGGTTGAGTTTGTCCAACGCCCATTGGGGCAAGTTCCGCTTCTCTTCCAGTGAAGGATTGCGCATCGAGGCGAAGAACGAAGGGAACCAATTTCGACCCATGCTCCTCATCGGCTCTGACTTGAAATTCTATTCCGGCTCGAGTACCACCCCGGAACGCATGCGATTGGCATCCAACGGCTACCTGGGGGTCGGAACGGACGCGCCCATCGCAAGGCTCCATTCCAGCATCAGCGCCTCACCGGGGGGTACCATACTTCAGCGCACAGGATTGTTCCTGGATAACGAGGCACAGAATGGAACTTTTCCGAACAGTCCCAATGAAGTAGCGCTGGTGTTCGGTGAGAATGGAACAGCCAAGCAGGCCATTATCGGTGCCACCTACGCGAACGACCATCTTCGTTTCTACACGGGGTCGAACTTCACCGACTCGAGGATCGCCATAACCGCTGGAGGTTCTGTAGGGATCGGAACGGACGGCCCCACCGCCAAACTCTCGGTGAATGGCACGGCCAACAACAGCACTGGCAGCTGGGGCGTCTTCAGCGATGCCCGCATCAAGACCGTCCGGCGTGAGTTCACCGATGGCCTTTCGGTCATCGACCGCATGCGCCCTGTGGTGTTCACCTACAATGCCGATGCGCCCTTTGAAGCAAAAGGAGAGCAGGTGGGCATCATCGCCCAGGAGTTGGAGGAGTTGGCGCCCTACATGGTGAGCACCACCGAGCACGGTGACATCCACGATCTGCGTGAGGTGAACAACCAGGCCTACACCTTTCTGCTGATCAATGCCGTGCAGGAATTGAGCGCGAAGGTGAACGCCCTCGAGCTGGAGAACGCCGACCTGCGCAGGAACGACACCGACCTACGTGACCAGTTGGAGGCGAACAGCCGTGTGCTGGCCGACGTCCAACGCCTGCTTGACGCGCAAACCTCACGATGATCCAAGCGCAACGACCATGAGAACCACGATCCTGTCACTCACGCTTCTTTCATCCGCGCTCCTCACGGCGCAATCCATCACCCCCTCGGTGGTCGGTTCGGCAGGAGGCTCCGGAACTGCTGGTGCCACAACGCTGAGCTGGACGGTCGGTGAGATGTCGGTGAGCACCTTGAACAATGGGAACAACATCCTCACACAAGGCTTTCACCAAGGCGAGCCGCTGAAGGTGCGCATCAACATCGCTGCATTCCTGCAAGGGCCCTACAACAGCGGCACGGGCCTTATGAACGATGGGCTACGCAGCAACGGACTCATTCCGCTCAACGAACCGTACACTTCGCTCGGCTATGTCTTCGCAGGCGGTAGCGGAGAATCCACCACCCAACCCATCCTCGACTTCCCCGGCACCAACGCGATCATCGATTGGGTGGTCCTCGAACTGCGTGACAAGAACGACAACACCAGCATCCTGCACAGCCGCGCTGCGCTCCTGCAAGCCGATGGCGATGTGGTGGAGGTGGACGGCTTCTCCCCTGTCAGCATCAGCATTCCTTCGGACAGCTACTTCATCGCCGTGCTGCACCGCAACCACCTTGGCGTGATGAGCGCGGCACCGATAGCATTGACGAGCACGGCAACTTCCGTGGACTTCACCGATGGTAGCACCATCACCCACGGCACCGATGCACAGCAGATGATCAACGGCATTCGCGCCTTGTGGGCCGGCGATGTCACTTTCGATGGCACCATCAAGTACACCGGACAGGACAATGATCGCGACCCCATCCTCACGGCCATCGGCGGCACCGTGCCCACGAACACCGTGAACGGATACTACGCGGAGGATGTGAACATGGACGGCACGGTGAAGTACACCGGACTGAACAACGACCGCGACCCCATCCTGCAGAACATCGGTGGCGTGGTGCCCACGAACATACGCGTGGAGCAGATGCCGTGACGGCGCAGGTTAGGTTTGCAAACATGCTCGCAGACCGGCTGCTCCAGCACGTCCTCTCCTTCTCGCTCAACGATGTGGCACTGCCCAGCGGCATCGGTGTGCTGGATCCCTTCCACGGCGCCCACGCCCCGGAGGTGCGCCGCATCGTGGAGCGTTTCCACCGCACGTATTACACCGATGAACGCCCGCGCACGCTGATGCTCGGCATCAACCCCGGCCGGCTGGGCGCGGGCAGCACCGGCCTTTCCTTCACCGATACCAAGCGCTGCGAAAGCGACCTGGGCATACCGGTGAAGGGACTGCGCACCCACGAGCCCAGCAGCGACTTCTTCTACCGCATGAT
>JAWKNI010000010.1:0-134308 GCA_041391785.1 Flavobacteriales bacterium | reverse complement strand
AGAGCACAGTGATCACCACAAGCACGGTGCTCAGCCCCATCAGGATCCATTCCGTGGCCGGCGCAAGATGCAGGCTTTCATTCGTGATGCCCTCCGCGGCCGTGGCCAGGTAGTGCTTCATCGGTTCATGTCCCCCGAACACATGAGGTAGGTTGAGCAGCCCGCCGACCACGCTGAGCGCAGCAAGCACGATCAATGGCAGGGTGATGACCAGCGGGCTTTCGTGCGGGTGCGCATCACCCCGGTAGGTACCGTAGAATGTCAGGAACAACAGCCTGAACATGTAGAACGCCGTGAGGACCGCGCCGAAGAGCAAGAGCGCGTAGGCCAATGGAGCGTCCTGGAATGCGTGCGCGAGGATGGCATCCTTGCTGAAGAATCCGCTGAACGGGAAAAGCCCCGAAATGGCGATCGTACCGAGAAGGAAGGTGAAGAACGTGACCTTCGTCACACCCTTCAAACCGCCCATCCGGCGGATGTCCTGCTCACCACCCAGCGCATGGATCACACTGCCGGCACCCAGGAACAGGAGTGCCTTGAAGAAGGCGTGTGTGGTGACGTGGAACATTCCGGCGCTGTATGCACCCAGCCCGAGCGCGGCGAACATGTACCCCAGTTGGCTGACGGTGGAATAGGCGAGCACCTTCTTGATGTCGTTCTGGAACAGGCCGATGCTGGCGGCCAGAAGCGCGGTGGCGGTACCGATGTACAGGATCACGTCCTTGGTGAACGGCGCGAGTTCGAAGAGCACCGAGCTCCGCACGATAAGGAATATGCCGGCGGTCACCATCGTCGCTGCGTGGATGAGCGCGCTTACGGGCGTGGGACCCGCCATGGCATCAGGCAGCCAGGTGAACAGGGGGATCTGGGCGCTCTTGCCCATGGCCCCGACGAAGAGCAGTAGCGTGGCCCCCACGATCATCGCATCACCGGTGGCGAAGCCTTGGGCCTGTTCCATGATGGTGACATAGTCCAGGGTGCCGAAGGAGCTGAAGAGCAGGCACAAGGCAAGCACCACGCCCACATCCCCGATCCGGTTCATCACGAATGCCTTGCGCGCGGCATAGTTGTACTCAGGGGTCGTATACCAGAACCCGATGAGCAGGTAACTGCACAGGCCGACCCCTTCCCAGCCGATGAAGGTGATCAGGTAATTGGCACCCATCACCAGCAATAGCATGGCGAAGGTGAACAGGTTCAGCATCGCGAAGAAGGTGGTGACGCGCTGATCCTCGTGCATGTATCCGATCGAATACAGGTGGATGAGCGAACCGACACCGGTCACGATCAACATCATGGTGAGCGACAGGGCATCGATCTGGAAGGCCAGGTCGATGTCCATCCCCCCGACCGTGATCCAGTCGAACAATTTGGTGATGGTCACAGGGTGCTGCTCAGGATCGTGCCCAAGGAACAGCAGCAGGCTGACGACGAAAGAACACAGCACGAGCACGGTCGCAAGCCCCCCGCTGGCGGCACCACCGACCCTGCGGCGCAGTGCCGCATTGATCACCGCCCCCAACAACGGGAGTGCAGGCACGAGCCAACTCCATTGCACCAATGTCCCGAAGGTCACCACTTCAATCTGTTGAGTTGGTTCACATCGATGCTATCCACGTTGCGCTTCATCATCACCAATATCGCCAGCCCGACGGTCACTTCCGCTGCGGCCACCAGCATGATGAAGAAGACGAATACCTGCCCGCTCGGATCACTGTGGTGGGAACTGAAGGCCGCGAGCAACAGGTTCACGCTGTTGAACATGAGCTCAAGGCACATGAGGATGATGATGGTGTTCCTGCGGAACAGCACACCTGCGATCCCGATGCAGAACAGCGTGAAGCTCAGGAACACGTAATGTTCCAGTGGCACGGTCCGTATGGCGGTGGTGATCGGCTCCATGTTCATTCCGCGGTGCGGGAGGTGCCCATGGTGGGCGGTTGGGCTCCTTTCACGGTATTGCCGGTGTAGGGTCTGGGCAGGTTGGATGGTGCATCCTTCTTCGCCAGGACCATGGCCCCGATCATGGCGCTCAGGAACAGCACGCTGCTCACCTCGAACGGCAGCAGGAACTCATTGAACAAGGCCATGCCGACGCTCCGCACCAGGCCGACACTTCCGTCGTACCCCACCTGCGCCGGGATCGTTTCCATGCCCACGCGCACTGCGGCCAGCAGCGTAAGCAGCAGCAAGCCACCGGAAACGACCGCCGCGATGCGTGTTCCGAGGGTCTTTCGTGGTTCACTGGCGGTGTTCAGGTTGAACAACATGATCACGAACAGGAATAGCACCATGATCGCACCGGTGTACACGATCACATGCACCATGGCGAGGAATTGCGCATTCAACAGCACGTAATGCCCTGCGATGCTCAGGAAGCAGATGATCAGGGCGATCACGCTGTTCACCGGGCTTCGCGCGCTGACCACGAACAACGCGCTTGCGATGCTGATCAGGGCGAAGAGGTAGAAAACGTACTGCATGTTCCTCGCTCAACGGTTGTGTGCGAACCGTTCCTGTTGCTTGAACTTGATCACGGCCGGTGTCTGTCGTTTGCTCACATCGATCCGCTTGTTCTTGTCCATCGGCTCCACAAGCTCATCCTTCCCGAAGATGAAGGGCATGCGCAGGTAGTCCGCTTCCACGATCCGGTCCGTGAGGAAGATCGCCTCCTTCGGGCAGGCCTCCTCGCAATCACCGCAGAAGATGCAGCGCAGCATGTTGATCTCGTACACACTGGCATACTTCTCCTCACGGTAAAGGTGCTCCTCCCCTTTCTTCCGTTCTGCCGAGACCATGGTGATCGCTTCGGCAGGACATGCTACAGCGCACAAGCCACACGCCGTGCAGCGCTCGCGCCCCTTCTCATCCCGTTTCAGTACGTGCTGCCCTCGGTAGATGTCACTGAACGGCCTTTTCACTTCGGGGTACTGGATCGTCGGTCGTTTGATCCGGAAGAAATGCTTGATCGTGATCAGCAGTCCGCCGATCATGCTCGGCAGGTAGATGCGTTCCAGCAACGTCATCCGCTTGTCGCTCACGACCTTCGATCGGTCCGTCAGGGGTTGCATCGGGGCCGCCATGATCAGGATCCGGTCGTGAAGGTGAGCCACCCACCGGTGAGCAGGATGTTCAGGATCGCCAGGGGTATGAGTGCTTTCCAGCCGAGCCCCATGAGCTGATCGAAACGGAAGCGTGGCGTGGACCAACGCACCCACATGAAGAAGAAGATGAAGAAGAAGGTCTTCGCGAACATGGCCGCAACACCCAGGAGCGTGACGATGTTCGGGTCCCAACCCAGCCCAGCAAGCCCGGGAATATGATACCCGCCGAAGTACAAGGTGGCGATCACCGCACTACTGATGAACATGTTCGTGTACTCGGCGAACAGATAGAAACCGAGCTTCATGCTGCTGAATTCCGTATGGTAGCCACCGACCAACTCGGTCTCGCACTCCGGCATGTCGAAGGGTGCACGGTTCGTCTCCGCGAAGGCGCAGGTCAGGAAGATCAGGAAGCCCAGCGGCTGCTGCCAGAAGCCCCAGCCATGCACGATCTGATACTCCACGATGCCGCTCATGCTCAGGGTGCCGGTCATCATCACCAATGCCACGATGCTCATGCCCATGGCCAGTTCGTAGCTCACCATCTGGCTGGCCGCCCGGATGGCACCCAACAATGCGAACTTGTTGTTGCTGGCCCAACCACCGAGCATGATGCCGTACACGCCGATGCTCACCATGGCGAACACGTACAGGATGCCGATCTCCGGGTCCGTTCCCTGCAGGTCGATGGTGGTGCCGAAAACCTCCAGGGTACCCCCCCAGGGGATCACCACTCCGGTCATCAGCGCAGTGACCATGGCGATGGCGGGCCCGAGGAAGAAGAGCCTGCGGTTGGCAGAGGCCGGAATGAAGTCCTCCTTCATGAACATCTTGGCGCCATCGGCCAATGGCTGTAGCAGGCCGAAGGGGCCGGCCCTGTTGGGACCGATGCGATCCTGCAGGAATGCGGCGACCTTGCGCTCTCCATAGGTCGAATACGCGGCAACGCTCAGCGTCACAACGAACAGGACCAGCAGGAAGATGAGTGTCGGGAGCATTTCCGAGATCGTTCCGCACGGTTCGGACCACCTTCCGGAACGGTGGCGAAAGTAGCCAATGCTCCTTTGAGCGCAAGGGAATTTCGCGTTCGTGCTGAAGCTTTTTACCTACACACCCCTCGGCGGTGGACGTGGCCGTACAGGGCGGGTACCGGGCGCCCGAAAAAAAGTTGCAGCCTACGTGTGACCTAACCGTACCTCCATCGTCGATAATGACACCCCCGGGGCGATCCAGGGGGTTGTAAAGAGCAGGAAAAGGGGCCCACGCTGTGTGGACCGAGGGGTGTTGGGTACGTTCACGCGCAAGCGAGAGCGGTCACTTCACCGGGAGAGCCTCGGGACATGGAGCTGGGCCCTCTCCTTTCCGGTTCAGCGCGCGGACAGGTCGAACGGCTCGATGCCTGGGGCATCGGGTGCCGAGCGCTCCAGGAGTTTCTGCTGCCGCTTGAGCTGGTAGTGGCCCTGGCCGATCACACTATGCCGATCGATCTTGCGCGGTCCTTCCACCGTCCAGGCGGCCGTGTCCTTCTTCTCGAAGCGGCATTCGTTGCAGATGAATTCCTCGACCTCGCCCCACTGGTCCTTCCTTCCGGTCACGCGCAGCACTTCGTTCCCCTTCATCCACAGTACCGCCTTGCCAGCGCATTTCGCGCAATCGCGATGGGCGTCCACGGGCTTGGTGAACCATACCCGGCTGGAGAACCGGAATGTCCGGTCGGTGAGCGCACCAACGGGGCACACATCGATCACATTCCCGATGAAGTCATTATCCAAAGCCTGTTCGATGTACGTGCTGATCTCACTTGCATCTCCCCTGTTGATCACGCCGTGCACACGACCATTGGTCACCTGCTCTGCCACTTTCACACAGCGGTAGCAGAGGATGCACCGGGTCATGTGCAGCTTGATGGTGTCGCCGATGTCGATGGGGTCGAAGGTGCGCCGTTCGAACCGGTAACGGCTGCTTTCAGCGCCATGCTCGTAGCCCAGGTCCTGCAGGTGGCACTCGCCGGCCTGGTCGCAAATGGGGCAATCCAGCGGATGGTTGATGAGCAGGAATTCGGTGACCCCTTTGCGCGCGTCGAGGAGTTCCGGACTTGTCGTGTTCTCCACCACCATGCCGTCCATCACAGCGGTGCGGCAGCTGGCGACAGGCTTGGGCATGGGCCTGGGGTCCTTGTCGCTCCCCTTGGTCACCTTCACGATGCAGGTACGGCAATAGCCTCCACTGGTCTTGAGGCTGCTGTAGTAGCACATCGTGGGGGGAACCACATAGCGGTCCGCGCTGTTCCGCTCACCGATCATGCGTGCGGCCTGCAGGATGGTGGTCCCGTCCGGCACCTCGATCTCGATGTTATCAATGGTCACCTTGGCCATCAGGCGGTAGCGAATTTCGGTTGCCGAACGAAGGGCTCCTTCTCGAAGTGCTTCGGATCCTTCACCTTCGTCGGGTGTGTTGCGTGGTACTCGAACTCGTCGCGGAAGTGGCGGATCGCGGAAGCCACCGGCCAGGCCGCGGCATCGCCGAGCGGACAGATGGTGTTGCCTTCGATGCGGCGCTGCACATCCCACAACAGGTCGATGTCATCCATGCGTCCCTGCCCGTGCTCCAGGCGGTGCAGGATCTTCTGCATCCAGCCGGTCCCCTCACGGCAAGGACTGCACTGACCGCAACTCTCGTGCGCATAGAAACGTGCATGGTTCCATGTGCTGCGCACGATGCACTGGGCGTCGTTGTAAACATAGAACCCACCCGAGCCGAGCATGCTGCCGCTCTGGAAGCCTCCATCGCTCAGGCTCTCGTAGGTCATCAGGCGTTGCTCCAGCTTCACCGTCTTGAACAATAGGTCCGCGGGCAGTATGGGCACCGATGAGCCACCAGGCACACATGCCTTCAGGGCCCGGCCTGCAACACCACCGCACCATTCATCGCTCATCACGAATTCCTCCACGGGCACGCCCAGTTCGATCTCATACACACCGGGCTTGTTGATGTTCCCACCGGCACTGATCAGCTTGGTGCCGGTGCTCTTGCCGACGCCGATCTTGGCATACTCCTCCCCACCGTCATTCACGATGGGCACCACCGCAGCGATGGTCTCCACGTTGTTCACCACCGTGGGGCAGCCATAGAGCCCCTTCACTGCTGGGAACGGCGGTTTGATGCGGGGATTGCCGCGCTTGCCCTCAAGGCTTTCCAGTAGCGCCGTCTCCTCGCCGCAGATGTAAGCACCGCCGCCGACTTGAACATGGATGTCGTGATCGAAGGAGCTCCCAAGGATGTTCTTGCCCAACCAACCGGCAGCGCGCGCCTCCTCAATGGCGCGCTCAAGGATGCGGGCCACATAGAAATACTCGCCCCGCACATAGACGTAGCTCACATCGGCCCCCAGCGCGAAGCTGCTGGTGATCATACCCTCGATCAGCAGGTGCGGGATCCGCTCCATCAAGTAGCGGTCCTTGAACGTGCCCGGCTCGCTTTCGTCCGCATTCACCACCAGGTAGCGCGGCACACCCTCGGGCTTGGCCATGAAGCTCCACTTGAGCCCCGTGGGGAAGCCGGCGCCACCGCGACCGCGCAGGCCGCTTTTCTTCACCTCCTCCAACACCTCATCGGGGGACATGGTGCGCAGCGCTTTCTCCACGCTGCGGTACCCTCCGTTGGCGCGATAACCCTCCAGCCCTTGTATGCCGGGCTTTCCGTCGTGTTCCAGCAGCAGCTTGCGACCCATTACCGATCGGTGTAGTTCGTGCGCGGCTCGTTGCGCAGTTGTTCGATCAATGCGTCCACTTTCTCGGTGCTGAGGTGCTCGTGGTACCGGGCACCGCATTGCAGCATGGGTGCGGATCCGCAGCTGCCAAGGCATTCGACACCCTTCAGCGTGAACATGCCGTCGGCCGTGGTCTCTCCGACATGGATGCCGAGCTTGTGCTCCAGGTGTGCGATCAGGTCATCGCTGCCGCGCAGCATGCAAGGTGTGGTGCGGCACACATCCAGCACATGCCTGCCCACGGGGTGCAAATTGAACATGCTGTAGAAGCTCGCCACCTCGTATACCTCGATATGTTGGAGCCCAAGCACCTGTGCCACGGCGTCCATGGCGTTCACGCTCAACCACCCGTTGTTCTCGGCCTGCGCGATGTGCAGGATCGGCAACAGGGCGCTCTTGCTCCGCCCCTCAGGGTAGCGCGCGATGATGGCCCTGCACTCGGCCAGTGCATGCTCGCTGAATGCGAAGGGTGGAGTGCCTTCGGTGCTCGTGATGGCTTTGGCAGTGGCTGACATGATCACGCGTCGAGTTCACCCGCGATCACGTTCATGCTGCTCATGGTGAGGATCGCGTCGCTCAACATGCTGCCTTTGATGATCTCCGGGAATGCCTGATAGTAGATGTAGCAGGGCCTGCGGAAGTGCACGCGGAACGGGGTGCGCCCACCATCGCTGACGACATAGAACCCGAGCTCTCCGTTGCCTCCTTCCACACAGTGGTAGATCTCGCCCACGGGGATCTCCGTTTCACCCATCACCAACTTGAAATGATAGATGAGCGCCTCCATCTCGCTGTAGACCTCCTCCTTGGGGGGCAGCACCCATTCCGGTACGTCCGCATGAAAGGTGGTCTTGTCCGGCATCTTGTCCAGCTTTTCCATGGCCTGCCGGATGATGCCGAGGCTCTGCTTCATCTCTTCCTGCCGCACCATGAAGCGGTCATACACATCACCGTTCTGGCCTACCGGTATGATGAAATCGAAGTCCTGGTAGGAGCTGTACGGATCCGCCACGCGCACGTCGTAGTCCACACCGCAAGCCCGAAGGTTCGGGCCTGTGAAGCCATAGGCCAGCGCACGCTCCGCCGGGAATCCGCCGCAATTGATGGTGCGGTCCATGAAGATCCTGTTGCGCACCAGCATGGACTCGAATTCCTTCAATACGGGTGGCAGCTCCTTGAGCAGGGCTCGGATCCGCTGGAAAGCGAGGTCCGAGAAGTTGCGTTCGAACCCGCCGATGCGGCCCATGTTCGTGGTCAGGCGCGCCCCACAGATCTCTTCATAGATCTCGTAGATCCTCTCGCGCCACTGGTACACATACAGGAACGGAGTTGTGGCGCCGGCATCCTGGCTGATGATGGTGTTGCAGATGATGTGGTCGGCAATGCGGGCGAGTTCCATGGCGATCACGCGCAGGTACTCCACACGCTTCGGCAGTTCGATGCCGCAGAGCTTTTCCACGGCCTGGTGCCACCCCATGTTGTTGATGGGCGAACTGCAATAGTTCATCCGGTCCGTCAACGTGGTGATCTGGTAGAACGGCCTGCGCTCGCAGATCTTCTCGAATGCACGGTGGATGTATCCGATGGTCTGTTCGGCATCCAGGATGATCTCCCCGTCCATGGTGAGGACGTTCTGGAAGATCCCGTGCGTGGCCGGGTGTGTCGGGCCCAGGTTGAGCGTGGTGAGCTCGCGCATATCAGCGCCCTCGACCTCGTCGCGTTTCCAATAGTCGGTCCTTTCCCTTTCGCTCATCGGCCGAACATGGTATCGTTCTTATCCAACCGTGTTGGATCCTCCAGTGGATAGTCCTTGCGCAGCGGGAATGCCGGGAAGTCCTCCATGTTGAGGATGCGTTTCAGGTTCGGGTGCCCCTTGAACTTGATCCCGAAGAAATCCCAGGCCTCGCGTTCCATCCAATTCGCGGTGGGCCACAGGTCCGTCGCGGAATCGAATTCGGCGTCCTTCAGTGTGGTGAAGCTCTTGATCCGGATGCGGTGCCCCAGGCGCATGTTGTGCAGGTGGTAGACCACCCCGAGTTCCATTCCCGCACCCGGGTGGTGCATGCCGCACATGGTCGTCAGGAAGTCGAGGTCGAGCTCATCGCGCAGGGTCCGGAGCACTTCGTGCAAGCGCTCCTTGGGCACGGTGTAGCACATCAGGTCGTGCTGTTGCTCATGCGCAAGCAGATCGGTCCCGAGCAAGGTGCTGAGCTTCTCGGTGACCTCCCGGTCGCGATCGGACTTGATGGCGAAGGTCGGCACGGTCAGTCGATGCGGTATTTGGTCATGAGATCGTCGTACTCCTTGCTGTATCGGCGGCGCAGGCTCTCATTGGCGGCGAGTTCCTGGATCTTCAGGATGCCGTCGATCACTTGTTCCGGGCGCGGAGGGCAGCCCGGTATGTACACGTCCACCGGGATCACCCGATCAATGCCCTGCAGCACGCTATAGCTATCGAAGATCCCGCCACTGCTGGCGCACGCACCCATGCTCAGGACCCATTTGGGTTCCGCCATCTGGGTATAGACCTCGCGCAACACGGGGGCCATTTTCTTGGCGATGGTGCCCATCACCATGAGCAGGTCGCTCTGGCGTGGACTGAAGCTAAGGCGCTCCATCCCGAACCGGCTCAGGTCGTAATGTGCGCTCATGGTGCTCATGAACTCGATGCCACAGCAGCTCGTGGCGAAGGGAAGGGGCCACAGGCTGTTCTTGCGGGCCAGCCCGATCGCCTTGTCCATGGACGTGGCGAAGAACCCACTGCCGCTGAACCCCTCGGGAGGGGCCACGATGGTGGGCTTGCCGCGCTCGGCTCCTGGTTCCAAGGATGTCTTTTCGCTCATGCCTGTCTGGTTAGGCCATCATTCCCATTTCAATGCCCCCTTCTTGATCACGTAGAAGAAGCCCGCCAGGACGAACCCGATGAACAGGACCATTTCGATGAACCCAAGCATCCCCAGGGCCTTGAAATTCACCGCCCAAGGATACAGGAAGATCACCTCCACATCGAACAGCACGAAGAGTATCGCGATGAGGAAGTACTTCACCGAGAAGGGCATGCGTGCGTTGCCCTGTTGCTCGATACCGCACTCGAAGGTCTCCTCCTTGTGCTTACCACGCCTTTTGGGGCCCAGCCAGGCCGCGGCCGAGAGCGCAAAGCCGACGAACCCGATGGCGATCGCCGTTTGGATCACGATAGGCAGGTAGTCGTTCGGTGTTGACACAGGGCCCATGGCGTTCTTCTTGTTCTCGGGGGCTAAGTTAGACAGGCCGGGCGACCGGCAGGTATTCCGCAACGCGATGGCCCGAACATACGCTACGCTTCCCGATCGACGTTGACCACCTCTGCCGGACCGGGTTTCTACATTTGCGAACGAGCGGTATTGCCAAGCAGCATGAGCACACCCACCTACCCTTTGTTGGAACGCATAGCCACGCCGGCCGATCTGCGTCGTTTCCCTGAGGCGGAGCTGGATCAGGTGTGCCGTGAATTGCGGGAGTTCATCATCGATGTGGTGAGCGTGAAGGGCGGCCACTTCGGCGCCAGCCTCGGGGTGGTGGAACTGACCGTGGCACTGCATTACGTCTTCAACACCCCCTACGACCAACTCGTGTGGGACGTCGGGCACCAGGCCTACGGGCACAAGATCCTCACGGGCCGCAGGGAGGTGTTCCACACGAACCGCATCCACAAGGGCCTGAGTGGATTCCCGAAACGCAGTGAAAGCGAATATGACACCTTCGGCGTGGGCCATAGCAGCACCAGCATCGGGGCTGCGGTGGGCATGGCGGTGGCCAGTCAGCTCAAAGGCGAGGCGGATCGGCATGCGGTGGCTGTGATCGGCGACGGTGCAATGACCGCAGGCATGGCGTTCGAGGCATTGAACCATGCCGGCGGCGCAGGAACGGACATGCTGGTGGTGCTCAACGACAATTGCATGAGCATCGATCCGAACGTGGGTGCATTGAAGGAATACCTCACGGACATCACCACCAGCCACACCTACAACAAGGTGAAGGACGAGGTGTGGAAGATCCTTGGCAAAGTGAGCAAGTTCGGCCCGAACGCACAGGCTGTGGCCCAGAAGGTGGAGAACGCCGTGAAGAGTGCGTTACTGAAGCAGAGCAACCTGTTCGAAAGCCTGAACTTCAGGTACTTCGGTCCTGTGGACGGCCACGATGTGGACCACTTGGTGAAAGTGCTGCGCGACTTGCGCGATATCCCCGGACCGAAGATCCTGCACACCGTGACAGTGAAGGGAAAGGGTTACGCCCCTGCCGAAGCGGGCAGCCCCACGGTCTGGCATGCACCCGGTCTGTTCAACAAAGAGACCGGAGAGATCATCAAAGTGGTGCCGAAGAGCCCGCAGCCGCCCAAGTACCAGGATGTCTTCGGGCATACGATCGTGGAATTGGCGGAGAAGAACCCGCGGATCGTTGGCGTGACACCGGCGATGCCCACGGGCTCATCACTCAACATCATGATGAAGGCAATGCCGGACCGCGCGTTCGATGTGGGCATCGCCGAGCAGCACGCGGTCACTTTCAGCGCCGGCATGGCCACGCAGGGCATGGTGCCCTTCTGCAACATCTACAGTTCCTTCATGCAGCGGGCCTACGACCAGGTGGTGCATGATGTGGCGCTGCAGAACCTGCACGTGGTCTTCTGCCTGGACCGCGGCGGACTGGCAGGTGCCGATGGCCCCACGCACCACGGTGCCTTCGACATCGCCTACTTCCGCTGCATCCCGAACATGATCGTGAGCGCACCGATGAACGAGGAGGAGTTGCGCGACCTGATGTACACGGCCCAGTTGAAGGACCATGGACCTTTCAGCATCCGCTATCCGCGTGGCGAAGGCGTGATGACCGAGTGGAAGACGCCCTTCAAGGAGATCAAGATCGGCACGGGTCGTAAGGTGCGTTCGGGCGATGATATCGCCGTGCTCAGCATCGGGCATATCGGCAACATCGCTGCGAAAGGCATCGATGCACTACAAGCTGAAGGATACAGCGTGGCGCACTACGATATGCGTTTCGCGAAGCCGATCGATGAACTGCTCCTGCACGAGGTCTTCGGCAAGTTCAAGCACGTTGTTACCATCGAGGATGGGTCCATCCAGGGCGGCATGGGCAGCGCGGTGCTCGAGTTCATGGCGGATCATGGCTATCACGCGCAGGTGAAACGCCTCGGCATCCCCGATCGTTGGATCGAGCACGGCACGCAGAACGAGCTTTATGCTGAATGCGGCTTCGACGACAAGGCGCTCATCGCTGCGGTGAAGGAGGTGCTCGGTTCTCAGGCGGGTCTTGTCGGTAAGACCGGGAGAAAGGCGAGTGCCTGACCGTTCAACATGGTCACAAAGCGGGAGATCAAGCCGCGTTGCATCATCATCGCCGGACCGAACGGGGCGGGGAAGACGACGTTCGCGCGGAACTACCTGTTGCAGGATGCCGGGATCGAGAATTTCGTGAACGCGGACTACATCGCGATGGGGCTCTCTCCGCTGAAGCCATAACGGGCTGCTCGCCATGCCGGGCGACTCCTGCTGGAAGAGTTGGATCGCTTGACCGCTGCGAACGAGTCCTTTGCGTTGGAAAGCACATTGAGCGGCCTGGCCTATGTAGAGCGGATCGAACGGATGCGGAAGGCAGGTTACCACATCGAGATCGTCTTTCTGGCTTTGAGCAGCGCAAGCCTTGCCATCAAGCGCGTGGCGCATCGGGTGAAACACGGGGGTCACCATGTGCCGGACGATGACGTAAGAAGACGTTACGATCGCGGACTGCGTAACTTCGAGCGGATTACAAGGATCTGGCGGACAGTTGGGCCATGTATGACAACTCGGGACCGACGCCCGTTCTCAAGCAGCGACATCCATGAGCAAGGGTCAACAGCAGATCAAGCAGGATGAGTGGATCGCTGGTAATACCCGCGCCCTGAAGCGCGCCGCCAAGGAGGCCCGCCGTGTGGCCAAGATGCACGGCACCAAGGTGTGGGTGATGAAGGACGGGAAGATCGTGGGGCTGAGACCCTGACCTGCCGACTTCAGCGTTTTGTGAGCCGCGTACTGCCCAGGGTGCCATCCCTGCCGATCCACGTCAGGGTGTATACGCCGGATGGAACATCGTTCATATCCAGCACAAGCCTGCGGGTCTGCGGTGATGTGAATTCCGCCGGCCATTGCTTCGTCACGTTCCCCGATCCATCCACAAGTTGCAGTGTGGTCCGGTCCGCCTGCTGCGCCGGAAGGTCCACGGTGACATTCTCATCGCACGGGTCCGGGAAGGCGTGCAGCGGGATCGGCTGGAAAAGCCTGTTGGGGCCATCCATCCACGAGCCGTCCAGCCAGCGCAAGGTGCGCTCCGGTGGCGGCCAGCCCGTACGCTCACTGATCACCAACAAGGGCATCGGCGTGGCATCGGAGTACCATGCATGGCGCACCTCGCTCATGTGCACCACCGCAGGGTCCGTGCGCGAAAGCACCTTCAAGGAGTAGCGAATGCGCAGCACATTTTCCACAGGCCCATACGGCATGATCAGCGTTCCCCAGGCATCGGCCCGGGCATCAAGGACGGTCATGCGGATATCGATCCTACCGGCCCCGGTCACCGCTGCGATCCCGGTATCCACCCAATGCGCATTCAAGGAGCAGGGCAGGTCGAGCATGGGGATCGGCGGATCGAACCGGACCAAAGCGTTGTCCGTGTACGTGCCGAGCCAGTAGAATGCCGTGTCACCCTGCTGGTAGTAACTGATCGGGTCGCCCGGCACCTGCAGAACAAGGGCATTCGTGGGAAAAGCACCTGCGCCCGGGGCGATATCCGTACTGACCCAACGATAGGGGACCAACGCGCCGGGCGGTAGACTGGAGAAATCCCACTTCACCCCCATCCCCCCTCTTCCTGCGGCCATGAAGGGTGTGTCATGGTATCCATAGGTGGTCCCGGTCACTGGCACCGCCTGGTCGGCCAGGGTGGGCTGGGCAGCAGCATTCAGTGTACCCGACAGGAAAGCCATGAGGCAAAGCGCTCGCATCCCGCTAAAGCTACGACCCCCGGCGGCCTTCATTCAATGCGGTACGGTCCACAGCTGTGAAACCAGCACCGGTCCACGCCACGATGGGATCACCCGGGCGAAGGAACGCTGTGTCGTTCGGGTGGTCGAATGCGACGGTCGGGATGCCCCGCGCATCGTTCCGTTCGAAGAGGACAGTATCCACTTTGAAGATCCCCATCGTATCACGATCCGCCAGCAACAAGGCCTCGTGGAATCCGTGTCGAAAGACGAACGCCCCATTCACTTCACCCGGTAACCCGAGGATGAAGATGCGCCCGTTCACCGGCCTCGGGACCTCAGCGATGATATCTTCAATGGTGGTGGATGCATTGATCCAGTTCCTGGTGTTCCGCATCAACAGGAATACACAACCCACCATGACAGCAGCTGCCATCACGTTGCGCGACCACCTCCAAGGCAGGTGACCGAGCACCATGGCCAGCAACGCACAGGCGAAGACCGAAGGCATGTAAAGGAAACGGTCGCTTTCGGAGGTCCGCGTGCTGACCCCCGCCATCACGGGCACCACGAGGCTGACAAGCAGGAGTAGCGCAAGTGCACTCGCCCTTGAGCGTGCTGTGGTATCGCCCCGCGTTCTTTGGAGGAAGACAAGTGCCGCCGACCCGATCACTACAGCACCGATGGCCCCACGGATGATCAGGTTGGAAGCATCCGGATGCGGCTCCAGGAACAACCGACCCAACACTTTCGGGATGCTGATGATGTAATGCGCCATTGGGTGCTGGAAGAAACCTGCACCGTAGGAATCCGCCCAAGCGTCGGTGCAGGTCATGCGCAGTATGAAGTGCACCACAAACACGACGCTCCAAGCCCTCATGAAGCGGACCACTTCCCTGCGATCGGTCCCAATCGCGTTCAGAACGATACCGGCGAACAACGGGAAGAGCATGGCGGTCTCGTACGCAAGCATGCCCAGGAAGAACCATAACGATGTGAGGAAGACCGCCTGCCCCCTGCCCTGCTGCCGGACCAATGCCGATAACGCCAGCAACGTGAACAGCGTTGCGAGTGATGCACCGCGGCCCACGATCCAGATCACCGCCTCGCCATGGAAGGGATAGCAGAGGAACAATAAGCCCGAGCACACTGCGATCCAACGGGTGCCGCTATCCCGTGTATCCGGGAACAGAAGGCCGATGAACCGCATGACCAGCCACGCATTGATACCATGCACAAGTACGTTGAAAGCCCGGTAACCTGCAGGAGCAGGACCCGAGAGTAGGTCGTTGAACACCAACGACCACTCTGACAACGGCCTGAAGAACGTACTCCTCGGGATCTCATGACGTACTCCGATGCGCCATACCGCCACAAGATCATCCGCAAAAAAGGTCAGCTCCAGTGTATTCCAATACAGCACGAAAGCCCCCACCAGGAACAACACTGCTGAGAACAAGGGCGTAGAGCGAATGGCTGCGGCGCGCATGGCGGTGGTCAAAACTACGCGGCCCCGATCCCTATGTTCGTGGTATGGCGCGCCGGTCCTTCCTTTTCGTGCTTTTCGCGTTCCTGTTGAGCGTGGCTGTGCGTGCACCCCAACTGGGCAGGCCGTTGAGCGCACACCACGAGTACTGCACCGCCGTGGCGCTCATCATCCTTCACAACTGGTACGCGGATGGATTCCTTGCGCATCAGGGCAATCCTGTCATTTCGTTCACGGACCCGGCGGACCGAATCCCCGAAGGCTACACCACGAACCCGGCTGTGCATGATGGGGTGATGTACTATTTCTCACACCCACCGCTCGCGTATGATCTTCCTTACGCCATGTTCAAGGCAGTGGGCCGACCTCCCGATGCACTTGGCCTCCAGGTGTTCAACCTTTTCTTCCATTTCATCGCGGCCCTATGCCTGCTTCTGGCCTTGCAGGAAGCCGTGCCCGGAGATCCCTCCGCACCGGTGCTGGCAGCAATGCTGTACCTGTTCATGCCGGCACCACTGTGGTTCCACGGCAATGTGTACATGAGCGACATGTTCGTTCAGGTGCCTTGGCTCATGCACCTGGTAGTGGCCATGCGCCTGTTCCATCGAAAAGACGTGCACGACGGTCGCCTTTCGATCCTCTTCACGACCACGTTGTTCCTTGCCGTGTATACCAGCTGGCTTGGCGTTTTCGCAACGGTCACGGGGGTCGGTATGGCGCTGCATTCCTGGCGTCGGGACCTTGACAGGCGATGGCTCATACTGGCAGGTTCAGCGACGGTTGTCGCCATCCTCGCTTTGGCGCTTACCGCATGGCGCTACACACGCATCATCGACCTTAGCGCGCTACTGGCCTATTTCCAAGGTCGCTTTGCGGAGCGCGGCTCATTCGGTGTGGAAGCAGGCATCCCTGCACACCTGCTGCGCTTGATCACGAATTATCGGCTGGGCTACCTGCCCTTGTTCCTGCTCCTGGGCGCGTTGTCGATCCGCCGCATTGCAGGTCGACGCGGACGATCCGATGCATCAGGAGTGGCGCTCGGCACATTCATCGTCCTGTCCGGCGCTCCGGTGCTCATGGATCACGCTTTCCTGCTGCAATATGCCGATCACGACTTCGCGGTGCTGAAGGCGGGCCCGTTGTTGTGTGGCATCGCCGCGATCGGACTCCGACCACTGCGCATGCCCTGGCGTGGGGTTTCCGTGGCCGCGGTCTGCATGGCAGGTGTCCTGTATTTCTATCGCATCAATCCACTGCCAGGTAGCGACGCGGGGCGCTATGCGCTGGAAAAGGAACTCGGCACCACGATCGCCTCGACCGCCGATCCGCAGGAAATGGTCTTCACCTTGGGCTTCACACCGGAACCTCAGGTCCAGTGGTACGCGCAACGCACCCTTTTCCGTGTGGATACGATGGGCCGTTGCAACGAATTGATGCGGGCACAGGGCAGCACCCGTGGTATCGTATTCCAGTATCGGGATCCTGCACTGACCGCCACCCGGATCACGGCACCCTAAGGCTTCTTCAACTCGAAGTCCTCGAGGAACTTGGTGGTGAAGACGCCCTTGCGGAACTGTTCGTTCTGTAACAGTTGCATGTGGAACGGGATGGTCGTGTGTATGCCCTCGATCACGTATTCGCTCAGTGCGCGTTCCATCTTGGTGATGGCCTCTTCGCGGGTCTGCGCGCTCACGATCAGTTTACCGATCATGCTGTCGTAGTTCGGCGGAATGGTATAGCCGGCGTACACGTGTGTATCCACCCGAACGCCGTGGCCGCCCGGACTGTGGTAACTGGTGATCTTGCCCGGGTTGGGCCGGAACCCGTTGAAGGGATCCTCTGCATTGATCCGGCACTGGATGCTGTGGCGCGTGGGCTCGTAGTTGAGGCCACTGATCGGAATGCCCGCTGCGATCTTGATCTGCTCCCGGATCAGGTCGTAATCGATCACTTCCTCGGTGATGGTATGCTCCACCTGGATCCGGGTGTTCATCTCCATGAAGTAGAAGTTCCGGTCCTTGTCCACGAGGAATTCCACCGTGCCGACCCCTTCATACTTCACGCTGGCGGCGGCCTTGATCGCGGCTTCACCCATCTTCTTGCGCAGGGTCTTTGTCATGAAGGGACTGGGGGTCTCCTCCACGAGTTTCTGATGCCGGCGTTGGATGGAGCAGTCGCGCTCGCTCATGTGGCAGAAGGTACCGTACTGGTCACCCGCGATCTGGATCTCGATGTGGCGCGGCTCCAGGATGTACTTCTCCATGTACATCCCGGCGTTCCCGAAGGCGGCACCGGCCTCCTGGCTGGCCTTCTCAAAGGCATCATCGAACTCCTCCTCCTTCCACACCAGGCGCATCCCCTTGCCCCCGCCGCCAGCGGTCGCCTTGAGAATGACCGGATAGCCGATGCGCTTGGCCTCCTTCTTGGCCACGGCAAGGTCCGTGACAAGCCCCTCGGTACCGGGCACGCAGGGCACACCGGCGGCGATCATCGTGCTCTTGGCGGTGGCCTTGTCGCCCATCGCTTCGATCTGCTCCGGCAGTGCCCCGATGAATTTGATCCCGTGCTGCTGGCAAAGCTTGCTGAACTTGGCGTTCTCGCTCAGGAAGCCATAGCCCGGATGGATCGCATCGGCGTTGGTGATCTCCGCTGCCGCGATGATCCGGGGCATGTTGAGGTAGCTTTCCTTGCTGATGGGCGGGCCGATGCAAACAGCCTCATCGGCGAACCGCACATGCAGGCTTTCCTTGTCGGCGGTGCTGTACACGGCCACCGTCTTGATGCCCATTTCTCGGCAGGTGCGGATCACGCGCAGTGCGATCTCACCGCGGTTGGCTATGAGGATCTTCTTGAACATGGTTGGCTTCTGGACTGGTTCACCACAGAGGCAGGGACGACACAGAGAAGAACAGTACCAAGAGGTCTTTGGAGTCGTGTGGATCGCTCGTGTGCCGATCAAGCATTCCCCTGTGCGCTCCGTGCCTCTGTGGTGAATGCACTACGAGGGATCGACCAGGAACAAGGGCTGATCGTACTCCACCGGTTTGGCGTCGTCCACCAGCACCTTCACGATCTTACCACTCACTTCGCTTTCGATCTCATTGAAAAGCTTCATGGCCTCGATGATGCAGATCGTCTTGCCGGGCTTCACTTCGTCGCCCACGTTCACGAAGATCGGCTTGCCAGGCCCCGGTGCGCGGTAGAAGGTCCCGATCATCGGTGCCTTGATGGTGATGTACTTCGCATCAGCGGCCGGTGCAGGGGTCGCCGCGGGAGGCGGAGGGGGGGCGGAAGCTGCAGGAGCGGGGGCGGGCGGCGGTGCCGCGTAGGCCGGTGCAGGGGCTGTGATCACCTGTACCTCTTTCTTTCCCGCAGGGGTCTTGATGGTGATCTTGAAATCCTTCTGCTCGATCTCCACCTCACTTACGCCACTCTTGGCCACGAACTTGATCAGGTCCTGGATCTGCGATAGGTTCATTGGTACTTGCTCTGGTTTACCCGGCATGCCGGACGAAGGTAGAAAAGTAGGTCGCTCAGGCCCCGTAGGCCCATTTGATCCAGATGGCACCCCAGGTGAAGCCGCCACCGAACGCCGCGAGGATGATGTTATCTCCTTTCTTGAGCCGTGATTCCCACTCCCACAGGCACAGGGGAATGGTGCCTGAGGTGGTGTTGCCGTACTTCTCGATGTTCACCATCACCTTGGAATCATCGAGGCCCATTCGGCTGGAGGTGGCATCGATGATCCGCTTGTTCGCCTGGTGCGGCACCAGCCAGGCGATGTCCTCGCTTTTCAGGCCATTGCGCTCCATGATCTCGGCGCTCACATCGGCCATGTTCGTCACTGCGAACTTGAAAACGGCCTTGCCCTCCTGGTACACATAGTGATCGCGCGCCTCGACCGTGCGCTCCGAGGCGGGCCGCCAGGATCCCCCAGCCTTTTGGTGCAGGTGCTTGCAGCCACTGCCATCGCTCCGCAGGATGCTGTCCTTCAGGCCGAGGTCCTCGTTGGTGGGCTCCAGGAGCACCGCCCCGCAACCATCACCGAAGATGATGCACGTGGTGCGGTCCTCATAATCGATGATGCTGCTCATCTTATCACCACCGACGACCACGACCTTCTTGTGGGTGCCGCTTTGAATGAACTGCGCGCCGGTGGTGAGCGCGTAAAGGAACCCGCTGCATGCGGCCATGAGATCGAAGCCCCAGGCATTCTTCGCCCCTACGGCATCGCAAATGATGTTCGCCGTGGCCGGGAATACGCGATCGGGTGTAACCGTAGCAACGATCATCAGGTCGATCTCATCCGCACCGATGCCACGCTTCTTCAGCAACCCGTTCACGGCCTCGATCGCCATGGTGCTGAGGCCCTGCTCCTTCCCCGTCAGGATCCGCCGCTCCTTGATGCCGGTGCGTTCCGTGATCCACGCGTCACTGGTCTCCACCATGCCTTCGAGCACGGTATTGCTCAGCTTGAAGTCCGGGACGTACCCGTGCACTGCGGTGATCGCTGCGTTGGGACTGTTCATCGGAGGGCTTCTCGGATCCGCTCGTTCAGTTTGCTTTCGACCAGGTCGCGTGTGGCCATCACCATGCTCTTGATGGCCACATCGTTGCTGATGCCATGGCCAATGATCACATTCCCATTGACACCCAGTATCGGGAGGCCGCCGTAGTTCTCATAATTGAACCGCTGCAGGAACGGATCCCTGACGCCGTGGTCCTCCAGCAGGTCATGGAAACCTTCGATCACCTTGAGCACGACATTCCCGGTGAATCCATCGCAGACCATCACATGGGCCTTGTCGTTGAAGAGGTCCCGCCCTTCCACATTGCCCGTGAAATGATACTGACCATTGTCCTTCATCAGTTCAAAGGTCGCCTGTCTCAACAGATCGCCCTTCTTCTCCTCTTCACCGATGTTGAGCAGGGCCACGCGCGGTGTGGCGATGTGGTAGACATGTTCAGCGAGCAGCGAGCCGAGGAGCCCGAACTGGGCCAGCACATCCGGTTTGCAATCAGCGTTGGCACCAACGTCCAACAAGATACCGACACCACCTCCTTCCTTGGGAACAAGTGTGGGAATGCATGGGCGGATGACCCCCGGAATGGGTTTGATGAAAAAGATGCTGCCCACCAGCATGGCGCCGGTATTCCCGGTGCTGGCAAAGGCATCGAGCTTCCCTTCCTTCAACAAGTGGAACCCGACGGTGATGCTGCTCTGCGGCTTGGCCTGCAGGGCTTTCGTGGGGTTGTCGCTCATGGTGATATCGTCCTTGCTCGGCACGATATCGAAGCGGCCGGGGTCGGCACCCTCGGCGGCAAGTCCTTCCGCTATGCTTGCAGGGTCGCCTATGAGCACAAGGCGCACCTCGTGCGGCAGTTCGCGCGCTGCGAGCACAGCACCACGGATGGGCACCCGTGGGCCATGATCGCTGCCCATGATGTCCACGCCGATCCTCATTGTGGGAGGCTCTGGTGGTGCACGCTCAGTGGCAGGCTGTTACTCGGCCGTATCGGAACCACTTACGAGGACCTTGCCGTTGTAGTAGAGGTCATCCCCCACTTTGTAGGCGCGGTGACGCAGGTGCACTTCACCACTGTTCGGGTCCTTGCTCAGGGTGGGGACCCCGGCTTTCTGGTGCGTACGGCGGGTGGCGGTACGGGTCTTCGAGTGTCGACGTTTCGGATTTGGCATGGTCGTACGGCATTGCAGCTCAGGGCTGCTGTTTCTTCAGTTTATCAAGCACTTCCCAACGCGGGTCGGGTAGAGGTTCATGCTCCACGGTCAGTTCACCAAGCACCCGTTCCACCTCCGGATCGCATAGCCCGGGTGCATGGACGTGGCGCGCCGGTAGCGACAGCCGGAGGCATTCGTAGATGTAATGCGTGAGGTTCACGTCGTGCGCATTCGAACCAAGCGCGACAAGCTCATCGTCGTCCAGGTCCTCCTCATCGGTCAGTTTGAAGATCTGTCGCTGGTCTCCTTTCAGGACGAGTTCCATGGGTTCGTTGCAATGGTCGCAACGCACGTTCACCGGGCCATCCACGTGTATGTTGGCCACCAGCATGGTGCTGTGCTTGTCCAAAGCGACCTCCACATGCACGGCCCCGCCCTCGAACTCCTCCTCACCAGCAGCATCAAAGAACTCGCGGCCCAGCTCGAACGTGAAGGCGTGCAGGCCTTCCTTCAGGCCGGTGAACGCGATGGTATGTTCCTGCAATGGGTCCATGGGTACCCCCCTCCCGACAAGCGGACCGCAAATGTAGGCGTTTGGTGCGATCGGCCGCCCAGCGGACCGTGCCGAATGCCGACTTCAAGCACCTTTCGACCGCTGATGGCTTCTGTGCCGAACTTTGCACCGTGCGGCAAGTACACTTCCAAGACCTGGGCCTTATGGATTATGAGGCGGCCTGGTCGTTTCAGACCGAACTCTTCCAACGGACCATCGACCGCAAGATCGAGAACCGTAAACTGCCTGAGGATCAACAGGTGGCAACGAAGGACCACCTGCTTTTCTGTGAGCATCCGCACGTGTATACACTGGGCAAAAGCGGAAAACAAAGCCACCTGTTATTGAACGAAGCGGGATTGCGCGAGAAAGGGGTGCAGTTCTTTCCGATCGATCGCGGTGGGGATATCACCTACCACGGTCCGGGGCAGATCGTGGGTTATCCGATCTTCGATCTGGACCACCATTTCACGGACATCCACCGTTTCCTGCGCACCTTGGAAGAGGCCGTGATCGGTACCCTGGAGGCTTACAACATCAAGGCCGGTCGCATCGATGGCCTTACGGGCGTATGGCTCGACGCGAACGACCCGTTCAAGGCGCGCAAGATCTGCGCCTTCGGCATCCGGGCGAGCCGGTGGGTCACCATGCATGGTTTCGCCTTCAACGTGAATACCGACCTGGACTACTTCGGGAACATCGTTCCTTGCGGTATCGCGGACAAGGGGGTGACCTGCATGGCGAAGGAGTTGGGCGGGCTGCTGGACATGACGGCGGTGAAGGACCGATTGAAGGTCGAGCTCGCCGACCTGTTCGATGTGGAATTGGTGACAGGGTAGGGCCTCAGCGCTACCTTCGGCCCAATACCACCCCATGCGCTTCCTATTCCGCCTCCTCGTCCGGGTCGCCATATTCATCGGAGTGCTCATCGCGCTGGCCTATGCCACCGGTAATGATCACCTGGTCCGTGGTGTTCGGTACACCTACCTCATCGGTCGCAGCTCGCCGGAGATCGACGACCGGGACTTCTTCCCTTACGCCACCATACCCGCCAATGCAACACGACCATGGCCACGGAGCGAGCGGTACGGCAGGCTCACGCTAAGGCCCGAACAGGAAAAGGAGCTCAAGGACCTGTACTCCGTTGGTTTCGCGGTGTTCCAACACGACAGCCTGATCTTCGAGCAGTATTGGAACGGCTGGGATGCGGACAGCGTGGCGAACAGTTTCAGCGTGGCCAAGAGCTACATCAGTGTGCTTACGGGCATCGCGATCGGTGAAGGGAGGATCAGGGACGTGCAGCAGCCGGTGAGCGACTTCCTGCCCGAATACAAGGAGGGTTGCTATACGACGATCACCCTGTGGAACCTGCTCACCATGAGCACCGGGCTGGACTGGAGCGAAAGTGGCGCGAACCCGTTCAGCGACAACGCCAAGGGTTACTACGGTTCCAATGTCCGGGAGTTGAGCCTCATGCAACCATGTCGTGAGGAACCGGGGAAGGAGTTCGACTACATCAGCGGCAGTACACAGATCATGGCCGAGGTGCTGGAGGCCGCCTATGGCAAGCCATTGGATGCTTTGGTGCGCGATAAGATCTGGGAGCCTCTCGGCTGCGAACACGATGCATATTGGGGCAAGGACACAGAGGATGGGGATTTCAAGGCCTTCTGCTGTCTGTATGCCACCGCACGGGACTTCGGCCGCATCGGGCAGCTGTACCTGGACAGCGGCATGTGGCAAGGCCAGCGGATCCTGCCGCTCGACTACTGGCAGGCCTCGATCACCCCGGCCGCGCTGAGCGACCACGGTAAGCCCAATGATCGCTACGGATACTTCTGGTGGCTGGCGGAGCTTGATGGGCACCCCATCCATTACTGCCGTGGCTTCCATGGTGAGTATGTGGTCGTGATACCGCATGAGGACCTGGTCTTCGTGCGCACAGGCATGAAGCGTGAGGAAGTGAACGAAGTGGGCCACCCCACCGATGTGTACAAATGGATCGCGATCGCGCGGGAATTGGCGGCGCGCTGAAGGGCCGGCCATTACACGATCTTTGCATGGTGAAGCAGGAGTTGAGGGCATGCTGAAGGACATCGAAGAACCGAAGGTGGAAGGGGTTGCGATGGCCGTGGTGCCAGGCACCGATGAAGAAGGTGGGGTCGCTTGGCATGTGTATCTGGTGAACAACACCGGCCACCCGCTGGAGAATGTGCTGGTAAGCTCGCGCGGCTATGGCGAGATAGACGGTGAAACGCGCCGCACGAGCGAGATGCGCCACCACCTCGAAACGCTGGGACCGAAAAGCTGGGCGCGGATCGAACGCATCGTCGAGGACGTCTTCCCGTTGACCAACCAGTATTGGTTGAGCTTCTATCGCAACAAGACCTTGTACGATAAGAAGTACATCTTCCTTGCGGGCAGCATCGATGCGGACAACTTCACCACCGTGCCGCTCATGGGTGAACGCGGAGTGATGATCGAGTGACCCTTCGGACGTGAACGGTCCAAAGCAATGTGGGGCCTCGTGGCCATCCACGATGGATCAGGATGAACAGACACGCCAACCCCGATGCGCCCCGACCACGTTCGTGACCTCACGAAGGTCCTCTTCCTGGATATCGAGACCGTGCCACAAGTGGCCAACTGGACCGCGCTGGATCCCCGCACGGCCGAACTGTTCGCACACAAGACCCGGTTCGACCAGGAACGCACCGGTCGAACGGCGGAGGAGCTCTACGCGGAAAAGGCAGGGATCCTTGCCGAGTTCGGTAAGATCATCTGCATCGGCGTGGGAAGCCTTCACAACTCCATGAACGGCCTGGCCTTGCGCGTCACCTCTTTCCAGGGCGATGACGAGGCTGATGTCCTGCGCCGCTTCGTGGACCTCCTTGATCGGCATTACAACACGGACGAGCACTGGCTGTGTGGTCACAACGGCAAGGAGTTCGACTTCCCATGGATCGCACGGCGATGCGTGGTCAATGGCATCGCACTTCCCGGATTGCTCGACATCGCTGGGCTCAAGCCCTGGGAGGTGGGTCATCAGGACACCATGAATCTCTGGAGCTTCGGGGATCGCAAGGCATACACCTCATTGGCGCTGCTCACGCACATCCTGGGCATCCCCACCCCGAAGGACGACATCACCGGCGCGGATGTGGCCCGGGTCTACTACGAGGACAGGGACCTGGAGCGGGTCGCAGCCTATTGCAGGAAGGATGTCGTGGCCACCGCACAGTTGTACCTGCGCCTCACCGGTCGGCCCTTGGTGGGTGAAGCGAACATCGCGGTGGTGTAGGTCGGCGGTGTGCCCTTTCTTTGAGGCCTGCACCCCCTGCATGGCCTCCATTCAACGCTCCTGGACCCTCGGTCGGTCACGACCGGCCATCCTCCTGGTCTTCGCGCTGGTGGTACTGTACCGCGCCACGCACATGGGGAGCAACGAGCTGGCGTGGGATGTCTTCGGATACTACATCCACCTGCCCGCCACCTTCGTGCACGGCGACCCGATGCTTCGGGATATCAGCTGGATCAAGGACCTGTTGACCGACCGGCCGGAGATCACCGGAACGCTGTACCAGATCACCCAGGCGCCGGATGGAAGCCCGATGTATTTCTTCCTGATGGGGATGGCCATCCTCTATGCTCCGTTCTTCCTGCTCGCTCACCTGCTGGCCTGGATCACCGGGCAGCCCATGGATGGTTTCGGACCAACGTATCAGGTGACCATGGTCCTTGGCTGCCTTTTGTACACCTGGCTGGGGCTGGTGCACCTGCGGCGGATCCTGCTGAGCTTTTTCAGTGATGGCGTTTCGGCGTGGGTGATCATCGTCGTGGCGATGGGCACCAACTGGTTCCATTTCATGACGGTGAAGAACCTTGAAACGGCGAATTTCCTGTTCATGTTGATGGCGGTATTGGTATGGAACACCATTGAATGGCACCGTACCGAACGCATGAAGCACATGACCTGGATCGCTGTTTCATTGGCCTTGCTCACGCTGGTGAAGCCTAGCGAGGTGCTCGCCATATCGATCCCCATGCTGTGGGGGGTCTACGACAGTTCCTCGTGGAAACACAAGTGGGCGTTGGTCGTCCGGCAGCGCAACCAGGTCTTCATGGCCATAGGCATCGGGCTACTGGTGATGTTGCCTCAGTTGACCTATTGGTATCTCGCTACGGGCAGTCCGATCTTCGATAGCTATAAGAACCCCGGTGTCGGGCTGGACCTATGGTCACCCCACGTGGCATCGATCCTGTTCAGTTTCAAGAAGGGGTGGTTGTTGTACACGCCGGTCATGGCATTCGCGTTGGCAGGGTACTTCTTTTTGCGCAAGCGACGGCCGGAGGTGTTCCCGGTGCTTGTGATCTCCGTGCTGTTGTCCTTCTGGATCATCAGCAGTTGGAGCGAGTGGTGGTATGGTGCCAGCTTCAGCGTGCGCCCGATGATCACGTTGTACCCGCTGCTTGCGATCCCGCTCGGGTACTGCATCGAGGCGCTGGTGCGCGGCAAGAAAGGCATTGCGGTGGGCCTGTTCGGTCTGCAGTTCGCATGCATCGGCCTCAACCTGTTCCAGACCTGGCAGCACCACCATGGGATACTGGACCCGTACCGCACGACGAAAGCTTACTACATGGCGATCTTCGGCAGGACATCCGTGCCCGAAGGCGCAGCCTGGCTCAAGAGCGTCGACCGTCCATTCGATGAGCACTACTCCTTCCCGGACCCGGAGCGATACACCCGCCTGAATATCGGCATGTATGATTTCGAGGAGGTGGACCTGGACCACCCTGATCATTACGTGATGGACACCATACGGCACGGCCAGGTCTATCGGCTGGATGGCGACGTACAGTTCTCCCCGAGCATTCGGAACTCGTATGCTGCGCTCACGGACAAGGACCACCTGCGTGTGAAGGCGTCGGTCGACATCCTGCTGCCTCCGGGGTATGAAGGTGAGTTGCCCTGTCTCGTCTTCACGATGGAGCGCGAGGAGGGGTCTTATGGCTATACCACACGCTCACCCGACCCTGCCGTGAACGGAACGTGGACGAAGGTGGAATTGGAGTGCATACCACCACCGGCACGGGATGTTCACGACCGGTTGATCTGCTACGTGTGGCACCGCACGGCCACACCCGTTCTCATCGACGACCTGAAACTGGACGTCTTCGTGCCCAAGTGAGTTAGGAGGGACGCAGGTGCTTGCGTACGGAGATCATCAGGGAGTCGATGCAGAAGGGAGCCCCCCCTTCATTCCAGAAGTGGAGCTTGTTCGTCACATCGGCTGAACGCGGCGGTATGCGATACGTGATCTCGAACGGCCCTGGTGAAAGGTCGTGGGACCAGTAATCAAGCTGCCCCGTGAGGTCATGTTCTGTCATGACGCAATGCACCCTGGCACCTGCTTCATCGGTCATGAAATCGCCGCTCACGATCACCTCGGCAAAGAGTAGTCCGATGGTGTCACATGGAATGCCGAAGATCTCGAACGGGAACTCGTCCTTGGGGAAGCACACGTTACCGCCCTTCAGTTCCACGTCCGTCCGGTGCTCGAGTGGCACCGCAAGACCTGCTTGAGGCCCGTATACCCGGCGCTCCGCGAAACGCCCTTCATTGGTGCCTGCCCGGAACATATACACCTCGAAAACGTGACCTCCAAGCACTTCCATGCGCGCATTCGGCACCATGAGTTCGACGAGTTCCAGGTCCGGGCGGGAGGTGAGCAATTCAAGCGGCGTGGCACCTTCGTTGGGCCCCACGTGAGCATCCCAGACCAGCAGGTCCGAGGACCTTAATCCGAGCGAAGGACGATCACGATCCGGCTGCCAGTACAGCGCGGTGGTCGATGTATCGAATGGATCCATCTCCGCATGGAACCCCACTTGCGGATGATAATAGATCACACGATCGTACCGGGGCCTCAATGCCTTCACCCGGGCCCCGACGTCAGCAAGGAAGCGCTGGTATTGATCCTCTTCCACCGGGATGGGCCGCTCCGCGATGAAGGCGAGCGCACCGAGAAGAACGACCCCACACAACGCGAGTACTTCCACGGCAATGCGCAGGTTCCGATCCTTCAGGAGGTTGTGCACGAGCCACCCGACAGGCCACAGCGCACAAAGCACGACCATTGGTGCGGTCGTCGCCAGAACGCGATGCAGTCCAAGCGAACCTTTCCATCCCTTCCACCAAAGGACCGAGTGGAGGACGAGGATGGCCAGGCTCGGCAGGAAGGCCACGACCACCAGTAGTTCCAATGTCCGTCGCGATCGGGCCTCACGCCACCACGACCAGCTGCCTGCAACCAATGCGAATGCCAAGAGCCACACGGTCGGTGCACCGAAAATTCTCTGGATGTGGCCGGTGAAGTGGAATGGATCACCGCTTCCGTAGATCGCACTCGCTCCGGTGTAGGGGTCGTTGTGGATCGCCCACAACGGATCCTGCAACACGATCCCTCCGATCACAGCGTAAAGAACATGGCCGACGAACACATAGGGCAAGGAGCGCCACTGCCGCCGGTAGATGACCCATAGGACGACGAAGGGGACGAAAGCGATGTACTCCGGCCTTGAGAACGGCATGAACGAGGCGACGATGAGTGCTGTTCGGTACCGCTCCGTGAACAAGGCCAGGATCACCAACATGGTGAGCATGCCGAAGAACACCTCTGTCATGCCTGCAAGGACCATGGTGCCGTAGACAGGCACCATCAGCAATGCAGGGGCATAGGCCCATTGCGCGAACCGACCGGAATGCTGCAGGATACGATCGGCCGCCCACGCGGTGGCGACCATGCACAAGGCATTGAACACCACCATGCCCCAGTGGCCCAATTGCGCGAATGGCGACGCGAACAGGGTGAAGAGCGGCTTGCCCCAATGATCGAGGAACAGCTCGGGATGGACCCAGGAGAAACGGGCGATCTGATAGTGCATGATGCCGTCCCCTCCCTCAAGGATACCCTCTGACAGCAAACGGACGACCACGGCCAATGCAGCCCAGGCGACCCACCACCCGCTCAGGAAACGACCACCTGCCGGCATCATGATCCGCCAAAGATGGCGTTCTTCGCTACGCGGATCGATACGGTCGCGTTGACGGATGGCAATTGCACTGAAACGACTTTTCCTGGAGCGGTATCCATGGCTGATCGCCGTGCTCCTTTTCCTGATCGCATTGGCCGCAGGGATCCATGCCAACCACTACCGGATCGATACCATGCTCACCCATCGCTCCGACCCGTGGGGATACTACCAGTATCTGGCCGCGACATTGGGCACGCATGAGTGGCTTGAACTTCCGTGGGCACACACCTTGGAGAACGGCAATCATCTTTGCATGTTCACGATCGGGGTCGCTTACCTCATGGCCCCGTTCTTCTATGCCACCGCCGGCATTGCAGCAATGCTCGGGCAACCGGTCACCGGTTATTCCGCATCGTTCTACTACGGTCAATTCATCGGTTCGGCGTTCTACCTGGCCGCAGGCGGTCATTTGCTGTTCCATGCGTTGAGAAGGCGCTTCCCTGTGCGGGTCGCGATCGTGGTCCCGCTGATCCTGTTCGGGGCGTCCAACCTCTACTTCTACACGGTCATGGAACCGGGCATGTCGCACGTGTACTCGTTCTTTCTGTTCGCCTGGATGCACTACCTGACGGTGCGCATGCTGGAACGACCAAGTGCCGATCGGCTATTCGCTCTCTTCATATGCGCCGGCCTACTGGTGTTGGTGAGACAGCTGAATGCCGTTGCGCTTCTGTTCCCTTTGCTCTACGGATCACCGATACGAGAGGCTCTCGAGCTGCGTTGGAATTGGCTCAAGCGATACCCGAAGGCCACCGTCGCAGGTGTTGCGGGTGCCGCGCTCCTGATCACTCCCCAACTCATTTATTGGAAGGCCGTTACCGGCAGCCTTCTGGTCTTCACCTATGGAAAAAAGGACGAGTCCTTCAATTGGACCGACCCACATCTGCTCGACGTGCTGGTGAGCCACCAGAATGGCTGGTGGGTCTACACCCCGATCATGCTCATCACCACGGCGATCCTGCTGTATGGTGCCGCACGGAAGATCATGGGAATGCGGTTGCTGCTCGTCGTCCTCGCACTGACGTGGTATACCTACGCAAGCTGGTGGTCCTGGTGGCTCGGTGGCGGGTTCGGGCACCGGGGGTTCATCGAATTGTACGCCCTGCTATCCATTCCACTGGCGATCGGAATGCAGCACGTCATGCGTCAACGGATCCTGGTGAAGGTGCTGTGCATTGGAGTGCTTGCCGTGCTCATCGTGTTGAACATCCGCATGACCTACCTGTACCATTGGCCGTGGGAGGGTCCGGAGTGGACCTGGGAGAAGCTGCTCGTCGTTTGGAGGACCGCCTTGATCGGCTAGTTCAGCCAACGCCGTACTTCACGATGCACCAGATGGCCCGGAACCCATCCTTCCAGCCGATCTTCTTGCCTTCGGCATAGGTACGGCCATAGTAGCTGATGCCGACCTCGTAGATCCGGATGCCCTTGACGCGTGCGAGCTTGGCAGTCACCTCCGGCTCGAACCCGAATCGACGTTCCTTCAACGCAAGGCCTTTGGCGATGTCGCTACGGATCAATTTGTAACAGGTCTCCATGTCCGTCAGGTTCAGGTTGTTGAACGCGTTGGAGAGCTGTGTCAGGAATTTGTTGCCGATGCTGTGCCAGAAGAAAAGGATGCGGTGCGGGTGGTGCCCCATGAAGCGTGACCCAAAGACCACATCCGCAACCCCCTCCACCACCGGTTTCAACAGGTCATTGTATTCGCGTGGATCGTATTCCAGGTCGGCATCCTGCACCAGCAGGAACTCGCCGGTCGCCTCCGCGATCCCGCGATGTATGGCCGCGCCCTTGCCCATGTTGCGCGGCTGCTCAATGAACCGGATGCCCATGGCGGAATTGGCGCTGATGTACCGCTCAACAGCGGCCGCGGTGCCATCGGAGGAGCCATCATTCACGATCAGCACCTCCTTCTGGATCCCATTGCACAACACAACGTCCCGCACTTTGTCCAGGATGAGGTGTATGGTCCGCTCCTCGTTGTAGGCGGGAATGATGATGGAGAGCGTTCGAATGGGCACCATGGGCGGGCGGCGAAGATAGATCCCCGGTCATCACTGCTTTGCTCTGGCAAGCAGGGGCCTTAGATCGAAGATCCTCACCTCTTCGTATCGACCGATCGGATGTGCCAGGTAGGGCTGAACGTACGGTCTTTCCGACCATACGGGGTCATTGATGATGAGGTAGCTGGCATTGTTCCGAAGGCAATGCTCAAATGCCGCACTGTCATTGAAGTACATGGTGAAATCATTCCACCCGCGGTGACCCATCAAGTAGAGTGCGTTCTGCCACGAGTGATCGGTAAGTACGATGACCCTGTCCTCCGGTCGGATCCCCAGTCCGCGCAGGGTCGGCGTTACTCCTAGGATGGGTCGCATCTCCCAATACTGGTTATCCTCCCAATGCTGTAATTGCGCTTTTGAGAACAGTGCATTCTCGGAACGTACGTGATCGCCGTTGTGCGTTCTAAGGTCAATGTCGATCGCGGCGTACAACACACAGTACACGAGCACCGCCATCGCAAGGACCCTTGTCAGAGCGCTGTTCATCCATGCTCCGTGGTGATGAACAAAGTACCAGAGCATGGAAACGGAAAGCGCTATCGGAACGATGAGCGGGTTGATGAAGTAATAGTCATGGTTGTTCAGTGCTTGGAACCAGCCTATCACGAATAGAACAAGACCGACCAGCAATGCCCCGTTCAACACCACCAACTGTATTGGCAACCGACGAGTGTGCCTGATCAGAACGACCAGAAAGAACAGCAGCAAACCCCACATAGGTATCGGCAGTAGCTCATGGACAAGAACGGTGGAGGCGAAACGTACGGCACGATCGATCTCGGACCCGGTCATCTCCCAGACCGGCCAGATGCTGTTCGGGGTGTACGGAGCATTGTGCGCCGCATTGTAATGCGCGGCATATGCGTACCATGCGAATACCATGAGCGCGGCTCCCATAAGCGCGGCCCAAGCCAACATTCTCCGCGGGAATACGCGCCATACCGGAAGCCACTTCCTGGGTAGGAGCCCCTCGGTCAACAGCACGGCAAAGAGTGCCAGAACACTCATTCCTGCGGTAACCTTGAGCATAGCGCCAAGGCCCATCAAGAACGCCCCCGACCAGAGCCATTTGGCACTTCTTTCGTCGACATAACGCTGAATGGACCACCAACCGATCAACACCAGGTCCAATGCGGGCACATCCGGAAGGAAAGAGATGGCGAAGTAGACAATGGTCGGGGATGTGAAGAAGATAAGCGTGATCCATCCTGCCCAAAAGGTGGACCGAAGTATCCGTGTGGCCATTCTGAACAGTGCCAGAGAGCCGAACAAATGAAGCAGAACCCCGAAAAGACGATATGCGAACTCACTTTGGCCGATCACGCGCCAAAGCATACCCATGGACCAATAGATCAGCGGAAACTCCCCGGCGCTCTCGCCGCTTGTGTCCCCGTCCGCGTGCAGGTTGCACATCCATGGGCGGAACAGGTTCGCATCTCCGATGAAATAATTGTAGGTCGGCCCGAGGCAGTCACATTGCCGCATGAGGTGATGCGGTTGTGGCCTGAGGTTCAGGATGCGCCCGTATTCGTAAACGCCACAGCAAACGATGAACGCTCCGATGAACGCCCAGGTCCGCACGGTCCGGTCGGCGTAGAGCCCGCGAAGGGTCATACCACGATCTCCGGTACCTCACCCTCGATCACGAGACGCCCTTCGGTCCTGGCCTTTATCTCCTCCACGGTGACCCCCGGCGCGCGCTCAAGAAGTTTGAAACCATCGGGCGTGACATCGAACACCCCTAGGTCGCTTACGATCTTCTTCACACAGCCCACACCGGTCAACGGCAGGGAGCACTTCTTCAACAACTTGCTCTCACCTGCTTTGTTGGTGTGCATCATACACACGATGATGTTGTCCGCACTCGCCACCAGGTCCATGGCGCCGCCCATGCCCTTCACCATTTTGCCGGGGATCTTCCAGTTCGCGATGTCGCCATTGTCCGCTACCTCCATGGCACCGAGCACGGTGAGCTGTACGTGTTGGCCGCGGATCATTGCGAAGCTTGTGGAACTATCGAAGATGCTGCTGCCGGGCAACAAGGTCACGGTCTGTTTACCGGCATTTATCAAGTCGGCATCCTCTTCCCCTTCAAAAGGGAACGGACCCATGCCCAACAAGCCGTTCTCACTTTGCAGCACCACGTTCATGCCCTCCGGAATGTAATTGGCCACCAGCGTGGGTATGCCGATCCCGAGGTTCACGTAGTATCCGTCCTTCAGCTCCTGCGCGATACGCTTGGCCATCTGTTGCTTGTCGAGTGCCATTTCTTCTTTCGGTTCGAGCCCCAGCACTCACACGAGTGCAAAGCCGTTATCACTGGGTTTCAAATGTAGGCCGTTAAGCCGTGAAGGCCTTGCCGGTTCCATGGTTCATTGGTCCGCTTGGCTGCTGTCGGACCTAGGTACCGGTGCAACGATCACCGGGCGCCATATCCTAATTCGGCAATCGTCCACGCTAACGCCAGCACCTTTCCGATCCCAGACGTAGAGACTGAATTTCAACTGGCCTTCCAGCGGGCCGGGCACCCAGCGCACGAGGTGGAGGCGATCGCCGGCCCAGGACCTCCGAAGCTCGTTCAGTTGCACGCCATCATAGTACGCATGGTGCTCCATAGTATCCTTCACCTCGAAGGTCAATTGGGCATCGAACGGGGAGGCAGGACTGCTGAGCAAGGCATCTATCTCCACCAAGACGGGGCCCTGCTGCAAGAGTTCATTGGTCGTGGTCCATAGCGTAACGAATGCGGTTCCTTTTTCGGTGAACGCCGTGTCGAATACCTGCTCAAGGACGGTCGGTTCACTACGCTCCAACAGCTGCAGGCGACCGTGCGACCGTGTTGCCGGTCTGTGATCGGGAAACGCAGCTGCATCCTTGGTATCGATCAGGATAAGGTCGTTCTGCGAACCACTCGGGGCGTTCTGGGCCAACGGAATATCCAGCCCGCGCCACATGGCCTCATACGCGAGCGCTGTAGCGGTGAATTCCGTGGTGGCCAATGATAGCGGTCGTTCACTTTTCGCGTTGCGCCGGGCGATCTCTTCGATGATCGGAGGCGCGATGGATTGTTCCGGCCATAACGTGGTCACCTGGGGGTCCATGGCAAATGCGGTCCGGAGTGGGAAGTACAGCACAGACAATGCAGCGAACCGGAACCAGTTGTTCCGTTGTGCCCATTGGTCCATGGCGCAGCCCAGCGCGAGCAGGTACAAGGGGATCAGATGCATCGCCGCACGATCCGTAGGGAACAGCACATGGAATGTGATGTTCATCGCGGTCCTGCCCATCAATTCTGCGAGTAAAAGCGCAGTGAGCACTATGAGCGGAGAGCGCAATGTGGACCACCGCTTTCGGCGCACGGACCAACAAGCTGTGGCGATCGTTGCCACGAACAAGAGCGCGACGGACCAGAGGCAGACCGGCTCCGAACACCCGAGCACGAAGTGTCCCAAGGACGCCAATGTCCCGTTGAACAGGCCGCGGTCCGATCCAGCATACAACAGATCACGCGAGGCCAGCCCTGCTGCGTAGGTCGCTGCATGGATCAATGGAACAACACCGAGGAGGAGCCACAGCAATAGGCGCATCAGCTTATACCTTCCCTTGGGCCGCACAGCAAGAACCAACAGGCCGCCCAACACCGCCGCCCAGAGGACGAGCATGGACAAGTTGCAATAGGCCGCCAGTGCGAAACCGACCAGGCAAGCCGACCAGTGCGCCGTGCGATCGGTCCGCAGGAATTCGACACCTTGATGAACACCCATCATCATGAACGCAAGCGATGGCCCGTAGCCACGGAACAGGCTGAAGAACTCCAGTACGAAAGGGGTCATCAACAAGGCCGCCCAAAGGCACCAACGTATGGTGGGCGATGCGATCCAACGACCACACCGATGGACATACCAGGCATACAGTAGAAAAGAGGCACAACTGAACCCACGGAGCACCCATGGTGCCATTCCGAACAGCTTGTACAAAGGCCATGTGATCAAGGTCAACAGCAGGTGATTCGCTGCATCCCACGTGGCGTGGAAAGGCAACATCTCATCACTTTGGATGTAGAGGAAGAAGGTCCGCGCCTCGTCGTGGACGAAGGGTACGGAAACAGCCCGCACCAGCACCAAAGCGAAAAGGGCCAGTACGAGCAATGCATAAACGAGTCGCTCCGCACGTATCGATCGCAGGGAGTGGTAGGCTTGCACGATCACACGGAAGGTGTTGAGCAAATCAACGCTTCCGCACGGTCCGCTGCTCGATCCGCTTCTCGTGGTCCGTGCCCTGGAAGATGCGCTGCACGAATATGCCCGGCGTGTGGATCTCGTCCGGATCCAGCTCGCCCGGTTCCACCAAGTGTTCCACCTCGGCCACGGTGATCTTGCCCGCCATCGCCATTACGGGGTTGAAATTGCGGGCCGTACGCTTGTACACAAGGTTGCCGAAACGGTCCCCTTTCCATGCTTTCACCAATGCGAAGTCCGCACGTAACCAGTGTTCCAATACGTGCATCTTCCCGTTGAATTCGCGGGTCTCCTTGCCTTCGGCCACTTCGGTGCCATAGCCTGCAGGGGTAAAGAAGGCAGGTATGCCTGCGCCACCGGCTCGGCAGCGCTCCGCCAGGGTGCCCTGGGGTATGAGTTCCACGTTCAGTTCACCGCTCAACATCTGCCGCTCGAACTCCGCGTTCTCCCCCACGTAACTGCTGATCATTTTTCGGATCTGCTTGGTGCGCAGCAATAGACCGAGACCGAAATCATCCACACCGGCATTGTTGCTGATGCATGTGAGCCCTGTAACACCGGTCCTCACGAGCCCCGCGATGCTGTTCTCCGGAATGCCACAAAGCCCGAAGCCGCCGACCATCAAGGTCATATCATTCTTGATCCCCTTGAGCGCCTCATCCGCGTTGGCCACAACCTTGTTCATGCTGTACTTCTTGGTCCAGCGCGAATGTAAGGCGCGCACCAAGCGCAACATGAAGGATCACCTGTGTCCTTGTCCAAAGAGCAGCATGAACGTGGCCACCAAAAGGAAAGAACCCGCGATCATGATGTAGGTGCCCGTGCGCCGGTCCGCCTCGGTATACCGGAACATGCGACCGCCATCCGGCAAGGTCTTTCGGGCATAACGCATGCTCCAACCGATCACGATCCCCACGAAGCCTCCGAACAGTACCATCAGAATGGCGGCGAGCAACATGCCCGTACCGGCCTTTTCCGGACGCCGCAGATCCTCCAAGCGCTCCGCACGGATCCTGCTCACCTCATCATCGTCGATCGATCGTCCACGCTTCTTGAGCAATGTTCTCGCCCATGCACGGTCGTGCGGGGCCCATGCATCCGCATCGCGCACCACTTCTCGCAGTTCCACATCGGTGAAGCCGGTCAGGTAATGGTCCGGTGGCATGTCACCATGGGACGCGGTTGTCTGTTGTTCGAGCCATACTTCGGCCTTTACGAATTCCTCCACCGGAAGCATGACATGGGTCTCCCGCTCCACGCCTGCTGTGAAGGTCACATCAAAGACCTGTCCTGTAGTACGCAACTCCGGGTGGAAGCCACCCTGCAACAATCCTTCGATGAATCGTTCCGCGTCCTCCCGTTCAGCGAACAACCTGAAGCTGCGCATGCCCTAGGTGATCACGTGCCCCAATTCGGCGTTCCGTTCGCGCCGCCGGGCGGAGCCTTCTTCCGGCAATCGGTCTCCACGCCCAACTCGCCGGGCGGTTTCTCGAAATCACCGGTGCTGATCTCGATCGTCGGGTCGGCGTAGACCTTGTTCATATAGTAGCCATAGATCGGCAGGGCCATGTTCGCCCCCTGCCCTTTGTCCGTGCTACTGAAGCGAACGCTGCGGTCCTCGGCGCCGGTCCACACGCCGGTCACCAGGTCCGGTGTGATCCCGATGAACCAGCCATCGCTGTTGTTCTGAGTGGTCCCGGTCTTGCCGGCAGTGGGGAACTTGATGTTCGCGTACTTCTGACGGTCGCCCCAGCTGGTGCGCAGGCGCAAGCCGGTACCCACGACCTTGCCCGTACTTGGGTTGTAGGCGCCGTCCGTCACGCCTTTCAGCATGTCCAGCATCACGTAGGAAGTGCGCTCGTCCAGGGCTTCGTAGGTGTGCGGGGTCACGTCGAAGATGGCATTCCCGTTGTTGTCCTCGATGCGTGTGAATATGATCGGCTCGATGTACACGCCTTTGTTCGCGAAGCTGGAGAAGGCTCCGGTCATCTCCATCAGCGTGAGGTCGGCCACACCAAGGCACAAAGACGGAACCGGCTCAAGGGGACTTTTGACGCCCATGTGCCGGGCCAGCACCGTAACGGCTTGGGGTCCGTATTGCTTCATGAGCCATGCCGTGACGGTATTCATGGAATTGGCCAGCGCATACTGCACGGTGACCATGCCTCCGTATGCGCCATCGCTGTTCTCCGGGCACCAGTCGGGCTGGCCTTCGGGCATGTCGAAACACACTTTCTGGTTGGGCAGTTCGCGACAGGGTTCCATGCCTTCGCGGATCGCCGTGGCGTACACGAAGGGCTTGAAGGTGGATCCTACCTGCCGTCGCGCCTGTTCCACATGGTCGTACTGGAAGTGCTTGAAGTCGATGCCTCCGACCCAGGCCTTCACGAACCCCGTGTGCGGATCCATGCTGAGCAGGCCACTTTGCAGGAAGCTCTTGTAGTACCGGATGGAATCCATCGGGCTCATCACGGTATCCAGCTCACCATGCCAACTGAATACACGCATCGGCACAGGCGTGTCGAAGATGACCGGGATCCGATCCTCTTTCACCACCGGCCAATACGTGTCGCAACCGCCCATGTCCGGCTTGCAGTGGAAATGCATGCTGCCCTCGTGCATCACTTCCTCGATGTACCGGGCCGGGCGTTCGCAATTGCCGCATTGCTTGCCGGTCAGGATCTTGTAGCGCGCACTCCGCTTCATCGCGGTATTCAGGATGCCCGCTACCTCCTTCTCGCTCACACGAAAATCGAACGGTCTGTTCTTCTTCTTGCCGATGTCCTTCCACAGGTCCCGTTGCAACTCCTTGCCCAGATGCTCCGCCACTGCATACTCGCCATATTGCTGCATGCGGCGGTCCAGGGTGGTGTACACCTTCAGACCGTCCGTGTAGATGTCGTAGCGGCTGCCATCCGCCTTGGCGATCCGGTACCTGCCCTGTTCATCCTTCTCCCCGAGCAGCTTCTCCAGTTTCGCGCGCAACTCCTCCCGGAAGTATGGGGCCGGTCCTTCGGTGTGGTCGATCCGCTGGAAGTCGAGGCCGAGCGGCAGCACCTTCAGTGAGTCATACTGTGGCGTGGTCAGGAACCCGTTGCGACGCATCTGGTCCAGGACGACCATGCGCCGTGTGAGCGTGGTATCCGGCCGGCGCAGGGGGTTGAACAGTGCGGGGTTCTTGCACATGCCCACCAGCAGGGCGGCCTCCTCCACCTTGAGCGAATCGGGTGTCGTGTTGAAATAGACGCGCGCCGCGCTGTGGATACCCACCGCCTGGTTGATCCAATCGAAGCGGTTGAGGTACATCGCGATGATCTCGTCCTTGGTGTACTGCCGCTCGAGTTGTGCACTGATGATCCACTCCTGGAACTTCTGGAAGGTGCGCTTGATGAAGCTGGCCGAACGGTCCGTGAAGAGCATTTTGGCGAGCTGTTGCGTGAGCGTGCTGGCACCGCCGCGCTTGCCGAGGAAGACAGCTGCGCGCATGGTGCCGCGCACATCCACGCCACTGTGGTCCCTGAACCGTTCATCCTCGGTGGCGATCAAGGCGTTCACAACGTTCGGGCTGATCCGGTCATAATCCACCGGGATCCGGTTCTCCCGGTAATACTGGCCCATCTGCGTGCCGTCATTGAACAGGATGGCGGTGGCCAGATCACTGCGCGGATTCTCCAGGTCCGCGGTACTGGGCAGGTCGCTTTTCGCGGCGATGAAGAGCATGACCAGCAGGCCCACCACCGGTGATAGGAGAAGCAGCCACCAAAGCCTGAGCCATTTCCGACCGGGCTTGTTCGTTCTCGTCCTGGTACTCATCGACCGTTGTTCTTCGAGCGTTCAACGCTGACACCCACATCGATCACCCCCTCCAGCCCTTCGGTGCGCATGGCCTGCTCGAGGCGAATGGAATAACGTCCGGCAGCAGGGAATCTATTGCGCAGCTTGTACAGGACATCGGCCTGGTAGCGATCGGCCACTAGGAATCCGACGCCCTTGCCGTACCACTTGCCCATTGGATCCGCCAACAGGCATTGAACGGTATCGCGCAGCTCGCGTCCTCCCGGGCCTTGCAGGTGTACGAACAGATACAGATCACTATACGCGTAATCCCCGGTATGGCGCAGATCGATGAATACATCGTAGCGACCCACGGTATCTGCGATGTCGAATGTGAATTCCGGGGTGAAGGACCGTTGCCAGATGCCCTCGGGAACGGCCACGTCCTGCTGATAGACCACTCCCTCAGAACACCCGGTGAGCAGGAGCAGCGAAAAGAAAAAGATGCGCGCAGGGATCTTCACGCCGTGGGTGGTTGAGCGGGTTTGTTCCCCCCTCCGCCTTGCCGGTCACCTCCTCCCTTGCGGCCGCGTCCTCTGTTGCGGCCTCCGCGCCGGCCGCGCTCTCCTTGCGCCCCATCGGGCCTGGGTGTGCGTTCCGGACCCTTGTCACCTGCGGGCTTCCCAGCTCCCTGCACGCGGTCGTTCGAGCGAGCACGCTGCCCTTTCGCTTCGCCCCGGCGTTCACCCTTTCCCTTGGAGCGTTTGCGACCGCTCTTGATGACCCGATCGAAACGCGTCAGATCATCCTGTCCAACGACATTCTCATAATCGGGTGTCTTCACCTTTTCCCCCGGTTCGTCGACCGCGGTCAGGTCCACCTCAGGCTCGATGCCCTCCTTGTTCTGTGCTAGGATATCACGCACCGCATCGACCGGGAATCCCACCGAGATGAAGGGTTCACCGGGACGCTTGAAGCCGTAGAACATCTTCGCGGTGAAGATGTCCGTCTTCATGTGCACACCCACACCCTGCTTGGTCTTGAGTTTCGCATTCTGCGAGGGATAGCTCTTGATCGCCTCGATGTACATGTCCAGCTCGTAGTTGAGGCAGCATTTCAACTTACCGCACTGGCCCGCCAGTTTCTGGGGGTTCAGTGCGAGTTGTTGGTACCGCGCGGCACTCGTGGTGACACTGCGGAAGTCCGTGAGCCAGGTGCTGCAACACAGCTCCCTGCCACAACTGCCGATACCCCCGATGCGACCCGCCTCCTGCCTCGAACCGATCTGCTTCATCTCCACACGCACCTTGAACCGATCGCTCATGGTACGCACGATCCCCCTGAAGTCGATCCGTTCCTCGGCGGTGTAGTAGATGATGGCCTTTGTCCCGTCACCTTGATACTCGACATCGGTCACCTTCATGTCGAGGCCGGCCTCGCGCACCATTGTCCGGCTGGCGAACATCGTTCCGTCCTCCAGTTTCCGCGCCCCGTGCCACCGATCGATGTCCTCTTGAACGGCGATGCGCAGGACCTTCCGAAGGTCATAGGTCTCACCACTCACCTTCTTCCGTTCCATTTGGGCCCGCACCAGCTCACCGGTCAGGCTCACCATGCCCACGTCGTGCCCTGGTGCGGCATCCACCACGACCAGGTCACCGGGTGTCAGTTGCAGTCCGGTAGTGTTCCGGTAGAAGGCCTTGCGCGTGTTCTTGAAGCGCACTTCGACCCCATCAAAGGGCTGCTGTCCGCCGGGAATGGGCATGCCGGTGAGCCAGTCGAAGACACCCAGCTTGTTGCACCCACTGCTGCTGCAATATCCATTGCTCTTGCATCCGGCCGGTTTCCCGTCGGCCCCGCTGCTGCACCCTGTACACGCCATCTGCCTTGTTCCGTTCCCACGCCTGGGGCGGGAACGGTGCGAAGATAGGTGGGGCGGCGAGGATCCTTGACCCTTAGCGCCCGTTGCGCAACAGGCCCATCATCCGGTAGCTCAGGTCCATGAATAGCACCTTGGGGTTCGCATTCCGTTCAACATGCATGTGGGCGGTCTCCAGTTCAGCACGGATCCCATCCGCGTTCCGGTCCGTGAGAAGGCCGCTGAACTTCTCCACGAACTCCTGCTCCTGGCCATAGGCGCGCACCAACTCGGGAACGGACTGCCATTGCAGCACACACTGGCGGATGATGTAAAGACCGTAGCGCATCAACGACTTCTGTTTCTCCCGGCCCATCTTCTGGAACGCCTCGGAGAAATCCGTGGCCTCGGCCACCTGTTTCCCATAACACGCGCGCAACCAGTCCCTGAAGAACACGAAGAGCTCCTCTTCTCCCTTGCTGGCCAGGTCCACCGCCTCCAACAGATCGCCTTCGCTGCGCAGGGCCAGCGCCATGGCCTCCTCTTCACCCAGGTCCGGGGTGCGTTCCTGCAAGGCGTTCACAAGCTCACCGGGCCGCAAGGCAGGCACCTTCACCAACTGGGCCCGGCTCAGGATCGTGGTGAGCATGCGTTCCGGATCGGAGCTTACCAAGAGGAAGACGGTATTCGGTTCCGGCTCTTCCAGCGCCTTGAGCAATTTGTTCGCCGCGGCGGCATCCATCAATTCCGGCAGCCAGATCAGCATCACCTTGTAGCCACCTGCAAAGGACCTCAGGCTGAGTTTGCGCTGGATCTCGTGTGCAATGTCCACCCCCATGCGAAGTTGCTTGTTCTCGCTTTCCAGCTGATCCCGCCAGAGGTCCAGGTCGAGGTACGGTTCCGCGAGCACCACCCTGCGCCAGTCGGCCACGAACGGATCGCAGGTCTTCACCTTTTCGTTCAGGAACACTGGGAAGGTGAGGTGCAGGTCCGGATGCTCCAGTTTCGCCATCTGCAGGCAGGCGGGGCACGTACCGCAAGCATCCGCGGCATCGGGCCGCTCACACAGGAGGTATCGGGCATAGGCCATTGCCAGAGGCAGGTTACCGCTGCCCCGCGGGCCGATGAAAAGCTGGGCATGCGCCACTCGTCCCTCACGGATGTTGCCGATGAGTTTGGCCTTCAGTGTGGCGTGGCCGATGATCCGGGAGAACAACACGAGTGCAAAGGAAACCAACCGACGGCCTGCTCGGGTGGTATAATTTCGCCGCTCCTTCGCTCGAGCGTACCATCGCGACAGCCTCCCGAATGCACACCATGGATACGTACTCCTTCGCTGGAAAAAAGGCTCTGGTCCGCGTGGACCTCAACGTTCCCCAGGATGCGGATGGGAGGGTGACCGACGACACCCGCGCCAGGGCGATCGTCCCAACGGTGAAGAGGATCCTGGAGAATGGTGGAAGTGCGATATTGATGAGCCACCTGGGCCGGCCGAAGGGAAAGGTGGTGCCGACCATGAGCCTCAGGCCGGTGGCGGAACACCTTGCGGGCCTGCTTGGCATGCCGGTGCGCTTCGCAACGGATTGCGTGGGCGAGGATGCACGGACGAAGGCCGCCGAACTCAGGCCCGGTGATGTCCTTGTGTTGGAGAACCTCCGCTTCCACCCGGAGGAGGAGGCCGGCGATGAAGGATTCGCGGAACAGTTGGCACGGTTGGGTGATGTTTACGTGAACGACGCATTCGGCACAGCGCATCGCGCACACGCGAGCACCACGATCGTGGCGAAGTTCTTCCCGCAGGACAAGCTGTTCGGCTCGCTGCTGCAGGCGGAGATCGACAGTGTGGGGAAAGTGCTGGGAAATCCCGAACGGCCGATGACCGCGATCGTGGGTGGCAGCAAGGTGAGCAGCAAGATCGAGGTGCTTGAGAACCTCCTGGGTATCTGCGATGAGCTGATCATCGGGGGTGGCATGGCGAACACCTTCGTGCGGGCGATGGGCGGGCATACCGGAGCAAGCATGGTCGAGGAGGATCTCCTGGACATCGCGCGTGGGGTCGTTGATAAAGCTCGGGACCGCAACGTTTCCCTGCACATACCCACCGATGCCGTGGTGGCCGATGCCTTCGCGGAGACCGCCAACACCGACCTGTGCCCGGCGAATGCCGTACCGGATGGGTGGATGGCACTGGACATCGGACCGGAGAGCATCAAGTCCTTCAGGGAAGCGGTGCTGCGCAGCCGGACCATCCTTTGGAACGGACCGATGGGCGTGTTCGAGATGGGTCCGTTCCAAGCGGGCACCGTTGCCATCGCGAACGCTGTGGCCGAGGCGACGGAAAAGGGCGCTTTCTCACTGGTGGGCGGCGGTGATAGTGTTGCTGCCGTGAACCGTTTCGGGCTTGCCGACCGTATCGGGTATGTCAGTACGGGGGGAGGTGCCATGCTCGAGTATCTGGAGGGCAAGGTCCTTCCGGGGATCGCCGCGATACAGGACCGATGAGTGGCAGCATCGGGAGCCGGTTCGTTCGTTAACATTATCTTTAGGGCATTCCCGACCGTGTGGTCATTGCGGATCGGGCGAAACGAACACTACATCCCAATTGGCAAGATCATCGGCATCGTTCAACAAGCGCGAAAAGGAGAAGAAGCGCCAGCAGAAACAACAGGAGAAACAGGCCCGCAAAGAAGAACGCAGGGCCAACGCCAGCGGAGGTGGTCTTGATAACATGCTGGCCTATGTCGATGAGAACGGGATGATCACCGATACTCCGCCGGACCCGAGCAAGCGCAAGGAGATCGCGGCCGAGGAGATCGAACTTGGTGTTCCCAAGCGCGAGGAGAGCGATGAGCCGGCCACCAAACAGGGAAGGGTCGATTTCTTCGACACCTCCAAGGGTTTCGGGTTCATCAATGAGGATGGTACACAGGAGCGCTATTTCGTGCACATCAGCGGCATGATCGATGAGGTGGGTCAGAACGACAAGGTGACCTTCGAACTCGAGCGCGGGCCCAAGGGGTTGAACGCCGTACGCGTGAAACGGTCCTGAGGCATCGCGTCGCCGGAAGTCCGGCGGGAACTTTCGGACCATGAACGTTTACGCCTTCATCGCACCGGTCGTCATCGTACTGCTGCTTTTCGAGATCGTGTACAGCGTACGCACCGGAAAGGGCGTGTATGGGTTCCAGGACACCATCACCAACCTCGGTACCGGGATCGGCAACCAATGCGTGAATCTTGCGGTGGCCTTCTTCGTGTATCACTGGTACGGCTGGCTTTATCAGTTCGCCCCGTGGCAGGTGCCGACCACGTGGTATTCCATGCTTGGGCTGCTGGTGCTTTCCGACTTCGTGTTCTACTGGTTCCATAGAACAGGCCACCGCGTCAACATCTTCTGGGCCGCTCACATGCCGCACCATAGCAGCGAGGAAATGAACCTTTCCGTGGGCATCCGTGCAAGCTTCACCCAGCGGATCTTCCAGTTCCTATTCTTCGACTGGGTACTGGTGTTGGTGGGTTTCTCTCCGGAGCAGGTGTACGGGGTCGCTGCGATACATCTGCTTCTGGCGTATTGGCACCATACGCGCCTGATCAAGCGCATGGGCTGGTTCGAGAAGCTCTTCGTTTCCCCGAGCCACCACCGGGTGCACCATGGTGTCAATCCGCAATACATCGACAAGAACTATTCCGAGTTCCTCATCATTTGGGACAAGCTCTTCGGCAGCTATGCGGAGGAGGAAGAAGAGGTATGTTACGGCATCACCCACCCGCCGCGCACCTGGGACCCGATCTTCATCAACTTCCAATACTGGAAACAGCTCTTCAGCGATGCATGGCATACCGCGCGTTATTGGGACAAGGTGCGCATCTGGTTCATGCCCACCGGATGGCGGCCCACCGACCTGCGCACCGGACCCGCACCTGCCGTGCTCGGCTACACGCTCAGTGATCAGCACAAATTCCGGAGCGAGCCTTTCACGAACCTTTCGGGATACCTGGTCGCCCAGGTCGTACTCGGTCTGGCGTACATGTACATCACGATCGACATGGCCATGCCATTGGTGCTCACGGATCGCCTGTTGCTCATCATGGGCCTGTTCCTGATGATCATCAGCTGGGGCGGCATACTTCAGGCGCGGAAATGGTCCATACCACTGGAGATCCTCCGGTTGCTTTTCATGGCCGCCACGCTCATCCTCATTCTGGATCGCAATGGGATCCTGCCCTGGACCAGTTTGTTCACGACAGTGGTGGCCGCGGCCACTGGGGTGAGCATGCTCTATTTCTCCTTTCAAGTGAGGCGTTCAGCGGCCCTTGAACGGACCAAGGAGACCGATCCGCGCCCTTAAGGATCAGGGAAGGTCATGCCTCAGCACTTCCTGCGATCCGTCCTTTACCTCCTTGAGCCATTGCGTGTCCTCCAGGAAAGGAAGGACCATCGGTGCAATCCCGGACAGTGGTGCGTATGACCAGGAACGCTCCCGTACCTCTGCGCTGGGCAGTGCACCTGCGGACCACTTCATCCCGAACGTGAGCGCGATGCTGAGGAGAACGGCCGATCGCAGCACGGCCAGCACCGCACCCGCCAGCTTGTTCGGCAGGCCCAGTTGAGCCACATCCACCAAGGCCGTCAACCCGCGGGCCAGCAAATGCACGGCGACCACCACCAGCACGAAGGTGACCAGGAATGCGATCGCCGTGTTCCCCGGGTCCAGGCCCAGGGTTGTTGCTACACCCTGGCCCAGATGAAAACCGGCCCATACGCCCAGCACCATCGCCACCAACGAGGCGAGTTCCACGATGAAGCCACGGAGGAACCCTTTCAAGGCCGCCCAGGAAACCACCACCGCCACGAGCAGGTCAAGCCAGTTCATTTGTTCGCGAGGTCGTCGATCACCGCGTGAAATTGGTGAAAATGACATGGCGCATCTTTGCGCTCCCGATGGACCTGGCATTCGAGAAACGCTGGCGCGACCTGATCAACACCCTTTCAGCACGGTTCGACGCGGGCACCCTTGACCTGAACGCCGTGCTGTTCCTGATCGGTGTGCAGGAATTGGGACAGCACGCGCGCACCTTCAAGAAGGACGAGAAGGTGAACCTCATGCATATCGCGATCTGTGTGGTGCTCCTTCCCTACGGATACTATCGGGAGCTTGGCAGGGATCCCGATGGCTGGCCCCATTTCGAACGTGCGGAACCGTTGCCGCCCCTTACCGCAGCGGAACAGGAACGGCTCATGAAAGAGGCCGTGCTGACCTACTTCGAGAACGAATAGTCTACGGGGCCGGGAGCAGGAACACCGTTTCCTCGTTGGTCTCCTCCTCAAGGATCTTCACCAGCCCTTCACCGAGCAATGTATCCTTGGTGCACCGGATGTCGAGCACCGCGAAGCCTGACTGGCCCTGCTCGTAAAAATCCGTGTAATCGAATTCAGCGGTCCCGTTGCGGCCGGTGGTGGTCTCCTTGTTCAAACGAGTGGGGTCACCGAGCGGATAGGTCGGGTTGGCGAACAACCGCACCGCTGCATCCGCCACAGGGGCACCGTCCTGCATCTTCACGGTGATGATCACCTTGGTCGGCTTTTCCTTGTTGCAGGATGCGAATGTCATCGCCAGCATCACGACCACGAAAGCGCTGGTAAGAACGCGTGGGAACATGGGAAGGGACATTGGGTTACTTTTGAGCGCCTTGTCCACCAAGGCCTTGGAGGATGTCAAATGTAATGAACGGCACCATGCGACGGCAACGTTGCCATACACTGATGATGACCCTCCTGGGGGGGCTTCTGGTTGCCTCGATCGCTTGTGCCCAACGCCCGCAGGTGGAGATCCGGACCACCAAGGGCAACATTGTGGTGGAATTGTTCAATGAAACACCCGCCCACAGGGACAATTTCCTGAAGCACGTGGAACAGGGGGATTATGAAGGGCTGTTGTTCGACCGCGTGGTACCGGGGCTCATGGTGCAGGGTGGGGATCCCAAGAGCCGGGCTGAAGAACACATGACCACACCCGAACAAAGCGAAGCGGGCTACACCTTGGAGGCGGAGATCCTGCCCGGAGCGATACACCGAAAGGGGGCGATGGCCGCCGTGCGAGCACCGGATGATGTGAACCCTGAGAAGCGGTCCGATGGAAGCAGGTTCTTCCTGGTCCTGGGCAAACCCTATGCTGCCGACGAGCTGGTGCTGGTGAACGATCGTGCGAGGCGGAACGGCATCGATGTACGTTACACCGAAGCCCAGCAGCGGATCTATGCCGAGCTTGGTGGCGCGCCACATCTCGACGGGAACTATACCGTATTCGGTCAGGTGATCGAAGGTTTCGATGTGCTCAACGCGATCGCGGCCGTGGAGTGCGATGGCCAGGACCGGCCTCGAACGGACATTCTGATGTACATGCGTTCACTGAAATGAGCTTGATCGAACGAGTGGCCGCCCTTGAGGCGGAGTTGGGCAAGGCCAGCGCACGTACCGCTGAGGAAGTGGAGAAGTTGCGCGTTTCGCTCCTTGGCAGGAACGGTTCCATCACGGAGGTGTTCGACGCCTTCAAACAGGTGTCCGCAGAGGAGAAGCGTGCCCTTGGCCAGCGGCTCAATCAATTGAAACAGGCTGCACAGGCACGCATCGATGAATTGCGGAATGCCGCGACCACCGTGGTGGAAGGAAGTGGGCCTGCCCTGGACCTGACCGCACCGGCGGCAACGGATATGGTGGGGGCGCTTCATCCGATCACCGTGGTGCGCCAGCGCATCGTGGATATCTTCTCACGCTCCGGTTACACGGTGAGCCAGGGGCCGGAAGTGGAGGATGACCGCCACAACTTCAGTGCGCTGAACTTCCCACCGGACCATCCTGCACGCGACATGCAGGACACCTTCTTCGTGGAAGGCGACGACATGGCCCTGCGCACCCATACGAGCAGCGTGCAGGTGCGCATGATGGAGAGCAACACACCGCCGATCAGGACCATCTCTCCCGGCAGGGTATATCGGAATGAAGCCATCAGTGCAAGGGCGCACTGCATGTTCCATCAGGTCGAAGGCTTGTACATCGACAAGGGAGTGAGTTTCGCGGACCTGAAAGGGACCTTGGACCATTTCGCCAAGAGCATGTTCGGTGCCGACGTAAGGATCCGCATGCGCCCCAGCTATTTCCCGTTCACGGAGCCCAGTGCCGAGGTGGACATGAGCTGCACCATCTGCGGAGGCGAGGGGTGCTCCATTTGCAAGCACAGTGGCTGGGTGGAGATCATGGGGTGCGGCATGGTGGATCCCGCGGTGCTGGGGAACTGCGGCATCGACCCGGAAGTGTTCAGCGGTTTCGCATTCGGCATGGGCGTGGAGCGCATCGCACAACTCATCTACCGCGTGCCCGACCTTCGGATGTACTGGGAGAATGACGTCCGGTTCCTGGACCAGTTCTCCGCAGCTCCTTTCAGGAACTGAGCCGCGGTGACGGGATGAGCTCGTCGTTGAACACCCCTGTCTGCATCGTTGGTGGCGGCCCCGGAGGATGTGCGGCGGCCTTGCAGCTTGCAAAGCATGGTGTTCCCGCTGTGTTGCTGGAGAAAGCGACCTTTCCGAGGGACAAGGTATGCGGCGATGCGCTGAGTGGCAAGGTCATGCGCACCTTGGAACGGCTGAGCCCCGATCTCGCACGCACCGTGAAGGAACATGTGGGAAGCATGCCCAGCTGGGGCGTCACCTTCGTGGCCCCGAATGGGCGAGCGCTGCGGGTCCCGTTCTCACGCGAAACGGGAAAAGGGGAGGCCCCTGGCGCGATCCTACCTCGCTTGGACTTCGATGCATTGCTCTTCGATGCTGTGAAGCGAACACCGGGGGTCACCATTCTGGAAGGCGCTAGCGCGAAGGAGTTCGAGCGGGTCGGAAAGGGCTGGCGCATCACCGCGAAAGGCACGGAGGCCGCGATCCAGGCCGATCATATCTTGGATGCTTCCGGAGCGAACTCCACATTTGCCCGGCAGGTCGGTGGCTTGCAATTGGAGCCGGAACACCACGCTGCCGGTGTGCGTGCGTACTACTCGGATGTGCACGGACTGGATGCCGATGGCTTCATCGAATTGATCTTCCTGAAGGACCTATTGCCCGGTTACCTCTGGATCTTTCCGTTGCCGAATGGCCGGGCCAATGTGGGCCTGGGCCTGCGCAGCGATGTGGTGAAGAAACGTGGCGTGGACCTGAAGGCCTTGATGGTGAACCTTGTCTCGGAGCACCCGCAATTGCGGGATCGGTTCGGACAGGCGAAGCAAGAAGGACCTGTGCAGGGCATGGGGCTTCCCTTGGCCAGCGAACGGAGGCGGCTGAGCGGGCCCGGCTACATGCTGATCGGGGATGCCGGTCACCTGATCGACCCATTCACCGGAGAGGGCATCAGCCATGCAATGATCAGCGGGGTCTATGCAGCGGACCACATCGCGCAACGGATCGCCACCGACAGCGCTGTGCCCATGCAGGCCTATGACGAGCGGGTATGGAAGCGCCTGGGTAAGGAAGTGGCGATCAGCACCCGGTTGCAGCACATGGCCAATTACCCTCGCCTGTTCAACTTCGTGGTGGACCGGGCAACGAAGAACCCGGCCTTGGCGCAGACGATCAGCAGCATGTTCAACGACCTGGACCTCCGCGAGCGCTTGAAGCGCCCCGGTTTCTATTTGGACCTTGTTCTGGGACGTCCGATCGCGCGCTGATCCCAGCTCGTGCTGCAACCAACGAGCGCCGCATAATGGATGTACCCGTTCGGGCCGCTCTTCGCCCACCTCACCCCACCTTTGCGCTCGCTCCATGGAAAGTCTGACCCTACTCCTGATCTGCTTGGTGGCCGGAGTCCTGCTGCAACGCTCGCGCAGTTTTCCGCCCACGGCACCGACCACGCTGAACCAATTCGTGTTGTACGTACCGTTGCCGGCCCTTGCACTCTATCACATCCCGGAGATCGAAGTGGGCTATGAGCTGCTCTTCCCTGTCGGGGTGGCCTGGATCTCCTTTGGTCTGGCATGGGCCGTGTTCGCGACGCTCGGAAAAGCGCTCGGGTGGTCGAACAAGCTCGTGGGCTGCCTCATTCTAACGGCTGGGCTGGGCAATACCTCCTTCGTCGGGTTCCCGGTCGTGGAGGCGTTGTTCGGCAAGCAGGGGCTTTCCACTGCTCTGTTGGTGGACCAGCCCGGCTCATTCGTTGTATTGAGCACCTTGGGCATCGTGGTGGCCAACGTATACGCCGGAGAACGGCCCAGTGCAGGGTCCATGGCCCGCAAGATCCTGTTGTTCCCACCATTCATCGCCTTCATCCTTGCGGTGCTCCTGAACGCATTCGACATGCATCTACACAAGGTCGTTCGTGGAGCCCTGCTGCGGCTCGGGAGCACGGTCACCCCGATCGCGCTGATCGCGGTCGGCCTGCAACTGCGCTTCGATCGCCGCAGCAAGCACCTGGGCTTTCTGGGCCTCGGGCTCTTCTTCAAATTGATGGTGGTGCCCGCGGTCCTTTACCTGCTCTACATCCATGTGCTCAATGGCTCAGGACCGGTGGTCCGGATCTCCTTGATCGAAGCGGCCATGGCCCCGATGATCACAGGAGCCGTTCTTGCTTCATCCTACGGCCTGAAACCCAGGCTGGCGAACATGATGGTAGGTGTTGGAGTACCGCTCTCGTTACTCACGTTGCTGCTCTGGAATTACGTGCTCCAGGGCGTTTAACGGGTTTCTCGGCCACGACGATCCAGTTCCAGGGGGTCGGGCCGTCCATTTCCTCCGGGGGGGCTTCCAGCACGTAGCTCCACGGGTATTCGATCTTCTGGGTTGAACGCACTTGCAGCCCTTCAGCGCACAGCAGGTCGTGCAGTTCTTCCTTGAGATGGTGCTTCGTGGGTACGCCATCCACAAGCACGATGCCCAGGTCCAGGTCCGACATTTCACGCAGGGCCTTGCGCTGAGCGGTCTTCGGTGACATGCCGCTATGCCGATTGAGGCGCACCAGCCGATGGGACGCGTAGAGGGCACTTTCCAGTGCCGGTACCACGAGCAACAGGTGGCCACCATCCTTCACCCCATTGCACAGGTGCCGCAACATGGCCTCACGCTTCTCCAATGATGCGTGAAGCACTACGTTGATGCATACGACAAGATCCACCGGATACGGCAGCCCGTGGTGCTGCACAAGATCGCTGTGGATGTACTGGATGTGGTGGTGATGTGCCATGGCCTTGTGCGCCATGCCGAGGCATTCCTGTGAAATGTCGGTAGCGAACACTGTTGAGAAATCGTTGGCGATGAGGTCCAATGTGCGCCCGACACCGCACCCGATATCCGCAGCCGTGCGGCCTTTCCCCCCGTACCGCTGCACGCATTTCCGGATCCGGCCCAGCCTATCGTGCGCGGTGACATCCAAGATGGCCTCATCGAACGTGGTCGCCACCTCGTCCCAATCCTGTTCATTCATCGCAGCCCAAGGTATGGGCCACTCCTTCAGCGCACACGACGGGCCACCACGAACCAGTCCCACGGGTAGGGTGCCTTCATCCAGTCCGGTGGTTCAGCGAATTCCGTGGTCCAGGGATACTCGAGTTTTTCGAGGGTCTCGATGGCGAAATGCCGGTCCGCCAGTTGGACCTCAAGTTCCTCGCGCAGATAATGCTTGGTCGGTACACCATCGATCCGTACGATCCCGTGCTCCAGGCCACTTCCTTCCATGGCTGCTTCGCGTTGGGCATCGGCCGGTGCCATGCCTTCCCGCAGATTCCATTGCAGATGCCTGTACGCGGTGAGCAGTGCCGAGTTGAGCGATGGCACCACGAGCACAAGATGCCCGCCACGCTTCACACTGCGGCATGTGCGGTCGAAAAGCGGCCCGCGCACCTCAAGGGATGCGTTGAGCAGTGTATTGATGCACAATACCAGGTCAGTGGCCGGATATGCGTTGCCCTGCGCGGAAAGGTCCGCATGCACGTACTGCACATTGGAATGGTCGGCGGCGGATCCGGCGGCGATGGCCAGGCATCGGCTGCTCACATCCACGGCGTAGACGGTACCGAAATGTTCCGCGAGCATAGGCAGTGTGCGCCCCACACCGCACCCAAGATCGGTCGCGGCACCGCGGGGTGCCGCCAGTCGCTGCACCCAATGGCGGATCAATCCTTTCGTATCGTTGTCCGGAACATTGAAGATCTCCGCTTCGAAATATTCCGCCACTTCGTCCCAATCGCGTTCGTTCATTCCCTGGCATTGGCCGCCGGGCAATGGGATGGAAGGTGTGATCGCCCTGCGGTGATGATATCGATGCAGGCAAGGTAGCCGTGGCACACCCTGTGGAGGCGCCGTGGATCACGTGGGTTTCCACGATCAGGGGTTCATCACACAGGGCTCAGCTTGATCATGTTCGCCATCCCCTGTTCAGCGATGGGCATACTGGCGATGTTCACTACGAGATCGCCCTTGGCCACATACCTCTTGCTGCGCAGGATGTGCTTGATATCCGCGATGGTATGGTCGGTGCTCACGGTCTTGTCGTAGTACTCCGCCCGAACACCCCAGACCAGGTTGAGCATGTTCAGGATCCGCTTGTTGCTCGTGAACGCGAAGATGTGCGCCTTGGGGCGCAGGCTGCTGATCTTGAATGCGGTGTAGCCACTGTGCGTCATGGTCACGATGGCCTTGATGTCGATGGCGGCGGCCATGCGCACACTCGCCGTACAGATGGTGTCCGTGACCATGCGTGCATGATCCTGCAGCCCTGGCTCCTCCACGTTGTACATGAGCTCGCTCTTCTCCATCTCCAGCAGGATCTTGTTCATGGCCTTCACCACTTCCACCGGGAACTTGCCCACGCTGGTCTCGGCGCTCAGCATGACGGCGTCCGCATGGTCCAGTACGGCGTTGGCCACGTCGTTCACCTCGGCCCGGGTCGGGGTGATGCTGGTGATCATGCTATCCATCATCTGGGTGGCCACGATCACCGGTCGGTGCATGGCGAGGCATCGCCGGATGATGTCCTTTTGGACGAGGGGCACCTTCTCCATCGGGATCTCCACCCCAAGGTCGCCGCGTGCCACCATGAGCGCGTCGGACTCCCGAATGATCTCATCGATCTCCGCCAATGCCTCGGGCTTCTCGATCTTGGCCACCACACGGGCGTGCCGTTCCCGCTGCTGGATGATGCCCTTGAGTTCGATGATGTCCCGGGCGTTCCGCACGAAACTGAGCCCGACCCAATCCACCTCGTGGTCCAGTGCGAACTCCAGGTCGGCGCGGTCCTTCTCGGTCAGGCACGGCAGGCTGATCTTCGTGTTGGGCAGGTTTATCCCCTTGTTCGCGGTAAGACGACCGCCGTGCTTCACGCGCGTGGTCACGTTGGTGCGCCCATCCGTGGAGATCACCTCCAGATGGAGCTTGCCATCATCGAGCAGCACGGCCTCGCCCTGCTTCACATCCTGCGGGAACTGGAGGTAGCTTGTGCTTACAATGCCCTTTCGACCTTTGATCGGCTCGGTGGTGATCACCAGTTCCGAACCGTTCTCCAGATCGACATGGCCGTCCTCCATCTCCCCCACCCTCAACTTCGGCCCCTGCAGGTCGGCAAGGATCGCGGTGGTCAATTCCAATTCTGTGTTGAGCTCACGGATCGTCCGGATGAGGTCCGTGTAGAACGAATAACTCCCATGGCTGAAGTTCAACCGGCATACGTCCAGGCCGCTCAGCATCATTTCGCGCAACACATCCTTTGATGCGGATGCAGGGCCGATCGTCGCAACGATCTTGGTCTTCGGATCGATCATGTGGGGTCAGAGGAGAAGTTTGTGTCCCGCACGCAGTTGTGTGAAGGGCAGTGGAAAGGCGGTAAGCACGAATTCCGCTCCGCGCAGGCGGTCCAGGAGGTCCGGGGTGCGTTCTGCGAGCTCGTTGTCCACCACAAGGAAGTAATCCGCATGACGCTGGTCTTTAAGAAGCTTTCCTTCCTCGCCATGATTGGACACGAGGGTGACCCGGCCATTGGTGGGGTCGTCCACATGGTCGAAGGCGGCGTATCGCGCCTTTCCATCGCCATCCGCGATATCCACTTTGCGCCGTGCCAGTGCGATGTGCATGGTCCGATTGATCGACCAGCACAACCGGTAATCATGCACATGTGAACTGATCCCGATGATGGTCACCTCAGGGTCGGGATCCAGCTCCAGTTTGAATTTGGCCATGCGGTGTCGCCGGTGAAAGGAGGTCAAATGTAGCCACAGCCCCAAGCCATCGGCCCATGGTCGGTGTGAAGCGTGTGTTGCCTAACGGCGCCTTCTGCGGCGCTTGGGCGAGGCACCTTCCGGCACGGCACCCTCCTCCGGCATCCCATTGTTCGCAGGGGGGCGGTGGCGCGGGGGGGGCGGTTTGCGCGAGCGCATGCTGCCGAAGGCGCTCTGGGCGGCCTCCTGTTCCGCTGTCTTTTTGCTCACACCCTGACCCGTACCCCTGACCTCTCCGTTGATGTGGACTTCCGCTCGATAGACCTTGCCCCTGCCCCTGCCCCCTTCCTCCTTGATCACGAACTCCACGCGCTTCCGGCGTTTCTGGCCCCACTCCAGCAACCGGCTCTTCCCATCGCGATCCTCTTTCTGCAGCTCCTTCAGGTCGAAATGCGTGTGGATCAATTTCACGACCGTTCTGCGCGTTCGCTCGAAGCCTTTGTCCAGGAAGATCGCCCCGATCAATGCCTCCAACGCATTGCCCGGTACGGACGACTCGTGTGAGCGCGCCACATTGCTCTCCATCACACGTTCGATCTGGATGAGCCTGGCCAACGTATTCAATTGGGTGCGGCTTACCAATTTGCTCCTCATCCGGGTGAGGAACCCCTCTCCTTTGTCCGGATACGTCTCGAAGAGCAGCCCGCCGATGATCGCGTCGAGCACGGCATCACCAAGGAATTCCAGGCGTTCATTGTCCGGAAGGTCCGGCCTGTCCTCGCTAACGGCGCTCACGTGCCGCAACGCCTGCCGGTACAACGGAAGGTCGCCGGGTGTGATGCCGATCGTGGTCCGACACCAAGCCCGAACACGTCTTTCCTCGACGCTTCGGGCTCGGCTGAAGATGCTGGCGATCAAAGGGAACTACCGGTACTTGCGGAAGACCACCGAAGTATTGTGCCCACCGAACCCGAAGGTGTTGCTGAGCGCAACGTTCACGGTCCGCTTCTGTGCCGTGTTGAACGTGAAGTTCAACCGTGGGTCGAGTTCAGGGTCGGCCGTGAAATGATTGATCGTGGGGGGCACGATGTCCTGATGCACCGCCATGATGGCCGCCAACCCTTCCACCGCGCCGGCCCCTCCGAGCAGGTGGCCCGTCATGCTCTTGGTGGAACTGATGTTCAGCGCGTAGGCATGCTCGCTGAAAAGACGTTGGATCGCCTTCACCTCCTGCGGGTCACCGATGGGTGTGCTGGTACCGTGCGTGTTGATGTAGTCGATCTCCGTGGCTTGTATGCCGGCATCGCGCAGCGCATGCTTCATGCACAGCTCTGCGCCAAGTCCTTCGGGGTGCGGCGCGGTGATGTGATAGGCATCACTGCTCATTCCTCCCCCGATCACTTCCGCATAGATGCGTGCGCCACGTGCCAACGCATGTTCCAGGTCCTCAAGGATGATCGCGGCGCCACCTTCGCCAAGCACGAAGCCATCACGGTCCTTATCGTAAGGGCGCGACGCCGTTGTGGGGTCATCATTCCGTGTGCTCATGGCGTGCAGGGCATTGAACCCACCCACACCTGCTTCATACACCGCAGCCTCGCTTCCACCGGTGACCACCGCGACACAGGTGCCCAACCGGATGTAGTTGAAGGCGTCGATCATCGCGTTGTTGCTCGAGGCGCAGGCGCTGGCAGTAACGTAGCTCGGCCCCCGCAGCACGTGCCGCATGCTGATCAGCCCGGCTGCGCTGTCCGCGATCATCTTCGGGATGAAGAACGGGTTGAAGCGCGGAGTACCATCCCCCCTGCCGAAGTTGATGCACTCGTCCTGAAAGGTCTTGAGCCCCCCGATGCCACTGCCCCAGATCACCCCGAAGCGTTCGCGGTCGGTCTTCTCCAGGTCAAGCCCGGAGTCCTTCATCGCCTCGTCGGCGCAGACCACGGCGAACTGCGTGTAGGGGTCCATCTTCCGCGCTTCCTTGCGGTCGATGAAATCCTCGGGGTTGAAGCCCTTCACTTCGCACGCGAAGCGCGTCTTGAACTTGCTCGCATCGAAGCGAGTAATGGGCGCAGCACCGCTACGGCCGCTCACCAGGCCCTCCCAGTACTCCTTGTGGGTGTTCCCGAGGGGAGTGAGCGCGCCCAGACCGGTGACGACCACACGTCTGAGCTCCATGGCCGAAAATTACTTCGCGTTCTTCTCGACGTAATCGACCGCCTGACCCACGGTCTGGATCTTCTCGGCTTGATCGTCCGGGATGGCGATGTTGAATTCCTTCTCGAACTCCATGATGAGCTCGACAGTATCGAGGCTGTCAGCGCCAAGGTCGTTGGTAAAGCTCGCTTCTGGCGTGACCTCGCTCTGATCTACCCCGAGCTTGTCCACGATGATGGCGATGACCCTTGACTTGATATCCGACATGTCCGTGCGTTGTTGGTTGAACAGGGTGCAAAGGAAAGACATTTTCCATACGCGCAAGCCTATGTCCCCCGGAAGGGTATCAGGACCTCTTCCAAAGGCTTCCGCTGCAGATCCGGAACCCGGCACCCTTGTGCCGGAAAGCCCATGGGGATGAGCAGGAAAGGACGTTCGTTGGCGGGCCGGCCCAGCAGCCTGGTCAGGAAATCCATCGGGCTGGGCGTGTGGGTAAGCGTGGCAAGACCAGCTTGGTGCGCGGCGGCCAGCAGCATGCCCGTGGCGATGCCCACACTTTCGTTCACGTAGTAGTTCTGTCGTTTCGAGCCATCGGGCATGTATTCGAACGCTCGCTTGAAGACCACCACTAACCAGGGCGCTTCCACCAGAAAGGGCTTGTTCGCGTCGGTCCCGAATGGCTTCAGGTCCTCGAGCCACTCATCGCTCATGCGCCCACCATAGTTGGTGCGTTCCTCTGCTTCCGCCGCCTCGCGGATGGCAAGCTTCAGTGCCGCGTCCCCCACCACGCAGAAGGTCCAGGGTTGTTTGTGTGCTCCACTCGGTGCTGTGGCCGCGGTGCGCACGACCTCGGCGATCACCTCGAAGGGCACGGCCTCGTGACTGAAGGATCGTACCGTGCGCCGGCGGGCCATGGTGCCGTGGAAGGCCCTGGCGCGATCGATCATCTCGGCATTTCCGTAACGAATGAAATCAAGGGGAATTGGGGCGGGTCCTGCTACCATCATGGGTTGAAGATCGCACTGCGTTCCGATCCCCGAGCGATCTCTCACCTTCGCACCATGGTCCGCATGGCGATCCTGGCTTCCGGAAGTGGTACCAATGCCCAGCGGTTGGTGGAGCATTTCCGCGCGCACCAGGATGCCGAGGTCGCGCTGATCGGTTGTGACCGACCCGGTGCCGGGGTGGTGCAGCGGGCCTGGGACCTGGGTGTGCCTCTGTACCTGTTCAATGGAGCGGCCTCTCGTGATGGGACCCTGCTGCGTGAACTGCGAGGGCAGCGGGTGGATCTGGTCGTGCTGGCGGGTTACCTGCGGCTCATCCCAACGGAAATGGTGCTGGCCTTTCCGGAACGGATCGTGAACATCCACCCCGCATTGCTGCCCGACCACGGTGGTGCAGGCATGTACGGGATGCGTGTGCACGAATCGGTGATCGCGGCCGGTGAGACGCAGAGCGGCATCACCATACACTATGTGAACGAACGGTATGACGAGGGTGAGCAGCTGCTTCAGGTGACCTGCCCCGTACTTGCGACCGATACGCCGGAAACGCTCGCGGCACGCATACACGGATTGGAGCACGAGCATTACCCGCGCGTTGTGGAAGAACTCGTGGCCCGCATCCGATAGTTCTGCAGGACTTTCGAGCGAACTTCGCGGCATGTTCGACCTGGCGCAGATCGGCAAGGCCTTTCTCATCCTTTTCGCGGTGATCGACATCGTGGGCGGCATCCCGTTGATCCTGGACGTTCGGCAAAAAGCCGGGAAGATCTACCCCGCAAGGGCCACACTGGTGAGCATGGGGATCATGATCACCTTCCTGTATCTCGGCGAAACGATCCTGGATGTGCTCGGGATCGATGTACGCTCATTCGCCGTGGCGGGCGCCCTCATCCTCTTCTTCATCGCGCTGGAAATGGTACTGGGCGTGCGGTTGTTCCGCGAGGACCTTTCCGCTCCAGGCCTTCCTGCGGCATCCACGGAGAACAAGGTTTACAGTATCGTGCCGCTGGCCTTCCCGGTGATCGCTGGTGCCGGTACGATCACCACCGTGCTCTCCCTGCGGGCCGAATTCGATCGACCGAACATCCTGGTGGCGATCATCCTCAACATGATCCCGGTGATCCTCGTATTGCTGCTGACCAACCGCATCGAACGCATGCTCGGGCGGGTCGGGTTGATCGTGATCAAAAAAGCATTCGGCATCATCCTGCTGGCCATTTCCGTGAAGCTCTTCGCCGGCAATATCACATACCTGTTCCCTTCCGGTACCGCACTGCAATGAAGGTGACCATTCATACCGACGGAGCGGCCAGTGGCAATCCCGGACCCGGCGGTTTCGGAGCGGTCCTGGAGGCCGGCAAGTACCGCAAGGAGCTCTGGGGAGGATTCCGGCTCACGACGAACAACCGCATGGAGCTTCTGGCGGTCATCGTGGCACTTGAATCCTTGAAACGGCCAGGCTTGCAGGTGACCGTGGTGAGCGACAGCAAGTATGTGGTGGATGCTGTGGAAAAAGGATGGTTGCTCGGGTGGGAGAAGAAGGGATTCGCCAAGATCAAGAACCCTGATCTATGGCGCCGGTTCCTCAAGGTATTCCGTCAGCATGACGTCAACTTCCGCTGGATCAAAGGGCACAACGGCCACCCCTTGAACGAGCTCTGTGATGAGTTGGCGGTGGCTGCGTCCAAACAGAGCGTGTTGGAAGTGGATGAAGGATACGAGAAGAGTGCGGAGACCCTGCTCTGACATCCCTGCTATCTTCGCCCGGTACCGTTCGCAACATGGCCAGACTCTTTGCCACCGTCAACAGCGCCGAAGGCGCATTGGAGTTGGAACGCGCCACGCCGACCGCCCCATGGTCCTTTGCCGGTGATGCTCCCCTTGACCTGGTCCGCACCGGACCGTCCACCTTCAATCTGATCCGGAATGGCCGAAGCCACAGTGTGCTGCTGCTGAAGGAGGACCGGGAGAACAACACGGTACGCCTGCGGATCGGGGGTTCAACTTACACTGTGCGCCTACAGGACGAGCAAAGCCGCATGATGAAGACCCTTGGCCTGGACAAGGCCGAGAGGAAGGTGCGTGAGATCAAAGCACCTATGCCGGGCATGGTGCTCAACATCCTTGTGGCACCTGGAGATATGGTCAAGAAGAACGACCCCATCCTGGTGTTGGAGGCCATGAAGATGGAGAACATGATCAAAGCCCCCGGAGATGCGGTGGTGGCAACGCTGCACGCTGAAAAGGGTAAGGCCGTGGAAAAGGGCCAATTGTTGGTGAGTTTCGCCTGAATCGCCCCCCTTGTTCGGTGTGGTTACCTTTAACCGCCTCGCACCGAACATCATGGACAGAAAACAATTCCTTTCGAACTCACTGAAGGCCGCCGCTGGAGTACTGGTGGCCGGACCTGTTCTGAGCAGTGCCGCTTGCAATTCACCCGCTCCGGAGGGTGAAACGACCCCCAACGACACAACAAGCCCCGGCACACCGATGGTGCTGGAACAGATCGCACTGCCTTACGCCTACTCCGCACTGGAGCCGTCGATCGATGCGTCGACCATGGAGATCCATTACACCAAGCACCATGCGGGCTATGTGAAAAAGGCCAATGCGGCCATCGCCGAGGAAGGGGTGAAGGCTGCGACCGAGGCGGAACTGATCGCTACAATTGGAGCGTACAGCGCGGGCATTCGCAACAACGTTGGGGGCGTTTGGAACCACAACATGTTCTGGCAAGTAATGACCCCAAGTGCCACAGGCGGCCCGACCGGCAAAGTGCTGGATGCCCTCAACGGCGGGTTCGGTTCCATTGATGCGTTCAAGGAAGCATTCACGGAAGCCGCCATGAAGCGATTCGGAAGCGGATGGGCATGGCTGGTACTTCGCAACGGTGAATTGGAGATCGGAAGCACACCGAACCAGGACAATCCGTTGATGGACGTGAGCGACTTCAAGGGAACACCCCTATTAGGCCTTGATGTGTGGGAACACGCCTACTACCTGCACTACCAGAACAAGCGCAACGAGTACGTTGCCAACTGGTGGAATGTGGTGAACTGGGACGAGGTCGCTCGGCGGATGGCCTAGCGCATTACTTGAGCTTCTTGCACCGCGTGCCGAGCGCATCCGCTTCCACGATCTTCGCCAATTCTGCTGCGATGTCCGTGTACTTGGTACGTGGCCCGCAGTTGTACAGTTCCAACAGAGGCTCACGATCCACAATGTGATCGTTCAATTCTGCAAGCGTGGGGGTTGTTGAAAGCGCCGCGTACTCCGCGTAGCTCATATCCAAGAAGGCCACGTTCCGGCCGATCCCCCGGTTGTCCAACAAATAACCCTTGCCGAGTTCGGTGGGCACGGGAAGACCATTGGCGGTCTTCAGGTCGCTCGGATGCGGGTACGAAGCGATGGTCTTGCCATCCTCTTCAAGCATCACAGGCACGTGCTGGGCATGGTCCTCTCGCGTCGAATAGACCAGGACTTGTGGCCCGGTTTCCGCCATCGCGGGCATGCCCTCTTCACCGGTGGACACCACTCCCGATGCGGCCGTTTCCTTCTTTCCGCAACACGCAGTAGCGAGCAACGCGACCGTTCCGATCAACAGCGCCTTCATCGCGTGATGATGATCCGTTCGTTGCGCACGCCCTTGTCCGTGGCAAGACGCAACATGTACGCACCTTGTGGAACAGGGGCCAGGTCCAAGTTCATGACCCCCTCGGTGCGAGGCGTAATGGCAGGCTGCTCGACCAGATGGCCCTGGGCGTCGAACAATTCGATCCGGAGCAACTTACCACTGAACGCGTTGAGGTCGATGGTGATCCGATCGTTCGCAGGATTCGGATAGCAGCTGATCGCTGCCGTGGCGATGCTCTCCTCAACACCCACATCAGCACCGCGCGTAATGTTCAATTGAAGCAGGTAGGAACCCGTTTCCCCAGCGAAATAGGGCGCCACATGGAAGTAAACGGTCCCTCCACCGGAAACGATGATCTCACTCGGGCCCACATCATCATAGACCGCGGACCACGTGTTGCCATCCATGCTGTAGGACCACAGACCATCCACGGTATAGCTGTTCCCGTTGCCACTGTTGTACGAATCATGGATCCGGGCACTGATCGCATAATTGTTGCCCGCGGGCAGCACCACCTTGTAGAAGTCCTGGTCCGTGCCGGTATGCAGGTTGGAGCCGGTGGTGGCAGTAGAGGCGGTATTCCCGGAGAAGTTCACCGGCAAGGTGTAGGCCTGGCCGGCCGCGTTGTTCACTTCATATTGATCCGGTGAAAGCCCAGCGGCAACGACCGTTACAAAGACCGGGTTCGCGAAGTAACTGGAGCCCGTGAGCTGCCACCCTGTGTTGTTCGGATTGTGTTGGGTGGCGATGAGGTAGGTACCCGGCGGCACCGTAACGGTGGCGGGCCCGAAAGTGAGGAATGGCGACAAGTAGGAATAGCCTGGCGGCAGACCGTTGTTCTCGTTGAGCACCCCGATGTCCTGCGCCCATGACCCATCCAGGTTGTACATGGCCACGCCGTACTGCCCGATGAAGTTGGTGAAGCCGTCATTGACGATGTTCGTATTCACGGATATCTGCGCACCCTGGGTCACCGAATTGCCCGGACTGACGGTCATGGCCGCAGCGAGTTCGATGTCGTTCGGGTTGATCACCGTGACCTGTGGAAGGTTGGTATAACTGCCATTGTTCGATACCAGCACCCACTCACCACCGGTCGGCCTGTAGAAGATGCCGATGTTGTACACGCCAGGCACCATGCTGAACAACCCCGATGTGCTGAACACCAAATTGTTGTTGTAGGCATTGCCCGGTGGTAGCGTATAGCCGGTGAGCGTCTGCACGAAGCCGTAAAAGTTGCTCGCACCATCGAACACGGCGGCCGCGTAATCGCCACTGAATCCGTTGCTCCCATTGTTCACGATGTTCGTGGAGACACTGAACCCCTGACCGTAGTACAGCGTGGTGGCAGAAGGGGTCACGAAGTTGTATAGCGCCATGGTGTTGGTCTGTGTACCTCCACCACCTCCACCGGTGGCCGGTGTAATGCCCGTGATGGCGACCTGGCCGCTGTTGTAACCTCCCGTGCCTCCGCCGGTACCGGTGGAGCCCGGATTCAACGCGCCGACCTGGAAATAGCCGTTCACCTGTCCTCCCCACCCCCAGTTGAAGTGGAAGAAGTTGCTGTCATCATACCCATCACAAACAAATGCATGGCCACCACCGGATCCGAACCCACCATAGAAGACCGGCCGGCTTGCATCCAATTCGCCGCGCAGCATGTTGATCCAGTTCTGCTCCGTGAAGTTGTCCCTGATCCGACCCTGCAAATTGGTGCTGTACCCGAAGTAGGTCTTGAAAGCATATTCCGCACACGCTTGGATGGGGCTTTGGGAGGAGATCACATAGGCATTGCTCACCTGTGGACTGTACTGCATGTCCACGCTCACACCACAGTGGTACATCAGGGTGGCAACGGCGTTGTTCGGACCAGAGACCGTGTTCGGCATGCTGGTCCAATTGTATGTGGTGCTGCCGAAATTGGCCGAAAGCGTTCCATAGTTCGGCGCATTGTAGGAGTGGAAACCCGCACCCTGCGCAGGGTGGTTGTGGAATTTCATGATCTGCGCCATGGCGGTGGCCACGCAGCCTGTTACGGATCCGCCCGGGCACAGCGCGTTCACGTTCGGCTGCTGGTCCCACAGCGTTTGCATCAAGGGATTCACGGCAAGGCCGTCGCGCTCCACACCATGGGTGCCGGTACGCAGTTGTTGCCAGGCCGCGTTCACTTCTTCAGCGGGTTCAACGTGTTCCTCCAATGCCCCACGGATCTCCGAACGATATCCTTCCAACCATTTGGCCACATTGGACAGAAGGGGTCCGGTCGGAAAGGAGCCTTCATTCGACCAGCCAAGGATGGGGAGTACCACGTCATCCCCGCTCACGATCACGAATCCGTTCGCACCGGCGTTGAAGACCCTGAAATACACTGTGCCGGCCTCCGCGTGAGAGACGACAAGGTCCAGGTCATCGCTCCGCAGCGCCGCAAACGCCGGAACACGATCCGAAAGGAAACGTTGGGCCACCGCCCTGGCATCCATCTCACTCACCTGTTCGGCGTGCAGCGCTCCCGCACAAAGCGAGGCGAACAGCAGAAAGAGGTAGGACCACCATGTTCGAATGGTATTACGCGACAAGGAGAGGGAGAGTACAACTGTTCTCATTTCACGGGGTATTGAAGGGCCGGCCAACGCTAAGCCACAACAATTTTACCCCATATCGGAGGTCTGCGCAATCCCTAGAACTGGTGATGTCAGTTCTCCACCAGCTCGATATCGAAGTCCACCAGTTCCACGAACTGCCGGATGCGCACGTCGATATCCTCACGGCTCACCTCCACAAGCCGTTCAATGCCGAACTTCTCGCAGGTGAAGCTGGCCATGGCGCTGCCAACGATGATGGCACGCTTGAGGTTGTCGAAGCTGTGGTCCTGGGTGCGTGCCAGGTAGCCGATGAATCCTCCCGCGAAGGTGTCGCCCGCACCGGTCGGGTCCACCACATCCTCCAATGGCAGCGCCGGTGCGAAGAACACGCGCCCCGCACCGAAGAGCAATGCGCCATGCTCCCCCTTCTTCACCACCAGGTACTTCGGGCCCATGGCCAGGATCCGCGCTGCGGCTTTGACCAGACTGTGCTCGCCGCTCAATTGGCGCGCTTCCGCGTCGTTGATGGTAAGGATATCAACCCGCGCGATCACCTCCTTCAATTTCTCAAGCGCGCTGTCCATCCAGAAGTTCATGGTGTCCATCACCACCAGGGCAGGGCGGCCTTCCATTTGGTCCAACACCTTGCCTTGTACCGTGGGGTCCAGATTGCCGAGCATGACGTAAGGTGCCGTGCGATACGCCGCAGGCAGCTTGGGGTCGAGTTCCAGGAGCACGTTCAGGCGTGTCTCCAAGGTGTCCCGGCTGTTCATGTCGTAGTGGTAGCGCCCTGCCCAGAAGAAGCTCTCCTTGCCCTTGAGCACTTCGAGGCCATCGAGGTCCACCCCGCGGTCGCGGAGCTGCTGCATCACGGGCTCAGGGAAATCATCTCCCACCACGCTCACCAACCCCATCTTTTCCAGGAACACCGATGCGGCAAGACTGATGTAGGTGGCGGCACCGCCGACGGTCTTCTCGGCCACGCCGAACGGGGTTTCAATGCGATCGAAAGCGACTGTTCCTACGGTGATGAGCTGCATGGTGATGACGCGTTGTTACTTCCTGAAACAAAGAAAGCCGCGCTGGCGGCTCTCTTTTTCTGCTCCCCGGGCTGGACTTGAACCAGCGACCCCATGATTAACAGTCATGTGCTCTAACCAGCTGAGCTACCAGGGAAGGTACCCTCAAAGGGACGGCAAAAGTAGAAGGATCGGTCACATCCGCCAAAAAGCTCTTCAAATAGGCCGGTCGGCCCCTTTCAGGCGGCTTTCCGAAGGTCAGCTGCGTCTTGTACCTGACCCTCATCGATCCTGACCATGCGCACAGCCATTCTCCTTTCCGCCGTTTCGCTGATCTCCACGATCACCGCGCAACCGTGTGATGACCAGACCGCGAACATCGGCCTGACGTACTCCGGCAATACGATATTCGTCCAGGCGCTCACCGATCCACCCGCGATCGGGCATAAATGGACCTTCGGCGACGGCACCGAGCAATTCGGGCCGGAAGCGGTGCACACCTATCCTGGACCAGGTACATACACGGTATGCCTTGCCGCATGGTGGTGGAACAATACGACACAGGACACCTGTTGGGTGGAGGTATGTGAGCAGGTGAATATCGGCGGGGACCCATGCGAAGGTTTTGCGGCCGCATTCACGACGACGACGACACCCAATGGTACCTTCTTCTCGAATGCCACCATGGGCTCCGGGTCCCAAACGACCTATTCCTGGTCCTTCGGAGACGGGACCTTCAGTACGGAGATGCAACCATTCCACACGTATGCGCCAGGGACATATCAAGCCTGCCTTGAGGTGGTCACGATCCGTCAACTTCCACAAGGTGTGGTGCAAACTTGCGTGGACACTGCATGTCAGACCATCGTGGTCGGTGGTGGGGACCCGTGCCTGGGGTTGCAAGTGGCCATGACGTATGACATCGGTCCCGGGAATACGGTGCTGTTCATCGGAACGACCTCACCGAACGCCGATGGCTTCGTGTGGTACTTCGGTGATGGTGCGGAGGGATATGACATGACCGTGCAGCATACCTATCCAGGGCCCGGGACCTATGAGGTCTGTTTTGCGGCCTACCGATGGAATGAGCAGACGCAGGACAGCTGCTGGACAGAGGCATGTGAGACCATCACCCTGGGAAACACCGATCCCTGTGACGGTTTCGAGGCCGCATTCACCACGACCACGACCCCGAATGGTGTGCAATTCCTGAATGGGACAGTGGGTATCGGCTTCCAGACCAACTATGCATGGACCTTCGGGGACGGTGCCACGAGCAATGAGCCATCACCCTTCCACACATACACACCCGGCACATACCAAGCATGCCTTCAAGTACTGACCATCCTAGAACAATCGGGGGGTGGGGTACATACATGCGTGGATACCATGTGCATGACGATCGTCGTACCCGGTGGGGACCCCTGCCTTGGCTTCGAGGCGACCATGGGGTTCAACATCGGGGCCGGGAATACCGTCTTCTTTTCCGGGACCACGAACCTTCCTGCAGATGGCTATGTATGGTACTTCGGGGATGGTACGCAGGGATACGCCATGACCGAGCAGCACACCTATCCGGGACCTGGTACTTATGAAGCCTGCTTCTCGGCGTATCGCTGGAATGAACTGACACAGGATAGCTGTTGGACCGAAGCATGCGCGACGATCATCATCAATGGTGGCGATCCGTGCGATCAACTTCAGGCGTGCTTCGTGCCCACCCAGGGCGGACCTACGGTCTTCTTCAACAACTGCACATCAAGTGGGAGCAACGCTCAGTTCGTATGGGAATTCGGAGATGGGACGACCAGTGGAGAGATCGCACCGACCCATACGTACCAAGCGCCCGGGATCTACACTGTGTGCCTTACCGCATACTGGCAGAATTGCGTGGATAGCACGTGCACGACGATAACGGTGGTTCAGGAAGATCCCTGCCTCGATCTGGCCCCGGGATTCCAATGGATGAGCGGTCCGGACGAGATCACCTTCCTCAACAACACGACCGGTACCGGCTTCCAGACCGATTGGTACTGGGACTTCGGTGATGGCGGGACCAGCAATGACGCACAACCCACCCACCTGTTCCCGGGCGTTGGGACATACACCGTTTGCCTTACGGTGATCTCCATTTACCAAACTTCAGCAGGGCCGGTTACCTGCAGCTCGGAAACGTGTGGGCAGGTGGTGATCCAGGGGGGCGACCCGTGCGATGCACTCGAGGCCTGCTTCGTGCCGAACGACCTCGGCAATTCCCTGTTCTTCTTCGACAATTGCTCTTCGCAGAACGGCAACGCCCAATTCTTCTGGGATTTCGGCGATGGCAGCACCTCCACCAACATGCACGGGGAACATGTCTACCCGTTGCCTGGCAGTTATGATGTGTGCCTGATCGTGCAGGAGGGCAACTGCACGGATAGCACCTGTGTGGTCATTGATGTGGGGACGCCATGCAATTCGTTGCTGACCGTGTTCGATTGGACGGTCTCCGGAGCGGTGGCGCAATTCACCAACCTCACGGTCCCCGTGGGTCTTTCCACAACGTGGTCCTGGACCTTCGGGGATGGCACGACCAGCACTCAGACCGATCCCGTACATCAGTACAACTCGCCCGGTACGTATCAGGTGTGCCTGACGTCAACCAGTATCCTTGAGGGTGGCTTTACATGCACTGACACCCAATGTTCCACGGTGTTGGTCGGGGGCGGCCAGGCATGTGACCCGAACTTTGCCGTGGAGTTGGCTTGGAATGTGGGGGCGAACAATGTGGTATTCCTGAACGGCACCTCCAACCTCCCGAACACCTATTTCGTGTGGGAACTTGGTGACGGCAGTGAAGCGTACGGGCCGAGCGTGACGCATACGTATGCCCAGGCGGGTTCCTACATCGTATGCCTGTCAGGTTGGTACTACAATGAAGCCACCGGCGACAGTTGCTGGACCGAGGAATGCGCCCACATCTTCACGGATGGTATCGGCGAGATCTGTCAGGAGCTTGAGGCTGGGTTCCAATGGATGAATGGTTCGAACGAGATCGCGTTCGTCAACAGCACTACCGGCACCGGCTTCCAGACCAATTGGTCCTGGGATTTCGGCGATGGCGGCACCAGCGACGAAGCACAACCCACACACCTGTTCCCAGGACCTGGGAACTACACCGTGTGCCTGTTGGTCGTTTCCTACTACGAAACACCCAACGGGCCGGTAACGTGCACCTCGGAGGCATGTGGCCAGGTCGTGATCCAAGGGGCTGATCCTTGCGATACACTGGATGCGTGCTTCGTTAGCAATGACCTGGGCAACAATGCATACTTCTTCGACAACTGTTCGGCAGGCCCGCTCGGCACCCAGTACCTCTGGGATTTCGGGGATGGCTCTACGAGCACCGTGCAACACGCGGAGCACGTGTACAGTGCTCCTGGCACATATACCGTTTGCCTGACGGCGAGTTGGGAGAATTGCACGGACTCGACCTGCACCACGGTTACCGTGGGTAATGCGGGAGGATGCGCTGGATTCGAGGTATGGTTCGAGGCCCAGTATCAGGATGTCGCCATCCTGTTCATCGCCCATCCATCCATGCCGGCCAATGGTATTCTCTGGACGTTCGGGGATGGCACATCGGGTTTCGGCACCACGGTCGTTCATACGTTCCAGCCAGGCGGCCCGTATGAGGTGTGTGTGCAGGCCTGGTACTGGAATGAAGCGGAGCAGGATAGCTGTTGGAGCACAAGCTGCCAATGGGTGGAGCCCTTCTTCCCGACCGGTATCACGCCTTACTCGACCGATGCGTTCCGTACGTATCCCGTGCCTGCGCACGGCGCCCTGACCATGGACGGTCCCTCGGACCTCCAGGGTGCGGTCGTGCGGCTGTTCGGCATGGACGGTAGACAGAGTGTCAAAAAGCGGGTGGATGCTTGGCCCTTCGTGCTGGATCTGACGGATGTGGCACCGGCGGTATACATCCTTGAACTGTCAGCGGACGGAACGCGTTACAGGAGCCGGATCGTGGTGGAATAGAGGCTGGTCCGTGGCACTTTCAAGGAAGTCCCGACCTTGGTCGGATGCCGGTCGCTGACCTTCTTCGAGCACTGCTGATCGCTTGCACCGCATCGGTGCCTGCGATCGTCCTGGCCACGAGGTATGAAGTACCGGCCGGCGCGGACCTCGGTGAATTCGTTGCACAGCTGCCGGCGGATGCGACCTATCTCGCCTTGAGCAAGAGTGCCCGTTACACCAGCAAGGGTGATATCGTTTTGCCGGACGGAGTACTTCTCATCATCGATGGATGCGGCGCAACCCTTGAATTGGGAGTCGGATCGCACGGTTTCACGCGCCGGATCAAGGACCAGGCCGATGCCATGAAGAAGGTGTCCTCGCGTTATGCGATCCGTGACTTTGCGGCGATCGAAGGCGGGTTGAAGGCGATCGACCTGCAGGCGACCCTGGGCAGCACCGTGACCAATTGCCGGCTCATCGGCCAATCCGTCGCCGCGGTGGATCTACGGTTCTGTTTGATGGCACGGTTGCAGAATGTGCTGGCCACGAACCCGAAGGGACAGGGTTTCGTGATCCGCACCGGTGACTGGCCCGGCGCCAATTGGAACAACAGCCAGAGCAACAGCACGGTGCTGGAGCAGTGCCGTGTGTATTCTTCCGGCAGCACCACGAATGCGTTCGCCGTGCTGAACAGTGGCGGCGTGCGCATGCTTGATTGTGTGTCCGAAGGGGCCGTGTCGGACCGGGACATTTACCTCGCCGCGGTGACCGATGGGAATGAGGAGCGGCTGGCGAACAACACCGTGGTGAAGTCCTTCACCCTGCACAACTTCCATGTAGAGCACAAGGTCCGATTGGAAAGCATCCATGTGAACATGCCGAACCAGGCCACCGTGGACCTCTCGAACATTTATTGGAATGGGAAGCCCGAAGCGCCGGTGATCCGGTACCTGCGTGGACAATTGAATCTGAGCGATATCGGTTGGTGGTCGCCCGATCTCCGGATCGTGAGTCGGGTGACCACACCCCGCATCAACGCGACCCGCTGCCACAGCCAGCTCCGCCCGGGCGATAAGTCCCAACGAACCGCCACGCGGGCGGGCAGCTTCGAGTTGGCCGATCCCTTCCCGGGCCATACCCGATTGGACCTGACCTACGTTCGCGTTTCGGCACCCTCCCGTTAGGGGTCCTCAGCGGCAACGTCGTACACGAATCGGTACCCGGGCGCACCCCGCTGTCCGGCAAGTTCTTCCGTGCTGCCGTCACGGAAACGGATACGCGCTGGCGGCACACCTACTGCCGATGTGGTGGAGAGCACCCGTGCACGACGAGCGTTCTCCAATTCCTTCGCTTCGCTCGCGCAGGTCTCCTTCCCGGCGATCGAAAGGCACCTCTCGTATGTGGGTTTGCCGACAAGTTCGGGGGAACGGTCCTCCACAAAAGCCTCGAACGCCGTGTCGCGCACGCTGAGGTCGAAGATCCGCGCACTATCGGCATTCTCCAACACCGCCTTGTCACCGAACAGGAACGCCTGCTTCACGTGGAATACGGCCACTTCCTGTGTCTCCAGGTCAGTATCGACCAGCGGGATGAGGTCCACGACGATGTCCGGTCTTTCGAGCAAGGCACGCGACAATTGCTCCAATGTTCGCGTCTGCGATCTGCCGGGTTCGCGTTGCAGGAATGCGAAGCGCACACGCTCGAGCTCGGCCTCATCGTTGCCTTGCACCGCGCGCATCAACATTCTACCGGGTGCACTAGCGGCCTTCAGCACCAGGTTCTTCAGGACCTGCCAGATGATGGGCCACACCCTGAACTGCGGATCCTTGAGATCCCCGCTTACGGGTACATCCAACTCCACCACGCCCTTCACATCCTTCAGCAGGCCTGCCGCCAGCCGTAGCGGAAGCACGTATATTCCACTGGCATGCTCTTCCACCTTCCTGCCGATCACCAGGCCATCCACTTGCAAGTGATTTCGGGAGTCCAATACACCGCTGGTGATGGAGGTGTTCGAGGTGTAATTCAACACCCCACCTTCCAGCGGATGCGCTGCATACCAGCGGCCATAGGCATCCAAATGGTCCAGGGCCAGTCCTTTCACATCCAAGGCCATGACCATGTTCCTGAGGTCCTTCGGGTCGAAGCTGAAGCGGGCCACTAACGCTCCCGTCTCCTGCAGGGTGGCGCTGACATCGATCTCCCCGACCTCTTGATCGGAGGTCACCCGCTCCGATGTGATGTTGATCCCCGACACGGTATAGCGGAAGGGACGAGCGGGCGTATGGTCCTCGAAGCGTACCGAACTGCGCGTCAAGGATGCCTTCTGGGCGGTGTACTCGTTCGCTACGACCTGTTGGCCCAGATAGGTCACGTAGTCGGCCAGCATCACCAGCACATTGCTCTCTGACGCGTGCAGGTATGCTGCGCTATCACCGGCCACCACAACGGTATCCATCTTCAACCAACGGCTCCAGTTATCAGTGCCATCGGCAAGCATCCTGAAGGCGAGTGCGGCACCATCCAGGTGAACTTCGCCAACCTCGAATGACCCATCGCTGGCCACCAACGTGTCCAAACGAGCCCGACCGGTCGCAAGGCTGAACAATGTGTCGCCGTGCGGATCGGTGAGGTCGACACCGCTCAGGCGCATGCCTGCACTTAGCGCAAGGCCGCTGGTATCGGCGAAGTTGTCCACAAGGTCCAGATCCAGGTCCAGAGTACCTGACAGCGACTTACAAGAGAAGAGGTCCTGCAGGTAGGGAAGCACCTGTATGAGTTCGAAGCCTTTCAGTTGGGCCTGTATCGCATACGCCGAGGTCTGCGTGTCTATCATGAACTTGGCATCCGTGCGGCCGCCACCACCCAGTTCGAATCCAAGGGCGAAATCCATGCGCGCACGTTGAGAAGAGATCTCGTTGCAGCTTGCCATGAGGCCTATCACCTGGACCGGTCCGTGCAGCAGATCGCTTTCATAGTCGATCCGCGCACCGGTCATTGCGATATCGCGCATGCTGAACAACACCACGGTGGTATCCGGTCCCTCAGTGGAAGGCGTGCCACCGAGTTCCATCAGATCCGTGAAATTGAATCGGTCGCCGTGTTGAACGATATGGAAATATGGCTCCTCCAAACGCAACCCACGAAAGCGCCAGTCATTGTTCCGAAAGCCGTCCAACAGGTCCGCACGCACGCCTACGCGCTTCCAGGAAACGAATACCTGCTCACTTCCTGGTTCGTAGCAAGTGACGTTGTTCACCGCATACGTGAAGGTGAATGGGTTGAGTACGATGCTGCCGATGGTCACCTTCCGGTCGATCCATTGCTCGCTGTTGTCCTCGATGTAGCGCTTCAGCAGGTATGGCAACAGAAACGCCACCAGGCACAGCAGAAGGACCAGGATCAAGAGCGCCATAAGCAACCTTCTTCTCCAGCGCCTTCGGTCAGGTGTGCTCATCTGCGCGAATGTAGATGGTGCCGGTAAGAACGCGAACGGCCCGGAGTTGAGCTCCGGGCCGTTCGACCAATGGTCCTACGGAGGGCCTACGCGGCTGCTTCGGCTTTGTGCGGCAGGAGTTGAAAATCGTTCATCACCACCTCCGTCACATAGCGCTTCGTGCCGTCCTTGGTCTCATAGCTGCGGTGGACCAGCCGGCCCTCGAGAGCGACAGGAGAACCCTTGCGCAACATGCGCTCCACCGCATCGGCAGTGGCGCCCCATGCCACGATCGTATGCCATTGCGTGTCGGTCACGCGCTCCCCTTGGGCATTCCGGTAGCTGTCATTGGTGGCCAGTGAAAGACGGGCGACCTTCCGTCCTTTGGCGACCTCCCGTACTTCGGGGTCGAATCCGAGGTTGCCGATCAAGTTTACCCTGTTCTTCAGCGTGTTCATGGTACTTAGGTGTTAGGTGACTTTTCGTTTTGTCGACCGGTGCTGTTGCCGAACGACGATGCAAACGTTCAACAGGCCGATATGCTTAATCGGTCGTTTTGCGTTTGTAATCGTTCATAGCCGTTTGTTGTCGTTTGTCAACGGATGGTGCCTTCCGCACAATCGCTTCATTCCCAGTACTCCACAACGCGTACCTTCGGTTGGCCCGTCCGCAGGCAGCATTCCACTGGGAATGCGCGTCCTGTGTTCGGAAAGGCCATTCCGTTTGTCCGATCTGACCGAACCCGAGCTCGTCCAGGGATGCTTGGATGGGGACCGCCATTGTCAGGAAGCCCTGTATGCGCGGTACGCACGGCGTATGTATGCCGTGTGTCTGCGTTATGCGCGCCATGAACTCGAGGCGCAGGACCTGATGCAGGAGGGCTTCATCCGGGTGTTCGAGAAGTTGGGAAGCTTCCGTTCGGACGGGTCGTTGGAAGGCTGGGTCCGCAGGATCATGGTACATACCGCGATCAATCACTACCGTCGCAAGGCGTTCCAGAACGAGCGTTTCGGAATGGAACACCTTCCGGAAGGTTCTGTCGCCTCGATGGCCGTTGACCGGCTCGGGGAACAGGACCTGTTGGCGCTAGTGGCTTCCCTTCCGGACGGGTATCGGCACGTGTTCAACCTGTACGCCATCGAGGGGTACGATCATGCGGAGATAGCGGAAATGCTGGGCTGTGGTGAAAGCACCTCGCGCAGCCAATTGTCCAAAGCGCGGAAGTACTTGCAAGAACGCATCGAACGAAAAGAAGAGCATATCCATGCGGGAAAGACATCCCATTGACGACCGGTTCAGATCCCTATACGATGCCGAGGCCGCACCTCCAGAGCGCGTTCGTATGGCGATCGGACACCAACTCGGCTGGGACCGATCCATGGCGAGCGGTTCCGCTTCGTTGATCAGTTCAGCGCTACTGTTGATCGGTGGTGCGGCCACGGCATTCGCGCTCTACCAATGGAACGCGGAGGCTACCTCGCAGGAAATGCCGGAACTGGTGGCAACAGAGGTGGTGACCACCGATATGCGTATCAGCACATCGACGGCCATCGTGGTGCAGGATGGCCAGGCCGAAGGATCGACCGGTCCTGGAGCTACCGCAATGGATGCGGAAGGGGCTTCCGTGCGCACATCACCTGATCGATCATCCATTTCCGCAGGAGGAGCCCCGCGTGGAAGGACCGTTCCTACGGACTCCCAGGAGGAGGCCGAAGGTCGCATCACGCCACCTGGTGCGGGTCATTCGGACAGCGGCAATGACCGTTCCTTGCCGGTCAGAAGCACGGTCATGAAGGAGGTCGACACCGACCCGACCCGGGACGGCGGGATCGTTTCGAACAACGCACCGGATCCCACGGATGCAGCGCATGCGGGATCGGCTTTGGATCACCGCTACGAGGATGGCGCCCGCACCACTGCCCCGTTCGGTCTTGCGGTTCGACCGGATCGGATGGACGTGCTGCTCCCGGACCAGGCACGCGACATGACCGATTCAGCACCGCTGCGTTCCCAGGCATACCCGGAATACGTGATGGGGCCCGGTGAGTGGTGGCTTGGGGCATACGCTGGTTTCGGTAGCGTACGCGGAACATGGAATGGAGATGATGCGGCATCACTCCGCACGACCGAGACATGGAAAAGCAGCACGCAGATGGGTCTTTTGGCCGGCAGGCAGTGGTGGTCCGGCTGGAGCATCGGCATGGGTGTGGGGGTGGCCCGTGTGCGCAGCGCATTCAAGCACGATCAGCGAACAGTGGTCGGTGAGACCCTGGATCTGGACACCACCTGGGTCACCCGGCCATATCCGAACAGTACTGATCTCATCTCGACCTGGAGCGTGGATACATCCTACTTCCCGATCGCCGGCCCCCCGCGCAGGATCGATGCGAAGAATGAGTACAGGGTACTTCAGGTGCCACTCCTTGCCGCGTGGCATGGCCATGTGGCACGCTGGAAATTAGGCGCCACTGCCGGGCTTACCGGATGGTTCCCGATGGAGCGCAGCGGCAGCACCTTGGAACGGATCGCCCCGGATGCGGACCCGACGGTGACCGACCTTTCAGATGGCGCCGTCGACGAGCGATACCCGATACAGGTGCACGGCAATGTCGGGTTGAGCCTGGGCTACCTGATCACGGAGCATTTCGCGATCCTTGCGGAACCAACGCTCAGTACACCAGTGTATCGCGGCGGCACCGGCACCACACTATCGTTGACCCGGCCCACCTTACAGATCCGGCTACATTATGCGCTTCGGTCCAGGCCACACTAGTCCACGCGGCGACATGCTGCTGATGGCACTGATCGCTGCGGCCAGCGCCGTGGCTCAGCCCTATTGTGATGTGCTATTGCGGCCGGCATTCGTTGTGACCACGAATGGTACCGCTGCACAATTCTCGAATGTCTCCATCACGAATGGCGAACCCGCCTCTGCCATCTGGGATTTCGGTGATGGTACGACCAGTTCGCCGGACAGCTTCCACTATTTTCCAGTTCCGGGCACCTACCAGGTATGCCTGACCCTGACCACACAGGACCAACTTTGTTCGAGCACTTATTGCCGGGACGTGGTGGTACCGGAGGATGACTGCAACGGAACCTGGGATGCGATGTTCACCCATCAGTACGCTGGTACGAACGTCGCATCGCTGCAGGACATTTCCGCCTCCGGTCCCGTTGCTTACAGGACGTGGACATTCGGAGATGGGGGATCGGCCTCGAACGAGGAATCGCCCGAGCACCAATGGTTGCTGCCTGGTCATCACTTCGTTAGCCTCACGCGCACCTCTGGCACGGGCTGCGTGGCCACTGACGCGCATTGGGTGACCGTGGATGGGAATGCCAGCACATGTGGGCAGGACCTGTTCGTGAACTATACCAGTGCGGATCAGGGTGGTGCCATCCTGTTCTCGGCCGAGACCGCCACCACCACTCTTTTTCCGGTTATCGGGGTCTGGACCTTCGGGGACGGCTCTGCGGATACGGCCTTTGTCACCACACATGTATTCCCGGGGCCGGGTGCATATCAGGTATGTCTTTTCGTCGGGGCCACGGACCTACCCCCGACCGACACCTGTTTCGCGTATGTGTGCCGCACGATCGAGGTGAATGAATTGGTCGGGGTGGATGAAGGCACACTGCCGACCGTGCGGGCCTGGCCTGTTCCGTTCGCCTCGCAATTGACCATTTCCGCACCTTGGCTGCAGGGTGACTGCACCGTGGAGGTCTTCCACACGACCGGGCAGCGGGTCCTTGGGAAAGAAGTGCGGGCGACCGGCCAGGTGGACCTCGTCCTACCCGACCTGCCGCCCGCAGCTTACGTCGTTTCGGCCCGTTCAGCCTCAGGCCAGGGCCGTGCGCTGGTCGTTCACGAGTGAGTCCCCGGCCGATCCATCCCAGGAGTTTGCGGTGTTCGCCAACAGGTGGAACTCCGTGAGGACCACCTCCGTGGAATAGCGCTTTTCACCTGCCTTGGTCTCGTAACTGCGGTGTACAAGGCGCCCTTCGACCACAAGTCCACTGCCCTTCCGCACAAGTGTACTCAGGCGTTCGGCCTGTTTGCCCCAGGCCACCACAGGATGCCATTGGGTATTGTCCTTCCAAGTACCGTCCGCCGCCTTGAAGCGTTCGTTCGTAGCCAGGCTCAGCCGCAGCATGTGCTGCCCGTTGCCCACCTCCTTCAACTCCGGATCACCACCCAGGTTGCCGATCAATTGCACTTTGTTCTTCATGGTTTGTTGGTTCTTGTGATCGCTTTCGATCGGCAAAGCAGGGACCATCGGCAAGCGGTAGTCGGCCAGTATTCGTTTACATGCGTTTACAACCGTTTGTCGAACGCCTTTGGGTGCCGCAGGTTGCGATCCGTGCACCTGCTTCCCCTATCTTTAGCCGCCTTGGAAAAAGCCAAGAACCTAGGAATACGATACCCTCCATGAGTTTGAACAAGAGCAAGATCCTGGTGCCCACCGATTTCACCAAGGTGGCCGATGTAGCGATGAACCACGCCATGAAACTTGCCGGACACACCGGGGCGGAGGTCTATTTGCTACATGTGGTCCCGAAACAGGCCGAAGCGGAGGAAGCGCGCAAGAAGCTCGAGGTGGAGCAGTGGCGTGCGCAGAAATGGAATGAGGCCGTTCCGGTGCACAAACTGGTGCGCGTAGGTTCCATATTCGAGGATATCGGTGACGCCGCCGCGGAGATCGATGCGGACCTGATCATGATGGGAACACACGGCATGCGCGGCATGCAGTTCCTCACCGGCAGTCGTGCCCTGCGTGTGATCACGAGTTCGGCGGTCCCCTTCATCGTCGTCCAGGAGCGTGCGATCAAGGAAGGGGGATACGATTCTATCGTGGTGCCACTGGACCTTCACAAGGAGACGCGCCAGAAGCTCACCCTTGTAGCGGACATGGCAAAGACCTTCGATTCGAAGGTGCATCTGATCACCCCCAAGGAGGATGATGAATTCCTTCACAAACAGTTGCTGAACCACATCAAATTCGCCAACAACTACCTGGATGAGCGTGGCATTGCCCACGATGCGATCATCGCTGAGGAGGACAGCGGAGATTTCGTGAAAGCGGTGGTGAAACATGCCGTGCAGGTGGATGCGGACCTGATCACCATCATGAATCTGGCCCAGGGGAACATCTTCGGGGTGCTGGGCGTGCCCTATGAGCAGGAGATCATCACGAACGAGGCGCAGATCCCCGTGATGTGCATGAACCCGCGGGAGACCTCATCCGGCGGAGGGTGGACCTTCCAGTAGCACCGCCGCTCAAGCGCGCATCCCGATCACCAGGATGTCGTCCACCTGTTCGTGGCCGCCACGCCAGCCATTGAAGGCTTCCTGAAGGAGATCGCGCTGGTCCTTGGTGGGCTTCTCGCTGATCTCCACCAACAGCTCACGGAATCGGCGGTACAGGAACTTCTTCCCCTTATCTCCACCGAACTGGTCCGCATACCCATCGGAGAAGATGTACACCATGTCACCTTCCTGCAGTGCGATGCGGTGGTCCGTGAAACGGCGACCCTCCAGATCGAAACTGCCGATGGCGCTCTTGTCCGGTGCGAACTGGAGCACTTCCCTCCCCCTGACCAGATAGAGCGGGCAGTTCGCTCCCGCGTATTCGAGCACCCGACGTTCAGGGTCGAAACTGCAAAGGGCCATGTCCATGCCATCACGTACGAGGTACTGTTCGCGGTCCTTGTGCAGCGCCTCGAACGCTATGCGATTCAGGTCCATGAGCACTTCGGAAGGGCGCAACCGGCCGCCGGTGCGCACCGCTTGGTTCAGTCCATTGTGTCCGATGAGGCTCATGAAGGCTCCCGGAACACCGTGGCCGGTACAATCCACCGCAGCGAACACCACCCGATCATCCACCCGCTCGAACCAGTAGAAATCGCCACTTACGATGTCCTTGGGGCGGTAATACACGAACGAGTCCGGGAGCAATTCCTTGATCCGTTTTTCCGGCGGAAGGATCGATTCCTGAAGACGTTTCGCATACCTGATGCTGTCCGTTACGTTCTTGTAGAGCTCGACCACCTTCCGGCTTTGGCGCTCCACCTCCTCTTTCTGGCGCACCACCTCCTCGGTGCGTTCCACCACCTTCATTTCCAGAACCCGTTCACGTTGGCCAAGCTCATCCCGCATCTTCAGCAGGGCGTGGCCCAACATGTCCTCGTCGCTCATGGGTTGGTAGCTGGCCGCGAAATCACCGGCGGCCACCGCGTGAGAGAAATCGGTGGTGCGGCGCAACCCATCGACCAGTGAGGTGAGCGCTTTGCTCATGTCACCGATCTCATCGTTGGTGGTCCTCACCTTGGTCCGCGGGAATACACCTCGGCCCAGGCTCAACAACACGCTCCGGAGCCGTTGTACGGGTGTGACGATACCGCGAATGATGAGGACCGCCACGAATGCTCCGATGAGCACGAGCCCGATACCCATGTAGAGGACGAAGAACTTCAGGGAGTCGAAACTTCGGATCATTCCGCCCCCCAACTGCCGGCGCTTGACCTCCTGCATATCCAGCAATCGGTCCAACAGGCCGAGCACCTTGCCGGTCTGCTGGTCCAAGGGCCCACCCTCCTCGGCCAGGTCGTTGCGCTGCAGGTGCTTGAAGGGGTCGCTGTAGCTTTCCAGGGAGGGAAGCAGTTCCTTGATCTGGTCGTGCAGGTCGAAGAGGGTTCGCATCTCCGCGGTGATCTGGTTCATCAAGGCCACCTCCTGATCGTCCCAGTTCGCCATCAGTGTATCGATCCGATCCAGGAGTTGCGGCAACTCCTGTGAGGTGATCTTGACCAGAGCGGTCTTCTCAGGGGCATCGGCACGGCTTTCCAAGAGGGCCCAGTGCTTGATGAGCATCTGGGAGCTGACGGTAAGGTTCCGCAACCGCACGAGCCCATCCACGGATGGGGAGTAGACCTGGTTGATCTCGTCGTTGATGCTACGGCTGCGTTCCAGGGTCCGGTTGGTGAGCACCACCACCAACAGGGCGAAGAAGATGAAGAGGCCGAAGCCCATCCCGATCTTCCGCCCGATGGTCATACGGATCGCCATGCACGATCAGCGTTGTTCCTGTGGGGGAAGCTCCTCGAACAGGCGCCGGTACTTGTCCGAGCTTTCCTGATCCTGAAGACTGTAATAGATCCCTTCCAGGCCCAGCAAGGTCTCCCTTCTGGAGGGGTTCATCTCATGCGCCTTGATCATGAAGGGCAGGGCCTGCTGGAAGAATTCACGGCTTACGGCCTGGATCTGGTGTATGCTCGGTATGTCGTCATCCGCACTGATGCCTCGGATCTTCTCGACCCCACGGTTGTAATAGAGTGTGGCCAGGTTGTAGTTCGCACCGTAGTTCTCGGGATCCATTTCCAGGACCTGTTGATAGGCTGCAACAGCCTTGTCGAACAGCCCGGTAACGGTGCGGTCCTGCCCGAATCGCTTGGTGTAAACGGTTCCCAAGGCATTGGTGAACTCGATCTGGCGCGCCCTCAGGTCGGCCTTCGGATCCATGCGCAGCACGGCGGTCCTGTATTTGTCGAACAACCCCAAAGCGCGCTGTTCGTCCAGTTCATTCAACGCACGTGCGGCGTCGTTGTAGTAGGATCTCGTCAGGAAGTCGTAGGCCTGGGTGGCATTCTGCCTGTACGTGCCCACGGTATCCAGGTTCAAACAGGTGAACAAGCTGGCCACGGCCTCATCGCGCAGCACATCCGCCTCTTTGCCGGCCTCCATGTCCTTGTACGTGTCCTTGTAGATGAAGCCCCTGAGCAACCAGGCCTCCGGATCATCCACATGCTGCGGTGTACGCACGGCCTCATCCACCAATGTGCGCGCCCCGGCCAGGTCCCCGCTCTGGAACTTGCGCAAGGCCTCCACCAAGGGGTCCGTTTGGGCGGACCCGAAAGTGCCAATGAGAAGGCCGATGAGCAGTGCTATGGAACGGGAGCTCTTCATTCCACCACGCGTTGTGCAAGGTTCTTGAGCGTGGCGCCCACCACGAACCCGTGCTTTTGAGCATTCACCAGACTTAGCTCGTACTTCAGCAGGTTGTCCACCTTCACGAAGTTGACCACCGCCCCATCGTCCAGGGCACCATTGTATTCCGTGATGACCATGGTGGGCACGTTCTGCATCCGCTTGTAGATCTCCGGCATCAGGGCCAATTCCGTGCGGCCCACGAACAGGATGTGGCACCGTTCCACATCCGCCGAACGCGGCAGCTTACGCACCTCTATGGGCTGCTTGCCAATGGTGCGCGTGGCGTACTGCTTGATCAGTTCCTGATACAGGTTCGGACCACCGATCACTCCGATGATGAAATTCCCGTTCCGCATCTCGGCATCCTTCCACTCCACCAACTTGGCGATGTTGTAGATGTAGTTCGCCTGCAGGATGGCGGTCGTGTCCTTGTCCGCCTCGCGCTGCTGTGGCACGGTCGCACAGAGGAAGAGGGGAAGCACGATAAGGATGCGCAGAAGTCGACCCATGGCCATGCGCTGGCGCGTAGTTTTGGCGCCAGCCCTTACCGATCCCATGCCGATCCACTTCAACACAAGGCAAAGTAGCGTCGTGCGGTCCTTGGCGTTGCCCGCCTTGTTCGCCATCTGTCAACACGCGACTGTTGACGTGATGGCACAGGCCGACCGCGGTAGGCTCTTCGATCGTGAAGCGCAACGGGGCCCGAAGGGATACGAATGGCTTCGTTGGAGCACCGAGCGGATCGGCCACCGGCTTACCGGTAGCCCGCAGGGTGCAATGGCGGAACATACCGCGGACAGCATTTTTCGCAGTATCGGCCTGGATCGTGTCTCCCTGTTCCCATTCCAAGCTCAGGCTTGGTCCAGAGGAAGGATCGATGTCACCATCACGGGCGATGGCCCCCCGCTGCATCCCACGGCCGTGGCCCTTGCCAATACCCCCCTGGAAACGGTAACGGATGCTCCACTGCTGGACCTCGGGAACGGCCTGAAAGAGGACTATGAGCAGGTCGGTGATCCGGTGAAGGACAGGATCGTACTCGTGAACCTTGGCCTGGTGAACGCTCCGGAAGGGGCCCGGAATCTGCACCGCAGTGAGAAGGTCGCCTTGGCCACGGAGCACGGAGCCGTCGGGGTCCTATTCGTGAATCAGGTGGAGGGTCACATCCTACTCACGGGTACGGCCTCGATCGACGGGGAACTGGTGCAGGCTCCCGCGGCATGTATATCCACGGAGGATGGCGCGGAGATACGGGAGTCGCTGGCGCACGGTCACCGGCTTGAGGCTCATATCGCCATGTCCAACAAGAGCACCATGGTCACGGCGAACAATGTCATCGCCGAGATCCGCGGCACCGTTCACCCGGAGGAGGTGATCCTGGTGGGAGGTCACCTGGATTGCTGGGACCTCGCCACTGGCGCCACTGACAACGGACTCGGGGCCTACTCCATCCTGGACCTGGCCCGGGCGATGTGGTCCATGCCATTCCGGCCGGAGCGCACGATCCGCTTCGTGCTGTTCATGGGCGAGGAACAAGGGTTGCTCGGTTCCCGGGCGTTGGTGAAGGAATACCAGCGCACCGGGGAGCTCGCCAGGGTGAGGTGCATGATCAACCTGGATATGAGCGGGCACCCTTTCGGATTCGGTGTGGCAGGTCCGGCCGGGTGGTCCGAAATGTTGCGACCGATCGTGACCGGTATCCGGGACGTGGACAGCACCACGTTCAAAGGGCGAACAAGTGAGGAGGTCTGGCTGCACAGTGATCACCAGCCATTCCTCATGGCAGGGGTGCCGGCGCTATATCCATTGAGCGACCTGGGAAAGCACGTATACGGTTGTTACCACAGCAGTTGCGACGACATTCACCTTGTGGACCCGCAGGCCATGGTGAACAACGTGCGCAGCGTTGGCCAGCTGATCTATGGTCTGTCATCCACGGATCCGCTTCCGCCTCATTTCACGGATCAGGAACTGCGCCAACGATTGGTCGATGCCGGATTGGAGACACCGCTGCGGCTTGGCGGTGATTGGCCCTGGTAGGGGTCAGCCGTGCGCGCTCCCTCCGGGGGTGGTCGTCATCATCTCCAGATCCCTGTCGAACAGGTAGAGCCCTCCTTTGTCGTTGCCGATGAGGTTCAACTTGTCGATCAGCGTGCGGGCCAGCGCCTCTTCCTCGATCTGCTCTCCCACATACCACTGCATGAAGTTGTGCGTGGTATAATCCTTCTCCTTCAGACAAAGGTCCACGACCTTGTTGATCTCGTTGGTCACTTTCGTCTCGTGCTGGAAGAGCGATTGGAAGATGTCCGTGATGGTCTTGTAGTTCGTACCGGGCTGTTTCAGCGCAGGCACCACTGCTTTCCCGCCACGCTCATTGACGAATTTGATGAGCTTGAGCATGTGCTGGCGCTCCTCATCGCTATGCCGATAGAGGAAGGTCGCCGTACCGCTCAACCCCTGGTTCTCGGCCCAGGAGGCCATGGCCAGATAGGCTTGGCTGCTCATGGCCTCGATCTCCACTTGTCCGTTGAGCGCTGCTTCGATCTTTTTGGAAAGCATGGTCCCGTTGCGTTTGGCCCAAAGGTAACAAGACCCCGACGGAAGGGTCAGCGCTTGTTGAAGCCGTTCATGGCCTGTTCGATCCCGAGCAGACCGAACTGAAGGATCGCCTTGCCGGCCAGTTCGATGCGCGCATCCAACGTCTTGCACTCCTCCTGGTTCCAACGGCCCAATACATACTCGCTCTGCCGGCCGCGTGCAAAGTCACTGCCGATGCCGAAACGCAGGCGTGGAAAGTCCTCCGTACCCATCAGGTCGATGATGCTCGTGAGACCGTTGTGGCCGCCGGCCCCCCCTTTCGGCCTGAGGCGGATCGCACCGAAGGGCAGGGCGAGGTCATCCGTGATCACCAGCATGCGCTCCAGTGGGATGTGTTCATGGTCCACCCAATACCGCACGGCCTTGCCGCTCAAGTTCATGAAGGTGGTGGGCTTGAGCAGGATGAAGGTGCGGCCCTTATGCCTGAACTCCGCCCGATCCCCGTGGCGCCCGGTATCGAAAGCAGAACTGGACGCCCTTGCCAGGGCGTCCAGCACTTGAAATCCGATGTTATGCCGCGTATCGGCGTAATCGGGCCCGGGGTTGCCAAGACCAACGATCAGGTACTTCATACGCGCTCTGGCCTGCGGGCCGGCCGATCAAGCTTACTTCTTCGCAGCGGCCTTGGCATCACCCTTGGCAGGTGCTCCTGCGGCCGCTTCCTCCTGTTTCTTCGTCAGCTTCACCGCCACAACCACATCATTCGGGCGTTCCATCATGGTGAGCCCCTTGAATTTGAGGTCCGATACGCGGATCGTCTGGTTGATGTCCAGGTCGACGATATCCAGCTCCAGGTGTTGGGGAAGGTCGGCAGGCAGACCCTTGACACGGAGCTTTCGCATCGTCTGGTTCAGCTTACCGCCTTTGCGCACTCCGACCGGCTGGCCCTTGAGCCGAAGGCTGAGCACCGCATTGGTCTGCTTCTTCTCATCGAGTTCCATGAAATCCACATGGATCACACGGTCGGTGAGGGGGTCGAACTGCTTCTCCTGCAGGATGGCAAGGGTCTTCTTTCCGTCCAGGTCCAATTCAACGCCATTGAGCTCCGGGGTGAAGACCAGCTTGTTGAGCGCGGCCTCCTCCACGCTGAAGTGTACCGTGTCGTCACCCCCGTAGAGTACGCAGGGCACGCGCTTCTCGCGGCGTAATTGGGCGGCACCCTTGGTGCCGTTGGCATTGCGGGTCGTGCCGCTGAGCGCTACTTTGTTCATGTCCGTGGAAGTTATGCGATGATGAAATGGCTGCTGATGCTCTCGTGGCTTCGTACACGTTTGATCACATCGGCGAAAAGTGCAGCCACTGTAAGCTGCTTTATCTTGTCGGTGACACTCCCGGCCTTCCGCGTATCCAGCGGGATCGTGTCGGAAACGATCAGTTCGGTCAGCGCGCTTTGCTCAATGCGCTCGTAGGCCTCTCCACTGAGCACCGCGTGCGTGCAAATGGCCCGGACACTGCTGGCTCCCTGCGCCATCATCATGTCAGCGGCCTTGGTCAGGGTGCCGGCGGTATCGACCATGTCGTCCACAAGCACAACGTTCTTCCCTTTCACATCACCGATCACCGTCATGCTGTCCACCTGATTGGCCACCTTGCGCTGCTTGTAACAGATGGCCATCTCACACCCAAGGTGCTTGGCGTAAGCATTGGCACGTTTGGTGCCCCCTGTATCCGGCGCTGCCATCACCAGGTCACTGAGTCCCATGTCCTTGATGTGTGGCAGGAAGATGCTGCTGGCGAACAAGTGGTCCACGGGCACCTCGAAGAACCCCTGGATCTGGTCGGCGTGCAGGTCCATGGTCATGATGCGATCCACCCCGGCCGCCGTGAGCATGTTGGCCACGAGTTTGGCCCCGATGCTCACACGGGGCTTGTCCTTGCGGTCCTGTCGGGCGAATCCGAAATACGGCAGCACGGCCACGATCCGCTTGGCACTGGCCCGCCTGGCCGCATCCACCATCAGCAGAAGCTCGAAGAGATTATCGCTGGGGGGGAACGTGCTTTGAACGATGAAGACGAGCTCGCCCCTCACGGTCTCCTCGAAACTGGGCTGGAACTCGCCGTCACTGAACCGGCTTACCGTGACCTCGCCAAGGCGCTCACCGCTGGATGCGGCGATCTTCTCTGCCAGGTACCGGGTTGCGGTACCGCTGAAGATCTTCGAGCTTTCCTGCATGGTCGTCGCACACGGCGGGCTAAGGGGCTGCAAATGTAGCGATCTTCCGCAGGTTATCAACGATCGTTGGTGAACGTGCTGCACTCCTTTACAACGCGACCCTCCCGGATCGGTCCGGCTATCTTTCGGCCTTTCCGGGCCATCCGGACCAGCACCATATCCATACCCCTCTTTTGACTTCAGAACACACCGCCGACCGATTGCTCCAGGATGTGCTCGCCGTAGTGCGAAAAGCCGGCCACGCAGGAGTGACCAGCCAGCAGATCGCGCTGCAGGTGGGCATCAAGAACAAGGACCAGCGTTACCTGATCTTCGATGCGATCGACCTGTTGCTGGATGATGGCCGCATCGAAAGCGGCAAGAAAGGGCGGTATACGGCCGTGGGTGGCCGTGACAGTGCTGAAGGCAATATCGATATCATCACCAGCGGGGCAGGCTATGTGCGGCTGGGCGATGGGTCGGAAGATGTGTTCGTGCACGAAAGGAACCTCGGTACGGCCCTACATGGGGATCGCGTGCGGATCAAGGTGACCAGCTCCCGGGGAAGCCGGGTCGAAGGGCGGGTGCTGGATGTACTTGCCCGTCGTCGCAACGAGTTCGTGGGCACCATTCATAAGCATGAGGGCCGCACGATCCTCGTCGCCGATGACCAGAAGATCCGTCGACCCTTCTTCATACCCCCGCACGAGGTCGGGAATGCGCTTCCGGGGGACAAGGCGATCATCGCACTGGGCGAATGGAAGGACAGCCGGGACATGCCGCGGGGCAGGGTGATACGCGTGCTCGGAAGGGCGGGCGAGCATCAGGTGGAAATGCACGCCATCCTTGCGGAGTTCGGCCTTCCGCTCGAATTCCCGGAGAGCGTGCTGGAAGCAGCTGGCGAGATCCGGAACGGGGTCACTGCTGCCGAGATCGCCCAGCGCCGCGATGTGCGCAACATTCCGACAATGACGATCGACCCGGATGATGCGAAGGACCTGGATGACGCGTTGAGCGTGCGCCAGCTGGAGAACGGCCATTGGGAGGTGGGGGTGCACATCGCGGACGTGAGCCACTATGTGCGCCCCAATTCCGTGCTGGACATGGAGGCCTCCCAACGCGCCACCAGCGTCTACCTCGTGGATCGTGTGGTGCCCATGCTGCCAGAGAAGTTGAGCAACGACCTATGCTCCCTGCATGCCGATACGGACAAGCTCAGCTTCAGTGCCATCTTCGAAATGGATGAGGGTGCGCGCATCAAAAGCGAATGGTTCGGCCGTACGGTGATGCGCTCGCAACGGCGCTTCGCGTATGCCGAGGCGCAGGCCATCATAGATGGCAAGGGAGATGGCCCGTTCAAGGAGGAGGTGCTGCGTCTGCACAAGCTGGCGCAGTTGCTGCGCAAAGAGCGGATCGCCAACGGGGCACTGGAGATCGGTGGGAATGAGGTGAAATTCAAGCTGGACGAAAAGGGCAAACCCGTTGGTGTGTATGAGAAGGTGATGGGGCCGGCCAACTGGTTGATCGAGGAGTTCATGCTTCTGGCAAACAAGCGTGTGGCCGCCTCGGTGGGCGAGCGTCGGGGGCAACGTGCCGCGCCACCCTTCGTGTACCGGGTGCATGACCTGCCCGACCCGGAAAAAGTAGACCAATTGCGCGCGCTTGCGAAGAGTTTCGGCCATGAGTTGCGGGTGGGCAAGAACGAAGAGGTTGCACACGCGATCAACCGGCTGCTGCGCGATGTGGAGGGCCGGGAAGAGGAGAACATCATCAAACAGGTGGCCATACGAAGCATGTCCAAGGCCATCTACAGCACGGAGAACATCGGGCACTACGGCCTGGCCTTCACGCATTACACGCACTTCACCTCCCCCATCCGGCGGTATCCGGACCTGCTCGTGCACAGGGCACTGGCACATTACCTCGCCGGGGGCAAGCCATTGAATGCGGATGCCCTTGAGCTGAGCTGCCAGCACAGCTCGCGCATGGAGAAGCAGGCTGCGGACGCTGAACGGGCCAGCATCAAGTACAAGCAGGCCGAATTCCTGCAGGAACGCATCGGACAGACCTTCGATGGCATCATCAGCGGGCTCACTTCCTGGGGCATTTACGTGGAACTGAAGGAGAACAAATGCGAGGGCCTCGTGGGAATGCGAGACCTGCCTGGTGATGTGTTCCGCTTCGACCAGGAACGGTACATGGTGGTGGGCCAGCGTTCCGGCCGCAAATTCCGCTTGGGCGATGAGTTGGAAGTGACGATCAAAGCAGTCGATATGGACCGTCGCACGGTCGACATGGCACTGCACCAGGAACACCATGTGACCACCAGCGGCAAGTTCGAACGACGACCCAGCAGCCCACGGCGCGCAACGACCAAAGGTTCCGGCAAGAAGGAGAAGAAGGGGGGAAAGAAGAAGGGTCGACGATAGACCGGCCCCGACCAGCTCCTGCGGAAGGGATCGCCCGGGTCAGCTGGGCGCTGCTACACGAAGTTAAGGCGCTTGGCCAGGTCGTCCTTGTAGCTGCCGCCGATCGGGATCACTTTCTTGTCGTTCTCCAGGATCAGGTTGGGCTGTTCGATGGCCACGATCTTGTCCACACGAACGATGAAGCTGCGGTGCACACGCACGAAGTCGGATTCGGGCAGTTTCGATTCGATGTCCTTCATGGTACTGTGGATCGTATACCGCGTATTCAGGGTATTGATCACCACGTAATCCTTCAGGGCCTCGATGTAGTAGATGTCACTGGTCTTGAGCTTCACCAGCCGGCTGTTGCTCTTCACGAAGACAATGTCGCGGTTCGCGTCCTTGCTCTCCACCAGCGAGTAAAGCAGGTCCCGCTCCTTGAGCACTTCCGCCTCTTTCTTGTGCTTGTAAAGGGCCATTTCGATCGACGTATGGATATCGATCTCCTTGAACGGCTTGATGATGTATCCGTAGGGCTGGGTCACCTTCGCCTTGGCCAGCGTGCTTTCATCGGCGTACGCGGTGAGGAAGATCACCGGGATGTTGGTCTCCTTGCGGATCGCCTCCGCCGCCTCGATCCCGTTCATCTCTCCCTTGAGCATGATGTCCATGAGAATGATGTCCGGCATGTGCTCCATGGCCAGGGTAACAGCACCTTCACCCGTATTGGCGGCACCAACGACATTGTAACCCAGCTTTTTCAGGCTGTGCTGAATGTCCTTGCTTACAATGCTTTCGTCCTCCACTACAAGGACATTCGTCTGCGTCATGGCCACACTCTTACTTGTGTCGCTCAAAAGTAAGCAAATACGCTACGCCATTGCCAGTGCTGAGCTCGATCCTTCCGTCGAGTTGTTCGACCAGGGTATGCACCAATTCGAGGCCAAGGTTCCCGTCCCGCTGCACATCGAAACCTTCCTGCACGCCGACACCGTTGTCCCTTACCGTGATGTGCACCTGGTCCTGCACCATGTGAAGGCCGATATGCACAGTGCCTTCGCGGTGGTCCGGGAAGGCATGCTTCAGCGCATTGCTGATCAGCTCGTTGAGGATGAGGCCGCACGGTATGGCCTGGTCCAGCACGAGGTCGGTCCGTTGCAGGTCCGTGTCCAGGGCGATCTTGCCGGTGAGGCTGTAGCTCATCATCAAGTTGCGGCTCAACCCTTCGATGTAGTTCGCCAGGTCGATGGAACTGAAGTCCTTCGTCTGGTAAAGGCTTTCGTGGATGAATGACATGCTACGGATGCGATCGCGGCTGTCGCGTAAGAGATCGAGTATCCGTTTGTCATTGCCCACGTGCGCCGTTTGCAGGCTGAGTATGCTGCTGATCACCTGCAGGTTGTTCTTCACGCGGTGGTGTACTTCCTTGAGCAGTACTTCCTTCTCGTTCAGGCTTTGCAGCAACCGCATCTGGGCCTCCTTGCGATCTGTGATGCCGTAGCCCATGCAGGAGATCTCCGTCACCTGACCGTCGGTCTTGATCGGGTTGAGGAATGTCTCCACCCATACGCGCCGGTCACGCAGGCCGCGCAACTCGGCTTCGAACTGCTGGGGCTTGCCCTTCAATGCAGCATGGTATTTCGCGGCAAGCGTTCCGTCCAGGTTCCGGGCCGCGCGCTGGCGCATGAGACCCACGAAGTCGTCGCCGTGGCTGAAGCGTATGCCCAGCTCCGCCTCCACCGAATCGCGGAAATGATCATTGAAGGAGGTGATGCGGAAATCCTTGTCGAGCGTCCAGATCATGACGTTGGCCGCATTCTCGAAAACCCCTTTCAGGCGCACGGCCTGTGCGCGCACAAGGTCCTGCGCCTGCTTCTGTTCGGTGATCTCATGGCCGATACCGAAGACCTCCTTCACATTTCCGTCACTCGCGAATACAGGGCTGAGGAATATCTCGTTACACACCCGCCCACCCCGCTTGTCCAATAGATCGGTCTCGAACCTGATCGGTCTGCCGGCGATGGCTTCCGCATATTTCGCCTCCCAGAACGCATGGTAGGCCGGGTCTGCGAAGAGTCGCCTGGGCCTGCCGGGATCGGTGTTCACCTCCGGGTGCTTGCCGTGCAGCCGTTCGATCATCTGTGCGTAGCCACGATTGTAGGAGGTGAGTTTGATCGATGGGTCGACCGTCCAGAACATGTGTTCGCTGCTCTCGAACAGGGCCCTCAGCTTGGCCTCGTGTTCAAGCAGTTTCTCGCGGGCCTTCCGTACCAGGGTCACATCGTGGAAGATGCTGCGCGTGGCCACTGGCGTTCCTTCCACCGTGCGCACCGTGCTGGTGCCTTCCACAAGGATCCGTCTTCCGTCCCTGGCCTTGAAGACCGTTTCGATCCTGCCCACATCCTCCCCTTTCAGGATACGGTCGAAGATGGCGCGGCAGTGCTCGAGATGTTCGGGAGCGATGATGTCCTCGAAGTGGAGTTCGGACCACTCCACATCTGGATACCCGAGCACCTGTTTCCAAGCGGTGTTCACATACTCGAACCTCCCATTACGGTCCACACTTTGGATGAGGTCCGTGGCGTTCTCGAATAGGTCCCGGTAGCGCTCCTCGCTTGCTTTCAGCGCCTCCTGGTCCTGCTTCATGCGGGTGATGTCCCGAGAGACGCCCATGGCACCTATCAATCTCCCATCCTCATCGTAGAGCTTCGATGCGGCGAGGTATGTGGTGAAATCCTCACCGAACTTGGTCACATTCGTGATCTCACCGGCGAATACGCCGTGGGTGTCTAGTTCTTCCTGGATGCGCTCGTACTGCTCGTGGTCCGCGTAGAGCATGCGGCTGCTGTTGCCCAACACTTCTTCGGCCTCCCACCCGAATCGCATGGAGGCCGCCGGGTTGAATTCCGTGATGCGTCCCTCGTGATCGGCCGCCATGATCATGTCCAGCGAACTGTCGATCAGACTGCGCGCGAACCGACGCGATCGGCGCAATGCTTCCTGTGTGTGACGATGTTCGGTGATCTCCTTGCGAAGGACCGCATTGACCTCTTCGGCGATCTGCAAACGCAATCGATCCTTGATCAGATTCTGTTGCGCACGCTGATCCTGAATGGTGACCTGTACGGCGGGCACTCCTTCGTGCGTGGTGGTGGTCGCAAGCAGCATCGCCTCTCCCAATGGCGAATCCATGAAGTCGATCTGCAGCGGTCCCGCCTGCCCGGAACGCGTAGCCTCTTGAAGAAGCGCTGCTAACCGTTCGCCATCATCAGGGTCCAATCGATCGACGAATGAGGTCCCCACGAGTGAATCTCCGATCAGGTCCTCGGCCGCGGGATTCGCGTACTTGATCTCACCATCGACCAGCACCAGCAATCCATCGCGAATGTGTTCCACCAGGTTCCTGTAACTGGCCATGAGCGATCGTTGCTCCAGTTCGGATTGTCGGTAGGATGTCACATCGATGAGTGTTCCATAGATCGAACCGGGACCGTTGGGAGTGCTCTCCAGAAAAACATTCTCCAACACGTGTACAGGCCTTCCATTGCGATGCCTCAGGGCGATCTCATAGTTGGTCAACTGTCCTTTATCGAGCAGGTCCTCCACGAACCGGTCCCTATCCTGCTGCGAGAAGTACAGGTCCAGCGCGGGGTTGCGCATCACCTCCTGAGCATCCTGATACCCGAGAATGCGTGCGAGTGCATCGTTGCATTCCATGATGGACCCCTCCACCGTGGTCCGGAAGACACCTGCGAGACTGCGATCCACCAGGTTCTCATAGCGCTTCTTCAATTCACCATAAGCCTGTTCAAGATCCTTGTGCTCAAGGCCATTGACGGCGGTGCTGCCACTGGTCGGTGCCATCCTTCAAAAATACACCCCTTCGCGGGCCCGGCGGATCATGGGTCCAGCCCTTCTCCTGCGGCATAGGGTGGCGGTATCTTCTCCCCATCGATCCGCACCTCGGCCCCGTTCTTGTATTTGATCGTCATGAGCAGCACACCTTGTTCGTTGTACTGCGGAAAGTCCCCTTGCTCAAGGCCCATGGAGTATTTCCCCTCCATTTTCAAGCGACCGTTCGGCCAGTACCACTTGTGCTTGCCATTGGGTTCTCCGTTCACGAATTCGCCCGTGAAGTTCTTTCCACCATTCACGTATGTATGCACCCATGGGCCATCCTTCAGCCCGTCCTTGTAGGCCCCTTCCTCACGGTGGTCTCCCACTTCATAGAACCACATTCCCTCTTTTCTTCCATCGATGTACTCTCCCTTGGTGATCACCTCACCATTGGTATCGTACTCCACGGAAGCACCATCCTCCTTGCCACGCCTGTACAACTCCTCACGGTGCAGCTTTCCTGACTCGTAGTACCATTGCCAACGACCTTGCGGCAGGCCGTTCTGGTACTTTCCCTTCTGCTCCACACTGCCACCACGGTGGAAGAAGGTCCAGTCCCCTTCCTTCCGCCCGTTCTCATAGCTTCCTTCAGCACGCTTCTCCCCGGTGGCATAATACTCGGTCCAGGGACCTTCAAGCGCGCCCACATCATTGACTGAACCGGAACTGATCAGTTGATCACCGCTGTAGATCCTGGCCCCGGTCACCGCACCGCTCAGATCGAATTCCTTGAACAGGCCCTCCTTCTTCCCGCTCTTGGAATAACTGCCCAAGGAGGCCACCCTGCCGTTGGGGTGAAAGGTGCGTTTGATGTCGACGGTCAACAGGTCCTGAGCTTTGGCATCCACGGTACCTGCGTCGAACTTCACCATGTCCTTCAGGTTCCCCTTCTCATCGTACTCTTTGAATATCCCCTGTTTCCGGTCATCAACGAAGGTGCCTTCCCACTTCACCTTGCCGTTGGGGTGGAACTCCTTCCAAGGTCCTTGCTTCAGTCCCATCCTGTCCACCCGATTGATGTCATCCCGGCGTCGCAACATTCCCGCACCATAGGTGAGGATGGATATCAACCGCCCATCCTCCGCGTATTCGAAACCCTTGCCTTCCTCTACTCCGGCCTTGAACGGGATCTCCTGATACAGCGCGCCATTGGGATGATAGTAACGGGCGACCCCCTCGCGAAGGTCGTTCACGTAGAACTCTTCGCTCAGCACCACCCCCGTGGTGTCATATTTCCTGGTCATCCCGTTCTTCTTGTCGTCCCGGTAGGTGATCTCACTTTGCAGCGATCCATCCGGTGCGAAGAACTGCCAGGTGCTGTCCAACTGGAATTGTGCCCGGTTCCCTTGGGAGCGCAACACGCCGGTCTCGTAGTAGGTCTTCCAGAACCCTTCGGGCTTCCCGTTCACCAGGACACCCTCACTGCTCAGCTGCCCGTTGGGGAAATAATAGCGCTTGAGTCCGTCCTCAGGTTGGGCCATCAAAGGTATCAGTACCCACCAGAACAACAGAACAAGCGAACACCTCATCATATGTATTGGAAGAATATTGAAGATAAGATGATGATATAGTATGGGCTGTTGATCCTGTTGATGGAACGATCGCCCAGTGCTTGGAAGTGTGGGATATCAAAAGTAGCGCACCATGATCGAACGATCCGATGTACTCCGCCGCAAGCGGGACATGAATGGCGACGGGACATGAACCGTCGGATATCAACGATCGTTCATTCCGGTGAAGGAATGGGATCGTGGAGAAGAGGTATCCCCCTTGAAAGCTTCGGATCGTTCGATCAGCGTTCGTTCAAGGGATACAAGATCATTTGCGGGTGATGAAGGATTTCTTAAGGGACCGGCCCGTGCCGGGTCGAGCGAGAACTTACCACGAACGATCGACAGCTTCCGGGCCGATCGCACGATCGCTTTGTTCATATCGTTCCGGAAGACCGCCGCCGGTATCTTTGGTGCATGGCGTTACATCTTTACATCGGCAGCGACCATGCCGGGTTCGACCTGAAGCATGACTTGAAGCAACACCTTCGGGATCGTGGCCTGGAGGTGACGGACCGGGGAACGCATGTAAAGGACAGTGTCGACTACCCTGACTTTGCGCATGCCGTGGCCCGTGATGTGATGGACCATGCGGAGAGCCTTGGGATCCTGATCTGCGGCAGCGGCAATGGGGTGAACATGAGTGCGAACCGGCACCGCGGTGTACGTTCGGCACTCGCATGGGACCCTGAGGTGGCGGCGTTGGCGAGACAGCACAATGACGCGAACATCCTGGCATTGCCGGCACGATCCATCACCAAGGAAGAGGCATTACGCATCGTGGATGCGTTCTTGGACGCACGATTCGAAGGTGGTCGCCACCAGCGTCGCGTGAGCAAGATCGAGAACACCTGAACCTTGAATGATGGAAGTCAGAAAAGTGCTGTGCAGCGTAGGCCTTGCCGCGTGCATGACGACCCTTAGTGCTCAGGTGGATAGTTTGGCGCTGCGCTACGCCGGAACGATCGGTGTGCAGGAATTGAAGGATCACCTGTCGATCTTGGCCAGCGATGCTTACCAGGGCCGCGATACGGGAAAGGAAGGCCAGAAGATGGCTGCGGCATACCTCAAAGCGGCATTCATCGAAATGGGCATTCCTCCCGTGCCTGCACCGGATCCGGCCTCCATCGTGGATGGTTACTACCAGCCTTTCGAGTTGATCGAGGAGCGCAACGGGAACATCTTCATCCAGGCGAATGGTAAAGAACATCGGTTCATGGAGGACCTGTTCTATTTCAGTGAGAACCTTGGAACGGACCTGGTGGTGCAGGAAGCGTTGTACCTGAAACAGGGTACCGACGCACGGACTGCCAAAGGAAAGGCCGCGGAAGTGGTGATCATGGATGATCCAGGGAACAGTGGTGCTGCATTGATCGTGGCATTGCGCATGCGGGTGGAGGTGGCAGCAGGTCTTGGAGCCAAGGTCGTACTGGTCCCAACCGATCGCCTGGACATGCTCAAAGCAGAGCTGGGCCATGCGGCAGGGAGCGCGCACTTGCGGCTTGTGGATGGCGTGAGGCAGGAGACGAGCACACGGCCTCAATTGATCCTTGTGGATGCCGCGGCAATGAGCGGCATGCTTCGGAAAGGCGACCTGCGCAAAGTGCAACGGAAAGGTCCCGGGCGCAAGGTGCTTTTGGACATGGTGGTCCAGAATAGGTCGACCGATGAGCGCGTGATCAGCGAGAACGTGCTGGCCTTCATCGAGGGAACAGAGAAGAAGGATGAGGTCCTTGTGATCACGGCACATTATGACCACGTGGGCGTGGAGGATGGCGTGATATACAATGGTGCGGATGATGATGGTTCAGGTACCGTGGCCTTGCTGGAGATCGCAGAAGCCTTTGCCCTGGCCCGGAAAGCCGGTCACGGCCCGTTGCGCAGTGTGCTTGTGATGCCCGTCAGCGGTGAGGAAAAGGGCTTGTTGGGCTCGCGCTATTACAGTGAACACCCGGTATTCCCGTTGGCGAATACCGTGGCCGACCTCAACATCGATATGATCGGTCGCCGTGATACGGCCCATGCGGCCAGTGAGCCTTACGTATATGTGATCGGAAGCGACCGGTTGAGCAGTGAACTGCATGCGGTGAACGAGGAGGCCAACCGCACCTACACGCAGCTGGATCTGGACTACACCTTCAATGAGAAGGACGACCCGAACCGGTTCTACTACCGGAGCGACCATTACAACTTCGCGCGGAAAGGGATACCGAGTATCTTTTACTTCAGCGGGGTGCATGAGGACTACCATCAGCCTGGCGATGATGTGGAGAAGATCGAATTCGACCTCCTTCACCAGCGCACGCTGCTGGTCTTCCACACGGCATGGGCACTTGCCAATAGGAACGAACGGCCGGTAGTGGACAAGGCCGAGGGTCCTTGACCTACTCTTTTGCGCTGGCCAGGGAAGCGGGGGGCTCGTTCAACAGGCCCACCACGAAACGTTCCAGGTCACGTTCATAGGCGGCATAGCGTTCAGCCCCTGTCCCGGGTCCGTAGAAGCCTGTGCGGATCCGCCTTACCATTCCGTCCCTGCCGATGAAAATGCAGGTGGGATAGCTCATGATATGGTCCAGGAAAGGCAGCTTTGCAGAGGTGGTGTCCTTGTTCGCGAAGCCGGCGTACGCGATCGGGTACTTCACTCCGAGTTCCTCCCGGAATCGTATCAATCCCTGCAGGGCTCTCTTCGGGTCGGGGTATCGCTCGAACGCCAGGGCGATCACGTCCAGTCCACGTGCGTGGTGGCGATCGTACAGCTCGCTCAGGAGCCGGCTTTCATCCACACAATTCGGGCACCAACTTCCCATTACCTGCACCAAAAGAACATGGCCCTTGTGATCGGGGTCCTTCGGTGACAGTTCACCCCCGTCGATGCTCGGGAAGTGGAAATCGACCATGTCATGCCCTTCTTTCAAGAAGGTAAGGGAGTCCTCATTGCGTAGTTTGAAGTGCGGATTGAGGGCCGCGACCCAATCCTCCGCGTAGTGCGTACCGCTCCAGAACCGACCATTCAGGGTGTCGTTCTTCATGCCCGCCTTGAAGAGGAAGGCGTGGAATCCATTGAAGCTGGAGAGGAGGAGCGAGTCGTTCCGCACAATACCATCGAGGAAACGGTAGTCACCGGTCTCCGTGGCGAACGTCCCGGTGACGCGGTGGCCGTCCTGCTGGAAGAGCCCGATCGCAGGCGTTACCTCATCGGTGCCGAAATGGGTCTCCCATTGCCCCTCTACGCTGAGGCCGGCATGGCCGGCAGCGAACCGGGGTGCAGGACCGGCTTGTGCAAAGCAGGATATCCGATAATCCGGACCCCTGAGGTAATTGTGCCAGTGGCCCGCCAACGTGGAGTCGTTCAGGGCCACGCAGCGGAACTCCGAATCGTACAACGGCATGCGTATGTGCAGACTGTCACCTTTCACGGCGATCTCATCCACAGTGATGCGTTCCTCGCCATTGTGGATATGCATGCGCAATGCGGTCCCGGTCCGGACCAGGTCGAAAATGAACGGAAGTGCATGTGTTCCACCGGAAGCGGTATCCGGGATCGCGAGTTCCATGCGCCATGGTCCGGTCCGGATGGTGGCCGCATGGTCCGGAACGGCCGGTGCACGGTCTCCGCAGGCAGCGCCAAGAAGGGCGAGAACAGTAGCGATCGCGAAGAACGTGCGGTAGGACATGGATCGGCGAATGTACCGGTTCGTCACAATGCGCTCCGAACCGGTTCCCGGAGGTCCGTTGGTCGGAGCGGCCTATAGGTCGAATTTGATCCCTTGTGCCAACGGCAGTGTGGTGCCGTGATTGATCGTATTCGTCTGACGGCGCATGTATGCTTTCCATGCGTCGCTCCCGCTTTCGCGGCCGCCGCCGGTCTCTTTTTCACCACCGAAGGCACCACCTATCTCCGCCCCACTGGTACCGATATTCACATTCGCGATGCCACAATCGCTACCGCCAGCACCCAGAAAGCGCTCCGCCTCCCGGAGGTCAAGGGTCATGATGGCACTGCTCAGGCCCTGTTTCACACCATTCTGGATGGCGATCGCCTCGTGCAGGTCACCATTGTATCGGATCAGGTAAAGGATCGGTGCGAATGTCTCCTGGTGTACGATCTCCATGCCTGGGTCAGCCTCCACCACCGCCGGCCGTACATAACACCCACTCTCGTATCCTTCTCCCTCCAGAATACCGCCTTCCACGGCGATCCTACCACCTTGTGCCTTCGCCGCCTCCAGCGCTGCGCTGTACATCTGGACAGCAGCGTTATCGATCAGTGGGCCCACATGGTTCTCCTCGTTCAATGGATCTCCGATGCGCAGCTGCTTATAGGCATTGACCAGCTTTTCCTTGAATGTGTCGTACACCCTATCGTGGATGATCAGCCGCCTCGTGCTGGTGCACCGTTGTCCGGCAGTACCGACCGCGCCGAATACCGCACCGACCAGTGACATCTCCAGATCCGCCTTGTCGCTGATGATGATCGCATTATTACCGCCGAGCTCGAGCAAAGCACGGCCAAGTCGACCACCGACTACGGCTCCCACGGCCTTTCCCATGCGGGTGCTCCCCGTGGCACTCACCAGCGGAATGCGCTCATCAGCGCTCATCCATTCGCCTACGTCGCGTCCACCATTCACGATGTTACTTACCCCTTCCGGAACGCCATTGCGCCTAAAGACCCGTTCGGTGATTTGCTGGCAGGCAATGCTGCACAAGGGTGTCTTCTCACTCGGTTTCCAAATGCACACATTGCCGCAAACCCAGGCCAGGGCGGTGTTCCAGCTCCACACCGCCACGGGGAAGTTGAAGGCCGTGATGATCCCCACGATCCCCAATGGATGCCACTGTTCGTACATCCGGTGGTCGGGCCGTTCGCTATGCATGGTCAGCCCGTGGAGCTGTCGGGAAAGGCCCACTGCGAAATCGCAGATGTCGATCATCTCCTGCACCTCACCCAGACCTTCCTGGTAGCTCTTGCCCATTTCATAGCTCACCAATTTGCCAAGGTCCGCCTTGTGTTTTCGGAGTTCCTCACCGATCTGCCGAACGACCTCACCGCGTTTCGGAGCAGGCCACGAACGCCACTGCAGGAATGCCGTCTGCGCCTGCTGCACCACTGCGTCATACTCCGCGTGGTCCGCCCCCATCACCTCTGCGATCGCCGCACCATCCACGGGGCTCGAGCTCTGCAGCGTTTCACCCGAACCCTTGAGCCACTCGCTTCCGGTCGACACCCCACTGTTCTCTGATCGAATGCCAAGGTTCTTCAGAAGGTCGTTGATCTTGTGTACGGATGGGGCGGTCGCGGTGCTCATTGTTGACTACGGGTTTCAATAAGGGCGGCAAAGGTACGGGGTGATCTGTGCAACGAGCGGGATCCTGTTTCCGGAATGTTGGGAAGGTCAAATCACCGAGTCGTTTGCGTAATATATTGAGGATCAGCACTATAGAACATACAGAGGGCTTCATTCAGAAGTGGGCTGTGCTTCACGTTCTTTCCCTAAGTAGGGGTCCAGTACTATAGCGAGGCATTGAGCGCGATGGCGGGCCCCGGAACGTGCTTCTCAGGGTTCGACCTTTCTGGCGAGGTAGAGTGAGCTGGATGTTGGACGATCGGAGCAGAGGGCGACGACGTTCGACCAAAGGCCCCTCATCGACCCCTTGAGCAATGCCCCGATCGGTGATGCGCCTGCGTATTGTTCACTGAGCATCGCGATAAAGAATGCATCCAACCACATGGGCTTTGTCGCAAGCCTGACGAAGCCATGTTCTTCGAGCATTGCGTGGATGTCCTGCCGGCGGAAGTGGTTGAAGTGTCGAGGCACGTCCCATGCGGCCCAATATGGACCGTAGTGAGCAGCGTCCCAACAATCCCGATCCGGCACTGCGATCACGAGCAGGCCCCGATCGGAGAGCAGTGCGAACAGTTTCTTGAGCACTGCCCGTGGATCGGCAACGTGTTCGAGCACGTGCCACATTGTGATCACCTGGAACTTCTCGTAAGCGGTCACCTGATCCAAGGAGGGCACGACGGAAAGGCCATGGTCTGCGATGGCCTTTTCCCGGGCGATAAGACTTGGTTCGACCCCCTGGACCAAGTAACCACGACTCATGAGGTGGGCGAGAAAGTCACCCGTGCCACAACCAAGGTCCAATACTCTTCCATTGGGTTGTAGCCGATGGATCAATGCGTACTTACGGGCGATCGCCCAGCTCCTCGCCCAGCGGTATAGGCGTTCGCGCAATGACCGGTTGGCTGAGGTGTGTGATAGATAGGCTTCACCAACGTAGTAGGAGCCTATCCGGGTGGGTTCCGGTCTTGGGTTGGTGAGTCGTATTCCGCACCGCACACAATCCACCAGATCGAACGTTTCTTTCGAGATCGAGTGATCTTGAACCGAGAATGCCGGGCGCATCTCGGTAGATCGACATCTTGGACAGTGTGTTAGGTGTTCCAAAGCAGTTGTTCCACGTGGAACGATCATTCGTTTCTATCGGCCCAAGTACACCATCAAGACACTGAGGTCCGCGGGGGTGATGCCACTGATCCGGTACGCTTGACCAAGGGTGGAGGGGCGCACCTGTTCCAGTTTCTGGCGGGCCTCCATGCTTAGGCTGGTCAGCCGCCCGTAGTCAATGTCCAGGTCCAATGGCACATCCTCCAAGCGTGTCAACTTCGCCGCCGTTTCTTTTTCCTTATCCAAGTATCCCTCGTACTTAGCTGCGACCTCCACCTGTTCCACCACCTCCTCTCGCAGATCCGGGAAGGGGCTGAGCACGCTGCGCGATGCCGGTGAAATGGGCTCGAGGTCGGCATATTGGATCTGGGGCCTGCGGAGCAGGTCGATCATCTTCACACCTTGTTTCAGAGCTGATGTTCCACGTGGAACGATCACCGCATTCGCGGTATCGGGATCAATGCTCTCGTTGCGAAGTGCGGAGCTCATTGCAGCGCACAGTTCCTTCTTCAACACTACGCGTTCAGCGCGCTCAGGTCGGGCAAGACCGATCGATCGTGCCCGTTCGGTTAGGCGAATGTCCGCATTGTCCTGGCGGAGGAGGATCCTGAATTCAGCCCTGCTGGTGAACATCCGGTAAGGCTCCTCTGTGCCCTTTGTGATGAGGTCATCGATCAATACACCGATGTACGCTTCATCCCGACGCAGAATGAACGGCTCCTGTTCATTCAGCTTCAAATGGGCGTTGATGCCTGCGATCAACCCCTGGCAGGCGGCCTCCTCATACCCGGTGGTCCCATTGATCTGCCCTGCGAAATACAAGCCCTCCACAGGCTTGGTCTCAAGGGTCGACAGGAGTTGCGTTGGTGGGAAATAGTCATATTCCACGGCATATCCGGGGCGGAACATCCTGGCATTGGCAAAGCCTGGTATGCGCCGGAGTGCTGCTACCTGCACCTCTTGGGGTAAGCTGGTGCTGAATCCATTGATGTACGTTTCAACCGTGTTCCAGCCTTCAGGTTCTACAAAGATCTGGTGTCGATCCTTATCCGCGAACCGGTCGATCTTGTCTTCAATGCTCGGGCAATAGCGTGGTCCGATCCCGCGGATGCGACCATTGAACATGGGACTGCGATCGAAACCGGTCCTGAGGATATCGTGTACCTCTTCGCTGGTATACGTGATCCAACAGCTCAGTTGCTGACCGATCGGTCTGGTCATGTTCGAGAAGCTGAACTTTCCGGGTCGGGCATCACCGGGCTGCTCCTCCATGACACTACGGTCGATACTTCTTCCATCGACCCTGGGAGGCGTTCCGGTCTTCATCCTACCTGCTTCAAAGCCCAGGCTCACCAGCTGTTCCGTGATCCCATGGCTGGCCCTTTCGCCCGCTCGGCCACCTCCGGATCGATGCTCGCCGATGTGCATGACACCGTTCATGAACGTGCCGTTGGTGAGCACCACCGCCTTTGCTCCGATCACGTTCCCAGAACCTGTGCGAACTCCGGTCACACGATCATTTTCAAGTTCGAGCCCCACCACGCTTTCCTGCCAGAAGTGAACATTCGGTGTTTCTTCCAGCATGCGCCGCCATTCAGCCGCGAACTGATTCCGATCATTCTGCGTCCGGGGGCTCCACATGGCGGGCCCCTTGCTTCTGTTCAGCATCCGGAATTGGACCGTGCTTCGATCGCTTACGATCCCGGAATATCCGCCCAGTGCATCGATCTCCCGCACGATCTGCCCTTTCCCAACACCACCCATGGCCGGGTTGCAACTCATCTGCCCGATGACCCCCATGTTCATGGTCACCAATAGGACATTGGAGCCGAGGTTGGCCGCCGCGGCCGCGGCTTCGCAGCCAGCATGCCCGCCACCCACAACAATGATGTCATACACTTCGTCAGTGGCCATATTGGACCTACGGTTCAGTGAAGGGGTGTTCCACGTGGAACAGGGTCGATGGATCCCTGATCCTCAGAAACTTGTGCAAAGAAATGATCTGCGCAGAAAGCGGTTCGGTCCGGCCCGCTCAGCGTTCGGCAGCCCATCGGTGTGCTACAATTGAACGCCTTTCAATAGCAACCTTTGCCACGCCGTGTGGCGTCTGAGGTAGTTCTTGACGTACGGACAGGAAGGCACCAGGCTGAGTCGATTGTTCTCTGTCCACTCGAGCACTTTCTCCGTCAACACAGCGGCCACACCCTGACCTTCGAGGGCGGGCGGCACCTCAATGTGTGTCAGGAAGATCCGATCCGGATTGCGGTCGTATTCCATGCGTGCACGGTATTCACCGACACGCATCACGAACTGCCGGGAATCCTCTTCATCAATAAGAGGAAGATCCTGCAGATCGGCTTCTTGGAGGGTCTGGTTCTTACTCATGGCGGGGTGCAAAGGTACCACGGTCCGTGGGCTTTTGCCATAGCGCACCCCTCCGCACGTCGGCCCCGCGCCTCGGAACCTCAGAAATTCAACGTGGCGGAAACAAAAGGGGTCCCGATCGGGGTCACCTTCACGGCATACAACTCGTCATATGCCACCCCAAGGTCAATGGCCAGGTGATGACCGATGATCCTTGCGCCGAGGCTATGCATGGAGAAGGTCGTGTTCGGGTCTGCCAGGAGCCAATGTTCGGTGACCAAGGATACGTTCGGGAATAAGCGGGTGGCACCAGCCACATAGAGAAGTGGGCCCAAAGCGCGGTCACTTCCGTCATACGGCAGGCCACCGGCAATGGTGAGCTGGTGGTCCGGATCGCCTATCGTGATCATGACCAGGCCGGCACCGAACCCGCCGGACGTTCCCGACTCGACCTGATCACCAGCGGTACGGGGTAGTGGTACCCGCAGATAGGTGGCCATGGCACCAAGATGCACTGCATCGGAGACGGTACCACTCACTTGCAAACGCGTGGTCCACAAGGGGCCGTTGCTGCGCGACGAGACCAAGGAAACGAGGTCGATGCCCGCATGCACCGACAGGTGCTCTGTCAAACCGTAAGTAGCGGAGTTGAATGACACCATGGTGTTCTTGTACCAGCCTTCCCCACGCTGGACGGAAATGGCTGATGGACCGATGAAGTAATGAGAGCCGTACCCGTTCGAGGTGCGGCCGAACCGGGAGCGCAAAGCCTCCGGTGGAACCATCATGCCCCGCAATTCGTCATCGGCCGATACGGTCTTCGTCGCAGCGCTCGCCCGGGCTGTTGACCAGGCGATCGCGATCAGCAGGAACGGCAGGAACGCATGTATCTTGGTCATTGGTGCGAAGACGAGGTGCACAAGAGTTGGATGCCCCCAAGGTTCGCATTCGGGCCACCGGTCTATATTGGCCAGGCCGATCAACTCCGGCTACACCATGCACATGCGGGCACACCTTCTCCTTGGCGTCCTTTCCGTCGTCATTTTCGGTAGTACCGGGTATGCCCAATGCCCGGACTGTGTTCCGGACACAGGTTGTTCTGTAAGCCCGGCGTATCCGACCCTGTGCCCCACGGCCCCGCCCGATGCCACCGCCGGAGAGCCCTATTCGGCGGACATCACGTTCTGGCTGCCACCCACATTCACCGATCCGGGCACGGGATTCACGGTGGACTTCGTGCAAATGACCATCACGAGCATTGCCGGGCTTCCGTTCGGGCTCGACATCGAGACCAGTGAACCGGGAGGTGTCTATTACCCGCAACAGCAGCAATATGGTTGTGCGCGTATCTGTGGCACACCGCTGGGTGCGGGAACCTATACGATCACGATAGACATCATCGCCGGTGTCACATACAGCGGCATACCGATCAACTCACCGCAGCAATTCTCGCTGCTCCTGACGGTGGTGCCCGGCTCCGGCGGGAACAGCAGCTTCACGTTCTCGCCGACCACTGGATGCGGTTCGGTCGTTTCGGAGTTCCATGCCCTGATCGATGGGGCGCCTTCGCCGACCTCGTACCTCTGGGACCTTGGTAATGGCTCCACCAGCGACCTTCCCGACCCACCAGCACAGACCTATACCGGGCCGGGAACTTATGTCATTACACTGCAGACAACGATCGGCGGGTACATCCTGGACCAGGTGGACCTGACAGGTACGAACGACAATTGGTGCGGTGATGTGGAAGAGCCGAACATTCCGCTTGTCGGTTGCACGGGTTCCCCTGACCCCTATTTCGTTCTCACCGATGGCAACGGTGGTACATACACATCCAGCACCATGGACAACACCACCACGGCGACCTGGTCCGGCCTCGGCCTGCTTCTGGACAACCCGCCGTACTCATTGACCTTCTACGATGAGGATCCGGTGAGCCAGAACGACCAACTCGGCACCTACAACATACCGAACAACGGTTCGGGCCAGTACTTCATCAACGTGTCGGGTGGTACCACCGGTTCTCTTACGATCACCGAACAGGTCCAGCAGTCCTTTTCGGATGCGGATACCATTGTGGTATTCCCGGTACCGGAGCTGCAATTGAATGCCGACCCGGTCTCTGGCGAATTGTGCACTCCCAACGACTCCCTGGTCTCCTACGTGTGGTTCCTGGATGGTGACACCGTGCCGGGTGCCAGCGGCCCGTGCTTCCAGCCCACGGGTGCTGGTCTCTGGACCGTCATGGGGACGAATGGATACGGTTGTAGCGGAAGCAGCGAAGCGGCGGTGGTCTGTCCGACCCTTACGATCGGGCTCAACGGGAACGTGCTGTTCGTCCCGAGCGGATTCTCCACGTACTCCTGGACATACAACGGTTCTCCTGCTGGCACGGACGTGGCATTCGTACTGGCCCAAGGAGATGGCCTGTACGCAGTGACCATTACGGATGGCAATGGCTGTGAGGTGACCGCGGAATTCAACCTTGTTACGGCCGGTATTCCGGAGCCCGTGGGAACAGCTACGCGCGTTCAGCTACATCCGGTGCCCAACACGGGCGAATTCACGGTGTTGGCCACAGGGCTGAGGGGCCCGGCAGTGCAGGTGCGCGTGTCGGATATGACCGGTAGGGTGGTCCATGAGCAACGCGCCATTGTGGACCGTGGAGAGTTGCGTGCGCAGGTCTCTTTCACCGGTCCATCCGGGGCATACGTGGTGCAGGTGATCGATCAGGGGCAGGTGCATGTCGCGCGCATGGTGGTCCGCTGACGAGGCCGATCGAACCGTTGGACCCATCAGTTGTACTGCAGTGGGCTTGGGCATGGCGTAATTTTGTTCTGCAACAAGCGCCTGGCACTATCGTTGGGTAATACCACCGGATGAGGACCGACCACGACCATTTGATCACCAAGCTGGATGCGTTCATCCGGAAGTACTATAAGGACCGGGTCATTCGCGGGGCGTTGTACAGTGTCGGTCTTTTGGTCGCTTTCTTCCTATTTGCAGCACTGTTGGAGAGCGTCGGTCATTTCAGTGTTGCGGCGCGCACGGTCCTGTTCTGGTCACTACTGCTGACAGGCGTCGCTGTCCTGATCCGCTTCATCCTGCTTCCTTTGGTCAAGCTGTTCCGGCTGGGCGCAGTGATCTCCCATGCGGAGGCCGCACGCATCATCGGGCAGCACTTTGTCGAGGTACAGGACAAGTTGTTGAATACGCTACAGTTGCGAGAGATGGCCGCTTCGCGCCCCGATCAGCGTGCGCTCATCGAGGCTGCGGTGGACCAGCGCAGCAGGGAACTCGGTCCGATCCCTTTCGTGAATGCCATTGACCTGCGAAGGAACAGGCGGTATCTGCGGTATGCCTTGCCACCTCTACTGGTATTGCTTGTGTTGTTGGTAGCAGCGCCCAGTTTGATCACGGACCCGACCAGGCGGTTGATCGACCATCGCAGCGAGTACATTCCGGAAGCCCCTTTCCGGTTCGTTGTGCTGAACGAAGAATTGGTCGTGCCGGAGCAACAGGACTTCGACCTGCTTGTGGAGGTGGAAGGGAGTGTCATTCCGCAACAGGTGGATGTGACACTGGAGGGCCGACCGATCCCCATGGTGAAAAAGGATGCCGTACGCTTCACCCACCGGTTCCGCAACGTGCAGGACCTGCAACGATTCCGGCTCAGTGCCGAGGGTTTCAGCTCCGAGGAATACACGCTGCGCACCATTCCGGACCCACTCTTGCTGGACTTCGGGGCCACCCTGGAGTATCCAGCGTATCTGGGTATGGAAGCAGAAACGATGGACAATACCGGGGACCTTACCATACCTGCTGGCACCCGGATCACCTGGAGCATCAATGCACGCAGTGCGGATCGTATGGACCTTGCCTTCGATGACACCACCTTCGCCCTGTCACCACAACAGGAAGAGGCAGGGGCCAGTCGCTTCCGCGGAGTGCGCCGCTTCTTGCAAAGCCGCACCTATCGCCTGGTCCCGCGCAACGCGGACCGGGCCGCATCGGACCCGCTCCAATACCGTGTAGAGGTCATTCCGGACCTGTACCCCACGATCCAGGTCGAAACACGCACGGACAGTACCGCCTTGAAGCGGATCTTCTATCGCGGCGAGATCGACGATGACCACGGGTTCAAGCGCCTGCAATTCCACTACCGTTTCGTTGCCGGTGGCGATAGTGTCCCTGCCGCGGAACGTAGCGGTGTGATCGAGCTGCCGCTGGACCGGTCCACGGTACGGCAGGAGTTCTACCACAGCTGGGACCTTTACGGCCTGGCACTGTCCCCCGGGGATCGCGTGGAGCATTGGTTCGAGGTATGGGACAACGACGGGGTGAACGGAAGCAAGAGCGCGCGCACCATCGCGCAGGTCTTCGCGGCGCCGACACTTAAGGAACTGGCTGCGCAGCAGGAAGAGCAGAGCGAAGCATTGAAAAGCGGGCTGAAGGAGAACATTCGCGAAGCACAGGACCTTCAGCGCGAGCTGGATAAGCTGCGGCGGGACCTGCTGGACAAGAAAGAACTCAACTGGCAGGACAAACGGAAACTGGAGGATGTGATGCAACGCCAGCAGGAGCTACAGCAGCGCATCGAACAGAACACCGAGGAACTGCGACGCAGCCAGCAACAACAGCAGGAGTTCCGGCCCAATGATGAGCGGCTCCTGGAGAAGCAGCAGCAAGTGCAGGAATTGTTCGAGAACGTGCTGAGCGAAGAGATGAAGGACCTGTACAGGAAAGTGCAGGAACTGATGGAGAAGTTGGACAAGGAGCAATTGCAGGAACAGTTGCAGGAAATGAAACTGGACCAGGAGGACATCGAAAAGGAGTTGGACCGAGCATTGGAGATGTTCAAGCGGATGGAGGTGGAACAGAAGGCCGAGGACATCGCGGAACAACTGGAGGATCTGGCTCGGAAGCAGGAAGAGTTGAGCGACCGTACAGAGAGTGGTAAGAGCGACCAGGAGGAGCTGAAGAAGGAGCAGGAGGAGTTGAACAAGGCGTTCGAGGAGCTGCGCAAGGAAATGGACCGGCTGGCGGAGAAGAATGAAGCTTTGGAACAGCCCATGGACCTGCCCGAGACCGAACAACAGGAACAGGACATCCAGCAGGACCAGGAGCAGAGCCAGGAGCAGCTGGACAAGAAGCAGAACCAGAAGGCCAGCGGATCACAGAAAAGCGCGGCCGAGAAAATGGAACAGCTTGCCTTCCAGATGAAGAGCGCCATGCAAAGCAATGCTCAAGAGCAGCAGGAGGAGGACATGGATGCTCTTCGGCAATTGCTGGAGAATATCGTGCAACTCAGCTTCGACCAGGAAGGGCTCATGGAGGACCTCGGCAGTACATCCACCAAGGACCCGCGCTTCATCGAACAGGGGCGGACCCAGCGCAAATTGCGGGACGATGCCAAGGTGATCGAGGACTCCCTGTTCGCCCTGAGCAAGCGGGTGCCACAGTTGGAAAGCATCGTGAACAGGGAAATGAACGCGGTGAACAGCAACATGGACGAGGCCACCAGGTACATGGGAGAGGCACGGGCGAACGAGCGGTTCAAGCCGATGGCGACGGACAAGCAACAACATGCCATGACCTCGCTCAACAACCTGGCCCTGTTGCTGGATGAAGCCCTGCAGCAGATGATGCAACAGATGGCCCAGGGAAAGCCGGGTAGCGGTAACTGCAACAAGCCTGGTGGAAGTGGTAGTGGCCAGGGGAAGAAGCCGAGCATGGCCCGGATGAAAGCGCAACAGGAGGCTCTTCAGAAGCAACTCGAAGGCATGCGCAAAGCACTGGAGGAAGGGCGCAAGAAAGGGGAGAGGCCGGGCCAGCAGAACCCCGGGGGAATTGGAATGCCGGGCATGAGCAAGCAATTGGCCGAGATGGCGGCACAGCAGGCGGCCATCCGCAAGGAGATGCAGCGCATGGCACAGGAGCTGAACAAGGACGGTAGTGGCGCTGGGAACGCGCTGAACAAGCTGGCGGAGGAGATGGAGCAGCAGGAGAAGGATATCGTGAATCGGAACATCTCCCAGGAAACGGAACGACGCCAACGCGACATCATGACACGGCTGCTCGAGCACGAAAAGGCCGAGCGGGAGCGGGAGTTGGACCAGAAGCGCACAAGCAATGAAGGTCGTGAACGTCCTGCGGCGGACCCGGCACAATACTTCGAGTATCAGCGACGCAAGGCGCGCGAGGCCGAGCTGTTGCGCACAGTACCACCCGGCCTGAAGCCGTATTACAGGGATCGAGTGAACACGTATTTCGATACATTTGACCGACCCTGAAGCCATGGGAGCCTTGACAGAAGAGTTGGAGTTCACACAGCGCATCGACTTCCCCGCGAAGGCCGAGAATATCGCGCTTGCGGAGAAGTTGATCGATGAGGCCTGCGCCAAGTACGGCGTGCACGAGAACCTCTACGGGAACATCCTGATCGCCCTCACCGAGGCGGTGAACAATGCGATCCACCACGGCAACAACCTGGACCCCGCGAAGAACGTTACCCTGGGCTATGAAGTGAAAGGCGATGGGATCACCTTCGTGGTGCAGGACCGTGGCCCCGGATTCGACTTCGAGCACCTGCCGGACCCGACCGACCCGCAGAACATCGAGAAACCACATGGGCGTGGAGTGTTTCTCATGAGAGCCCTCGCAGATGGGGTGGAGTTCGCGGACAACGGTGCCACGGTTGCGCTGGCCTTCAGCCTCAAACCCCCACAGGAATAGACCCGAGATGGGCGTGATCGCGTTCAAGGCATTGGATGTACCGAACGCCTTTCGCGATCGGGACAGGCTTCGACGCTGGCTGAATTCCGTGGTTCGCGAGCACGGGCATAGCATCAATGAGCTCGTCTTCGTGCTCATGTCCGATGACGCGCTTCTGGACTACAACAAGCGGTACCTGGGTCACGATACGTACACGGATGTGATCACCTTCGATGGGCAGACGGGGACAGGGATCTCCGGTGATGTCCTGATGAGCTACGACCGCATCAAGGAGAACGCCATCGGCTTCGGCGTGAGCGCCCGCGAAGAGCTCCATCGCGTGATGGTGCATGGACTGCTGCACCTGCTGGGCCACGCGGACAAGAGCAAGGTGCAGCGGGCCGAGATGCGCGCCATGGAGGACCGGTACCTCGGAAAGCTGCGAAACACGAAGGGCTGAACCGATGATCAGTTGTGGTGTGCACCACGCTTCACGCCCACCGCATCACCGATCCTGCAAGCAGTGCCTGCGATGGCGGCATAACCGGTCGCTGCGAGGGCCTTTGCAACACCTCCACCGCGCTTCTTGAAGGCCCAAACGTCCTTCATGAACAACGGGAAGTTGTGTCCATTGAGCAGATCGAACGCGATGGAGATCGTCGGCTCGAGTGATTTGGCGGTGTGCCACATCCCGAAGGGGATATACAACGTTTCGCCGGGACCCACTACGAAGGTGGTGGGTGTGGCATCCTTGTATTTCGGGAATCTCGTCAGGTCCACATTCTCGAAATCAGGGATCCTGCTTTTCCAGGGATCGTTGGGTTCAGGATAGAGGGCTTCGTCCTGTCCGTCGGGCCAAACGGTGAATTGTTTGTGACCATAGAGCTGGTTGATCCATGCGCTCAGGTGGTAATAGTCCTTGTGCACGTACGGGAACTTGCCACCTACACCGCCGATGAACATCTCGAGCGCGCTTCCCCAGTACCCTCGCCGGAACCAGGAACTTTCCAACCAATTGGGCCGTGCGAATCCGAGGTCCAATGGCTCCACCATGGACACCAGTTCAGGCAGCTGGCTGGGGAGGTGGTACTTGCATGGATAGGGTACTGGCCGGGAGGTATCCTTGCCCTCCACAAGGTCAAGGATCTCGGTCATGGTATACTCCTTCCCGTCAACCACGGTCCTGCGCTCACCATAGTGCGCGCGGAACCAATCCGGACTGAACCGGTCGAATGCACCCCAATTCCGCGTGGCATTCTTGAAGACAAGCGGCACTCTGGGTATCCAGTGCTCCGCATGGAACTCCTCGTACGTGATCTCCGAAGCATCGACCTTCCTGACCTCCATTGGGATAGTATGAACTGTGGATCACTTCAACGCGATCCAATAGCGAAAGATACACCCCCCGAGGACGGAATGAAGAAGGGCCGCCACCGTTAGGCAGCGACCCCCTTTGGCTGCCGCGAGCCGCCTCGCTCTTAGTTCACGGCAGTTGTCGTCTCCTTCTTCGTGCGCGCCAGCAGGTCGTGTGCCTTGCTGATCGCCGCTTCAGCATCCGCCTTGGTCCTGGTCCAGTCCGGTTGTTCCGGTCTGCTCACTTCGGTCAGTGCGGCTTCCAAGCCGGTCTTCGAGGCCATCAATTCACTCTGGAGCCCTGCGAGCGACTCCTTCTTACCAGCCTCTGCGACACCGATGTACTTTTCCATCGAGCCCAGGTAATTGTGAACGTTTCCCAACGCCTCCTTCAACTGGCCTGCCACTGCAAGTACTTCTTCGCGCGGCGCAGGCTGCTGAACGGCTCCGTTCATCGGCGCTGCGGGTGCACTCTCTTGCGCACTCAATGAAGTGGCTCCAAGGGAAAGTGCGAGTATGAGAATGGTGTTCTTCATGGTCATTGTTCGAATGGTGGTTGACATTGTGCGTATGACGAGGCTCCGACCGGGTCGGGTTGCTTTTCCGGGAGGGGCACCGAACTCACAAACTTACGCCACCTGACCGCACATGCTCCCATTTCGTGCCAGAACATGATCGGGTCGCACATTCCGGTCAAGAGCCCTGATCGTCAAGGCTTCGCACAATTTTGATGGACCGCGACCGTGCTGGCTTGCTGGCCTGACCCGTGGCGCCAATGCCCCGTGTCGGGGATGCATCCGTACGGTCAATCCCCAGTTCCATTCCAACGTCGATCATCCTACTGTCGGGAAGACGAGCATGAACTTCGTTCCAGCGCCCACCTCGCTCTCCAGGCTGATCAGGACGTTGTGCGCGTTGAGGATGTTACGCGCTTCGGTAAGGCCCAACCCCATACCACCCTTGCGCCCGCTGAAGAATGGTTGGAAGATCCGCTCCTGGTCTTCGGCCGAAAGGCCTTTTCCATTGTCCGCGATCGTCACCCGCACCTTCCCGTCCGTTCCGCGTGAACTGACGGACAGCTGCCCTTTCCCTTGATCCATCGCCTCGATCGCGTTCACGCACAGGTTCGTGAAAGCGATCGTGAGTGCTTCACGGTCCATCGGCACGAAAGGCAGGTCCTCCTCCAGGTCCAGGTCACACCCCATGGCCATCAGTTCGCAACGATCCCGGATCTGGTCGAAGGCATCCTTGAGGGTCGCATTGATCGATCCGGGGACCAATTGCGCATCCATTGGCCGCGAAGTGTGCAACATTTGGGTGATGAGGTTGCCGATCCGTTCGGCATTCCGCTGAAGGATCTCCAGGTACATCTTTCCACCCGAAGGACCCTTAGGGGCAAGGTCCTCATTCAATTGGTCCAGGGCCAGGTGGATGTTGGTCAAGGGGTTCCTGACCTCGTGCGCCACCATGCGTGCGAAGCGGCCGGTGACGGACAGGCGCTGGGTCTCCTGAACAAGGCTCTGTTGGTCGCGTTCATCGGTGATGTCCGCGAAGGTGACCACCAGACCATCCAGCAGCCGTACCGCGCTGTATTCGAACCAATGCACCGATCCATTCGTCTCGATGGAAACTTCCGTGGTGGAGGCCTCGCCGGTCTCGATCACCTGCACGAACAGGTCGAACAGGCCATTCTCCTTGTTCTCCGGGAATACGTGCGACATGCGTGCACCCAACAACTCCTCGGGGGCCTTGCCCGAGAAATCGGCCGCGGCGGAATTCACCATCGTGCATTCGAGGTCCTCGATCTCGCCCATGCTGTCGCGCAGGCTGCGATACGACATGATGCCGTTGTGCGAACTGTCCAGCACGCGCTTCAAGCGACGCTCTGCGAACTCACGCGTGCGCACTTCGCGGTCCCTGTCGGCCACTGCGATGCGCGCTTTCGCCTCGGTGGCCCGCACATGGTCCAGGGTGCGCAGGGTGCGGAAGAATAGAACGGCGATGCCGGCCAGGGCGATCAAGGCGTAGAGCAGGATGGTCATCGGTGTGAGCACACCAAGGGATCGTTCCTGTTCGGTGCGTTCCTGCATCGCGTTCCCGTAGCGGTCCATGGTCCGTTCGAAGAGGGAGCGAAGGCGATCCATGTACACCTTGCCCCGCCGCATGGTGCGCATATCGGGGTGCCCTACGGCCGAATGGCCCGATCGCTGGTCCGTGATCAGTTGCTGCATGGATCGGAGCGCGAGGTCGATGTCCATGCGCATCGCAAGTTGTGTGGAGACGACCTCGCTGTCCGGAAGAAGGAAGATGAGGCGTTTGAGGCTCGAATCGATCCTGGAGCGCGCGCTTTCATACGGCTCCAGGAAGGCCGGATCGTCGCTCAGGAGGAAACCGCGGCAACCCGTCTCGGCATCCTTCAGGATGGAATAGAGCGCCTCGGACTGCTTCACGATGCTGTGCGAAGTGCGCAATGCCCGGTTCTCCTCCGAATACGCGCGCAGGTTGCTGTACGCCAGTGCCAGCAACAGCATCATCATCAGAACGCTCGCGCCGGCCACGAGCTTCAACAATCGGTTCTCGCGGCGCGTGTCCGTGGTGGGGCCGGCCCGGACCGCCTTCTCCGTTGGCGTGCCTGGAAGGTCCATCCGTTAGATATCGATACCGAAGACCTTCAATTTGTTGTACAGCGTCTTCCGGTCGATGTTCAGCATCTCGGCCGTGCGTGACTTGTTGAAGCCGTTGCGCTCCAACGCGGTGAGGATCGCCTGTTTCTCGGCTTGTTGGGCAACGGCGCGCAGGTCATCATCCGGCGCGGAAGCGACGACCTCGACACCCTTTTGCACCATGGGTCGTTGCGGAGCACCGGCGATGATCTCCATCGGCAGTTGCTCCAATTCGATCGTAGGACCGGAGGAGAGCAGCACGGCGCGTTTGATCACGTTGTTCAGTTCACGCAGGTTGCCGTACCACACATGGCCCTTGAGCCTGGCCGAAACATCGTCCGAGAAGCCGACGACCAGCCTGCCGAGCCGATCAGCGGCCAGCTTGAGGAAGTGCTCCGCGTAGAAAAGAATGTCCTCCTTGCGGTCGCGCAATGGCAGGAGCTCGATGTTGAACTCGTGCAACCGGTGGAACAGGTCCTCCCGAAAGCGACCCTCGGCCGCTGCTGTTCGAAGGTCCTCGTTGGTCGCGGCGATGATGCGCACGTCCACGGGAATGTCCTTGTTGTCCCCGATGCGACGCACCTTACGTTCCTGCAACACCCGCAATAGTTTCACCTGGTTCTCGTAGCTCAGGTTGCCTATCTCATCCAGGAACAGTGTTCCACCGTCGGCCAACTGGAAGCAGCCTGCCTTGTCGTTGAGCGCCCCGGTGAACGAGCCCTTCACGTGGCCGAAGAGTTCGCTTCCGGCCAGTTCGGTGGGAAGTGCGCCACAATCCAATGCCACGAAGGGCTGATCGGAGCGACTTCCGGAGCGATGGATCTCCTTGGCCACGTACTCCTTACCCGTCCCGGTCTCACCGGTGATCAACAAGGAAAGGTCCGTTGGTGCGACCAATGCGATGTGCTTGGCGAGTTGAGCGGCGAACGTGCCTTTGCCCAGCACGAATTCCGAGATGCCTTCTGAGGCGGACCTTGGCTTTTTCGCAGCCTTCGGGGCGAGTGCCGTCTTTTCGCCGCGTGCCGACAAGGCCTCTTCGATGCGCAGTGCGATATCATCCGGGTACAGCGGCTTCACGACATAGTCCCGGGCGCCTTTGCGCATCAACTCCACGGCCACCCGTACATCGGAATAGCCGGTGATGATGATCACCGGTACTCCGGGCGCGTTCGCCTTGAAGTGTCCCAGCATCTCCAGGCTGTCGGCATCGGGCAGGCGGTGATCGCACAGGATCAGGTCGAACCGTTCATCCTTGAGCAGGGTCAGCGCGATGCTCTTCCGTCCGGCCGTGTGGACCTTGTGCCCTTTCTTCTCAAGGAAACGGGAAAGCAATGTGCAGATGTCCTGGTCATCATCGACCAGTAGGATCGTGGAGGTGGCCATATGTGTTATTGAGAGAGGTTGTCGTTGGAAAGCAGGTCCACGGTGCGCAGGCCATTGACGATCGTGCGGCGGTCAAGGGGCTTGGGCAGGAAAAGGTCCGCACCAGCATCCAGTGCATTGGGCTTCTCCTGGTCCATTGCGCTGATCACGATGACCCTGGTGTCAGGTGAGGACTCCCTTATGGAGGGGATCAATTCATATCCTTTCCCGTCAGGGAGGTTCACATCCAGGAACACCCCGTCGAACGGTCCTTCAGCGAATCGTTCCCGGGCACCTTCCAAGGAGTGGGCGATCACGGTGTTGATCCCGTAACCCACCAGCAACGCGTTCAACAGGAAGCAGATCTCCTGTTCATCGTCTATCAACAGCAGTTTCATGGTCTGTCGGTGGTCTGTTGAACAAGGGTCGAGCGACGCTCGCTGAGCACGGTCATCCGTTGTCCATTGGCGTTCCGCTGGTCAACCATCGTACCGAGGGTGTGCTCTTCGGCCGTTGTGTCCGGCGTTGCAGGCGCGGGGTCGATGGAATGGGGAATTTTCGCCACGATCGTGTGGAGCGGCATCCCTGAGCGTTGCATGCCTCGGGGCCGACACTAAGGAACGGAATTGTACCACTACCTTGCGATGAACGACCAAGGCGATGATCAGGACACTTGCACTTCTCTTTCCGCTCCTCGCGGCCTCGGCGGGCCATGCGCAGACATTCACATTGGCCAGCACGGACCTCGGTGGCCAGGCAACGGACAAGCAGGTCTTCAACGGCTTTGGCTGCAGCGGCCAGAACGTGAGCCCACAACTGTCCTGGGTCAATGCACCAGAGGGCACCAAGAGTTTCGCCATCACCATGTACGACCCCGATGCACCGACCGGCAGTGGCTGGTGGCACTGGACATTGTTCGACATTCCGGCCGCGGTGAGCAGCATCCCGAGCGGGGCATCGGATCCGGCGAAGAAGGCCCTGCCGAAAGGAGCCATCGAAGGACTTACCGACTTCGGCACCGCGGGATACGGGGGGCCATGCCCGCCACCGGGCCACGGGCTTCACAGGTATGTGATCACGGTGCATGCCCTGGATGTCGAGAGCCTCGGGTTGGATGAGAAGGCCGGTGCTCCCATTGTGGGTTTCACGATCAACCAGCATCTACTCGGCAAGGCAAGCATCGTTTTCTACTACGGTCGGTAGGTCAGGGGGATCAGGCAAGGGATCTGCGTGGTGGGAGGGAAAAACCCTTCCATGTTCGCCCTTCGCCACATCCTCTCCATCGCCCTGGCGGTCGCTTCAGTGCAGTTGATCCAGGCCCAGGAATTCCGCCTTAGCGGCGGATACAACGGTTCCAATGTGACCGGCAACGGCAGTGATGCCTGGACGGGGCAGGCGGGCTATCAATTCGGCGCCGACCTTGTCCTCGGCGGGCGCTGGTTCCTGAAGCCGGGCGTACACTTCCTGGTGCGCAACCTGGAGTACAGCTACGCAACGACCGCTGGCGAAGGGCCTCCGATGACCACCGCGAACGAGTTCCGCTACACGAGTCGGGCCTTGCTGGTGCCGGTGATGCTGGGCGTTCATCTCATCGATACCGCGGAACAGCCGGGCTTGAACCTGTATGCGTTGGGCGGTCCCAGCGCGCTGATGAACCTGAGCGCCGACCTGGACAACGATGCATTGGAGGTCACCGCCACGCAGACACAGTGGTACCTGGGCTTCGGTGCAGGGGCGGAGTTGGGCTTCCTTTTCGTGGAAGGAGGCTATGATGTTGCGATGAACAACGTGTTCAAGGGCGAGAGCCTGGGCACGGACCCCAGGGTGAATTTCGTGCGTGCACAAGCCGGTGTGCGCCTGAAACTCGCGCGCTGAACACACCTGAACGAATGAAGCCATGAAACACGAAAAGACACACGACCCAGGGCCGGGGAAGAAGGAAACCCCGACCAAGCCCGGAGCACCCGAAACACCGAAACGCGAACCCGTGCCGGGTACCCCCCAGACCACTCCTGAAGAGCGGCCGAGCGACCCCAACAAGCAACCCGGACCCGTGCGCGAGCACCCGGCCGATCCGAACCCATCCGATCCCATTGGGGAAAAGAACGACCTGGGACCGGAGCGGATCACCAATGTGCCGAGGGAGCGGTTCTTCTGATCCCGCCGAAAGCCTCACGACCGTGTACCTTGTCATGGCATACGGTCCAGGTGATCGTATGCGAGAGGCAACAGGATGAACGAAACGATCACGAAGGTCGGTACGGCGATCAGCGAGGCATTCCACCGCAGTTGGTCCGCCCTTGTAGAGAAAGTGCCTGGCATCCTGCTGGCGATCCTGATCATTGCTGCCGGGCTCTTGATCACGCGGCACATCACCGACCTCACGCGCAAGGTCGTTTCACGGCGGACACAGGATCCGCTGATGACAAGCTTCCTTGCCCGCACGATCAAATTGGTGCTGAGCGGTATCGTCATCATGATCGCGCTCCGTTCCGCCGGGCTGCAGGGTATTGCCACAGGCCTGTTCGCTGCAGCAGGTGCCTCCGCCATCATCGTCGGTTTCGCCTTTCGGGACATCGGCGAGAATTTCATCTCGGGCATCATCCTCTCCTTCAACCGCCCGTTCGACCTGGACGATACGGTGGAGATCGGTGAGGTCTTCGGCAAGGTCACGGCGTTGGAGTTCCGCTACACGAAGCTGAAGACATTCGATGGCAGGGATGTGTACATACCGAACAGTGATGTGATCAAGAAGCCGGTGTACAACTACACGGAGGATGGTCACTTCCGGCTGGACTTCGTGGTGGGCATCGCGTACGAGGATGTCGTGGAGGATGCCACACGATTGATCGAACGGATCGTGCGTTCCTCGAAAGGTGTGCACGAGGATGCCACCCACGAGGTCTTTGCCGTGGTGGATCAACTGGCGGTAAGCACCGTGAACATCAAGGTGCATTTCTGGGTGGACACCAAAGAGTACCGGAAGCAGGCCATGGTCATTCGGGGCGATGTGATCGCCAATGTGAAACATGCACTGGAGAAAGGCGGATTCAGCCTGCCGGCGGACATCCAGGAGATCAAGTTGTACGGCGGTCAGTCCTCCATCCCCGTGAGCCTGCGGGATGAGCGGGGGGCATAGCGGTTGGTCCAAGAACACTTGCTGGTGCTCTGCGTTGCCCGCCGGGCCGCGCTACCTTCGCGCCTCGTTCCCAGCGAGCATCGGTCCTTCCGGACCGTTGTCCGCCACATCGCAAGCACATGTCCGTAAGAGTTCGTTTCGCACCCAGTCCCACAGGCCCGCTGCACATGGGCGGGGTCCGCACAGCCCTGTACAATTACCTGTTCGCTCGGAAGCACGGCGGGCAGTTCATCCTGCGCATCGAGGATACCGACCGCACGCGGTTCGTGCCGGGCGCGGAGGAGTACATCAGGGAGTCGCTGGAGTGGTGCGGTCTGATCCCGGATGAAAGCCCATGGAAAGGGGGCCCCGACGGCCCCTATCGCCAAAGCGACCGGAAGGACCTGTACGAGCGGTATGCGCTTGAGCTCATCGCCAATGACAAGGCCTACTACGCCTTTGACACCCCGGAAGAATTGGACGCCATGCGCGACCGATTGAAAGCCGCTGGTGTTGCCGCTCCGGCGTACAACGCCGTCACGCGTGAGCACATGCGCAACAGCCTGACCTTGAGTGCGGACGAAGTGAAAGAGCGCCTTGCACGGGGCGATGATCATGTGATCCGGCTGAAGGTGCCCCGCCAGGCGGAGGTGCGCTTCGAGGACGTGATCCGCGGTTGGGTCGTGGTGCACAGCGCCAACATCGATGACAAGGTGCTGTTCAAGAGCGATGGCATGCCCACCTACCACCTGGCCAACATCGTGGACGACCACCTGATGCGCATCACGCACGTGATCCGTGGGGAGGAGTGGTTGCCGAGCGCACCATTGCATGTGCTCATCTACGAGGCCTTCGGGTGGGAGCGCCCCGCCTTTGCGCACCTGCCGCTCATCCTGAAGCCGGATGGCAACGGCAAGCTGAGCAAACGGGATGGGGATCGGCTCGGGTTCCCGGTCTTTGCGCTGGATTGGCAGGACCCGACGAGCGGGGAGAAGAGCAGTGGTTATCGGGAGAAAGGGTATTCTCCGGAAGCCTTCATCAACATGCTGGCCTTGTTGGGCTGGAACCCGGGCACGGACCAGGAGATCATGAGCCTGCAGGAGTTGACGCAACTCTTCGATCTGGACCGCGTGCACAAGGGCGGGGCGAAGTTCGACCCGGACAAAACGAAGTGGTTCAACCAGCAGTACCTGCGCATGCGTCCCGATGCCGAGTTGGGTGAGCAATTGCGCGAACGGCTGAAGACCCTTGGGATCGATGCCGACCCCGAACGTGCCGCGCAGGCCGCAGCTCTGCTCAAGGAGCGCGCGACCTTCGTGGAGGACATGCTCGAGGGGGCCTACCTCTTCACGAACGGATCACCGTTGGAAGCGAACGAGGCGGCCATGGAAGAGCTCCGGAAACGCTGGAGGCCGGAGGTCGCACCGACCATCGAGGCCTTCATCGACCGGATCGGGAGCGCAAGTCCCGCCACGAGTGCGGGGTTCCAGGAGATCTTCGAAGCGCTGTTGCAGGAACATGGGTTGAAGATCGGGCAGGTGATGCCGTTGTACCGGCTGTTCGTGGCCGGCCGCATGCAGGGCCCCGGCATGTTCGATGTCAGTGCGCTGCTCGGTGCCAAGGAAGTGAATGAACGGCTGAAAGCGGGCCTTGAACGCTGCCGCACATGGGCTTGATCGAAGTGAACGGCATCCGGTTGCAGGCCTTCCATGGGTGCCTGGAGGAAGAGGGCCGTATCGGGGGAAACTACCGCGTGGACGTGGCCGTGAAGGCGGACCTGAGCGCTGCGGAGGCCACCGACCGACTGCAGGACACGGTGGACTATGGACGGATCACGGCCATTGTGCGCGAGCAGATGGCTTTACGCAGCAAGCTCATCGAACACGTGTGCCACCGGATCTTCCAGGCATTGCGTGCGGAGTGGCCGGGGCAGTATCGTTGGCGGGTACGCCTGGTAAAGGAGCGGCCACCCATCCACGGGAATGTGGAAGAGGCGGCCTACCAGTTGGAAGACCCGGCCTTCTGAACCCAGGCCAAGCCGTGGATCGTGGTACTGTGTATCTTCGCCGCCCCGGTCGCGTGGCCGAGTGGCTAGGCACAGCTCTGCAAAAGCTGCTACTGCGGTTCGAATCCGCACGCGACCTCGACCGACCGATGCCCCGGACCTACCGGGGCATCGGTCTTTTCAGGTACGCCCCCATTGGATCCCTCGTTCACCAGTACCTTGGTCATACCGATCTCACCCGTTCAGCGTTGTGTGCAAAGCCGAACAGACGCCAAAGCCATTGATGCGAAGCATTTCAATACTGTACCTCGCCACGCTCAGCACCCTGTCCCAGGCCCAGACCACCCCCATCGGGGCCTGGCAGGACCATTTGCCATACCGCAAGGCCGTTGCCGTGGAAGTAGGGGGCGGCGCCGTGTATTGCGCTGCGACATCGGGCCTGTTCCGATACGATCCCGGTGCCGGTGAATTCGACCGGCTGACGAAGGTGAACGTGCTCAGCGACGTGGACATCCAAGGCATTGAGTGGAACGACCCGTTGAGCACTCTGCTGGTATTCTATTCCAATGGAAACCTGGACCTTGTAAAAGGAGACGTCGGGTACAACATGGGCGACATCAAACGAAGCTCGTTGCTTGGCGACAAGGCGATCTATTCGGCCCATTTCGAGGGAACGACGGCCTACCTCGGTTGCGGGTTCGGCATCGTGAAGGTCGACCTTGAGCGACGGGAGGTCCGGGAGACCTGGTTCATCGGGCCGAGCGGATCCCAGGTACGGGTGAACGACATCGCCTTCTATGGTGATTCGATCTATGCGGCCACACAGAACGGTCTGTATGTCGCATGGCAGGGTGCGGCGAACCTTGCGGCATTCGACAATTGGCGCAAGCGACAGGACATGGGGGGGGGCATGGCCAATGGACCATTCAACGCCGTGAGCAAGTTCGGGGATCGACTCTTGTTGAACTTCCGCGGAAGCACTCCCGATGCCGATACGTTGTTGATACTTGATGCGGGCAATGCCTTCCAGCATTTCGAACCGCTTTATGGTCGCCAGACCGAGAACCTCAATGTGTCGGCGGATGGCCAGCTTCTCATCGCCCCGCACCGTTACGACATCCATCGGTACGATCTGGATATGAACGAACTTGCCCGGCAGTACGGTTACAATGGCCAGGGAGTCTTTGCAGAGCAGGCCGTTCAGGGGCCTGATGGGGCCATGTGGGTCGCTGATCGTGGTCAGGGCCTCGTGCGCGGCGAAGGCTTTGATACCGGCACATCCATCATACCCAACGGACCCCGCAACGCCAGTGCGTTCCGCATGGACAGCCACGGAGGGGCGCTCTACGTTTCGACCGGCGGTGTGGAGGGCAATTGGGCCAGCAAGTTCCTGAAGGACGGGGTGCACAATTACGTTGATGGTACTTGGGTGTCCGTTGATCCGGACAACAACACCATCATGCAAGGGGTGAATGCTTTCGCGGGGGCGGTGAATGACGTGATGGTGGTGGCAGTGGATCCGCGGGATCCGGACCATGCTTTCGCCGGCAGTTGGGATGAGGGCTTGATCGAGTTCAGGGGCCGGCTGCCACAAACGATCTACAACTCCACCAATAGCGCGCTACAGGCCGAGTTGAACGGTGCGCCGGGAAAAGTGAACGTGGCCGGGTTGGACTATGACCGCGATGGCAACCTGTGGATCACCAACGCGTTCTCGAACAACCCGATCGTGGTGTACACCAAGGACGGCGCCTGGCAGGGGTTCGACCCGGGATCCATCCTGAACGGGGTGTACCTGGTCTCGGACATCCTGGCGGCGCGCAACGGGTACAAATGGATCATCCGTCCGCGCGGCAACGCACTGCTGGTCTTCGACGATGGCGGTACCATCACCAATACCAGCGATGATCGGTACAAGTTGCTCAACAACATCCCGGGTACGGGCGGGCTGCCTTCACAGGATGTGTATTGCATCGCCGAGGACCTCGACCAGCAGGTATGGGTGGGCACCAACAAGGGGGTGGCCGTGTTCTACACTCCGGAGGCCATCTTCAACAGCGACGATTACGATGCTCAGCAGATACTGATCGAACAGGACGGCAACGTGCAGATCCTGCTGGAGACCGAGGCCATCAGCGCGATCCAGGTGGATGGCGCCAATCGCAAATGGATCGGCACGCAGACCAGCGGTGCATTCCTGATCTCCGCTGACGGACAGGAGCAGATCCAACACTTCACCGCGGAGAACAGCCCGTTGCCCAGCAACAACATCACCTCTCTGGCGATCGACGAGTTGACAGGAGAGGTGTTCTTCGGCACGGATCGCGGGATCTTCAGTTATCGCGGCGACGCCATCGATGGGGCGGACGACAGCGAATGCGTGAAGGTGTTCCCCAACCCGGTGCATCCTTCCTACACCGGTCCTGTAGCGATCACCGGGTTGGTGGTCAACAGTGAGGTGAAGATCACCGACGTGAGCGGCAATCTGGTGTACCGCACCACCTCGCTGGGCGGGCAGGCCATCTGGAATGGCAACGACATGTCCGGCAACCGCGTGAGCACCGGCGTATACCTGGTCTTCGCGAGCGACCGATCCGGCACGTACAAGTGCAACACGAAAGTGTTGGTCACGCGCTAGGCGCATGCTGCACACCACCCGAGCGATCGTCCTGCGCACCTTTCGCCATGGGGACCGCACCGTTGTGCTCAAGGCGCTTACCGAAGGGTTCGGCATGCGTGCGTACATGGTGCGCGCCGGCGGAAAAGGGGGGGCGGCGGCCGCGGCCCTGCAGCCCCTTTCCAGGTTGGAGATGGTGGTGACCGAACATGTGGAGCGGGAGATGCATTCGGTGCGTGAGCTGCGCGTGCAACGCCCCTATACGCAGCTGCATACCGACCCCGTGCGGGGCACGCTCGCGTTGTTCGTGCAGGAGGTGCTTTACCGGACCTTGCGGGAGGGGTCGGCGGACGAAGCCTTGTTCGCCTATGTGGAAGAAGCCCTGGAGGCCATGGATACCGCGACGGACATCCGCTGTTTCCCGTTGGTGTTCCTGCTGGGCCTATCCGCGCACCTGGGCTTCAGGCCGGAAGGCCCCGGGCCGGGCGAGGATCGGTTCGACCTGAAGGAGGGCCACTTCACCCGTGACCGTGCCGCGCACGACCATACGATCGGCCAACCACTGAGCGGCCATCTTGCCGCATTGCTGCAAGCGGACCTGGGCAGCATGGGGCGGTTGGAGGTTCCGGCCGCGCACCGCCGGGAACTGCTGGACCACCTGCTGCTGTACTACCGCCTGCATACCGCCACCAGTGGTGAGCTGCGGTCACCGGGCGTGTTGCATCAAGTGCTGGGCTGAGGCCTTTATTTTGCGCCACTGCTCATGCTGAAACCCACAACATGGTCCCTTCTTTCGGTCGTGGCGATCGTGGGTTGCGGCAATGCCCCGACACCCATGCAACAGACCGAACGGCCCGCCCCCCCGAAGGCCGCCAAGAAGCCCAAGGAACTCACCGCCCACGGCCACACGCGCATTGACGAATACCACTGGATGCGGCTTTCCGAAGCCCAACGCGATGCCGATCCACCCGATGCCCATGCCAAGGAGGTGATCGCACACCTCGATGCGGAGAACACCTACACGAACGCGATCCTGGCGCCTATTGCCGGGTTGCGCGAGAAGCTATTCGGAGAGATCCGGTCGCGCATCAAGGAAACGGACCTCAGCGTGCCGTATCGCGAGAACGGTTACTGGTACCATCACCGTTTCGAGGAGGGAAAGGAATATGCCGTGCACGTGCGCCGAAAGGATGGTGAAGGCAACGAGCCCGAGGATATCCTGAACGAGAACACGCTTTCCGAAGGGACCGCGTACTTCGACCTCGGCGATTTCGAAGTGGCGCCGGGCAACGCACTCGTGGGCTACAGTGTGGATACAGTGGGACGACGCCAATACGAGATCCGTTTCCGCGACCTGCGCACCGGCAACGACCTGCCCGAGGTGATCACCAACACCGCGGGTGGGTGTGCCTGGGCCGATGATCGCACGGTGTTCTACACGCGCATGGACCACACCCTGCGCAGCTACCGCGTGTACCGGCACATCATGGGCACCGATCCGGCCACGGACGTGGTGCTGTTCGAAGAGAAGGACCCCGCCTTCAGTTGCGATGTGTACCGAAGCCGCTCGGACAGGTACGTGATCATCAACACCGAGAGCTCCACAAGCAGCGAACACCTGTACCTGCCCGTGGATCATCCGATGGAGGAATTCCGGGTGTTCCTGCCACGCGAGGAGGACCACGAGCACACCGTGATCCATGTACCGGGCAAATGGTACATCGTCACGAATTGGGAGGCCACGAACTTCCGCTTGATGGAATGTGCCGAACGCGACACACAGGACAAGCGCAACTGGAAGGAAGTACTGGCGCACCGCGCGGATGTGCTGCTGGAGGATGTGGACGTGTTCAAGGACCACCTGGTCTTCTCCGAGCGTGCGAACGGCCTCACGCGCATACGTGTCCGACGGCTCAGCGATGGCCACAAGCACGAGATCGAGTTCAACGATCCGGCCTATGTGGCCTACACCGGCACCAACCCGGAATGGGACACCGACAAGTTGCGTTACGGGTACACGTCCATGACCACACCGAGCACGGTATATGAACACGACCTGAACACCGCTGCGGACCTGCTCCTGAAACAACAGGTGGTGGTCGGTGGCCTCGATCCGGCGCAGTACGTGAGCGAGCGGATCCAGGTGCGCGCGCGGGATGGGGTCATGGTACCCGTATCGCTGGTGTATCGCAAGGGCACCCGGCTGGAAGGACAGGCGCCGCTGCTCCTTTACGGGTACGGCAGCTATGGGATCAGCATCGACCCCACCTTCAGCAGTGCACGCCTCTCCCTGCTGGACCGCGGGTTCGTCTTCGCCATCGCGCACATCCGGGGCGGTGAGGAGATGGGCCGCGAATGGTACGAGAACGGCAAGATGGAGCACAAGCTGAACACCTTCAACGACTTCATCGACTGTGCCCAGGACCTTGTGGCGCGTGGCTACGCCGATCGCGATCGCCTTTTCGCCTGGGGAGGAAGTGCAGGAGGCCTGTTGATGGGTGCGGTGGTGAACATGCGGCCGGACCTATGGAAAGGCATCGTTGCCCAGGTCCCCTTCGTGGATGTCGTCACCACCATGTTGGATGACAGCATCCCGCTCACCACTGGAGAATTCGAGGAGTGGGGCGATCCCAACGAACAGGAGGACTACGAACGGATGCTGTCCTACTCACCCTACGACAACGTGAAGGACGCCGCTTATCCCGCCATGCTCGTGCTCACGGGTTTCCACGACAGCCAGGTGCAGTACTGGGAACCCGCCAAGTGGGTGCAGCGGCTTCGCGAACATCAACAGGGCGATGCACCGATCCTGCTGAACACCAACATGGATGCCGGCCACGGAGGGGCCTCCGGCCGGTTCGAGTCACTCAAGGAAACCGCACTGATCTACGCGTTCCTGCTGGAACGAGCGGGCCTGTCCGAACAATAGCGGGTCAACTCGCGAGGCTTTCGGCCAGCACGATCTCCTCGGGGTGCATCGGGATCACGCCCACCGGGCGGTCGGGGTGGCTCTGCAACCGCTCGTAATCGCGCACGCTGGCGAAGAACAATCGGCGTCCGTCCTCCTCGTTGCCACCTTCTTGTTGGGCCAAGCGGTGTTCAACGGTCTCCACCTCCCAGATCACGCCGAAGATCTCCTTGCCCGAACGGAGCTTGAAGCGGCAATGCTTGTGGGTGTAATCCCGGATGTGTGCAAGGTCCATGGCGCGTTTGGCTCCCCGAAAAGTAGTGGGATCGGACCCTTTCGTGCGGGTCGAATTTTCAACATCCGGCACCGGTCTGTTCAAAAGAACGAAGCACCGCTCAGGCTATTGCTTGGCCCTCAACGACATGCGTTCGCAGGGATGCACAAGCGGTCCTGGACCTTGTTGAGGACGATCAGGAAGAGGGTGTGCACCGATCAACCCTGGGGCACGGCCACCTTGATCTTGTGCCCGGGCTTCAGGCCTTCGCGTTGCAGCAGCGCGTTGTTCAGGCGCTTCAGATCGTCCACGGTAACACCGGGATAGCGGTTGGCGATGTCCCACAGGGTATCACCGGGCTGCACCACGTGGTAGATGTACCCGGTCGCGTCGTTCTCCTTCGGTGCGGCTTTCGCGACAGGCGCTTTCGTGCGGCCCACCGCCAGCTTCTGCCCGGCACGGATCAGGTCTCCACGCAGACCGTTCATGCGCTTGAGTTCGCTCACCCCCAGGCCATAGCGGTTGGCGATCACGCCCAGCGATTCGCCGCGGCGCACGGTGTGGTAGCGGGTGGTTGCCGAAGCCTGCTCCACGGCCGCTGCCGGCTCCGGGGTGCTCGTCTCCTTCGGTTCGTAGCTGTACTGCAACTCGCTTTCGTTCGCCACGAAGACCCCGGCGCTCCGTTTCGGCAGGTACACCGCGACCGGCTCGTCCACATCGGGCACCACACCACGTTTGAAGGTGGGGTTCAGGTCGAGCACCTCCTGGGCGCTGGCACCGGTCAACCCCGCCACGGCGGCCAGGTCCAGCGGGTAGCACACCTGCACGGTGTCCACCTCATGGGCGCAATAGGTCGGTGCCACAGGATACAGGTTGTGGTCCGCGTGGTGCGCGAAGAGATAGTTCACGGCGATGAATGCAGGCACGTAGCCGCGCGTTTCACGGGGCAGGTGATCGTAGATCTTCCAGTAATTCTTCTCGCCGCCACTGCGCCGAATGGCCTTGTTCACGTTGCCCGGTCCGCAGTTGTACGCCGCAAGCGCCATCTCCCAGTTATCATACAGGCCGTGCAGGTACTTCAGGTACTTGCAGGCCGCCTCGGTGCTCTGGTACACGTCGTGGCGCTCATCGATGTAGCTGTCCACTTCAAGGCCGAACATCCTGCCGGTGGGCAGCATGAATTGCCACAGGCCCACTGCACCGGCACGGCTGCGCGCGGCGGGGTTCAGGGCACTCTCCACCACGGCCAGGTACTTCATCTCCAACGGGATCCCGTGGCGGTCCAAGGCCTCCTCGAACACCGGGAAATACAACTCGGCCAGCCCCAGCATGCGCGAGCTCATCTCACGTTTGCGCACGGTGTACAGGTCGATGTAGGAGCGCACCACCCTGTTGTAGGTGAGCTCGAACGGTGTGCGTTGGTCGAGCACACGCAAGCGGTGTTCGAATTCCTCCTCGGGCCATGTGGGCACATCGCCGGCGGCGAAGCCATGCAGGTTCAAGGCGCCGGTATCCGTGGTGAAGGGCGAAAGCTTCACCCAGCTCAAGGCCTCGAGCTCATCCAAGCGCTCCACCACGGGGTCATCGGCCAGCAGCGGTGCGGCAGCCTGTGGTTGCGCCCAGGCTGCGGCCGGCAGGCACATGAGCAGGAACAGATGGCGGAACTGGATCGGCATAGGGACCCCGAAGGTATCCGTAATACGCAGGCGCAGCGGCTTTGTTATGTTGGCGAAGCATGCACACCGCCTTGTTGGTATGCTCGTATACCTGTAGCGGGAGCGTTGAACATGCGCTACTTTTATGGAAGGAGGACCTGCACCATGGGATCGAGACGCACTCTCACGCTTTTATTGGCTGTGCTATCGTTCGGCGTGCTATCCGCCCAAAACGTGGAATGGACCTGGCAACTCGACGCAAATGCCCAAGGTTATTTTCAGCAAGCCATGTTTTTGGAGCCGGATGGCCAGGGCAATGTGTACGGAGCGCGCACTTTTGACGGCACGATCGACATGAATGGAATTGTGTTGAGCGGTTCTCGGGACATTGTTGTAGCCAAGTGGAACAGCGCTGGCGAAGTGCTTTGGGCACGCAGGGTCGGTGGGATGCTACCTCCTCAAGTGCAGGACGACGACGCTGTGACGGACCTTGCATATGACAGTGCCAATGATGAACTGACGGTCGTCGGCACCCACAGCACTACACTGGAGTTCGACCACGACACATTGCTAGGCGGTGGAGTCAGGTTATACAGTTACGTCGCTCGGTATGCTTCAAATGGGGAGTGTCTTTGGGCTCGTAGGGGGACCGGCGACTATACATATACCACCAAGGTGAAGATAGACGGGTCATCCACCATCCATGTATTTGGAGGCTCCAGTACCGGAGTGCTTCTGGAGGGAGATCCCAGCATCAACATACCGAGTGGCGGCTATTTGTCACATTACTCTGAGGACGGGGATCTGCTTGGTGCAGAACTTATTGTTTCAAGCGGCTCGGTGCATGGGTCGACCCAACTAGCCAATGATGCCTATGTGATCGCGGGTAACGGGAGTGGAAGTTTTCTTGGTGATCCCATCGCGTCATCGGGTTCGCCAAGCACGGGTTTCTTATCAATGACGAACCTCGTTGACGAAGTCGAATGGTTGATCCCATTCCGCTCCTCTGTTGGCGCAACAGTTTCCGAGCCCCTTCTCCTTGGCACGGACCGGCTCGTGGTGAAAGGGATCTTTTACGAAGACTTGATCCTCCCGACCGATACGCTTCATTCTCTTCCGGGGACCCAGAATGCGTACATCGCGTGCTTCAATTTGGAAGGAGAGCTGCTGTGGTTGACCCAACTCGCCTCTCCCGAGTGGTCAGCGGCTGGTTGGGGATTCAGTGTTGATGAGAATGGCAACAGTTACTTCATTGGCGACTACAAGGGATCGGTCACCATGGGTTCTGTATCACTTTCAGCATCCACTTCGTCACAAGGGCTCATTGCAAAATTCGATACCACTGGGGTATGTCGTGCTGCTTGGGATTACGGGAGGGTAAGGGGGGGCGCTGGATCATTACTCTATACGAATGACGGTATTTACTTCTCATGTGCCTATGATTCCGTCTGCACGATCGGCACAAGCGTGATCGACCCACCAATCGCTTGGTCGGGTTCCATGTTCATTGCGAAGATCGATTCGTTGGTCGGTTTCACTGGAGTGCAATCTCTAGGCGAGATTGGTGGTGGCGCGTTGCACATCTACGCCAATCCCACCAATGGCCTTTGTACCGTGGACCTGCCGGAGAGCCTTCGCATCAGCAACGGCCTGGTCCTAAGCGTGTTCGATAATTTGGGCCAACTGGTTCAACGCGCCCCGTTGGAATTCACCGATATCGGTCTACGCTTGGATGTTCGGGCCCAAGCAAAGGGCGTATACCACGTGGAGCTCGGGGATGGCATCCAGCGGTACACCGGTACGATCGTCTTCGAATAGATCGGTCCGTCAGGCCCGCGCTTGTTCACGTCTACAGAGTGACCGCGTTATGGCGACCCCGCAACACTCAGAACAAATGCTTCGCCGCAGCGAACAACCTCGCCTCTGCGAACGGGGCCGCTGTTAGCTGGATGCCGAAGGGCAGGCCATTGCTGTGCGTACCGGTGGGCAGGCTGATGGCCGGGGTGCCGGCAAGGTTGGCCTGCACCGTGAAGATGTCCTGCAGGTACATGGCGATGGGGTCCGTAATGGCGCCGTGGCCGAAGGCGGTGCCCGGGCAGGTGGGGCTCAGGATGAGGTCGAAGCGTTCGAACGCCGCCAGGGTGTGGTCCCGGATGATGCGCCGCACGCGCTGGGCCTGACCGTAGTAGGCATCGTAATAGCCCGCACTGAGCACGAAGGTGCCCAGGAGTATCCGCCGTTTCACCTCCGGCCCGAAGCCCTCGGTGCGGCTCAGGCGGTAGGTCTCATCCACCCCTTTTGCCACGGCGCTGCGGTGCCCGAACCGGATGCCATCGAAGCGGGCCAGGTTGCTGCTGGCCTCGGCGGTGGCCAGGATGTAGTACGTGGGGACCTGGTGTTCCAACAGGGGCACGTCCAGCGGCTCCACGGTATGGCCATCGGCCTTCAAGCGATCGATGTGCGCCTGCAGGTGCGCCACCACCTCCGGATCCATGCCCGGCCGCTCCAGGCCTTCGCGGTAGTAGCCGATGCGCAGTTTGCCGGGAGGGGCAAGGGTCACGGGCTCCACGGGCTTGCGGCTGGTGGTGCTGTCCTTGGGGTCGTGGCCGGCCATGGCGGTGTAGACCGCGGCGGTATCCTCCACGGTGTGCGCAAAGGGGCCGATCTGGTCGAAGCTGCTGGCGAAGGCGATGAGGCCATATCGGCTTATGCGGCCGTAGGTGGGCTTGAAACCGATGGTGCCGGTGAAGGAGGCCGGCTGGCGGATGCTGCCCCCGGTATCGCTACCCAATGCGGTGTGTACGATGCCCGCCGCGACACTCGCTGCGGCACCGCCACTGCTGCCACCGGGCACCTTGGTGGGGTCCAGCGGGTTCTTCACATTGCCGAAGGCGCTGTTCTCATTGCTGCTGCCCATGGCGAACTCGTCGCAATTGGTGCGGCCCAGGATCACGGCATCGGCGGCCAGCAGGCGCTCCAATGCGGTGGCGGTGTACAACGAGGTGAAGCCTTCCAGGATCTTGGACGAAGCGCTGACCGTGTGGTCCTTGTAGCACAGGTTATCCTTGATGCTGATGATCATGCCGGCCAACGGACCGGCCGTACCGGCGCTCAGCCTGGCATCCACACGGGCGGCCTGTGCCAGTGCACTGCCCGGGAAGAGTTCAAGAAAGGCGTTGAGGTCCGCATGCTCCTCGGCCTTGGCCAATGCGGCCTGCGTGGCCGAAAGCACGCTGGTGCCCTCTGCAAGTGCGGTGCGGGCCTCTGAAAAGGTCTTGTGGGTGCTCACGCCTTATCGCGGGGCGTTACTTGCCGTCGTCCTTGGGCTTGTCATCGCCCTTGCTGGCGTCCTTGAACTCTTTCATGCCTTGGCCGAGGCCGCGCATGAGCTCGGGGATCTTCTTGCCACCGAACAGCAGCAACAAGACCACCACCACCAACACGATCTGCCAGGGGCCGATCACGCCGAGAAGGATGGAAAGGGGAAGTGCGGTCATGGCCATTGGATTGGTGGGCAAAGGTAGTGGTTCACGCGGTGTGCTGGGGAACGCTGATGGTGGTCGGAATGCGGACCGCGGATGAACGCGGATGGTCTCTTGAGCATGGATGGTGGTCGGAATGCGGACCGCGGATGGACGCGGGTGAACGCGGATGGTCTCTTGAGCATGGATGGTGGTCGGAATGCGGACCGCGGATGGACACGGATGACCGCGGATGGTCTCTTGAGCATGGGTGATGGTCGGAATGCGGACCACGGATGGACGCGGGTGAACGCGGATGGTGGTCGGAATGCGGACCGCGGATGGACACGGATGAACGCGGATAGGACTACGGAAGAGGTCGGATCAGTGGTGGTCGGTGAGGACCACACGCTTCCACTCGAGTTTGGCGCGTTTGAAGTTGATGATCAGGCCGACCGGGAGTTTGGTGATCCGTAGGTAGTTGAGCATTTGACCCAGTTCATGGTCGGTGATGCGGTCCACGCACTTGGTGTCCACCACCACGGCATGATCCACGATGAGGTCGGGAACGTACTCGCCCACCTGAACGTTTTTGTACATCACCGGAAAGCGGGCCTGTACCGCCACAGGCACCCCGCGCAGGCCGAGTTCCACGACAAGCGCATTCTCATAGGGCTTTTCCAACAGGCCATGGCCCAGTATGTTCATCACCTCGATGGAAGCCCCGATGATGGATTCCGTTGTTCCACTATGCAGCATGCTGCTTTGGACGCACGAATTCCGAAACGACACGCTGGCTCGTTCTCGGATCGCTTGTATCAGTGAGCCATTGCCAAGCGCCCAAGACGCTTCATACACACGTTCCGCATCTGCGTTCATCCGCGTACATCCGTGGTTCAAGAACAGCGCCTTGGCGCCCCAAATACCCTGTATATCCGGGTTCTCCGGGATCAAACCCCGCGTCGATCACCAGGATCAGCGGTACAGCCACGGCCCGGGATCCACCTTCACGAGGCCGTCCGCGGTGATCTTCCAGATCTCGATGTGGGCCACTGAGCCATTGTCGTCCGTGAGCACTGTGCCCACGGTCTGCTTGGTATCCACTTTCTGGCCCTTGCTCACACTGGCGTCACGTAGGTTGCTGTATACCGTGCGGTAGGCGCCGTGGCTTACGATCACGGCCTTGCCAGCACCGGGGATCACGATCACGCTGCTCACTTCACCCCGGAACAACGCCCGGATGGCGGCTCCTTTTTCCGTGGTGATATCGATGCCGTTGTTCTCGATCACAATGCCCTTCAGCACGGGGTGCGGTTGTTTGCCGAAGCGACTGGTGATCACCCCTTTCTCCACCGGCCATGGAAGCTTGCCCTTGTTCTTCTCGAAATCCGCATTCAGTTCCTTCGCTTCGGGGGTGAGGGTGAGGTCCAGCTTGCCACCACCTGATCCTCCGGAAGTCTTCTTGGGTTTCAGCTCCGCTTCGATCGCCTTGCGGATGGCCTTGTCCAGGTCATTGCGTTGTGCCTCCTGCCGCTTCTGGGTGTCGCGTAACCGGCCCTCCTCTTTCCGCAGGGTGGACAGCGCGTTTTCCTGGCCCGAGCGGTCCTTGTTCAGCCGTTGGCGTTCGGCCACCTGCTCGTTCATCAGCTTGTTCTTCTCTTCCCGCTGTGACCTCAACCCTTCCACGCGAGCGGTGATGGTGGCACTGGTCTCCTCGATCAGCGCGGCCTGTCGCTGCCGTTGTTGACCGATCTGGTTGAGGTACCGGGACCGCTTGTATGCTTGCTGGAAACTGCTTGCCGCGAAGAGGTAGCTCATGCGGTCGTACGCACTGCGGTTGCGGTAGGCGAACTGCAGCATGCGTCCGTACTCCTCCTTCAGCTTCACGAGGTCCTCGCGCAAGGAGACGATCATTTCCTCATCCTCCTGGATCTGCTGGTCCACCCGGCGCACCTCGCTGCCCATGGTGTTGATCAGCTGTTCGCGTGCGTTGATCTGGCTTTCCAACAGCCGCAATTGTTCCTGTGTGACGCGCTGTTCCTTTTTGGCTTGGTCGATCAGCGCGGTGGTGGTGCGGATCTGCTGGTCCAACGCCTGGCGCTTCTTCTCGAGGTCCTTGCGGGATTGTCCGTGGGCGAACGGAATGAGCAGCAGGGTCAGGGACAGTGCCAGGAATAGCTTGGTCACGCCGAAGAGCCAAGCGCCGGATCGGGTCCTCGTCGGGGCGTTCATGGCATCGGCTTGTATTTCTCCGGGATCCTGAAGTTGAGCTGCAGCGGGCCTTCCAGCACGATGCGCGACAGTTCCAGTTCGCCGCTGGCCTGTCGTCCGGGTTCACTGAGGGTGATGCGGATCCGTTCCGGCAGGTGGTGGTGTTCCGCATCCGCCCGTTCCTCATAACGCAGGTCGGCGGTCTGGTCGCGTACCAGGTCGGCGATCTGCACGCGCGTGATCCGGAAGGAATCCGGTTCGATCCAATAGCGGAACACGATGGCCTCCTTCTCCTCGGCCTTGCGCAGGGTCCGTTCCAACCGGCGGTCGCCCATGTCCCGGTCGCGTGCAAGCGTGTCACCCGGGCTGATGTCCTGCGCGGCGCGCACGAAACGGCGGCGCTCCTTGCTGATGAGCACGTACTGCCCGTTCTCACGATCGCTCCGGTACTTCTCGTTCGGGTCCAGGCCGATGGGTCGCCCCAGCAGCACCTGCTGGAAGAGGGAGAGGCTGGGTTGCAATTTGAATTTTGCTTGGGCGGCCACGGTATCGCCCACAAAGTATTCGTCCTCGAGCTTGTTCAGCAGCTTGAGGCTGTCCGTTGTCAACAGGAGGCGGGCCACTTCGATGCCCAGGGCGGGCACAACGCTTATCCAGGCGGCGCTGTCCTGCACGGAACGGATGTTCGCTTTGAAGGACTTCCTGCCGTCCGGCAGTGTGAGGTCCACGGAGGCCTTGGCGGAGTAGTAGCGCAGGGCCGTGGTGTCCACTGCGGCAAGCACGCGCTCCAACAGTTTGTCGCCGGATCGCGCGGGGATGTCACCGCCCACGAAGGGCAGGGGCTTCCCGCTTTTGCAGCCGAAAGCGGTAAGGATCACGAGCGGCACCAGGACGTTGGCCACGCCCTTCATTCCACGCGGATGCCTTCGTTGATCTTGCGGTCGATCATCTCACTCGCTCCGCCCAACTCCCTGGCTTTGCGCCATTGCTCCATGGCACCGGTGGCATCGCCCAACTCGAAGAGGATATCGCCGTAGTGCTCCGTGACAACGCCGTCCTGCGGGCCGGTCGCGAGCGTCTTCTCCAACCACGTGCGGGCCTCGGTGTATTTGCCCTGTCGGAAGAGGATCCACCCGTAAGTATCCATGTAGGTGGCCTGTCCGGGGGAGAGTTCCAGGGAGCGCAGGCTCATTCGCGCGGCCTTCTCCAATTGTTCGTTGCGCACGCTGAGGTAGTACGCATAGTTGTTGAGGGTGCCGGCATTGTCCGGTTCGATGGCCAGTGACTTTTCATAGGCGTCGTCCGACCTGGCATACTGTTTCGCTTCGTTGTGCGCATCACCCAGGCTGCTCCAGAACTGGGCCTCCAGCGGTTCGTTGTCCACCACCAGGTCACGCCCTGTGATCAGGGTCTCGATGGCCTCCTCGTGCCGCTTGAGCTGCGACAGGGCGATGCCGTGGTAGAGGTAGGTCTCCGGCACGGTAGGGAAGAGGCTGATCGCTTCCTCGGCGTCCGCACGCAGGGCTTCGTGGTCGCCGAGTTGGAGGTCCAGCTGCAGCACCTGCATGTGTATGGGGAAGCGCTCCTTCTCAAAGACCAGTGCTTGCCGGAATTGATCACGCGCTGCGGCGAACTCCCCGTCGCGGAGCAGGAAATCCCCGTGTATCGTATGGGGCTTTCCGCTTTCGGGATGTGCTTTCTCGAGCGCATCGATCAACGCATAGGACCGCCGCAGCAGGTCGGGCCGGTCGTTCGGGTCCTGGCCCTCGGAGTTGGTCATTTCGAAGAAACCGATGAGCACCTGCATCTTGGCATCGATGTCCAGATCGGGGTCGAGGAAGGCCTCTCCGAGCTCATTGTAGGCCTCCTCCATCTTCCCGGTACCGTAGTAGTGCTCGGCCAATGCGATCCGCAGCATGCTGTTCCCGGGGTCCACCTCCAACGCCTTCTTGTACTGCTCCAGGGCTTTCTCATGTTCGCCCTGCTGGTCGTACACTTCGGCCAGCAGGCCCTGGTACTGTGGCGCTTCGGGGTCGGTGGTGATCGCGCGTTGCACCAGTGCCTCCGCATCCGCGAACCGTCCGGTGCCCATGAGCATGCCGAATTGCTGCATGATCAATTCATCGGAGAGGCCCATGCGCTTCTCCAGATCGGCATACACCTTCACGGCCTCATCCACCTTGCCCGCCTGGGCCAGTGTGTTCGCCAGGTCGAAGTACACCTCGAAACGGTCCGGCCACTTGGCCACCACATCGCGGTATACGCCCGCAGCATCGGTGTATTGCTGGTTCTGGCGATACAGGTCGGCGAGCAGGAAGCGGTACCAGATGTTCTCCTTGTCGGTGGCCACCGCACGCTTCGCAAAGTCCAATGCCTGCGGGAAGTTCTGGGCCTGATGCGCCAGCTTGGCCAGCTCGAACATGGAGGCGGAGTTGGTCGGATCGAGCTTGAGGCATTGTTGGTAGCGCTGCACGGCCTTGGGCAGCTGGCCGCTGAGCCGCGCCTGGGTGGCCTCCATGAAGAGGCGCATCACCTCGGCGCGCTTGTCGCTGGGCTCTTGGGCCGTGCCGCCCAGTTCCGGATCGGGGCCTTTGTCCGTGACCGCTTTCGTACCACCACAAGCGGTCAGAAGAACGCACAATGCCAGTGCATTCAGCGACCCCATCGCCCAGCGGACAAGACGGTTGCCAGTGGTGGCGGCTCCGGTGTGGTTCATCCCAGGGTGCTGTCGTCGCTCATGCTCACATCCAACGCCGTGCCGGTGATCGCGGCGCGTTCACCGATCATGCTGTTGTCCATGACGCAATCCTGTACACGCGTATTGCCGCGCAGGATCGAATTGCGCACCACGCTGTTGGAGATCACGGCCCCTTTCTCGATGGAGACGTTCGGGCCGACGATGCTGT
>JAWKNI010000009.1:0-167070 GCA_041391785.1 Flavobacteriales bacterium | reverse complement strand
GTTCTCCCGGATGAAGTAAGCGCTGACCCCGAGGCCCGCCAACACGATCGGCACTTTCCAATACTTGCGGTTGTACACCTGACCGGCTCCTGGAAGGACGGCGGAATATAGTGCCGCCCGCTGGGGGGAATGCCGCTGCCGCCAGTCCAGGGTATCCCTCGTGACCGTGGTCGTCATGGTCGCACTGTCCTCGCTCATCGGCATGGCGGTGATCAGTGGGGCGTTGGTACTATCAGGCACAACGACCAGGGTGTCCACCTGGCCGTGCACGGTAGTGGCGAGCAGCAGGGTGCAGACGGCTATGCAGTGCCTGACGGACACGGCACGAAGATCGGGAGAAGACGGGAGAACGGACCTAGCGCTGCACCACGGCAAGGATCCGGTGCAGTTCCTCTTCGCTGCGGAAGCTGATCTCGATCTTGCCACGCCCTTCGGGGTTCTGCTTCACCACCACACGGCTGCCGATGCGCTCAGCGAGTTGCTTGCTGAGTTCCTTGTTCGGGCGCGCGGCGCTCTTCGGGCCTTTTGCATTGCGTGGGGCACTGCTGCGCGCGAGGTCCTCCACTTGCCGAACGCTCAACTGGCTCTCGATCACACGGTTGAAGAGCTCCACCTGTTTCGCCGGGTCATTGATCGCGATCAACGCACGTGCATGCCCCATGCCGATGCTGCGCTGCCGCAGGCCGAGTTGCACCTCGGGCGGCAGTTTCAGCAAACGCAGGTAGTTCGTGACGGTCGCCCGGTCCTTTCCCACCTTTTCGCTCAGCTGTTCGTGGGTCAGGTTCACCTCTTCCACCAGACGTTGAAAACTGATGGCCACTTCGATCGCGTCCAGCTCTTCGCGTTGGATGTTCTCCACCAGTGCCATTTCCAGCATGGCCTCGTCATTCGCCACGCGGATGTAGGCCGGCACTTCCACCAGACCGGCCAGCTGTGAGGCACGGAACCTCCGTTCACCACTGATCAACTGGTACCGGTCGTATCCGAGCCTGCGCACGGTGACCGGTTGGATGATGCCGAGCTGGCTGATGCTCTGCGCGAGTTCAGCGAGGGCCTCATCGCTGAAATGCGTACGTGGCTGGAACGGGTTCACCTCGATCTGCCGCACGGGAATGGTGCCCAGGGAGCCCGAGCTGCGTGACGCAGCGGAAGGCATGGTCCCGATATCCGTACCGGCCTCCGAGCCGGAGTCCTCCAACAAGGCGCTTAATCCGCGCCCCAATCCTTTCTTCTTCATGGTTCCGCTTCGATCGCTATCGTCCGCTCACTGTCGGGTATGCGCGTCATGCTGTTCTTCTGCAGGATCTCCCGGGCCAGGTTCAGGTAGTTCACCGCGCCTTTGCTGCTCGCATCGTGCATGATGATGGTCTGGCCGTGGCTCGGTGCCTCACCCAGGGCGACATTGCGATGGATCACCGTGTCGAACACCAACTGCTGGAAGTGCGTCTTCACCTCTTCCACCACCTGGTTCGCCAGGCGCAGACGGCTGTCGTACATGGTGAGCAACATGCCCTCGATCACCAGTTCCGGGTTCAGGCGCTGCTGCACGATCTTGATGGTGTTGAGCAACTTGCCCAGGCCTTCCAACGCGAAGTACTCGCACTGCACCGGAACGATGACACTGTCACTGGCCGTGAGGCTGTTGACAGTGACCAGGCCCAGGGAAGGGGAGCAGTCGATGACGATGAAATCGTACAGTTCGCGCAATGGCTCCAGCACGACCTTCATCTGCCTTTCACGATCGCGCATGTCGATCATCTCGATCTCCGCACCGACCAGGTCGATATGCCCGGGGAGGATGTCCAGGTTGGGGTTGTCCGTACCCAGGATCACCTCGCTCGCCGGAACCCCGTTCACGATGCACTCGTAGATGCTTCCTTTCACCGTGCGCGGATCGTAACCCACGCCGCTGGTGGCATTGGCTTGCGGATCGGCATCCACCAGCAGGGTCCTGCGTTCCAGAACACCGAGGCAGGCGGCCATGTTGATGGCGGTCGTGGTCTTGCCCACACCGCCTTTCTGGTTCACAATGGAAATGATCTTGGCCATATCGGGAGGTCTTTGACTAACCGTTGGGTCAACGTTTATGCGGCAGCAAGATTAACGCTCGTGAGGCAGTGCGAAGGCCCGCTCTGGTACGGACTTTTGAACACTGCCATGTATGCCACGCACCGCTTCCTTCGCAAAAGACCACAGCCCCAAGCTCCTAGGGGATGCCGATGGGTGATCGGCAGTGTTGAAAGATGCCCTCACTGCTCCGGTGCGGAGGGCTTCGACGCTGGACCGGTCCGTTTCAAGGGCAGCTTCTTCTGCTCACCGATCATCAACGGAACGTATTCAACAACGGTATCCGTCTGGTCAAGCCCGAAGGCGGTCTGGTCCGAAAGTGCGAATCGTTTCACGAAGAAGTAAGTATCGAGCAGCAGGTCGTCCTGTACGCTCAATTCGTTCTCCACGGAAAGGAACCGCTCCATGAGGACGTATCGGATGTCGGCGGCGAAGTCGTGCTTCTTGAGCGATTCGTATTTGCTGCTGAAGTCGATCTCCTTGTTCTCCACCATTTCCTGCACCACACGCTTGAAGAGCATGTTCATGCGCGGTTGGATCCGGAATCCGAGGTCGAAATCCACGCGGATCACCTTGTCATGGGCAAGCTCCGTTACCCGATAGTTCATGGTGAAGGGGTCATCGGTCCAGTTCACATGCAGGAACCAGTAGATGTCCGCACGCTTGGGCCTTCGCCGCAGGATCGAATCGAGGATCTTCCGTTCCACATTGCGCGGACTGTTCGCCTTGGTGAGGTAGACCAGGTGGGTCGCGAACTTGGGCACCTCCTTGTCACGGCTCAGGTCGTTGATCGCCGGGAAATAGTCGTACAGATATTGGAAATCGAGGTAACGGTTCGTGATGCGGCGGGCACGGTACCAGATGATCATCAGCGCAAGGAGCCCCAGCACCACCAGCAGGAAGGAGAACCGCCCTTGCAGCTTCACGCTGTTGGACACGAAGAAGGCCAGCTCGAGCGCCGCAAATACGGAAAGCGTCCCCACCACGGCGACAAGGCTCCACTTCCGCACGAACCGCAACCAGAGGAACATGAGGTTGGTCGTCATCCCCATGGCCACGATGATGAACAGGCCATAGATGGCTTCCATCTCTGCGCTTTCGCGGAAGGCGAGCATGATGCCCGTGCACCCGGCCCAAAGGATGAGGTTCACGCTCGGGATGTAGATCTGCCCCCGGACATCACTGGGGAACTTGATGCGCACGCGTGGCCAGAAGTTCATTGTGATGGCTTCGCTGATCAACGTGAAGGACCCCGTGATCACGGCCTGGCTGGCGATGATCGTGGCGAAGGTGGCGATGATGATGCCGGTGACGAGGAACCACCCCGGCATCACGGCGTAGAACGGATTCGCACCGTCCAGTGTGCTGAGGCCGCTGCTCAGGATCCACGCGCCCTGACCCATGTAGTTAAGGACCAATGCGGTCTTCACGAAGATCCAACTCGTTTGGATGTTCCTTCGGCCGCAATGGCCCAGATCGTTGTACAAGGCCTCGGCACCGGTGGTGCACAATACCACTGCGCCAAGCAGCCAGAACCCGCTGGGGTACTCGGTCAGCAACTCATATGCATACACGGGGTTCACGCACTTCAGCACGGTGGGGAAGTGGGCCACCTGCGCGGCGCCCAGCACCAGCAACATGCTGAACCAAACAAGCATCACCGGACCGAACACCGTGCCGACGACCTTGGTCCCGAACCGTTGGATGATGAACAGTCCTGAGATGATCGCAATGACGATGCCGACCGTGAGGTTACCACCTGGCACGATCACCTCCTCCAGTCCACGTACCCCACCCAACCCTTCAATGGCGGAGCTGACGGAGATCGGTGGTGTGATGATGCCATCCGCCAACAGGCAGGCCGCACCCACCGTGGCGGGGATGTAAACGGTGCGTGCATAGCGCCGCACCAATGCGTACAACGAGAAGATCCCACCCTCACCGTGGTTGTCCGCACGCAGGGTGAGGATGATGTACTTGAGCGTGGTCTGGATGGTGAGGGCCCAAAAGACGCAGGATACCCCACCAAGCACCAACTGCTCCGTGATCTCCCGCTCTCCCATGATGGCCTTCATCACGTACAATGGAGAGGTGCCGATATCGCCATAGATGATACCGAGGGTCACCAGCATGCCGGCCGCGCTCAGGCGGTTCCGCATATCATGTCCCATGTCCCTGACCGGTTCCCGCCCCCTCGTGGTGGATCTCGCAGCGGCCGAAGGCTGCGTCAGGGGATCGTGATGGATGATGGAGGTTCAAGAGCACCGTGCCGATGGCGATCGGAACGGCGCCGAAATTAGACTTCCGCACCGAATGCGCACAGCACTGGGGACGCAGGAGCTCAGCTATCGCCGAGGTCCTCGAACTTGATGTCGGTGAAGCTCGGGTCGGTCCGATCCTCCGCCGGCGGCGATTGTGGCGGCTCCTCCCGACCATAGGATCCATTGCTCCTCAACCGATCGATCTCCGAAAAGGCGTCGTGCAGCCCATCTGCGAACTTGTCGAAATCCTCCTTGTACAGGAAGAGTTTGTGCTTGTCGTAGCTCGCGGTCCCGTCCTGGTGGGTATGCTTCTTGCTTTCCGTAATGGTGAGGTACAGGTCTCCACCACGGGTGCTCTTCACATCAAAGAAATAGGTGCGCTTACCGGCTCTAACGGCTTTGGAATACACATCCTCGCGATCGTCCGACATCTGGGATAGGGGGCTTCGTTGGATCCAGTACAATCCAAATATAGACGTGTATGCCGGAAAAGCAAAGGTCCTGAGGATCAGCCTTCTTCACGCTGAGAGACCGAATGGTGGGGATCAGGCTTCGCGCGCCTCCTCCAAGAGCTGCTCTTCGTGCAACTCGGCATAGATGCCGCCAAGGGCAAGCAATTCGTCGTGCCGGCCTTCCTCCACAACACGTCCGTGCTCCAACACGATGATCCTGTCCGCATGCCGCACTGCACTGATGCGGTGACTGACGATGACCGTGGTCCTTTCTTTCATCACGGTGCGAAGGGCGGTCAGAATGGCCTCCTCCGTCGCGGTATCCACAGCACTCAATGCATCATCGAACAGCAGGATCCTCGGATCGCCGACAACGGCCCTGGCGATGCTGACGCGCTGTTTCTGACCACCGCTCAATGTGACACCACGCTCACCGAGCATCGTGGCATAGCCTTTCGGCAGGTCCATGATGTTGTCGTGCACATGCGCGATCCGGGCGGCGCGTTCCACACGCTCATCCACGTCCGGCGCAGGATCCAGACTGAATGCGATGTTGTTGCGGATGCTGTCGCTGAACAGGAACACATCCTGGGGAACGAAGCCCAATTGATTGCGCAAGCGCTCCAGATCGATCCGCTGCAACGGCACCCCGTCGATCCTGACCTCACCAGAGGTGGGGTCGTACAAGCGGCCGATCAGGTCGGCCACCGTGCTTTTGCCGCTGCCGGTGTGCCCCACCAGCGCAAGCGATCCCCCGGCCGGCACATGGAACGAGACGTCAACCAACGCGCGCACGCCGGTGTCCGGATAGGTGAAGCTCACGCGATCGAAGGTGATGGCTCCCTGGATCACCGGCAGGTCGTTCGCCGTAGTGGTGATCGCCGGCGGGGTGTCCAGGAACTCATTGATCCGCTCCATGCTTGCGGATGCCTGCTGCACCAATGAAGTGACCCAGCCGACGGATGCGAACGGCCAGGTGAGCATGTTCACATAGATCACGAATTCCGCGATGTTCCCCACGCTCACGGTGGGGTCGCCATTGATCACCTTCATGCCCCCGACGAAGATCGTGAGCACCGTGCTGAGCCCGATCAGGAACAGGATGGACGGCATGAACAGCGCATCAATGCGGGCCTGGGCCAGGCTTCGGGTGCGGTAATCCGCCGCAGCCTCAGCGAAGCGCTCGGTGGCCATGGGTTCCTTGGCATACGCCTTCAGCACCCTGATGCCGCTGAAGCTCTCCTGCGCCAACGTGCTCAGCCGGCTCTGCTGTTGCTGCACGGCCATGCTCCGTTTGTTGATCACATCACTCACATGGTAGATCACCACGCTCATGATCGGCAACGGGGCGAGTGTCCACAATGTCAGTTCCACGTTCACATTCAACATCCGCGCGATGCACAACGCGAACAGGACCACAAGACCTGCTGTGTACATCACCGCCGGCCCCAGGTACATGCGCACCTTGCCCACATCCTCACTGATCCGGTTCATCAGATCTCCCGTGCTGTTGCGCTTGTAGAAGGCGCGCTCCAGGCGTTGGTAATGGGCGAATACATCGTTCTTCAGGTCATACTCGATCAGCCGGCTCACCACGATGATCGTCTGCCGCATCAGGAACATGAAGAAGCCCTTGAGCAACGCGAAGATGAGATAGAGGATCGCCAGCATTCCGGCGCACCAGGCCACGGTCACCTTCAACACATCATCGTCGCCCATGCGCTCCAGCCGCCCTTGCAGATCGATCCCCGTCCATCCCATCCACAGGTCCAGGGTGGGGGGCACCTGCAGACCGCGCTGGGCTACAGGTCGATCCATCTGCCTGTACGCCTCCCCGATCAGGTCCACCGCCTCGCGCACCACCTGAGGTGAATACACTGCGAACCAGTTGCTGAGCACCACGAAGAGCATGCCCAGGAGCATGTGCCAACGGTACTTGGCGAAATAGGGATTGAGCTTGAGAAGCGGTCGCATATGGCGAAGGGAACTTCCTACTTTTGACCCGCCTGCCGGGCACGGTTCCCATCGAGCGGTGCAAAGGTAGGGGCGGTGTGCAATGCGAATGGGACGGCTTCGACCATAACACGCGCTGGAAAGTGCACTGAAGGAACGAGTGGACCAACTGAACCGAGAATGACCATGGTCGAGACCGATCTCCGGACCAATGCCAATGATGTCGTGCTGGGGCGCATGGAGCAGCACGACCACGAGGAGGTGCTCTTCTGCTACGACCGGGCCACCGGCCTGCGCGCGATCATCGCCGTGCACGATACCACACTGGGCCCGGCCTTGGGCGGCACGCGCATGTGGGCTTACACGAATGAATCCGAGGCGTTGAACGATGTGCTTCGGCTGAGCCGTGGCATGACATACAAGAGCGCCCTGGCGGGGCTGGACCTTGGTGGGGGCAAGGCGGTGATCATCGGTGATTCACGCAAGGACAAGACAGAGGCGATGTTCCGTCGTTTCGGCCGTTTCGTGGACAGCCTGAATGGGCGATACATCACCGCGGAGGATGTGGGCATGAGCGTCACCGAGATGGTCAACATCCGGAAGGAGACCGTGAATGTGGCCGGCCTGCCCGAGGAAATGGGCGGAAGTGGAGACCCGAGCCCGGTGACCGCCTACGGTGTGTTCTGCGGCATGCGCGCCGCCGCCAAGACCGCCTATGGTTCCGATTCCCTCAGCGGGCGCAAGGTGGCCGTGCAGGGTGCGGGCAACGTGGGGCATGGATTGGTAGGGCATCTGGTGAACGATGGCGCACACGTCTACCTTACGGACATCCATGATGACAAGCTTGCCGCGATCAAGGCTGAATTCCCAAGTATCACGGTGGTGCGGCCGGAGGAGATCTATGATGTGGACATGGACGTCTACTCACCCTGTGCCCTTGGCGCCACCGTCAATGATGGAACGCTCAAACGGCTCAAGTGCAGCGTGATCGCCGGTGCGGCCAACAATCAGCTCGCGCAGGAAGCCGTGCACGGAAAAGTGGTCATGGAAAAGGGGATACTGTACGCACCGGATTTCCTTATCAACGCCGGAGGGATCATCAATTGTTCATGGGAACGGCGTGGGTACAACCGCGTTGCGGCGTTGCGGCAGACCGAGGATATCTACAACACGGCCCTTCGGATCTTCAAGGCGAGCGCGGACAAGGGCATACCGACCTACCTGGCCGCGAACATGGCCGCAGAGGAACGGATAACCAGCTTGCGCCAGGCCGGCATCCGGTTCTGACCCCATAACATGCTCAATCGTCGGTATCTTCGCATCAAGGTCTTCCAATCTCTTTACGCTTACGCGCAGAGCGACAACAGCAGCGCAGCGCGGATCGAGAAGGAGCTCTTCAACGGCATCGAACGCACGTATGACCTGTTCCTGTCCTTGCTGCTGGTTTTCGGGGAATTGAGGCATGTCGCGGAACTCCGCATCGAGGACCGGAAAAAGAAGCGACTGCCCTCTCCGGAGGACCTCGACCCGGACCGGCGTTTCGTGAACGACACCGTGCTGAAGGCGCTTGCCGAGAGCGATGCGCTGCGATCGGAGTGCGAGAAACGCAAGATCAGCTGGGTCGGCCACCAGGAGGTCTTCGTGAAGTTGCTTCGCGAGCTCGAAGCGAGCCCCGAGTACGCGGCGTACATGGCCGCTGATTCATTGGACCACCGCACATCGCGCACGGTCCTGAGCAACTTGTTCACCAAGTACATCGCGAATTCAGAAGGCCTGCAGGATGTGTTCGAATCCAGGAGCATCTACTGGCTGGAGGATCTGGATCTGGCGGCCGGACTGGTGAAGCGCGTGCTTGACCAATTGCGGGAGGACGAAGGTGGTGGGCTGGAAGTATCCGACGTGGTGCGCGACCACAAGGAAGAAGAGGCATTCGTTTCCCGCTTGTTCCGGAAGGCCGTGGAATACGATGAGGAGCACGAGAAGGCGATCGGGGAGAAAGCGAGCAATTGGGAGAGCGATCGGATCGCATTGAGCGACATGATCCTCATGAAAATGGCCTTGACAGAGGTCCGCGCGTTCGACCAGATCCCCGTGAAGGTGACCCTCAATGAGTACATCGAGATCGCCAAGGCCTACAGCACACCGAAGAGCAAGAATTTCATCAATGGCGTGCTCGACAAGCTTTTCATCGAGATGAAGGCCGACGGCCGGATCCACAAGGTGGGCCGAGGTCTGTTGGAGAGTTAAGCATGAGCATGGACGGACAGCACGTGTTGCGGGCCGCGTTCAACGGCCTTTTCCTTCGCCCCCTGATGTGGATGCTTTTCGCAGGCCTGCTCGCGGGTTGCCGCATCACGGACCATAGCGAGCGTGATGGCGAAGTGACCGCGGACGGCCTCAATTTCCCGGTTTCCGGATACGAGGACGTTGACCGCGACGCACTGCCTGCGCTCACGTTCGACTCGGTTTCCATCGACATGGGCCGGGTCATCCAAGGTGCCAAGGTCACCCGTTCGTACCGCTTCGAGAATACCGGCGGCGGTGCGCTCATCATCAGCGATGTGCGCGGCTCCTGTGGATGCACTGTGGCGCGCACCTGGCCCCGCGAACCCGTGGCACCCGGCAGCGGGGGTACCATTGAAGTGGTCTTCGATAGTGAAGGCCGCACCGGCAGGCAGAACAAAACGGTCACCGTGGTGGCCAACACATCCCCACCCAGCACGGTCCTCACGCTCAGCGGCGAAGTGGTGGGACCGAAGCCTGCTGAATAAGAAACGAAAACCAACCCATGACGATCTCGATGTTCCTTCTGCAAGCACAACCTGAACAAAGCCCGTATACCTTCTGGCTGATGATGGGCGCCCTGATGCTGGTGTTCTATTTCTTCATGATCCGCCCGCAACAGAAGAAGGCGAAGGATGCCCGGAAGTTCCGGGAGTCCCTTCAGAAGGGAAGCAAGGTGGTGACCATCGGTGGGTTGCACGGCAAAGTGAGTGAAGTGGCGGACACCACGGTGGTGCTGGAAGTGGATGGCAGTGTGAAGCTGCGCTTCGAAAAAAGCGCCATCGCCATGGACAACTCCATGCAACTGAACGAAGCGACCGCCAAGGCCCAATAACGGACAATGCACACCGTGGGGCTCACCGGTGGCATCGGCAGCGGCAAAAGCACCGTTGGCCGCATCCTTCAGGTACTGGGCATTCCGGTGTTCGACGCGGACAAGGCCGGTCGGGAACTCTACGTCACGGACGATGCGCTCCGTATCGCGGTGATCGAGCGATTCGGTGATGCGGTCCACACGAACGGCCGGATCGACCGGAAAGCCCTGGCCGCTGTCGTGTTCAACGATGCCGAAGCACTCTCGGACCTCAACGCGCTGGTCCATCCGGCCGTTCGCGCCGCCTACGTAGCATGGGTGGCGGAGCAACAGGCACCCTACACCGTGATGGAATCGGCCTTGCTGTTCGAGACCGGTAGGCATACCGCCTTCGACCGTGTGATCACCGTGGAGGCACCGTTGGAACTGCGCATTCGCCGTGTGATGATCCGGGATGGGGTGGAGGAGGGTTCGGTGCGGGCACGGGCACTGGCCCAGGCGTCTGAAGTGGATCGTAGGAGCATTGCCCACCACGTCATCCTGAATGACGACAGCACCTTGGTGATCCCGCAGGTCACCATATTGCACCGAGCATTGATCACCTTCGCGCCGTGATGGACAAAGCGCCGAAGGACCTTCCACTGAGCATGGTGACACTCGTGTTCGGGGTCCTTTCCATTCCACTGGCCTTTGCCAGGCACTTGGTATCCCTTGCGGTGGTGGTGGGGGTATTGGCCATCCTCTTCGGCATGTGGGGCACAAGGGCAAGGAAACGGCACATGCTCCGGTACACACTGCCCAGCATCAAGCGCTCCCGGATCGGTATGGGACTTGCCATGGCCGGAACGACCTGCGCATTGGTGATGTGGGTGCTGTGGGCAACGAACGCCCTGCTCTAGGCTCTCAGCGCACGCCTCCACGGCGTTACACCCTGCAACACGGCCTCATGGCCGAACGCGTCCACCAGACGGAGCAGCACGGCTGCCGTGGCCTCCGCATCGTTCATGGCCCGATGTGCCACGGTGAAGGGTATCCCGAAATAGCGGCAAACACCACCCAGGTTGAAGCGCTCCAGTTGCGGCAGCAAACGCCTTGCTGTCCGCTCTGTGCACAGCGTGGGCCGATCGAATACCAGTCCCGTGCGGGCGAACTCATGCTCCAGGGCCGTCATATCGAACCGCACGTTGTGGGCCACAAGGATCCGGTCCTGGGTCAGGGTCTCCAATGTCCGCACCACCGAGATGAAGGGTGAGCTTCCGGCAAGTGTGCGGTGATCGATCCCCGTAAGGCGCTGGATGAAAGGCGGTATGGGCTCACATGGATCCACAAGGCTGTCCCAACGCAAGCGTTCCTGCGGGCCGTCATGCACCACCACGGCCACCTCCATCACCCGGCCGGCAGTAGGATCACCCTGCGTGGTCTCCACATCCAACACCGCGAACCGCATGCGCTCCATTGCGGCCTCATACGGCGGAAGCTCGACCGGGGTTCCAATGGAACGGACCGCACCTTCGGCAGCAGCTATCTTGGGCCCATTCAACATTCCGTGACAGTCTCTCGGATCCTGTGGTCCGGGCAAATATGCACGATCGATCGCTTCGATCGACAAGGACCCGATATCGACCGAGCACCAGCCATGCGGATCATCTATTCCTTCTTCTTCAAGACACTGGCCGGCTGGCATATCCAGGACGACCGGCCGAAGGATCTCCCGAGGTACATCGTAGTGGTCGCCCCTCACACCAGCAATTGGGATTTCCTGGTCGGCCTTTGTGTGCGGAGCATCGCACGGATGCACGACGTGCGCTACCTGGCGAAGAGTTCCCTGTTCAAACCACCTTTCGGATGGCTGTTCCGGGCCCTTGGCGGCTACCCCGTGGACCGCAGCAGGAATACGAACCTGGTCGATGCCATCGTGGCGATGTTCGACCGGGGCGAGATCCACCGGATCGCGATCACACCGGAAGGGACACGTCGGTACCAACCCGAGTGGAAGACCGGTTTCCATCGCATCGCCACCGGTGCCAACGTCCCGCTCATCCTTGCCACGTTCGATTACCCGGCCCGCACGGTGATCATCTCCGCGCCGTTCCGACTCACCACTGATCCCGAAGCGGACATCCAGCGTATGAAGGACTGGTTCAGGCCGCACAAGGGCAAGAATCCGGAGGATGGCATCCGGTGATCGGTACGGTCCTTGCTCTGCGCCTGCCTCCAAAGCAATGCTGCGTTCGATCCTACTCCTGCCCTTGTTGTGCTGTGCACCTCTCATGGGCCAGACCTTCCCACACCTTGCCGGTGAGACCGCGAATGGCGCGGCGGTCGATCTTCCGAACGCCACCGCAAAGGCATATACCGTCATCGGGATCGCATACAGCAAGAAGGCTTCTCCGTTGCTTGAGGAATGGTACGAGCCGGCCTACCTCAGGTTCGTGGCAAAGCATGGTCTTTTCGCTGGTGCCTATGATGCGGATGTCTACTTCGTTCCATTGTTCGTAGGGCTGAACAAGGCCGCGTATGACCCGAGCTTGAAACGGTTCCGGAAAAGCGCGTCACCGGAGATCGTCGCGCATGTGGTCTTTTCCAAGGATGATCTGGATCCACTGAAGGAGACCCTGGAGATGGAGGACAGCGACATTCCGTACTTCTTCGTACTCGACGCGAACGGCGTGATCGTGCACCGGACCAGGGGCGCGTTCACCGAGGACAAGTTGGATGCCATCGAAGCAATACTGTTGCAATGACCGGTCTCGCTCCACGGAACGCTCGATTAACTTCGCCCCCCAAGAAAAACGACATGACCATGCTTTCAACCATCGCGCTGTCCGCATTGCTCGGATTATCCCTATCGGCCTGTGGAACCTCCGCTCCGGAAGGCGACATGGCCGCAACGGTCGACCAAAAACCAGCCAAAAAAGTGGAAACCAAGGAAGACGGCCTTTACGCGAACATCAAGACCTCAAGGGGTACGATCACACTGAAGCTCGAATACGAAAAGGCGCCGATGACCGTGGCCAATTTCGTGGGCCTGGCCCAGGGCAAGGTGAAGAACACCGCCAAACCCGAAGGAACGCCGTACTACGATGGGCTCAAGTTCCATCGGGTGATCCCCAACTTCATGATCCAGGGCGGAGACCCCGTGGGCAACGGCTCCGGCGGGCCGGGATATGCCTTCGCAGATGAGATCCACCCGGACCTGAAGCACACCGGCCCGGGCATTCTGAGCATGGCGAACGCAGGTCCTGCGACAAATGGCAGCCAGTTCTTCATCACGCATGTGGCCACCCCCTGGCTGGACGGCAAGCACGCCATTTTCGGGCACGTTGTATCCGGACAGGATGTGGTGGACGCGATCCAGCAGGGCGATGTGATGGAAAAAGTGACCATCGAAGCCGTGGGCAAGGCTGCCAAGAGTTGGGATCCGATGAAGGTCCTGGCGGACAACAAGGACAAATTCGGTCCGAGCCGGCGTTGATCCGCACCTGAACAGAAAGCGGCGGAGCATCCGGGATGCTCCGCCGCTTTTTCATTGTGCACCGATCAGCGGCGACCTCGGCCCCGGCCGCGTCCTTTCGCAGGACCGGCGCCTTTCACTTTCATCTTGGGGTCGTATGCAGGCCCACGGGCGATGCCTTCCGGGACGGGCACCTTCAACACCTCATAACCGATCAGCGTCTCGATACGCCCGAATTCGCGCATTTGTTTCTCGTTGATGAAGGTGATCGCCTGGCCCTTCCGAGAGGCGCGCGCCGTGCGGCCTACACGGTGCACGTAATCCTCCGGATCGCGCGGCACATCATAGTTGATCACCAGGTCGATGTCATCGATGTCGATCCCCCGGCTCACCACGTCCGTGGCCACGAGGATACGCAGTTTGCGGTTGCGGAAATCGAGCATCACCTTCTCCCGCTCCGATTGCCCCAGATCGCTGTGCATCGCACTGGCATTGAACCCGCGCTTCTGGAGATGCCGGGTAAGGTTGCGCACCTCCACCTTGCGCCCGGCGAAGACCACGATGCTGGTACCTTCATTGGTGTTCAGCACGTGCTCCAGGATCTGCGCCTTTTGCATATCGAAGATCACATACGCCTCCTGCCGCACCCCTTCAGCGGGTTTGCTCAGGGCAATGGAGATCTCCACGGGATCGTGAAGCACCTGCTTGGCCAGCTCACGGATCGGCGGGGCCATGGTGGCACTGAACATCAGGGTCTGCCGCTCCTTCGGGAGGAAGGAGATGATCCGTCGGATGTCGTCCACGAAACCCATGTCCATCATCCGGTCCGCTTCGTCCAGCACAAGGAACTCGAGCCCCTGCAAGGGAACATAGCCCAGGTTGAGGTGGCTCATGAGCTTGCCCGGGGTGGCCACGACCACTTCGATGCCGCTGGTGAGCGCCTGCTTCTGTTGATCGAATGTGGAGCCGTCACTTCCTCCATAGACCGGCACTGACGTGACCGGTGTGAAATACGCGATCGCCTGCAACTGCTGGTCGATCTGCAGGGCCAGTTCACGTGTCGGTACGATCACGAGTCCGCGCACCGAGCCATCGACCCGGGGGCGGTACCCGATGATCACGTCGATCAGCGGAAGGAGGAACGCCGCTGTTTTTCCCGTGCCTGTCTGTGCGCAGGCGATGAGGTCCCGACCCTCCAGGGCCGCAGGGATCGCCTGTTGCTGGATGGGAGTGGGCACCTTGATGTTCATGTGGTCGAGGCCTTCCAGAAGGTCCTCGCTGATGCCGAGCGAGCGAAAATCCATTGTAATGGGTCCAACGCGGTTGTTGAATGATACCGCAGGAGGATCTGGGCGCGAAGATAGGAGGGTGATCCGAGGCGTTCCTCAGCCTAACTGGCGACCCTCAACACGCGACCATCCGGCTTGAAGGTGAAGCAGAAGCCTGTGCCCGCACCTTTCAGCGACCGCAGTTCACCGTTGAGCTGGGTGGCCAATGCATTGATCAGTTCAAGCCCGAATGACCCTTCCCGACCCGCACCACCGGGCTCGGAGTGCCCGATACCGTTGTCCCTGAAGATCAATTCATAGGCATCACCGGCCGTGCGGATCACGATATCCACATGCCCGGAATCCCTTCCATTGAAGGCATACTTCACGGAGTTCGTGAGCATCTCATTCACCACCAGGCTCAGCGGCATCAGCGTCTCCTCATCGAAAACCGGGAGCCTGGCATTCACCGTAACAGAGACGCGATCGTGCAGGCCATAGGCCACGAGGACGTTCCTGGCCAACTGACTGATGTAGGCCTGTAATGTGGTGTCCGTTCGGTGCTCGTTCCGATAGATGTGCTCATGCACAAGGGCCATCGATCGGATCCTGCCCTGTGCTTCGCGGAACATGCGTTCCACCTTCTCATCCTTCATGCTCACGCCCTGCGCGGTCAGTAGGCTGTCCATCACCTGCAGGTTGTTCTTCACGCGGTGATGGATCTCCTTGATCATGATCTCCTTCTCCTCCTCACTGATCAACGTTTCAGCGAGACGCAGGTTCTGTCGCTGCAATTCCAGGTTCTTGGCCTCGATCTCCTCATGTTGCCGACGCACCACGAGATTCTTCCTTTTCAACCGTTTCATGACGCGCAAGCTGTGGCGGCTGATGAAGAAGCACGCGCACCCGAACACCAACACACCGCAGACCAATACCCACAGGTAGCGGTTGTTCACCCGCTGGTCCGCGATGATCGACTCGTTCTGTGCATTCAGTTCGCGCAGCGCGGCATTGTCGCGGTCCTTACGATCCATCTGATAGGCCATCTGCAGGCCGGCCATTTTCAGGTCCACATGCGCCCGGGCCAGTGAATCATCCTGGTCCTTGATCCGTTGGAGGAGGGACAATGCGGCCCGCCAATCCCCCCGGGACAGTTCGAGCTCATACCGCGCCTTGGTGATCGCTGCCTGGTGTGACCAGGAATCGGAACCTTCCATCATCCCGATCGCGCCGGTAAGGGCCTTGTCCGCTTCGTCCGCTCTTCCGATCGCAGCGAAGGCCCTGGAACGATCCACGCGCAGCATGAACCGCTCGTTGAACGTGCCTGACACGTCCAGCGTCCGCTCCGCCTTGGCCAGGAAAGGGAGCGCGTCAACGTGCCTTTCCTGCTCCATGAAGGCCTCGGCCATGAGCAACCAGATCCGGGCCTGGACCAATTCGTCATTGTTGCGCGCCGCGCGTTCCAATGCCACTTCGCCGACCTTCAGTGCTTCGAGATGATCACCACCTTTATTGAGGGTATGGATCAGGAAGAGTTGTGCCTCTGCGATGGCCCGTTCATCCTGTGTGGGCAGGACCATGGCGAGCGCGTTCTTCGCTTCGGCGATGGCATTGTCCGGGCGCATGTTCGCACCATACGCAGTGCTCAGGTTCTGTAGGTCGCGCGCCATCAAGCGGGGGTCCGAGATGGTCTGTGCCACCTCCAGTGCACGCAACGTGGTCTGCAGGAATTCAGTGAAAAGACCGAGGTGTTGTTCCGCATTGGCCTTCTGCACCAGGGCCAGATGGATCGCTCTACCGTCACCGCCTCGCTCCGCGACCGCAAGTGCGCTCATCGCGTTGCCCAGCGCAAGGCCCGGGTCCTTGTTCAAGACCTGCCCTGAAAGACCCCTGAGGTCCGCACCACCCGGTCCGATGGGCATGGACCAGGAGCCGTCAACATACCCACCGTCAGAGGCATTGCCGGATGCGCCGATGCACAGCGTCGCCAGTGCAAAGGCCCATCTCAGCGGGAGAGCGCTGGGCAGGGTCATTCTCATGATGCTCGTCATACGCATCATGCCGCGCCAGGTTGCATGGGGCGAATTATGTTTGGCACATGCGCGTGTCCGTGGAAGTCTGTGCCACGTCGCTGGCGGAGGTCCAGGCCGCCGAAGAGGCGGGGTGCGATGCGGTGGAATTGACCACCTGGCTGGCCTGCGGCGGGGTCACACCAAGCCTGGGTACCATTCGGACCGTAACGGAACAGACCCGGATCCCTGTTCGTGTGCTTGTACGTCCTGGACCGGGCGACTTTCGGTTGAAAGGAAGTGAACGCTCCATTCTGACCAACGATATCAGCATCCTGTGCGCAACATCCGGAGTGCACGGCGCGGTCACAGGCGGTTTGGACGAGGACCTTCGACCCGACACATTCCTGATGAAGGAGGTCTTGGACCAATGCGCAAGGCATGGGAAGGAATTGACCTTCCACCGGGCGATCGATATGTGCCGGGACCTGAACGAAGCCGTCGAACGATGCCTTCGCCTGGGCATACCCAGGATCTTGACCTCTGGCGGCGCGACTACCGCCGTGCAGGGATGCGAACGCATACGGGGCATGGTGGAACTGGCCAATGGTGCTGCACGGATCGTCGCTGCCGCGGGCGTGAACGGGACCAATGTCGTGGAACTGGTCGAACGGACAGGCGTCAGTGAGGTCCATTTCTCGGCGACCAGGTCCATGGGGGGACCAGCTGCGACCATGCCCTTCGACACAGGGCGGCGTTTTGAACCGGACCGATCCAGGATCCACGGAGTGCTGAACGCCCTTGTAAAGGCCGGCTTGCGATGAGAACATACCTCTCGGCCTGGCTTTCGTTGGCAATGGGCATGGTGAACGCACAAGCGGTCGACCAGGACCTGAATACCGGTTGGAGTTTCAGGCAAGTGGGCACGGACCACTGGCACCCCGCGACCGTGCCCGGTGTGGTCCATACGGACCTCATGGCGAACGACCTCATCACCGATCCCTACATGGACCTCAATGCGGACAGCGTGCAGTGGATCGAAGAAAAGGACTGGGAATACAGGACCATGTTCACGACCTCGGAGACACTACTGGAACACGACCACATACTACTGGAATTCAAAGGGTTGGATACCTTTGCTTCGATCTACCTCAACGATTCGTTGCTCGGGACGACCGACAACATGTTCCGCACTTGGTCCTGGTCGGTAAAGGCAGCGCTACAGGCAGGGAAAAACACGTTGCGCGTGGTCTTCCACAGCCCCGTGCGCCGCGGACGTGAACTGAAGGAAGCATTCGGGATCACCCTGCCGCACGACAGCGACCCGACCGGGGTGAGCCCGTTCGTTCGAAAGGCCGCTTACCACTTCGGCTGGGACTTCTGCCCCCGTTCGGTGACCTGCGGGATCTGGCAACCCGTTGTGTTGCGTGCCACGGATGGCGCCGGCATCAACTCCGTGCGTATCACAGGGGACACCGCCTCGCAAGGGTATGCACTTCAGGTGCAAGCTCGGTTCGAAGCATGGAAGGAGGGGCGCTTCACCTTCAGACTTCTGGTGAATGGGGAACCCGTCGCTGAACGCGATCAGTTCGTTAAGCCGGGATCCAGCACGATCGTGCTCGCGCATACGATCATCGATCCACAGTTCTGGTGGCCGCGAGGTCTCGGCGAGCAACCGCTGTATACCGTTCGATTGGAGCTTCTCCAAGGCGACCGCCTGATGGATAGCTGGAGCGGGGTCACAGGCCTGCGCACCGCTGCCTTGGTACAGGAGAAGGACAGCATCGGGCGTTCTTTCCACTTCACGGTGAACGGCGGAGTTGTTTTCGCCAAAGGGGCGAACATCGTTCCTCCGGACATGTTCCTTCCGCGTGCCGGGAACGAGGCCTGGGTCATGCTGGTGCGCCGGGCGCAAGAGGCAGGAATGAACATGCTGCGGGTCTGGGCCGGTGGCGTTTACCCACCGGAGGCCTTTTTCCACGCGTGCGATACCGCCGGGATCATGGTCTGGCAGGACCTCATGTTCGCCAACATGATACCCGGCGACACGAACTTCATAGCGAATGCCTGCGCGGAAGTGGTTGAGAATGTGGAGCGTATCGCCATCCACCCGTGCGTTGTTCTATTCTGTGGCAACAACGAACTGGAGGTGGCCTGGCACAATTGGGGGTGGCAGGAACGATACGCCCTGCACGGCGCGGAAATGCTGCGGGTGGAACAGGATATGCTGCGGTTCTTCGGCGAGGACCTGCCGGCGTCCGTCCGGCCATGGTCCTATACTCCGACCTCACCCCTGAGCAACTGGGGGAACGACGAAGGGCTTCGTTCAGGCGACCTGCACTATTGGGGGGTGTGGCATGGCGACAGCACCTTCAGTTCGTTCGCGCGCAATGTCGGGCGCTTTGTAAGCGAATTCGGCTTCCAGAGCTACCCCGACAGCGCCTTGCTGGCGCAGTACATCGACCCGACCAAGCTGCGGCTTGGTAGTGCGGCCCTGGCGTTTCGCCAACGGAGCTACAAAGGCGATACCCCGATACGCGCCGCGATGCAAGCAGCCGGCATCGCTGAGCCGACCGGTCTGGAAGAATGGTGCCTGAGGACACAGGAGGTACAGGCACTCGGGCTCGAAATGGCATTGAACGCGCACCTGGCAGCCGCACCGCGATGCATGGGGACCCTGGTCTGGCAATTGAATGACATCTGGCCCGGCCCAAGCTGGTCCTTGATCGACCATACCGGGCGCCCGAAAGCAGCATTCCACACGGTTCGGGAGGCCTTTGCGAAGTAGTCCCATGGGTATGATCGATCGCCGATCCATCCACACTTCGAGGCCTTATGCGACCACTTCCTTGGAAACCAACCGAACAATGGATCTTTTCAACCGGTCGCACCGCACTGCGTCGTTCGCCTAGGTGAATTGGTACCTTCGCTGCGCACGAGCAACGAACCAATTAATGCACCCTATGCAACGAAGAAGACGCTTTGCGATCCCTGCCTTATTGATCGGTCTGGTAGGTACGGTAGGACACTCATTCGGCCAAGGAGGTTGCCTGAACGAGGATCAATATCCTCCCGAGGCGATCACGCCGGCCGCGAACGGTACCGTGACCACGATCTCCACTTGCAGCTTCGAGTTGGAGCACTCGGTGATCACGGGGATCCTGGCGGGAGCGAACTACGAATTCACCTCCAGCAGCGGGAGCTATATCACCGTGCGGCAGGACACTTACGATGGGCCCATCGTTGGGGAGGGCTATTCACCCCTCACTGTGCTGACCACGGCGAACACGGACCTCTTCTCCCATTGGAACGTGGACGACCAGTGCAGCACATTCGATGATTGCGTGGAGACCACGGTACAGCTCCTGCTGGATTGTGAGCAACCGGCGGCTACGGTGTCCTTTGGCACGGATTGCGACCTCGGTGAATTCACGATCATCCTGGACATCACCTCGATCGGGGATGGCTCCTCGGTATCCGTATCCTGGGATGTGGACGGGTCGATTGATGAACTGACCGGACTTGAGGTCGGCGTGGTCGAATTCGGTCCGTTCCCCATTGGTTCTGAGCCGTTGGTGGTGGTGCACCACGAGAGCGACGCCTTGTGTGACCTTGACCTCGGTGCGCTTGCACCCATTACCGATTGCCCGATCGACATCATCTGCGGCGAACCGGCCATCACGACCGACTTCTGCTACGTGAACGGTGAGACCCGGGGATGGACCTACGTAGCGGATGCCGGTGGATCCCTTGTCCTCACATTCCTGGCCGGTTCGATCGAGTCGTCCAACTTCGATCAACTGACCATCTATGATGGCCCCGACAATACCGGAACGCCGTTGTACAGCTATGCCGAAACGGACCTTACCGACCTGGCCGGTGTCTCGGCCGTTTCCACCACGGGAGCCCTGCACATGGAGTTGATCCCGGACGGGTTCGGCAGTTGCGATGATGGTACCACCGATCCATGGACCTGGAATGTGGTCTGCCTGAATTGTGAGATACCCGAGGTGACCGCCACCGTGGCTGATGACTGCCCGAACAACCAATTCTCGATCAATCTGGAGATCGGTACTACCGGTGACGGATCAACGGTGGCCGCCGAGTATACTGTGAATGGGGGCGCAGTTACTGCAATGCCAGGCCTTACTGCCGGGACCACCGTGCTCGGGCCATTCACCGTGAATGACGAAGTTGCGGTGGTCGTGGCGCACGAGAGCGATCCGAACTGCAACGTGGACTTCGGTATCCTCACCGACCTGGGCACCTGCCCGAACATCATCGTGTGCGGAGCACCCGCACTGGAGGAGAACTATTGCCCGGGGAACAATGACCTGCAGGAATGGGTCTACCAGTCCTCAGGCACCGGGACCATGCGCCTGCGTTTCACTGCGGGAAGCATCGAATCATCCACGTTCGACGACCTCGCCATTTACGACGGTATCGATGCGACAGGCCCATTGCTATATGAGCATACCATCACGCAGACCGAAGACCTGACCGGCCTGACCGTATTCTCGACCTCCGGGTCGTTCTACATGACCATGAGCTCCGATGTCACTGTAAGCTGTGCCGACGGAAGCACGGACGAGTGGTTCTGGGAGGTGGTATGCCTGGATTGCGAACTGCCCGTGGTAGGAGCCGGTGTGGTGGAGGACTGTGCGAACAATCAGTTCTCCATCAACGTGGAGGTGGCCTCCACCGGTGACGCCGCCACGGTGAACGTGGTCTACACAGTGAATGGTGGTGCACCTGCCACCGAGGCAGGTGTTGGCGTGGGACAGACCGTGATCGGACCGTTCACCATCAATGACAACGTGGACATCGTCATCGAACATGGTTCGAACAGCCTATGCGACCTGGAACTGGGCACGATCACGGACAGCGGTGCCTGCCCGACGTTGATCGAATGCGGCGGAACCCCATTGACCGAGACGTATTGCTACGATGTGAACGAATCACCGTTCTGGTTCTACTCCGGCGATGCCGGTACCGGAGCTCTTCGCTTGACCTTCAATGCCGGAGTGATCCAGGGTGCATTCTCCGATGGACTGGAGATCTACGATGGGGTGGACAACACCGGCATCCCCCTCTTCATCAACACCGCCAACGGCAACTTCGACCTCACCGGACTGGTGCTTTATGCCAACTCGGGTTCGATCTACATGCAGCTGGTGAGCGATGCCTTCGGCAGCTGTGCCACCAATGGGTTCGGCCTTGAACCGTGGGAGTGGGAGGTGGCCTGCCTCCAATGCAACCTGCCTGAGGCGACCGCAACGATCATCGACGATTGCCCGAACAACGAGTTCTCCATCGCCGTTGATGTCACATCGCTTGGCGATGGCTCATTGGTGAATGTGGTATACAGCGTGAATGGCGGCGCGGACCAGTCCGTGGATGGCGTCGGGGTCGAAGAGGTCGTGATCGGCCCGTTCGTGCTGAATGATATCGTTGCCGTTACCGTGGCCCATGAGAACAACCCGGATTGCGACCTGCAGTTGGGTGAACTGACCGATACCGGAACCTGCCCGACCCTGGTCGATTGCGGAACGGACGTGAATGACAACTACTGCCCGGGGAACGATGAGGACCTGGTCTATTACTATCAAGGAACAGGCACCTTCCCACTGGGATTCCTGATCAACTCCGGCACCATGGAGACCTGCTGTGACGAGATCCATGTGTATGACGGGGGGGACATCAACGCCCCGGAGCTCACGCCAGCCGCCGGCCTGACCGGTAACCTTGCAGGCGTCTTCTTCAGCAGCTCGAATCCTGAGAACCGACTTACTTTCAGGATCATTTCTGACATTTCGGTCTCCTGCGCTGATGGGGATTTCACACCGATCGACTGGACGGTGTTCTGCCTGGACTGCATCGCACCCACGGCCACGTTCAACATCGTGCAGGATTGTGCCAATTTCCAATACTTCGTGGATGTGGAGGTGACCGGGATGGGCACCGATACCGATGTGGAGATCGTGAACGACGGCGGTGCGGATACCGTTTCCTTCACCACCACGGGCACTTACCAAGTGGGTCCGTTCGTTTCCGGCACCCCGGTCAACATCACCTTGGTGAACGACCTGAACGACCTGTGCAATGTGATCTCCGGCGAATTGGTGAACCCGATCTGCCCGGTGATCGTGTGCGGTGCCACACCGCTGGTCGAAACGTATTGCTACACAGCGAATGATGACATGGCGTGGGCTTACGAATTGCCTTCCGCCGGTACACTGCGCTTGACGTTCCAGCGCGGCACCATTGAAAGCACCACGTTCGAGGACCTCACGATCTATGATGGACCGGACAATACCTCGCCGGTGCTCTTCGATCACACCAACACCTTCACCACGAACCTTGGTCCGGCGGGCTCCGCTGTGAACAACGCCCTCACCGATTACTACACCATCGACGTGATCGCCACCGGCACGAACCTGTACATGGAGATGTCCTCCGATGGTTCGGTGCAGTGCGGTACCACGGCCACGTACGACCCATGGGAGTGGACCGTTTACTGCGATGGTTGCGCAGCACCCGGTGTCAGTTACAACCTGGTGCCGGATTGCTTCAGCCGGGTATATACCGCCGAGGTGATCATCACCACGGACCCTCCGGCCGAGGGCGTGTTGATCGTGAACACCATGACGGATGACTCGCTGACGGTGAACACCACGGGCGTATACAATTTCGGCCCATATCCGGTGAACGACACGAGCGTATTCGCGGTGACCTCCCTGGACGACCCGCTGTGCTTCTACCTGAGCGACTCACTGACCTATGCGAGCGACAGTTGCATCATCCGCTCCTGCGGTTTCGACAACTACTCGTACTGCTACGGGAATGACGAGGACCGTTGGTACACCTTCCAGTCCCTGGAGCCGGTGCCGACGACCATCGGCTTCCTGCAAGGCCAGCTGCCAACAGGCGATCGTATCGTGGTTTACAACGGACGTGATGAGAACGCAGCAGTGCTGTACCAAGGGAACAACGGTGGCAACCTCACCGGCTTCGCGATCAATTCGCAGAATGCGGAGAACATCATCACACTGCGCATCCAATCCGATGCTGCCGGATCCTGTGACGATGGACAGGTATCGGTCCCGCTGCAGTGGTATGCAGCCTGCGGAGCAGTGGGAGTGGAGGAGAGCGCCTTCGATGGCTTCTCCCTCTACCCGAACCCGACCAACGGTGCGTTGACCATCAACCTGGGCAATGGCACCTACGACCAGGTGCAAGTGCGCGTGCTGGACATGAGTGGCCGTGTGGTGATCGAAGCTCCTTTGAACATCACCGCGAACAGCCCCGCGACCGTGGATATGTCCGGCCTGATGAATGGACAATACATGGTGCAGTTGGTCACGGACAAGTGGGTGAAGACCCAACAGGTGCAAGTGACCCGTTGATCACCTCGGAATGAATGAAAAGATCCGGCCTTGTGCCGGATCTTTTCATTCAGGGCCGTTCCGTCCCGACAAGTACCTCATCCGCGAAGATCCAGGTGCGTCCTCCCTTCCCCGGATGCCAGTCAGGACATGGACCGGCATTGGACGCGATCACCTTGATGTAACGGACCCGTTTGGAGAATGGTGGTGTCCACAGCACGGCGGTCATCGCACGTGGTTCATCGCGTGGCACCGTGTTCACCACTTCGGCGGTGCTCCATTGGCGACCGTTCACACTGAATGCGAACGTGACCTTGCTCGGGAACCAGATCCATGCCCGTTGGTCCTGCAACACGCTCAGCCCTACACGGTGCACCTTCATCGGCTCCCCAAGGTCCACGGAAGCAAGCAGGTCCTGCCCCTCGAATCCCTGCCATTCCCCCGTGCGGAAATCGGCACCACCCCGAAGGCCGTCGACCAACGCCTGGTCACCACCGGCCGCATACTGGGGTGCGAACGTGGATTGCACCGTGATCGTCCGATCGCCTTCCACCTTCACGAAATGTGCGCTGGCCGGTTTCGACCGACGTACCGCACCACTGCTCCCTGCCATTTCGGAATAGGCGGTCACCTCCGTGGTCTGGCGGATCGCGAATGGTCCGGAATAGCGCATGGCCGCCCCTCCATTGAGTGAGAGGTACAGCACCGCGTCCGTTTCACTGCTTGCGATCCGGATCGTCATGCTATCCCGGAAAGCAGCGCCGGGTGCCAGGATCAGAGGGACCGGCTGCCATGCCGAAGTATCCTGTATACCCTCACCCATGGGCGGTAGTGCGGGGCTCACAGGCCGAGGGCCGAGGTCGAAGGCCAGTTCACCTCCCTGCATGAAGGCGTCATACGGAAGGGTACGGTGAGCCGTGATGTCCTGGTCTTCGAATGCGATCCGTTCGATATGGTTGCGCACGCCCCCATGAGCGGATGTGGTGATCACCGCAGGCTTTTCCTTGCCCACATCCACGGTGATCGAATCGAACAACGGGATCGTAAGGCTGAACGTTGGATCGCCCGGGCACGGCTGGTAAAGTCCCATTGCACTCAGCACGTACCACGCGCTCATCTGCCCGCAATCCTCGTTCCCCGATAGTCCATCCGGAGCGGTGGAGTAAAGCTCACCAAGGATGTGGCGCACGTAGGCATCGGTGTTACGAGGCCGGCTGGAACGGCGGTAGAGGTACGCGAACGAATGGCTAGGTTCATTGCCGTGGGCGTACTGCCCGATCAACCCCGTGATGTCCGCCTGATCGCGGCCGGTGGTCGCGGACGAGGTGCTGAAAAGCGTATCCAACCTGTCCGCAAGGAACCTGCGGCCGCCAAGGAGCGCGGTGAACCGGTCCATGTCATGCGGAACGAAGAAGCCGTATTGCCAGGCGTTCGCTTCGGTGAAGTTGAAGTCCACCTGGTAGGGATCGAACGGTTCAACGAACCCACCATTCCGCCGCGCACGAAAGAAGCCTGAACCCGGGTCGTAAAGATTCTGCCAATTCCTGCTGCGCTCGAAGAAGCGTGCCGCCGTACCATGCCTGCCCAACGCGGCGGCCATCCGCGCGATGCAATGGTCGTCGTAGGCATACTCCAGCGTACGGCTCACGCTCTCGGCCTCATCCTCACTGCTGATGAAGCCTTGTTCGCGGTATTCCTTCAGGCCGAAATGGTCCATGTCCGCCGTGGCGACCATGGCTTCCAATGCGAGGTCCGCATCGAACCCGCCGATGCCTTTGAGGTACGCATCAGCAATGACGCTGACGCTGTGATACCCGATCATGCAGTCGGTCTCATTTCCCCACAATTCCCAAACGGGAAGCCTGCCACCTTGCTGGTAATGGAGCAGGAAGGTCTTGATCCAATCCGCGGTCATTTCCGGCTCCAGGATGGTCATCAGCGGGTGCAGGGCGCGGAATGTGTCCCATAGGCTGAAGACCGTGTAGACATCGTGCTCAGCTTGGTGCACCTGTCCATCCATGCCCCGGTACCGCCCATCCACATCATTGAAGACGTATGGCGCCACGTAGCTGTGGTAGAGTGCGGTGTAGAAGATCCGCTGCTGTTCTTCAGTGCCGCCCTTCACCTGCAGTTTGTTCAGCTTGGCGTTCCACGCTTCCTCCGCCTGCTTGCGCACGAGATCGAAATCCCAATGCGGGACCTCAGCCTCCAGATTGGCACGCGCACCTTCAATGCTCACTGCGCTGATACCGACCTTAAGGATGAGCGGTTCCGCCAGCACCCCGAAGTCATGACCGGCCACCAAGCCGGCGAGGTTTGAGGGCATCACATCATTGCCCCTTATCGGATGGCTGAAGCGGATGCAATAGAACAGGCGTTGATCATGTGCCCACGAAGAAGAGCGGCGCTCGCCGACCACCTCCGTGTTACTGACCTGATCGATGCGCCATTCCAAAAGCTTGTCCCGGTGGCGCATGTCGAGCACGACGCGTGCGGTCCGATCCTTCGGGAAAGTGTAGCGGTGTACACCAACACGTGCAGTTGCAGTGAGTTCAGCTGTGATCTTCGGACCATTACCCATGATCGGAGGTACAGCATCAATGGAACCGAGGTCGGCCGTAGAGTTGGGCGACGGAAGAAGGTCCACTTTGTAGTAGCCGGCATTGGCCGATTCGGTCGTGTGATCGAAGCGGGATGCGGTCAAGCGCGGATCGAAGGCCATTCCACCGCTTCCGGCCATTGGCATCACCAACACGTCGCACAGGTCGGCGACGCCCGTGCCGCTCAGATGGGTGTGACTGAACCCATGGATGACGCTGTCCGCGTAATGATAGCCGCTGCAGCCGTCCCAGTCCATGTATCCATCCGGCCGTGTGTCGGGGCTCAGCTGCACCATGCCATTGGGAACGCATGCGCCAGGGAAAGTGTGGCCGTGCCCGCCGGTGCCGATGAATGGATCGACAAGCTGCCTTGCACGATCGACCTGTTGAGCACTGGCGACCACCGCCAATGCACAGAACAGGCTACTTATTGCCCAACGTGATGGGGAAGTCCGGAACGCGATCGTCGCCATGCCCCGAAGCTAGCGGCTCTCATCGAACCGCCTTTCATTCGGCCAGGGCCGCCGCACCGAGCAATGCGGCATCATCCTCCGGAAGGGCCGAAAGCACGAGATCCGACCGCCCGTGGTGGATGTTCAGCAAGGCATCCATGAATCGCTCGCGCAACGGTGCCATGAGCACTTCTCCGCTGCGCGCGATCCCACCGAAGAGTACGATCCGCCGTGGGCCGGTGATCGCTGCTGCATTCGCCAGGCCGACCGCGAGCCAGCGCGCCGTATGCTTGAAGGTTTGCAGCGCCGCGGGATCGCCTTTGGCAGCGGCTTCGGCGATGGACCGTACACCGTCATCCTTCAAGAGCCCGGTATCACCATCCAGTTCGGAATAGGTCCTGCGGATGCCACGAATGCTCACGTACGCTTCCAGACAACCGGCCCGACCGCAGGTACAGGTGCGGCCGTCCATCACGATGATGGTATGCCCCAGTTCACCGGCGTTACCGGCACTTCCGAGAAGCAATTCACCGTTCACGATGAAACCACTCCCGATCCCGGTGCCCACCGTCACGACCAGCAGATCATCGGAGCCCCGTCCTGCACCGTAACGCCATTCACCCAAGGCCGCGGCATTCGCGTCATTGCCCAGGACAGCCCGCACGCCCGTGCGTTCGGTGATCATCGCAGCCAGTGGCACATCGTTCTTCCACGGAAGATTAGGGGCCATCTCGACGATCCCCGTGTATTGATTGGCATTGGGCGCCCCGATCCCGATCGCCTTCACCATCGGGACATCCTGCACACGGATCAGCGCCTTCCCGGCCTCCACAAGCGCATCTGCGAAGGCATGTTCATCCCGGTGGCCCAAGGTCGCGATGCGGCTTCGTGCGATGACCGTCCCGCCCTCTACAAGACCAAGCTTGCTGGTGGTGCCACCGATATCGATGCCCAGGATCATGCGGCAGAACGATTCAGGCGCCAGGCGTAGGCCGTGATGTAGGCGTAACACACGACCAGCAGCAGGAACGCCACCTTGAATCCATGATCGTCCGCGAGCGAGCCCAGGAATGGGGGAATGAAGGCCCCACCTACGATCGCTGTGCACAGGACCCCAGAAGCGCGCGGCTTCAGGTCTCCGAGGCCTTCAACGGCAAGCGAGAAGATCGTGGGGAACATGATCGAATTGAAGAGACCTACGCTGAGGATCGCCCACATCGCAACGGTGCCCTCGCTGCCCATGGATAGTGCCACCATGAGCGCGGCCATCGTACCGAATACCGCCAACACCGTGGAAGGAGCGATGGAACGCGTCAGGAATGCACCGAAGAACCTGCCTACCATGGCCCCGCCCCAATACAATGCAACGAACGCACCCACGATGCCCTTGGCATCCACTTCGGCCAGTGGGCTGCCAAGTATTGTCGTCGCGATCCAGGAAAGCCCCGGATCGGCTTGGATCGTCGTTGCCAGGTCCATGGAGAGGAAGTAGTTGACGAGATAACTGCCGATGGCGACTTCCGCACCGACATACACGAAAATGCCCACGGCACCTCCCATCAACCGTCCGTTCCGAAGGACCTGCCCATAAGTACCTGCGGCTCGCTCTTCCAGGATCCTGGGCAGGTCCACCAAGGAAACGACCACGGCAAGCAGGGCGAGAGACCCGGCGATGATCATGAAGGGCCCTTGCACCGCGGATGCCTCCTGGGCGAGGTACAACTCCCGGGACGATGCATCCATCAGTGCGATGTCCGCACTGGAGCGGATGCGATCACTCAGGATGAGCATAGCGCCCAACACCGGGGCGATGGTCGTTCCCATGCTGTTGAATGCCTGAGCAAGGTTGAGCCTGCTGCTCGCACCCCGCTCATCACCCAACGCGGCCACGTATGGATTCGCTGCCACCTGCAACACCGTGATGCCGCTGGCAAGGGTGAAGAAGCCTGCCATGAACAATGGGAACGAACGCAGGCCCGCCGCCGGCCAGAACAAGGCACAACCCAAGCCCATGGTGGCAAGCCCGAGGATCATCCCGCGTTTGTAACCGATGCTGGAAAGCAGCGTGCCCGCGGGGATCGAGACCACCAGATAGGCGATGAAGAACGCGAATTGGACCATGCCCGCTTGGAAGTACGACAGTTCGAATACTTCCCGAAGGCGCGGGATGAGCGAATCGATCAGGACCGTGATGAAACCCCACATGAAGAACAGGGTCGTCACCACGACGAAGGATCGTGTCGTTGAACGTGCGCTGGACATCGGCCGGCAATGTAGTGCCGGGGGCAGAGCAGATCACAACTTCATGATCTGTACGGAATGGTTCGCTCGTTCGCACCGATCGAAAAGAAAGAGTCGGTAGATCCCGCCGGGATAAGCGGAAAGATCCATCGTCCCTTCGCGATCAACGGGGATCCATCCCAGCTGTCTTCCTAGTGCGTCCGTGACCAACGCTGTGCCCGCCACCCGGCAGGTGTCCATAAGCTGCACAGCCCCCGTGATCGGGTCGAAACGGATCCGGGGGGCATTTCCCTGCAACTCACCAACAGGGGTCGTACCGCGCGAGATCCGGAGTGCATCGAACCCGACATAAGAGCTGTTCGTCCCATCAGCCCCTCCATATTCCACAAAGTACCGGATGGCCACCCGAGCCACGACCGGGGCCGTAAGACCTGTAACGACTGCCGAGTACCAGCCCCAGTCGTCTCCGGCCACGACACTCGGCATGCCCCCGAAGGAGAGGTCCTCGTTCACGGTCAGCAACAAATGCGCGTAATCACCGACACTTGTGGCACTGTATGCCACGTATGTGTCCTCATCCTCATTCATCCGCACCTCGAACCGATCCGGGTAGAACACACAGGCTTGGGAAAGCGCGTAGAAAGTGATCACATCCCCATCCATCAGAAGCAATGGAGGCGTAAAGACCCAGTCGCTGATCGTTCCACTACCGGCCAGGTAACCGTTCCCTAGAAAAGAAAGACTATCCCCGGTCAAAGCCGCGGCTCCCAACGGTCCTCCCTGCCTCCAGGTCAGAGGTCCTATGGTCGAACTGCGATTCTTGCGGACCCAGCCGTTCTGGAAGAGTAGTTCAACATCGTCGAAGTTCTCCAGGAGCACATCCTGAGCCCGTGATGTTCCGTACAATGAAAGGCACGTGCCAAATAGCAGCAGATGGTGGATGGTTCCCATAGGCTTCGAATTTGATATCGCTGAAAGAGACCGGCGAACAAAGACCTTGGAATTCTCTACATCTCCGACCCAGGCGAGCGATCGGCATACCTTGGTGCGATGAACGAACGCCGACGTTTCATCAAACTTGGGTTGGCCGGCACCGTTGCGATCACCACCGGGTGTGAGTTCGTGGGAATGCACGATGAGGACACCGCGGAAGACGATGGTACCGGCCTGCCGATGAAAGGGCCAATTGTGCTGAGCACCTGGGAGCACGGACTAGCCGCGAACCAGAAAGCCTGGGAGGTGTTGGAGGGCGGTGGAAGTGCGCTTGATGCTGTGGAGCAAGGGGTGGCGGTGGTGGAAAGCGACCTGAACAACCGTAGTGTCGGTCTTGGCGGCAGGCCGGATCGTGATGGGTTCGTGACCTTGGACGCGTGCATCCAGGACCAGGATGGCAACGCCGGAGCCGTGGCATTCTTGCAACGTTTCGAGCACCCGATCTCGATCGCGCGGGCCATCATGGAGCGCACACCGCATGTGATGCTGGTGGGGGCCGGCGCTGAACGCTGGGCAATGGAGAACGGCTTCCGGACGCGCGAGGTGGACATCCCGGAGGTGCGGAAAGCATGGAGTGAGTGGTTGAAGGAGGGCAGGTATTCGCCCGTCGCGAACATCGAGAACCACGACACCATCGGCATGGTGGCCATGGACGCGCAAGGCAGGATGGCCGGTGCCTGCACCACGAGCGGGATGGCCTACAAGGTGCATGGTCGGGTAGGGGACAGCCCACTGATCGGTGCAGGTCTGTTCGTGGACGGAGAGGTCGGGGCGGCTTGTGCGACCGGGGTGGGGGAACTTGTGATCCGCGTATCAGGGAGCCATTCCGTGGTGGAACTCATGCGGCATGGAGTGTCACCGGAGGAGGCCTGTCGACAGGTGGTCCAACGCATCCTCCGGAAATACCCGGATAGCGATGGGATGCAGGTCGGGTTCATCGCCTTGCGAAAGGACGGGGCGTTCGGTGGGTGGAGCGCGTATCCCGGCTTCGATATGGCCGTGCAGACCCCGACAACACACGGGTCGCAATTCACTGGCTCCGAACGCAGCACGGGCTAGTGGACCTGGACCAGGCCTTTCAGTTACCTTTGATGTTCGAACGGGAACGCATGATCACAGGTTCTTGCATACGGGCGGTCGGTCTGGCGCTGTTGTTGGTCTCCAGCGGACAAGCGATGGCCGGTGGTGGCACCCGACCGGGAGCAGTGACCGTGGAGTGCACACGTTCCTCCAGCTTCATTCGCATCGACATCATCAATCACCGGAAGATCGGCAACGTGACGATCGAGGTACGGGATGCCAGCGGCAGGTCGCTTTATTACGAGGAAGGAAAGGCGATGACGGAGGAGTTGGTCCGAAGATTGGATAAAGGCGTGTTCCCAAAGGGCACTGCCGTCCTGACCGTGACAGCGCGGGACCTGAGGATCACGCAGCAGTTCACCATCCAGTAGTAGCTTACCAGCCCGCGCTCAATAGTGAGACGAGCTCGGGATCAGCACCGAGGTTGCGTCCACGTGCTTCAATCTCCTTTTTCGTCCTTCCGACCATATCCCGATACTTGCTGACCTCACTGACGTTGGCCACACTCTGGTTCATCATCAGTTCATTCTCTGTCACGACATGACTACCCGGTGCGGTGGCACCGGCCATCGCAGGTTCATCCGCAACGTGCACCGGTGGGGGTGGAGTGCTGGCTTTCTGCTCGCGAAGTGATCGGTCCTCGGAAGGCTCAATGTCCTCCGCGAACAGGTCGGCAGCCGCACGTGCAGGTGCCCGCACCTTTTCCACTTCCGCCAGGCGCTCCTCCACAGGTGCGCGTAATTCGTCGACCTGCATCTCCTCCGAACGCGCCATCTCGGCATCACCTGTGGCCAGGTCGAGGTCGACCTTGGGCAGTGCCTCCTGTTCATTCGCAGCTTCCCTGGTCTCCACAGTCGTGGATCGTGAAGGTTCAGCATTCGGCTGCTCCTCTTGCTTGGAAGAGCCCTCCGTGGCGGCTACTTCAGCCGATCGGTCAACTGCCGGAGAATTCGGGCCGACCAGCCATACCCCCAGCACCACGAGCACGGCCAATGAACCGAAGGCCAGCGCAGGGCGCCACATTGCCGATGCTTCCTTCGGCCAGAGCACGGTGCCCAGGCTGTTGAGCCAGATGCGCCACTGGGGCCTTTGTTGTTCCCGGTACGCGGCCAGCACCTCTTCGCGTACCCGGGGGTCGGCGGTCAATGGCCCTTCCTGGCCGCGTTCATTCCGCATGTGCAGCAACAGGCCGCGCATGGATTCGTACTCGTTCCGGTCGGAGAGGTGGCGCAACACATAGGCACGCTCCTCCTCCAACAACTCATCGAAGCCACGCTCGCTGAGCAGGCTTTCGATATCCTCAGGGTCGTATCGTTCGCGCCGTTCCATGGTGCATTCCTTTTGGGTCGAATTCCTTCAATCGTTCCGCCAGTTTCTTGAGTGTGTAGAATAAACGCGATTTCACAGTGCCCTCTGAACATCCGAAGGTGGCGGCGATCTCCTTGATCGCCATGTCCTCGTGGAAGCGCATTACGAAGGTGGCCTTGTGATCCGGGTCGAGCCGGTCCAACTCGGCCTCGAGCCGGTCGCGGAACAACGCATGGTCCACACCGACCCCGTCCTTCGCCTCCTCGCGGTCCACCCCGTTCCGTAGGTGCACGGCCGCATTCCGCACCACCTCCTCATGCCGGTAAGCGTTCTTGCACATGTTGTTCGCCACGCTGAAAAGCCAGGTATGGAACGGCCGGGCCGGATCATAGCTCTGCGGTCGCTGCGCGAGTTTGGTGAACAGTTCCTGCATGAAATCCTGAGCCTGTTCTCGATCCTGCCACAACATCCGGTGGAAGTAATTGAGGAGCCGACGGTCATACCGGTCATAGATCGCGGAGAAGGCCTGCTCATCGCCACGTACCACGAGCTCCATCAAGCGCTCATCGCTCAGTTTCGCATATTCCTTGCCGAAGAGCCCCATGCCTCAATGTTGCAATACCCCGGCACGGATCAATGCCCCCGTGGCCCCCAAGCGTTCAGCCAATCCACGCAACTCATGCTCCGCTCGTGAAGCGTTGGCCTCGTCGCCGACCGCCCGGTAGTGCTCCAGCAGCACCGCCCCTGGCAACAGGTAGTTCCTGGAGAGTGGCCCGGCATCGAGGCGTTTGCTCATGGTCCTCCAGTTGAAGGCAAGCGCCGGCAGATTGTCCCATGGTGTCGCACTGTAGCGCGCCACCAGGCCGGTGATGTACAACTTGTCACGCATCGGCCCGGCTGTCCGTGGACCGAGTGAAAGCGATAGGTACACGGGCCGCTCCGTCGAATTGGCCATCCGTTCGATGAAAGCAGCAGGTCCATCCGGCACTTTCCCTTTCGCACCTGCCTCCGTCCAGATCCGCTTGCGGTAGCCGTCATTCTCAAGCAGGCGCACATCCACGATCAACAGGTCCTTGCGGGCACCATAACCCATCTGCTTGGACCATAAAGGATAAGCATCCATCTCGCCGGCGACGAAAAGCACCGCATGCTGTTCCGTCGAGAGCAGTACATCATCCGTCAATGCCCACAGCCCTGGCGCCACATCCCCGCGCTCCTTCAACGCCTTTCCCCACGTGGCCATTGCCACCTGATCGCCGGTCCGCGCCGCGTTGAGCAGGGCAGGACCGATCACCTCCACGCGGTCCTTACCGGTAAGGGTGGCCTGTTCCACCGCCGCAAAGGCACTTTCCTTCGGCAGGTCGGCATAGAACCGCGCCAAATAGGCTTCGAAAGTGCCCGGTGCAGTGACCTCCAACCGCCGCGCAAGAGCGTCCAGGCTCTGCTGCTCAGCCTCCGGGATCGCACCGTTGTTGCGCGCAAGTGACGCATTCCGTTCGCTGCGATACTGATTCAACAGAGCTTCGCTGTTACGGCCTGCATCATCGGCCACACTGCGCCAGAGGTCGGCATTCTCCTTTTGCACTGCGGACTGCCATCCACCCTGGTACGGATCCGCGACCGCAGGTGCACGCTGTAGGTCCTTCTCCTGGTCCACGGCCTGGCCCATGCACGTGCCCGATAGGCCCATGATGAGTGCAATGAAAAGGCTGTTACTTGTCATCTGGTGTACGGTACACGCGAGGTCGAAGAAGGTTCGATGGAATACGTGGGATACCTTTGCGAAGGTATGGTCGCTGCGCCTGAGGCATGTTTCGACCAAGACGAAGTGCAATGTTGAGCGAAGAAGCCAAGGTCCGCCTCCGGGAGCGCTTGAATGAGGTGCACGAATGGCCTTCGGTCTACATGTTCAAGTTCATCTTCGAGCCGAACACTGTGCGTATGGATGCCGTACTCGCGTTGTTCCCTGCGGAGAGTGAGGTCCTTCGGAAGTACTCCTCGGGGGGCAAGTACGTGAGCATCACGGTGAAGGAGGTCATGGTGAATGCGGACGAAGTGCTCGAGCGATATGAAAAGGCCGCGTTGATCGAAGGCGTGATCGTGCTTTAGGATGGAGATCGACCAAGGCAACCTGCGCACAGCGCTCATCATCACTCTCTCCATTCTCCTTGTGGCCGTTCTATGGCGGCGGTTCAAACGCAAGGTGGTCGCCACGGAAATGCCGGCTCCCTTGCATGCGGAACTGATCGCATTGGAGGTGGAGTACCATCCGGCCCGTTTGCACGTTGTGATCCATGTGCCAGGGGAACAGGTGATCCGGACACGGCTCCTGGGTGCTGGGCACAATGCACTGCACGAGTGGGAGCAGACCAAGGTCGGCCAAGGGGAAGTGAAGCTGCAACTGCTCATGCCGGAGGTGCAGGACGGTACCTATCACCTGGAAATGAGCACGGCTACACAACGAACCGTGCGCCAATTCCGTCTCATGCGTGGATGATGACCACGAGATACATCGGAGCGATGGTGTTGGTGGTGAGCACCATGGCGGGCATGGCGCAGTCCCGGAAAGGTCTGCCGCCCGTCACCACCACCTTCAAAGGCACGTTGGTGTTGCCTGTTCCGTTGGGGAACCCATTGTTCGCGGACATCACCGAGACGATAGGCCAGCTGGATGGTGCACTCACCTTTCACATACGCAACGGACTTGGCGTCGGCGCCGGTGCGAAAATGACCTGGTTCGGGATCGAGGAACGTGCCTTGGCGCCGCTGGTCACCACTGGCGAAATACGAAAGAGCACCTATTTCGGCAAGCTTTCCTATGAGCGCTACACGGGCGAACGGACCTTTTACGAACTCTTCGGTAGGGCCGGGATGTCCAACTACGTGTTCGATTGTCCCACTTGTGCGTCCGATGCACGTGTAGGTGCATTCCACTGGGGTGCTGGCGTTGCCTACTACCTGCATGCCACGGACAATCTGGCTTTTGGCCTGATGCTGGGCTATGAGACGGACGCCACCACCTTCGAGGCTGGAGACCTGGGCCTGGAGACTTTTCCAGGTCGCGTTGAAACGGCCGAGGCACGTCCGTTCCAGAACGTGATCTTCGGAATGGGCTTCAGCACACGTTTCAAGCGTTCAGAGGACCAGGGCTGGTAAGCAGGAAGCCCCCGTGGCAGGGGGCTTCGCATGCATACGTCCGGCGATCAGGAGGCGGAACCATCCTCGGCCGGTGGCAGGTCCTTTGCATCGCCACCTTCGTTCTTCCCGATCTTCTTCTTTCCCTTGGTCACCTTGATGGCCACATCGCTCTTGTCCTTGTTCAGACCCACGCTGATGCGATCGCCTTCCTCAACACCCTGATTGATGATCTCCTCGGCCATGGGATCCTCGATGTACTTCTGGATGGCACGCTTCAGCGGTCGTGCCCCGAACTTCTCATCGTACCCTTTGTCCACGAGGAAGTCCTTCGCATCGTCCGTCAGTTTCAGGTCATAGCCCAGTTCGGCGATGCGCTTGTACAGATGACCCAGTTCGATGTCGATGATCTTGTGGATGTCCTCCCGTTTCAGGCTGTTGAAGATTACGATGTCATCGATCCTGTTGAGGAACTCCGGTGCAAAAGCCTTCTTCAATGCCTTCTCGATCACACCTCTATTGCTGTCCTCCTGTCCGGCAGCCTTCGCCGCCGTGCCGAAGCCCACACCTTTTCCGAAGTCGCTCAGGTCGCGTGCGCCGATGTTGGACGTCATGATGATGATCGAGTTCTTGAAATCGATGTGTCGGCCAAGACTGTCGGTCATCTTGCCATCATCCAATGCCTGCAACAACAGGTTGAAGACATCGGGGTGGGCCTTTTCGATCTCGTCCAGCAGAATGATGGAGTAGGGGCGACGGCGCACCTTCTCGGTAAGCTGGCCACCCTCCTCATAACCCACGTATCCCGGGGGCGCCCCGATCAACCGGCTCACGGAGAACTTCTCCATGTACTCGCTCATGTCGATCCGGATCAGAGCTTCGTCCGTATCGAAGAGGTAGCGCGCGAGTTCCTTGGCAAGCTGGGTCTTACCGACACCGGTGGGGCCCAGGAAAATGAACGATCCGATCGGACGGTTCGGATCCTTGAGCCCTGCCCGGTTGCGCTGAATGGCCTTCACCACCTTCACGACCGCATCGTCCTGGCCGATCACCTTCCCCTGCATTTCGTCCTTCATCCGCTTCAGCTTGCCGCTTTCCTTCTCGGCGATGCGCGTGACCGGAATGCCGCTCATCATCGCCACCACCTCGGCCACATTCTCCTCGGCCACAGTGGTGCGATTGCTCTTGCTCTCCTCCTCCCATTGCTTCTTGGCGCGGTCCAATTCCTCCAGCAGCTGGCGCTCCTTGTCGCGGAGCTTGGCCGCCTCCTCATACCGTTGGCTGCGCACCACCTTGTTCTTCTCCTCCTTCACCGCCTCGATCCGCTCCTCCACATCGAGGATGTTCTTCGGTACCACGATGTTGCTGATGTGCACCCGGCTGCCAGCCTCATCCAATGCGTCGATCGCTTTGTCCGGGAGGTGCCGGTCCGTGATGTACCGGTTCGTGAGCTTCACACACGCCTCGATGGCCTCCGGAGTGTAGTTCACATTGTGGTGGTCCTCGTACTTCTCCTTGATGTTGTTCAGGATCTGGATGGTCTCATCGACACTGGTGGGCTCCACGATCACCTTCTGGAAGCGACGCTCCAAAGCCCCATCCTTCTCGATGTACTGACGGTATTCGTCCAGTGTGGTGGCACCGATGCACTGGATCTCTCCGCGCGCAAGCGCAGGTTTGAACATGTTGCTGGCGTCCAGGGAACCACTGGCACCGCCCGCACCCACGATCGTGTGGATCTCATCGATGAAGAGAATGACATCGGGACTGTTCTCCAGCTCGTTCATCACGGCCTTCATCCGCTCCTCGAACTGGCCTCGATACTTCGTGCCGGCGACAAGGCTTGCGATATCCAATGCGACAATGCGCTTGTTGAAAAGCACGCGGCTCACCTTGCGCTGAATGATCCGCAGGGCCAGCCCTTCGGCGATCGCACTCTTGCCCACGCCCGGCTCCCCGATCAGCACGGGGTTGTTCTTCTTGCGGCGGCTCAGGACCTGGCTCACGCGCTCGATCTCCTTCTCACGGCCTACGATGGGATCGAGCTTGCCATCCTCGGCCATCTTGGTGAGGTCGCGGCCGAAATTGTCCAGCACGGGCGTCTTGCTCTTGCTGTCGCCTTGCTTGCGCTGGCCACCGCCACCGCTGAACCCGCCACCGCTTTCATCGTCATCGTCATCAGCACTCTGCTGGCTCTGGGCCTTCGGTGTCCTGCTGATGTAGGCATCCGGGTGCTCTCCACCATCCGCGAGGATCGTGTCCACCTCGTTCTTGACGCTGTCATAGTCCACCTGGAATTTGTGGAGGGTACGGGTGGCAAGGTTATCCTCGTCCTTGAGCATGCTGAGCAACAGGTGCTCGGTATCGATATGAGGGCTCTTGAAGAGCTTGGCCTCCAGGAAGGTGATCTTCAACATCTTCTCGGCCTGTTTCACGAGGGTGATCTTGTCCTTGTCCGGCGGGCGCATGGCACTGGCCGGCTCCATCGAGCCCTCCACCACTTTGCGCAGTTCGTCGAGGTCGACCTCGAGGCGGTGCAGCACTTTGACGGCGTTGCCTTCACCTTCCCGGATCAGCCCCAATAGGATGTGTTCGATCCCGATGTAATTGTGCCCCAAACGCAATGCCTCCTCACGACTATAGGTGATGACATCGCGCACACGGGGTGAGAATTTGGCGTCCATCTGCTTCGGTTCTTCTTTACCGCGGAAAACGGCTCGTTGTGATCCTGCTAAGGTAGCCGCCCTTCCACCGGGGCAAGCTATTTACCCGGCGTTCAGCCCATCGTTGCCGCCAGATCCCTTTTATCCACATTACCGTGTGCGGTTGTGGAAAACTACAGGGATAACGGCGTGTGCGATCGGACTACTTTCGGGCTCCCTTTCGGGAGGCCTGTTCACAAGGACCGGGCCAGTGTGAAGAACTGACAGATATGGCAGAAGGAGAGAAGATCATACCGATCAACATCGAGAACGAGATGCGCACCGCCTACATCGATTATTCGATGTCGGTGATCGTGAGCCGCGCGTTGCCGGACGTGCGCGATGGCCTCAAACCGGTGCATCGCCGGGTGCTTTACGGCATGCAGGACCTCGGGGTGCTCAGCAACCGTGCACACAAGAAGAGCGCCAGGATCGTGGGCGAGGTCCTCGGGAAGTACCACCCGCATGGTGACAGCAGCGTATACGACGCCATGGTGCGCATGGCCCAGGATTGGAGTCTGCGCTACCCCTTGGTGGATGGCCAGGGGAACTTCGGCAGCATCGATGGGGACAGCCCTGCTGCAATGCGGTATACCGAAGCCCGATTCAAGAAGATCGCCGAAGAAGTGCTCGCCGACCTGGACAAGGAGACGGTGGACATGCGGATGAACTTCGATGACTCCCTTGAAGAACCCACGGTGATGCCAACGCGCATCCCGAGCCTGCTCGTGAACGGGGCATCGGGCATCGCGGTGGGGATGGCCACCAACATGCCACCGCACAACCTGAGCGAAGTGTGCGACGGCATCGTAGCCTACCTTGACAACAAGGAGATCGATGTGGCCGGATTGATGGAGCACATCAAAGGCCCTGACTTCCCGACAGGCGGGGTCATATACGGGGTCGATGGGATCCGTGAGGCCTATGAGACCGGAAGGGGCAAGGTGGTCCTGCGGGCAGCCTGCCACATCGAGGAGGACGATAAGTCGGGCCGGGAGACCATCGTATGCACGGAGATCCCGTTCCAGACGAACAAGGCCGTTCAATTGGTCAAAGGGGTCGCCGACCTGGTGAATGACAAGAAGATCGAAGGCATCAGCGATGTCAACGATTACAGCGACCGTACCGGGATCCGCATCGCTTACGATGTGAAGCGTGAGGCCATGGGCACCGTGGTCCTGAACCAGCTGTACAAATACAGCATGTTGCAGACCAGCTTCAGCGTGAACAACATCGCGCTGGTGGGTGGAAGGCCGATGCTCCTGGGCCTGAAGGCCATGATCCAGCACTTCGTGGACCACCGGTTGGACGTGATCGTGCGGCGCACCCGGTTCGACCTTCGGAAGGCGGAGGAAAGGGCCCACATCCTTGAAGGTCTGCTCATTGCCTTGGACCACCTCGATGCGGTGATCGCGTTGATCCGTGCCAGCCAGACACCGGACATCGCACGGGAAGGCCTGATCGAGCAATTCGGCCTCAGTGAGATCCAGGCGCGTGCCATCCTGGACATGCGCCTGCAACGGCTCACCGGACTGGAGCGCGACAAGATCCGTGAGGAGCACGCCGAACTGATGAAGCTGATCGCACACCTCAAGGCCGTGTTGGCCGATGAAGGCATGCGGTTGCAGATCGTGAAGGACGAGACCCTGGAGATCAAGGAGAAGTACGGGGACAAGCGACGGACACGCATCGTGCACGCCAGTGGCGACATGCGCATGGAGGACCTCATCGCCGATGAAGCGGTCGTGGTCACCATCAGTCACCTGGGCTATATCAAGCGCACCAGTCTCAGCGAATTCCGCACCCAGGGCAGGGGCGGTGTGGGCAGCCGTGGCAGCACCACGCGGGACGAGGATTTCCTGGAGCACCTTTTCGTGGCCACGAACCACAACTACCTGCTGATCTTCACACAGAAGGGGCGGGTATACTGGATGCGTGTGTTCGACATCCCGGAAGGCACCAGGCAAAGCAAGGGTCGTGCGATCCAGAACCTGGTGCAGATCGAGGGGGATGACAAGGTCGTCGCGTACCTGAACGTGACCGACCTGAAGAGCGAGGAACATCTGAAGAGCCATTTCGTGGTGTTGTGCACCAAGAAGGGTGTGATCAAGAAGACCACCTTGGAGGCGTACAGTCGGCCGCGCGCCAACGGCATCATCGCGGTGAACATCCGCGAAGGGGATGAACTGCTCGAAGCACGCCTCACCAATGGCCAGCACCATGTGCTACTGGCCAGCAAGGAGGGCCGGGCCGTGCACTTCGAGGAAGGGGATGTGCGCCCGATGGGCCGGAATGCCAGCGGTGTCCGCGGCATGAACCTGGGTGCGGGCGAGAAGAACGAGGTGATCGGCATGATCACGATGGATAAGGCCGACCTCGGCACACAACAAGTGCTCGTGGTGAGCGAGAAAGGATATGGAAAGCGCACAGCGATGCTTGATGAGGACGGGGACCATGTGTACCGCATGGTGAACCGCGGTGGCAAGGGGGTGAAGACCATGCAAGTGACCGACAAGACCGGGGAACTGGTGGCCATCAAGGCGGTGACGGACGAGGATCAATTGATGATCATCAACCGCAGCGGCATGACCATCCGGATGGGCCTGGATGAAATGCGCGTCCTGGGCCGGGCCACGCAAGGGGTGCGGCTGATCGAACTTCGCAAGAACGACAAGATCGCAGCAGTGGCGAAGATCGACGCGGGTCTCCGTGAGGAAGGGAATGGAACGGAAGATGCCGGGGACGGTGAGGACCGTGCGGATGGCACCGAAGTTGATAATGGAACGAGCGAGGAATGATCCGCATTGAACAAAAAGGAACCATGAAGACCTTTCTGACGATCGCGTTGTGTTCGGGAACCATGGGCTTGATGGCCCAGAATTCGAACGTCGTGAACGCGTACAACTACATGAAGGACGACCAGCTCGCAAAAGCGGTCGAGTTCATCGAACCCGCCATCCTGGATGCGAAGACGGGGGCCAACGAAAAGACCTGGCGTTATCGGGGCGATATCTACCGGTTGATCGTATCGAGTGATGACCCGGCACTCAAAGCGCAGTTCCCGGACGCGATGGATAAGGCTGTGGACAGTTACCTGAAAGCCAACGAGTTGGATACCAAGGGCTCGTACAAGGTGGAGAACGTCCGTGCACTGGGGGCCCTTCAGGGCACATCCTTGAATGCCGGCAACGAAGCCTTCACCGCCAAGGATTACGACAAGGCCATCAGCAACTACGCGCGCTCTGAGCGGATCGCGAAGGCATTCGGTCAAACGGACACGAACGCGATCTTCAATTCGGCGCTGGCTTATGAATCCAAGGGTGACGCAGCAGCGGCCATCACCCGCTACCGCGAAGCCCTGGCCGCCGGTTACATGAAACCGGAGGTGTACCGGTACATCGCCAGCCTGCAGCGCAAAGGAGAGGATCTGGATGGTGCGATCACCACGGTGCGTGAAGGCCGAGGTCATTTCCCGGATGACAAGGACCTGATCCTTGATGAAATGAGCTTCCTGCTCACGGCCGACCGGGCGGAAGAAGCCGAAGAGATCGTGAAACTGGCCTTGTCGAAGGACCCGAACAACGCCACGCTGTACTCGGTCCTGGGCAGCCTTTACGATAAGAAGGCGACCGATGCCAAGGAAGAGGCGGACATGACGGCCTGGTACACCAAGGCCGAGGAGGCCTACAAGACCAGTATCGCCAAGGATCCGAAGTTCTTCGACTCGTACTTCAACGTGGGCGTGCTGTACAACAACAGAGCAGCCTTCGAGTACGACAAATGCAACCAGATCAAGAGCGACTCGGAATACACGAAGTGCAAGAACAAGGCGGACGAGATCTACCTGCAGGCCGTTCCGTATTTCGAGAAAGCGCACGAACTCCGTCCGGATGACGTACAGACCATTCAACAGTTGATGAAGCTGTATGCACGCTCCAACGATCAGGCGAAGTATGATGCCATGAAGGCGTTGCTGGGGCAGTAGTGAGCCTTGTAAGCGCTCCAAGGAAAGCCGGGCCATTGTGTCCGGCTTTTCGCATTGCTGAGGAATGTGAGGGGCTGAACCTGCGATATTAACTTAACATAATATAAATTATGCGCCAATTGAACTCCAGTTCAAGTAGGATGACTCCCTGAGACTGATGCCATTACCAATGGCACCACGAACCCGCAACGAACCGTCGGACATCTCCAGCCCTTCGAACGGATCGTTCGACACCAACCACGGTCCGTCCAGGTCAAGCAGATCCGCACCGGGTGCGAGATGCGCCAGCGTTCCACATCCCAGCGATCCTTCGCTCATGCAACCGAGCATCACCTTCAGCCCGGCCTGCCGTGCGTTCTGCAACATCCTCAGCGCTTCGTCGAGCCCGCCGCACTTCAGCAGTTTGATGTTGATCCCGCTGAACGCCTGTGCGCAGCGCTCCAGGTCCACCGGACCCTGAATGCTTTCATCCGCATAGATCCGCACACGCGTCCTTTCCTTCAGCGCCCGGTGCGCCAACAAGTCATTCCGTCCGAAGGGTTGCTCGAAACCGACGATCCGTTCCTCAGCGACCATCGAAATGAGTTCCAGCGCACGGTCCACGGTACCGATGCCTTGGTTCCCATCGAAGAACAAGTGCTTATCCACCAAGGAGTCGAGCACCCGCAAGGTCCCTTCATCGTGCGGACCGCCCAACTTCACCTTGAGGATCGGCGTCAGAGGCAATTCGGCCAGTCGATCGGCGATCCGCGATGGCTCGGTGTGCCCCAAGGTGACCATGGCAGGCGGTGCGAGTGGATCCGCTTCAGCAATTTCAAGTAAACTGGAGATGGAACAACCCATCTCTCTGGATATCAGGTCACAAAATGCGCTTACTATCAGTGATCTTGTGGCGGATCCGACACCCATTTCCGCCAGTGATCGGAAGCTTGGACCCGGCTCGGGTGCGGCCCGGCGCAGCATCGGACCCAATGCCTGCAATTCCTGCAAGACCTGCTCGGTCGAGACCCCGCAATACGGTGGCAAGGTCACCTCACCGTGACCGGTCACAGAGCCGCGGTGGACCTTGAGGTATACCGCCTCCGTTCCATGGCGTACCCCGTGGGCGGTGCCGAACGGGTGCTTGAACCGTAACGTGTGTGTGGCAACCGCGATCGCCATCGAACCTTCCATCGCAGGCAAAAGTGCACACTTGCGAAGTGCTGCGGACGACGCAGACCGGTATCTCTGAACCACCGGCCATGAAGAAGCCCCGCTGCATACCTGCAACGGGGCTTCTTCAGATGGAAAAAAGGTCACTTCACCATGTAGTATATGTTCGTGAGCCACTTGGTCGTATCCGGTTCGGATCCTGGATCGGTCACATACTCCTCGATCACATTCCCGTAGTGGGTCAGCCCATTGTCCGCGATGTACTTGTTCATGGCGTTGTGCGCTGCCTCGCTTTGGTCGTAATCACCGTAATAGGCGATCATTGCCATCCTTGACGCTGGTACGGTATAGGTCTCCATACCAGGGACTTTCACGGTGGATGCTGCCTTCACGGGCATGCCGGCCATCAGGTCTGCGGTCTGGTCCGTCTCGTTCCATTCGAAATAGATGCCGCTCGGGGCGCCAGCCATTTCCAGCTTCGCTTCACCCACGGCTTTGCCGGCCGCAGGCAGCACCTTGCCGAAATAGGCACCAAGGTCCGCCCATTTCACCTTCTTATCACGCATGCCGATGTACACCATCTCAGGCCGCTCTACGATCGTTGGTGCATAGTCGCCAGCGGACTCCATCGCGGTAGCCTGTTCCGCCTCGCTCATCACCTTCAGGTTGGCCAGTCCCTTCTCGAAATCAGGACCGACCATTTCGTCCATGTTCATGAATACGTTCATGATCCTGGCGCCGAACCCGTTCTCCGTGGTCATGCGCCATGTCACTTTGGTCCCATCGCCTTCAGGCGCAAGATCGAGGTCCACCTTGCTTTCCGACTCCCATGGTTCGATGAACTTCAACTTGGTGCCAACGTGCTTGTTCGCTTCCAATTCGATCACTTCCTGCGAGCCGGTCCCGACAGTATCCCCGACCCAGCTCTGCATCGATCCGATCTCCCCGTCCGTTCCCGTATACGTGGTCTCCTGACCCAGTTCCATTTCACGCCAGGGGCTCCAGGAATGCATGGTGCGTAGCGAAGCGATCTTCGGATAGATCACTTCCGGCGAAGCTTCGATCACAGCGGACCGTTCCACGACCGTTGTTTTTGGGCCCATGAAGCCCAGTACGACCAGCAGGGCTCCAAGTGCCAGAAGAATGATGAGTATGGTCTTCAGTGCTCTCATGTGATGCTGTGTTTGACCGAAAGATGCAACACGGAGATGGAAATCCCCAATTCATCCATCAGAGTGTCGCCCTCAGGGATCCGGAAGACCATGGCATGGTGTTTTCTTTGCGCTGATCACCATACCATCGTACCCATGAACATCCTACGCTCCATCCCTGCCGCCACCGTTCTGGCCTTTTCCCTCTCATTGGGGGTCGTATCCTGCAAGAACTCCGCGCCGGCAGGGAGCGTGAAGGTGCAACAGCCATTCACTGGTGGCAAATACGAAAGCAACAACGCCTGGTTCCGGGGAACGGGTCAAGGAACGAGCGTGAAACAGAACATTGCACGGAGCAAGGCCGATCTGGATGCGAAGAACCAGCTGGCCGGCCAGGTAGGGACCAACATGCGGGCCGTAACGGACCAATACCTCGGACAGACCGAGAACGCGAACGCAGCCGATGTGGCCGACAAATTCCAGACGTTGGTGCGTGAGGTGATGAACACTGAAATGGCTGATCTGCGCAAGATCGGTGAGGAGACCTACCAGAACGAGACCACCAAGGATTTCACCGTGCACGTGGCCTACGAGATCAAGAAGAACGCCATGTTCCGTTTCATGAAGAAGCAGGCCAAGGCGGATGACAAGATCGACGCCATCACCCAGAAGAAGATCGACGAGATCCTGGACAAGGAGATCGAAAAGGCAGAGGCTGCTGGGGAATAGAAAGCATCCAGCTCCATGCATTCGAACCCCGGCCCTGCCGGGGTTCCTGCTTTCCCAGCCAATCTGCCGAATTGGCGTGGAACGTTGTTCGGCAATGGATCTGCACGGAAGGCCCAAATTGAAGAGCGATGCAAGGCGCCTATTTGATCGGGATCGTCGTGATGCTGGTGAGCTGGCTGGTGGGCCAGCAGCTGCGGAGCCGTTTCACGAAGTACTCCAAGACACCCTTGAGCAATGGGATGAGCGGCCGCGAGATCGCGGAGCGCATGTTGCATGACAATGGGATCGACAACGTGCGGGTGATCAGCGTACCCGGCCAGCTGACGGACCACTACAACCCCGCCGACCGCACTGTGAATCTCAGCGAAGCGGTGTATCACGCCCGCAATGCTGCCGCGGCCGCTGTCGCAGCGCACGAAGTGGGCCACGCCGTGCAGCACGCCACGGCCTACAAGTGGCTGGAGATGCGGAGCAGGTTGGTGCCTGTAGTAAGCTTCGCATCACAATGGGTCCAGTGGATCATCCTCGGTGGGATCCTGCTCGTCAATTCATTCGGAACAGGTCTGCTCCTGTTCGGGATCATCTTATTCGTCCTCCTCACCCTATTCAGCATCATCACGCTACCGGTGGAATACGACGCCAGTGATCGAGCCCTGGCATGGATGAAGACCAACGGCGTGGTGACGACCGGGGAGTACGCGATGAGCGCCGATGCCCTGAAATGGGCCGCACGCACTTACCTGGTGGCGGCGATCGGCTCGATCGGCACTTTGCTGTACTACATCATGATCTATATGGGTCGCAGGGATTGAGCCCCCCTCCCATCGCATCATCCACGCATGCTCACTTCAGCATCAGCACGACCGGGAGGTGGTCGCTGTATCCGCCCTTGTAGTCGCGGCCAGCGTAGGTCTTGTTCGGGGAACGCCCATAGCGCGGATGGCGGAAGAGCAAACGGTCATCCCAGAAGGCTTTGGCAGATGCGACCATCGGCATTAGTGACGAGCTCACGATCATCTGATCGAGGTAGTCCCACTCACCTTGGTAATTGTAGCTGCCATGACCCTTTGGCTGGTCGATGCACATGAGGTCATAGAGCCGTGCTTCGGCCTTGCTGTCGCAAGCGGCGCCCAGCCCGTGTTGGATACTCGCGTCATACGGCGTGTCATTGAAGTCACCCATGACCAGGATCCGGGCATCGGGGTCTTCCGCGAGGATCCGGTCGACCCGCGAGCGGACCACACCAGCAGCGGTCATGCGCTTCGGAACGCTGGCATCACCATCACGCCGGCTGGGCCAGTGGTTCACGAACACATGGAGCCGTTGTTCGTCCGCCAAGGCAAGCTCCACGTACAGCACATCCCGCGTTCGATCGTTGCCGAGGTCGACGGTCAAGGGCTCCTCCTCCATCACGCGCGCATGGTCCGGATGGACGAGCAGGGCCACATCGATCCCGCGTTCATCGGGCGAGTCGTGATGGACGACCTCGTAACCGACATCCTTCAACCGCCCCGTTCGGGCAAGGTCGTCCACCGTCTTGCGGTTCTCCACCTCGACCAGCCCCAGGAGCGCCGGGGGGCCATCCGCGCACCATGCGATCGCCTCGCTCAGTGCAGAAGCTTGTAATCGTAACGATCGCGGTCCAAGCCAACGCGCCATCCGGCAGGAAGTCCTCGTCGTTGGTGGCCGGGTCGTCCACGGTATCGAAAAGGTTCTCGACGTTGTAGAAGACGATGGCCTGGCCCGTCATTGCAAGAGCCCCTTCTTGTCGAGCACTCTGCTCCTCTTCCACTACAGGACGTGACGAGGTGGCTGCACTGCAGGCGACAAGCAACGGGAGGAAGGTCAGGAGCTTCCGGGTCATGGTCATCGCTTGGTGGTGCGGCTGCGGGTCGGCTTCACACCGAGCATGCCCAGCAGGCCACGGGTGAACTCGCGCAGGACGGTATTCCCCAACTGACGGACCATGGTGTTCTTGCTCACCTTCTCCAAGGTGCTCGGCTCCTCGCGGGTCCTGCGCTCGCGCTCCGGAGCGGGCGTGGCTTCTCCTCCTCCTTCAGCTTCCGCTTGAGTCGCTCCTCCAGGATCTCGAAAGCGCTCTCCCGGTCGATCACCTCGTTGTACTTGGAAGCGATCCGGCTCTGCGCCACCAAGCCACCGATCTCGAGGTCGCTGAGGACATCCATCCGGCTCACTGGTGCCCGGAGCAAGGTGTGGGCCAGTGGCGTCGGAGTGCCCTTCTCGCTCAGGGCCGTTACCAGTGCTTCCCCGATGCCGAGCGAGGTGATCAGCGCCTCGGTGTCATAGTGGTCCGTAAGCGGATAGTTCTGGGCGGTCTTCTTGATTGTGGCCCTGTCCTTGGCGGTGAAGGCGCGCAAGGCATGTTGCACCTTCAGGCCCAGCTGGCCAAGCACGCTCTCTGGAACGTCGCTGGGATCCTGGGTGCAGAAGTAGACCCCGACCCCTTTCGAGCGGATCAGCTTGATGATGGTCTCGATCTGGTCCAGTAGGGCCTTGGACGCCGTATTGAAGATCAGGTGGGCTTCGTCTATGAAGATCACCAGCTTCGGCTTCTCCGGGTCGCCCACCTCGGGGAACGTATTGTAGATCTCGGCCAGCAGGCAGAGCATGAAGGTGCTGAAGAGCTTCGGCCGGTCCTGGATGTCGGTGAGCCGCACGATGCTGACCACGCCTCTGCCATCCCTGCTGGCCAGCAGGTCGTCCACCTCGAAACTGCGTTCCCCGAAGAAGCGGTCTGCACCCTGCTGTTCGATCTCGATGAGCTTGCGCAGGATGATGTTGACGGTGGCCGAGCTCACCTGGCCGTACTGCTTCTTGATCTCCTCCTTCCCCTCATCCGTCACGAACTGGAGCACGCGGCGCAGGTCCTTCAGGTCGATCAGCGCCCAATTGTTGTCATCACAATACTTGAATACCAGCGCCAGCACGCTCTGCTGCGTGTCGTTCAGGTCGAGGATACGCCCCAGCAGCACCGGGCCGAACTCGCTCACGGTGGCGCGGAGCCGTGCGCCGGGTTCATCGCTCAGGCTGAGCAATTCCACCGGCATCGCCGAAGGCTCGTAAGGAAGGCCGAGCTTCGCATGACGCGCGGCGATCTTCTCATTGGTGCTGCCAGGGGCAGCGAGACCGCTCAGATCCCCCTTCACATCCATGAGCAGCACGGGCACGCCGTTCAGTGCGAGTTGCTCCGCGATCACCTGCAGGGTCTTCGTCTTCCCGCTTCCAGTGGCCCCGCAGATGAGACCGTGGCGGTTCATGGTGCGCAGGGGAATGCGCACGATGCAACCGGGTGGCACCTGTCCTTCAAAGAGCGCCCCGCCCAGATCGAGGCTGGCGCCTTTGAAGGTGTTGCCCTCCACTATGGTCCGTTCGAATGATGCAATGTCCCTCATGGTCCCCAAAGGAACGAACAGCGGGACGATCCCAAGGTCCTAACCGAAGGAGATGCGATCCACGGAGAACCTACCGCTGCCGGTGAACAACAAGGTGGTGAATGCGAAGAGGTACACGAGGGCGAGTTCGCTTTCGCCGAACGGGGCATCCCCCTTCACCATGAATACGATCACGGCCATGCCGATGATCAGCGGGACCGTCGCCATTCGGGTCCACAGGCCAAGCACCACCAACGCCGAACACACGACCTCTGCCAACAGGATGAGCACCAGCGATAGTGTCGGGCCGATCCCGAAAGGATCCGCGAACGAATCGGCGCGTTCGGAGAAACTCATGAGTTTTGGCCAGCCGTGGTGCCAGAACATCGTCCCCCCGGCGGAAACGCGGAGGATGAGTTGACCGAGATCCTCGGAAATGGGGTCGCTATTGAGCAGCATACGCATGATCGGTGGGTCGAAAGTACCCGCGCGGTGATCCAGCGGTAAATGGCCGGAGGGCGACTTATCCACCACCGATCGGGAACATTCCACCCGTCGATCCGTTGAACGGGCGCATGGAATGGAAGACCCTGACGATCGCCGTGTTCCTGCCATGTTCGATCCTTGCCCAGGCCGGGGACGATATGATGGCTGGCCTGACAGCGTTGAAAAGTGCCCGGCACAGCCAGGCGGAACAAGCGTTCACACGTGTGGTGGCCGCCACCCCCGATCGCAGCAAGGCCTGGTACTACCGCGCCGTGAACCGTATGGACATGGGCGACCTGGACGGTGCGAAAAGCGACCTGGAGCAGCTGCTGCGGCTCTCCCCGAATGACATGCACGGACTCTTGCGCCATGCTGAGGTGCTGGCCGCACAGGGTCATCCGGATGCTGCCAAGGCGGACCTCACCACCGTCGTCGACCTGTCCGAACGCGGTCCGCTGGCAGCGCATGCCTTGCTCCAATTGGGACATCTGGCCATGCTTGAGGGCGCCTTGGGCACCGCCAGGGTGCACTATGAACGCCTCATTCAGATCGCGCCGGAGAATGCATACGGCCATTGTGACCTGGGGATCGTCCTCGCCGCCATGCAGGAAGATGACCTGGCCCTGTTCCATCTGGATCAAGCCGTGTCATTCGACCCCACATTGGACCAGGCATATACGCATCGTGCCATCCTGCTGATCCGGATGGACCGGCGAAAGGAAGCCTGCCAGGACCTGCAACAGGCGAGGGCACTCGGCGATGTCAGCGTCGAGGAGATGCAGGTGATCTATTGTGACCGCTGACCAGTGCCCAAGGGGCATCGTTCTCGCATCGTGCGCAATGCTACCTTCGCGGCCTTGTTCGCGGGCCATTCGTAAGGCCTCGGGCAGCCGAGCATGAAGATCAATGTGACCCTTCCGGATGGATCCGTCCGGAGCTACGACCAAGGCACCACTGCCATGGACGTGGCAAAGAGCATCAGTGAGGGCCTTGCCCGCAACGTCCTTAGTGCCAAGGTGAACGGAGAGGTCCGTGATGCGAACCGACCGTTGCCGGGTGATTGTTCACTGGCTTTGCTCACGTGGAGCGATGACGATGGAAAGGCAACCCTGTGGCACTCCAGCGCCCACTTGCTGGCTGAGGCCATCGAAGCGCTCTATCCGGGCACCAAATTCGGTATCGGCCCGCCCATCGAGAACGGATTCTACTACGACATCGATCTCGGCGAACGGACCATCACCGATGCCGATTTCCCGGCCATCGAGGCCAAGATGAAGGAACTGGCCGCGCGCAAGGTCTCATTTGAGCGGAAGGAGATCAGCAAGGCGGACGCGGTCAAGTACTTCACTGAGAAGGGTGATGAGTACAAACTGGAGCTGATCGAAGGCCTCAACGACGGGGAGATCACCTTCTACACCCAGGGGAACTTCACCGACCTGTGCCGAGGACCGCACATACCGGACAGTTCGTTCATCAAGGCGACCAAGGTGATGAGTGTGGCCGGCGCGTACTGGCGCGGCGATGAGAAACGCAAACAGCTGACCCGGCTCTACGCCATCAGCTTCCCGAAGCAGAAGGAATTGGACGAGTACCTCGCACTTCTGGAAGAGGCGAAACAACGCGACCATCGCAAGCTGGGCAAGGAACTGGACCTGTTCACCTTCAGTGAAAAGGTAGGTAGCGGGCTTCCGTTGTGGCTTCCAAAGGGTGCAGCCCTGCGCGAACGGCTCATCAACTTCATGAAGGCCTCGCAGGAAAGGAGCGGATACCAGCAGGTGGCCACACCGCACATCGCGCACAAGGAGTTGTACGTGACGAGTGGTCACTACGAGAAATACGGACAGGACAGTTTCCGGGCGATCACCACCCCGCATGAAGGCGAGGAATTCATGCTGAAGCCCATGAACTGCCCGCATCATTGCGAGATCTATGCGAGCAGGCCGCGCAGTTACAAGGACCTGCCCCTGCGTCTGGCGGAATTCGGCACGGTCTACCGATACGAGCAGAGCGGCGAATTGCACGGATTGACCCGCGTTCGGGGCTTCACCCAGGATGACGCCCATCTCTTCTGCCGGCCGGACCAGGTGAAGGAGGAGTTCATGAAGGTCATCGACCTGGTGCTTCTGGTCTTCAAAGCATTGGGCATGACCGACTACGAAGCACAGATCAGCCTGCGGGATCAGGTCGACCGTGCGAAGTACATCGGAAGCGAGGAGAATTGGGAAAAGGCCGAGGCGGCGATCATCGAAGCCGCGGCCGAAAGCGGATTGAAGACATTCGTCGAATACGGAGAGGCCGCCTTCTATGGGCCGAAGCTGGATTTCATGGTGAAGGACGCCATCGGGCGTAGATGGCAGCTTGGTACCATCCAGGTGGATTACAACCTGCCGGAGCGCTTCGAACTGGAGTACGTCGGTGCGGACAACCTGAAGCACCGGCCTGTGATGATCCACCGCGCGCCGTTCGGTTCGTTGGAGCGCTTCATCGCGGTGGTGATCGAGCATACCGCCGGCCGGTTCCCTTTGTGGCTCATTCCGGAACAGGCGAGGATCCTGCCCATAAGCGACAAATTCGTCGCGGCCAGTGAGGAGGTCTCGCGTGTGCTGAAAAGTTCCGATATTCGCGCCTCCGTAGACGAGCGCAATGAGAAGATCGGTCGAAAGATCCGCGATGCGGAACTGGCCAAGACCCCGTTCATGCTCATCATCGGGGAGAAAGAAGCCGCTGATGGCACCGTGTCCGTGAGGGAGCATGGCCAGGGTGACCTGGGGACCATGACCCCTCAGGCGTTCATCGAACTGGTGACCGCCCGGATCAATGTGCAACTCAGCGGAGCCGTTTAACAGGAACACGAAACACGCAAGAACAAGTTGGCAGGACCTCCATTCAAACGTCCAAGTGGACCACGACCCGGTGGTGGCAGAAGGCCTTACCGCGGTCGGGTGATCAAGGAAGACCCGCACCGGATCAACAACAGGATCTATGGTGTGGATGAAGTACGCGTGGTCGGCGAGGGCGTGGAGGCCGGTATCTATCCGTTCAACCAGGCGCTGCGCATGGCGGAGGACATGAACCTGGACCTTGTGGAGATCAGCGCATCCGCCGTGCCTCCGGTGTGCCGGATCACGGATTACAAGAAGTTCCTGTACGACCTGAAGAAGAAGCAGAAGGAGATCAAGGCGAAACAGGCCACGGTGGAGATGAAGGAGATACGGTTCGGACCGAATACGGACGAGCACGACGTCAACTTCAAGCTGAAGCATGCGCGGAAATTCCTGGAGGAGGGGCACAAGGTGAAGGCGTTCGTCTTCTTTCGTGGCCGGAGCATCGTCTTCAAGGAACGGGGTGAGATCCTCCTGCTGAAGTTCGCCCAGGACCTGGAGGATATCGGAGTGGTCGAAGCGATGCCCAAACTGGAAGGAAAGCGGATGATCATGTACCTGATCCCGAAGAAAAAGAAATGACGCCAGGGCGCAGTTGCGCCCTTACACCCCCACGACAATGCCGAAGATGAAGAGCAAGTCCGGTGCGAAGAAGCGGTTCAAGTTGACCGGCACCGGAGAGGTCAAACGCAAGCATGCGTTCAAGAACCACATCCTTACCAAGAAGGAAAAGAAGCGCAAGCGCCACCTGACCAAGAAGGGACTGGTGCATGCCCGCGACAAAAAAGCGATCCTTGACCTCCTGAAATAACGAACGCGCCTTCTGGCGCAGGCCCAAACCGCTCCGGGCAGATAGGTAGCGTAACCCAGGACGTGCAGCACCAAAGACCATCGCCACAAGGAAAGATGACGCTCACGCCCAAAAACCAATGGAAAGATGCCACGCAGTAAGAACAAAGTAGCCAGCAAAGCAAAGAGGAAGAAGATCCTCGACATGGCGAAAGGCAACTTCGGTCGCCGTAAGAACGTGTATACCGTTGCGAAGAACACGGTGGAAAAAGGCCTGGAGCATGCCTACAAGGGACGCAAGCTCAAGAAGCGGGAATTCCGTGGCCTTTGGATCCAACGGATCAATGCAGCCGCCCGCCTCAATGGCATGAGCTACAGCGTGTTCATGAACGGCCTGAAGAAGGCGAACATCGATCTGGACCGGAAGGCGCTTGCGGAGATCGCGTACAGCGATGCCGAGGCCTTCGCGGCGATCGTGAAGAAGCTGAAGTGATCACGGATCATGATCCGTTGGAAAGGGGGCCTCGGTCCCCTTTTCTTTTCACCGGACACTGGGAAATGGCCCGTTACCTTTGGGGCATGCGCATTACCCATCTGTTCCTGCTCATCGCGCCGCTCTGCGCATTCGGCCAACCGCCGCCGGGATACTATGATGCGGCCGCGGGCCTTTCCGGTGATCAACTCAGAACCGCCTTGCGCGACATCATCGCCGGACACACGGTGCTGGATTACGGCAGCCTTTGGAATTACTTCCCCCTCACCGACCATCGGGAGGGGTCCACTTCATTGGTGTGGGACATGTACAGCGATGTACCGGGCGGAACCCCGCCCTATCAGTATGTCTTCGGCACCAGCGATCAATGCGGCAACTACGATAGTGAGGGCGATTGTTTCAATCGGGAGCACAGTTTTCCGAAGAGTTGGTTCGGTGGCGATGCGCCCCCCATGAACTCCGACCTGCACCACCTCTATCCTACGGATGGGTACGTGAACAACAAAAGGGGTGAACTGCCTTTCGGCAGGGTAGGCAGTGCGGACTGGACCGGACAGAACGGCTCACGCACCGGCATGAACATCTCGCAAGGCTACAACGGAACGGTCTTCGAACCGTTGGATGCGTACAAGGGGGACCTGGCACGTGCGCATTTCTACATGCTGACGCGCTATTGGGGTCAGACCGCTTCGTGGAGTTCGCCCGGGCTGCAGAGCGGGGACCTTGCCCAGTGGTACGAGGCCCTATTGCTCACATGGCACGCCAGTGACCCGGTCAGCGAAAAGGAAATGGAACGGAACAACATCGTGTTCGCTCATCAACACAACCGCAATCCGTTCATCGACAACCCACAATGGGTCCAGTCGATCTGGGGGCCGGTGGCCTCGGTGCAAGAGTTGGATGCCCTTGTGCCTTCGGTCCGGGTGCAGGGGGATGAACTGATCATCGATGTTCCCTATGCTTATACCTCCGGCGGTATCGAGCTCTTCGACACCGCCGGGCGGGTGCTCCACACGGGTTCCCTGGCCGGATCGTCCACGCGCATACCCTTGCAGCTTTCAAGCGGTCATTACGTGGCATTGGTCACCATCGATACCCAGCGACACGCGAAACGTTTCGTCCGTTAAGGCTATAGGAGCCTGCCGGCGATATGTCCCGTGGTCCAGGCCGCCTGGAAGTTGAAACCACCGGTGATGCCGTCGATATCCAACACCTCACCGGCGAAGTAAAGACCGGGAACCACCGTGCTGCACATCGTCCGCGGGTCGACCTGCCCAAGGTCCACGCCACCGGCCGTAACGAATTCTTCTTTGAAGGTGGTCTTTCCTCCCATCGTGTAGCGGTCGTTCGTCAGCAGGTCGATCAACCGGTTCCGATCCTTCATTCCAATGGTGCCCCAACGGCGCGCCGGATCGATGCCCGCCTTTGTCAGCAAGTGGACCCACAGGCGCTTGGGCAGGTCCATTCGAGCGGTGTTCTCGGCATGCTTTTGTGCGTCGTCCGCATTCTGCATTGCGAATGCCGATCGCACGTCCTGCTCATTCGCTCCTCCCACCCAGTTCACCTGCACAGTGGTGCGGTAGTGGAGACCATGCAAAAACCTGGCTCCCCAGGCACTGGCCCTCAGGATCGCCGGTCCGCTCATGCCCCAATGCGTCACCAGCAGAGGCCCCGTCGTTTCAACATGGCTTCCGGGCAGGCGCACCCGCACATGCTCGGCGACCACACCAGAGAGGGTGCGAATGGGATCGTCCGGTAGGTTGAACGTGAACAAGGAGGGTACTGGGGCTATGATGCGATGACCGAGTTCGGCGAGCCACCGGAAGCCCTCGTCCTTGGGATGCCCTCCGGTGCAGACGATCACCCGGTCAGCGTTGATGACCCGTAGATCGTGCAACACGATATCCAACCTGTCCGGGTGCGGAACGATCCGGTCCACGCCGCATCCCCGTTCAACCACCACACCGAGTTCCTCGGCCTTCTTCACGAGAAGATCGATCACCGTTGCGGAGGAATCCGAAATCGGGAAGATGCGCCCATCGGGTTCCACCTTCAACCGGACGCCGCGCTGCTCGAACCACATGATGGCATCCCTGGGCCCGAACGAGGCGAATGCTCTTCGCAGGAACCGCTCGCCGCGGGGATAGTTGCGCGCGAATCGCTTGTCTCCCTCCAGGCCGTTGGTAACGTTGCATCTTCCACCCCCGCTCACGCGCACCTTGGCAAGGAGCTTATCGCTCTTCTCCAGGAGGGTGACCATGGCGGTCGGGTGGTGATCCTTGACACTGAGGGCCGCAAAAAAGCCCGCAGCTCCCCCTCCTATCACCACCACATGCATGGCGCGAAGTTGGTCACTGCGGGCTTCTCAGGTCTACATTCAATCCGCTTTCACCACACGCACCTGTCCACTGTGCGCTCCATTGGTCCTTACCAGATAGACACCATCCGCGTAAGCGCCCAGGTCGAAGCGGACCACCCCATTGGCGGACAAGTCCGTCATCAGCACCCGGCCATCGGCACTGAGGAGTGTGGCAGTGGCACCGACCGGGACCTCGATCCGGACAGGCCCTGCCGTCGGGTTCGGGAAAGCGTCCAAATCGGCCCCGAACGTCCTTTCAACCACCGCTGTCGGGCCACTGGTGCACGTCAACGGCCGGTCGCAAATGAGGTCCGCCATGAACTGGGCCACAAAACCCACGGAATTCACGGGGTCGGAAGTGAGGTAGCCCACATGTCCGTTCGTTGGATAGCTCAGGAAGCAATTGGGGACCTCGATATTGTCCAAGCGCACATGGATGTCATGACTTCCCGAGGCGATGAGGCCGGTCGGGATCCCGATCACCGCCACCTCTTGCGTGTAATAAGGCACCACATTGTCCCCGACCTCATGCACACTTGCCAGCGGTCGATCATTCGGAACGATCCATGACGTATCACCGATCGCCCCGCTGAAACTGTAACAGGCGAACACAGCACTGGAGTACCCGGGGGTGCCGCTGTTGCCTTCCACACCACCCAGGGCCGGTGCCTCTGGCACCAACACGGCCGGGATCTCCGCTTCCTGATCCAGGTAGGTGGCATGGATCGCACTGATGGCGCCGGCTGAAACACCACCGGAAATGATCCTGTCCGGATCGATGCCATACGGATTGCCATCCTCGGCCACGGTCTTCCGCAGGTAGCGCACACAGGCCTTCATATCGTGGGAGCCACGCATCACGGCCCTTGTGGTGGTGGCTTCGTTGGGCAGGAAGAATCCCACGCGATAGTCCGGGGCCACGGCCACATAGCCCATGTGGGCGAAGGTCATGCAAATGTCGGCGACATCGGCCCGGGTGCCCGCAATGAACGACCCGCCGAAAGCGACCAACACGACGGGCCGTTCCGTAAGGAGATCGCCCGTTGGTTCGTATACGTCCATGCGCAGGATCTGCGTCCCACCGGAGACCGCAGTGTTGCTGCCGAACTCGACCGCTTGGGTGACGGTGACATCGGGGAATGCGCCGGGATCCGTGTAGCGCCCGGTGGAGCAGTCCTGAGCGCCCAGGAAGAGCGGAGAAATGACACAAACGGCGGAGAGTAGCGTTGTTCTCATGAATGGTGGCGGATGAGGTTTCGGTGAAAGTATGCATGCAGCGTATATCCGCGTACGCGCTGCGGAAAATATCGTCGAACCATCGGTTCAGAACGACGTGAGGCCTTAGAGCGGCGCTGATCCGGTCATCTCGGCACGCTGTTCGCTAGGTAGGGTTCCAAATCGTTCGGATAGCCATGAAGAAGCTTCTCCTTACCACCGCCTGCGGGGCGATGTTCTTCGCCGCCAAGGCACAGTTCCAAGTAAACCCCCAAGTGGGGATCAACTATCAGCAATTGACCAGTCCAGCGGCTGGTGTGGAGTACAAGGCCGCCATGGGCTGGCAACTGGGTGCCGACCTTCGCTTCGGTGATCGGTTGTATGTCCAGCCTGGCGGGTTCTTCGGGCGCAGTGCGACCGTTGTGAAGCAGACCTTCTCGGACACGCTGAGCATCGAGCACGATCTGGTGCGGACCAATTTGAAACTGAAAGCCCTGATCGGGTATCGCATCGTGGACACCTACCAGTTCGATCTGCGGTTCGCCATGGGCCCGACGTACGATGTGTTGTTGAGCGTGGACGACCGCGACGACCGCATCGGGTACAACAAGGGGGACTTCAGCAATGGCTCCCTGAACATCGATGCGGCATTGGGGCTGGACATGGGCCTGTTCACCGTGGAACCGAGCGCCAGTTTCGGACTGAGCCGTGTATTCAGCGACAACGTTGTCGTCAAGGACATCGACTCCAAGTACATCACCTACGCCTTGACGATCGGTATCAATCTGGGGAACGACGACTGATCCGCACCCCTGATCCCAGTGAACGGCCCTGCACATGCAGGGCCGTTCCGCGTTCTAGCGGGTCGTGGGCAGGCCGGCACCCTTCCATGCCACGAATCCTTCGGCCAGGTGCTTCACATCGAACCCATTCGCTTCGAGGTACTCCTTCGCCTGGTCACTACGCCCGCCCCCGTGGCAATAAAGCAGGACCGGTCTCTCCTTGTCCAAGGCCCCGAACTTCGTTTCGTAATCCGGGGCGGTCCAATCGATGTTCACGCTTCCGGGGATGTGGCCACTGGCATATTCGCGATCGGTCCTTACGTCGATCAGCATTGCGTCTCCTTCCTCGATCGCCTGTTGGAATTCCTTCGGATCCAGGTCCCGCTTCACGTGCTGGGCCGATTGAGCACACGCGTGCAATGCGAACGTGAGGATCGCGAAAAGGAATATGGAGGGTCTCATGGTCATTTCTCTATGTACTACAAAGATGCGACAACAGGTCCTGCCGGAAATAACCCACCGAAGCGGATCCCGTACAAGGGGGCATGTCATTCGGACCACAGATCATCACGGTGATAGCGGCATTCGTCGCAAGCAGTGCCATGGCCCAGCAGGACGGGCTTATCGCGTATGTGCCTTCCCGCCCCATGCCGCACACCGCTGATGCCCCACGTGTAGGCCTCATCGAGGGTCCGGTGCAGGGTAAGATGGACGCTGTGGTCCCGGAAGATGCCCTCCAAGTGGATGTGCTCAACGCCCGTGGCAATGTGGTGCGCACTTACGGCCCATTGGAATTCCATGACATGGACCTTGGGAACCTTCGCGCCGGGACCTGGACCTTGCGCGTGCACACCGCCGGGAAACTGCTCGTCCAACGATTCGCCGTACTCCACCGCGGTTCGTTGGTCTGGAACCTACCGAAGCAACGAAAGCGCCGGTAAGATCAGGGGGTGACCTGCAAGCCCTTGCGTTGCAGCCGGCCCAGCCCTTCCGCAGCGAGCGTCATGTCGGGTCGCAATGCGAGTGCCTTTCTGTAGTCGCCGTATGCACTGTCCAACCGTGACTCCAGTTCGTAGGTGAGCCCCCGATTGTAATAGGCCTGGGCGTAGGTCGGCAGGAGTTCGATGGCGGTGGTGAACTGCTCCCTCGCTTCGGTGGTGCGCCCTTGGTGATCCAACAGGATGTACCCGGTGTTGTACCACGGCAGCGCATTCCTGTCATCGATCACCTTGATCCGCGCGTAGCACTCCAGCGCAACACTGTCCATGTCATTCTCTTGTGCGAACATGCCTTTTCCGTAGAGTGCCTCCGTGCTTGCCGGCCGGATGGCCAATGCAGAATTGAAATAATCCATGGCGAGTGCATCGTGGCGGTCGGAATGCAAAAGACCAAGCTCCATGAGGGGCTCGAAGAACATGGGATCCTGCTCCACGGCGGTCCGGTAGCTGCTGATGGCCTTGGTCGTATCGCCGGTCTCCTTGTAGATCCAACCTTTGAGGTAATATCCCCTCGCGTGATGCTGGTCGATGCGCAGCGCATCATTGGTGAGGTCCATGGCCTCCTGGTACTGGCGTTGGACCAGCTTCAGTTCGGCAAGTTTGAGCTTCGGCTCGGTCATGAGCGGTGCGGAACGGATCGCATTGCGCAACTGCTCCTCGGCTTGAGGCAGTTGGATCTTCCGGTAGTAGAGGTCCGCCAGAGCGATGCGATGTTCGGCATTGGACGTATCCAGGGCGATCGCCCGCTTCCAATCGTTCATGGCAAGCACCAGGCTGTCCCTGCGCTCCTGTAGCCGAGCGCGGTCAGCGAATGCCTCTGCATCGTTCGGTGAAGCAAGGATCCGGGCCTCGACCGCGGCCAGTTCAGCAGCGAAGGGATCTCCATTCTCGGGAAGCGGATCTGTAGGCGCGACGCCCGTGCAGGCGCCAAGGAGGGCCACTGCAATGATCGTTCGGGGAGTTCGGTGCATGTGCATGTATCACAAAAGCGAAGGCCCCGACGCACTCCTCGTCAGGGCCTTCAAAAGTAGGCGGTACTATTCGTCAGGCAGTGACCGGTTCCCCGGTCTTCTTCACCGCTTCCTTGATCTTCAGTTCGATCTCCTCACAAAGTTCGAGGTTGTCCTCGAGGAGTTGTCGGACCATGTCGCGCCCCTGCCCCAGCTTGTTGTCCTCGTAGCTGAACCAGGATCCACTTTTCTTGACGATGCCCAGATCCACGCCCATGTCGATGATCTCGCCGGTCTTGCTGATCCCTTTTCCGTACATGATGTCGAACTCCGTCTTCTGGAATGGCGGGGCCAGCTTGTTCTTGACCACTTTCACGCGGGTGCGATTGCCCACGGCATTCTCACCGTCCTTGATCTGTGTTGCACGTCGAATGTCCAGACGGATGGACGCATAGAATTTCAATGCGTTACCGCCGGTGGTGGTCTCCGGGTTGCCGAACATGACACCGATCTTTTCGCGCAACTGGTTGATGAAGATGCAGCAGCAGCCGGTCTTGTTGATGGTGCCGGTGAGTTTGCGGAGTGCTTTGCTCATCAATCGTGCTTGCATGCCCACGGCACTGTCCCCCATCTCCCCTTCGATCTCGGCCCGTGGGGTGAGTGCGGCCACACTGTCGATCACGATGATGTCGATGGCACCGGAGCGGATCAGGTTGTCGGCGATCTCCAGGGCCTGTTCACCATTGTCCGGCTGGCTGATCAGCAGGTTCTCGGTGTCCACACCCAGGCTTTCCGCGTAAACGCGGTCGAATGCATGTTCCGCATCGATGATGGCGGCGATGCCACCTTTTCGCTGCGCTTCTGCGATCGCATGGATGGCGAGCGTGGTCTTCCCGGACGATTCCGGACCATAGATCTCGATGATGCGTCCTTTCGGATACCCCCCGATACCCAAGGCCAGGTCGAGGCCGATGGAGCCGGTCGGGATCGTTTCCACCTGTTCGATGGCGTCGTCCCCGAGTTTCATCACCGCGCCCTTGCCGAAGGTCTTCTCCATCTTGTCCATGGTGAGCTGAAGGGCTTTCAGCTTTTCCTTGTTGATCTCTGTGGCCATGTATCGATTGGTTAGTGGTGTCGTGACGGCTCTCGATCACATCGGTCACCGACATTGGCTCCCGACATTGACGATATTTTCGTCATTGAACTGACGCACAATTAAACATCAACTTCCGGGATCGCCAAATTTCCTGTCGAATAAAGTTTTGAACAGCGCGGTCCATTCGCCCCGGGCAACCTGTCCACAGGCAAGATAAAGACCCTCATTCGTTCGACGGACCACTACAATTTGTCGACGAAACTTGACAGCCGCTGGATGTCCGCCATACGTTTGCCCGGCTGTTACTGGGATCGCTCTTCAGCAACTGACCTCCGGACTTGCTCGGCCACTCACCGAACAAGCACATGCGATCCACACGAACAGGGAAGTCCGCTCTTGCAGCGGCAAGTCGATCGACCGATCGTCCATGGTTGGACCGGGAACTGATCGGCCTTTGCTTGATCCTCGCACTCCTCATCTGCGGGCGGGCCGTCGCCCAGGATGAGCCTGCTCCAACCCTTACGAACACTTCCATAACAACCCGATGAACATGCGAAAAACCGCTCTCTCCATGCACCGGCATGTGCTCAGCACATTCCTGTGTGCGGTCCTACTGCAAGCGACCGCCCTCGGGCAGCTCGCCCATCGTGGTCGCGACATCGTGCAGCCCGGTCCGGCTCGGCACGATCACGCGCATGAAGGCATTGACGACCTGCTCAACCGGCACGACCAGGAGATCCATTTCGTGCGGAACATGGGCCAGTTCGGGCCCACGGTGCTTTACCGCGCCGACTTCCCGATGGGACAGGCCGTGGCCACCAGCGAGGGCATGATCGTAACGGCCTTCGACCCGGACGCACTCGAGGCAAGGGCCCAGGAGGGCATCGCCATCGAGGCGGAGATCCAGCGCGGCCTTCCGCACCGCCCATTGAAATGGCAACAACGGGGTCATGGATGGATGTTCCACTTCCTGAATGCCTCGCCCGGGATGCGCATCGAGAGCGCCCAAGCCCATGCGGTGGTGAACAACTACTTCCTCGGGAACAAGGGGTCGCATGCCACCGGCGTGAACAGCTTCCAGGAAGTATGGTACCGCGATGTATACCAAGGTACCGATGTGCGTTACTACCCGGCGGCCGATGGCTCGTTGGAGTATGACATCATCTGCAAACCCGGAAGTGATCCTGCACGCATCGCGATCGAACTGAAAGGTATCGACCGTGCGTGGGTGAACGAAAAGGGGGAACTGGTGATGCATACCAGCCTTGGCGACATGAACTACCCGGCCCCATTCGTTTACCAGCGCAACAACGGTCGTGAGACCACCGTGGAAGCGCGCTACGTCGTGATGGACAAGAACGTGGTGCGGTTCGAGCTTGGCGCCTACGACAAGACCCAGCCCCTTGTGATCGACCCGATCGCGATGCGCTGGGCCACCTGGGTGAACACGAACAGCAGTGGCGACAACCACGGCCACTGCATCTGGGTGGACCCCAGTGATGGAGCCATCTATGTGGTGGCCCGCGTAGTGGGCACTACGGACCAGATCACCGTAGGTGCGTTCGATACCAGCGCCAATGGAAACCTGGAGATGATCGTAGGCAAGTACCTCGAACCTGCAACGGTGGGCGGCAGCGGCACCCGGGTGTGGCAGACCTACATCGGAGGTAACAACGATGACAATCCGTATGCCATGGAGCAGGGTCCTGATGGGAACCTCTACATCACGGGCTACACCGGCAGCACGAACTTCCCATTGATCGGCGGACCGGCCTTCTCCGGAAGCAGTATCGATCAGCAGTCGCAATCAGGCAACGACGTGTTCGTGCTGAAGATCAATACCGCTGGCAACTCGATCAAGGCCGCGGTCATCGGCGGCAACGGCACTGACGATTCCTACGATCTGCGCACAGCGGCCAATGGCGATGTGTTCGTGGTGGGCAGCACAACGAGCACCAATCTGTCGACCTTGAACGGAGGAAGTGGCGCGAGCAATACCAACAACGGAGGCAGCGATGTACTCCTGTTCCGCCTGGATCAGGACCTTTCCTCCCTTGTCTGGATGCGCAACTACGGCGGCTCGGGCACCGACCAGGGCAGCATCATGTTGCACGATCCGGTAAGCGGTGACCTCTTCGTCGGAGGCAACACGAGCAGCACCAACTTCCCCACGGTAAGCCCACGGCAAAGCACACGGGGCGGATCGAGTGCAGGCTTCATCCAGCGACTGACCGGTGCCGGTGCGACCAGCTGGAGTTCCTATTTTTCCTCAGCAAGTGGTGATGATGCCAACCTGCTGTGCATGGCCTTCAATACGACCCGGTCCGAGATCTACTTCGGGGGGGTGACCGAAGGCTTGAGCGCGGCGAACATATCGGCATCCGGTGTGTGGGACAACAGCCACAACGGGAGCAACGACCTTTATGTGGCGCGGATGACCGTGGACCAGACCTTCCTTGGTGGCACTTACGTGGGTGGTTCCAGCAATGAAGTGAACATGATGGGGCTGAACCTGGACGAGAACAATGATGTGTACGTCTTCGGATACACGAACAGCACGAACTTCCCGGTCACAGGTTCACCCAACGTACCGCTGCAGGCCTCCAACAACGGCAGCAACGACAAGGTATTCTTCAAGCTGGAAAGCGACCTGAGCGCCCTTGAGTTCAGCACCTACTATGGCGGCAGCGCGGACGATTATGACCCCGTTGGTGAGCGCGGCATCAAGTTCAGCAACTGCCGCATCTACACGATCGTCACCGCACGCAGCAACAACCTGCCGTTGACCCAGGGCGCGTTGAATACCACCAAGAACAGCTCCACTTCACGGTACGAACCTGGATTGGTCGTGTGGGCCAACCCGCCGGACCTGCTGGGGAACAGCATCAATTACACCGGCACGGCGATCTGTGCCGGCAGTGTGCCCGGGGATATCACGGGATCGGTCCCCAACTACACGTTACCGACGATCGTACGCAACAACAGTGCATCGAACTATCCGACATTCCCTTCGGCCGCCACCTACCAGTGGCAGATCAGCTCCGATAGCGTGAATTGGGCGAACATCCCCGGTCAGATCGGGCAGGACCTGCCTGGCAGTGCGATCGGCGCGATCGATGAAACGACATACATCCGGCGCATCATCGGCGGTGATGCCTGCATTCTCGCCGGTGCGGCGGACCAGGTCGTGACCGTCCGCATCATGAGTGCCTCGACCACACGGTCGAATGTAACCTGCAACGGCTTTGCCAACGGCACGGCCACGGCGACCGCCGATGGGCAGGCACCCTTCACCTACGCATGGAGCGACGGGCAGACCGGACAGACCGCAACGGGTCTTGCTCCAGGCACTTATACGGTTACGGTCACGGACCTCAATAATTGCAGCGCGGAGACCAGCGTGCAGATCACCGAACCCACGCAGCTCGGTGGTCAGACCAGTAGCACTGCCGCCACATGCAGCAATGCCAACGGAAGCGCCAGTGCGCAAGGCACCGGGGGCACCGGTCCGTACACCTATGCGTGGAGCAACGGAGGCAGTGGTACCACGATCAACGGCGTGCCCGGTGGTAGCTATACCGTGACCATTACCGATGCCAATCAATGCCAGGTGAACATCGCGGTGGATGTACCCAGCACGGGGCTTCCCAATGTGAGTGCTGGAACGGATGCCGTGATCAACTGCACCACCGGGCCGCAGATCGCATTGAGTGGTTCCGGGACCGCAGGCGAATACAGCTGGGTGGCCACCAACGGTGGGAACATCCTGAACGGCGCGAACACCCTCACCCCGACCGTGAATTCCGGCGGCACCTACACCCTGACGATCACGAACACGCAAACGGGATGTTCAGCAAGCGACGCTATGAGCGTGACCATGAACACCACAGCGCCGAACGTTAGCGTGAATGGCGGTGGCACCCTCACCTGCACGGTGTTGAGTGTGCAGCTTGAAGGCGGAAGTACCACGAACGGAGCGACCTTCAGCTGGTCCGGACCGAACGGATTCGCCAGCACGGATGAGAACGTCACGGCAACGGAAGCCGGCACGTACACCTTGACGGTGACCGACCCGAGCAATGGTTGCACGAACGAAGCTTCTGCGGAAGTGCTGCTCGACAACACCGTTCCTGGTGCAACAGCACAAGGCGGCACGCTGAACTGCGATGTGCTCGAGGTCACGCTGATGGGAACCGGCAACGGAACATTCGCCTGGACCGGGCCCAACGGCTTCACCAGCAATGAGCAGAACCCGACCGTGACCGTCGCGGGCACCTACAACCTGACGGTGACCGGTGCAAACGGCTGCACCAGCATGGCTTCTGCGGAAGTGCTGCTCGACAACACCGTTCCTGGTGCTGTAGCTCAAGGCGGCACGCTGAACTGCGATGTGCTGGAGGTCACGCTGATGGGAACCGGCAACGGAACCTTCGCCTGGACCGGGCCCAACGGCTTCACCAGCAATGAGCAGAACCCGACCGTGACCGTCGCGGGCACCTACAACCTGACCGTGACCGGTGCAAACGGCTGCACCAGCATGGCTTCTGCGGAAGTGCTGCTCGACACACCGCTCCGGTGCTGTGCTCAAGGCGGTACGCTGAACTGCGATGTCTGGAGGTCACGCTGATGGGAACCGGCAACGGAACCTTCGCCTGACGGGCCCAACGGCTTCACCAGCAATGAGCAGAACCCGACCGTGACCGTCGCGGGCACCTACAACCTGACCGTGACCGGTGCAAACGGCTGCACCAGCATGGCTTCTGCGGAAGTGATCCTCGACAACACCGTTCCTGGTGCTGTAGCTCAAGGCGGCACGCTGAACTGCGACGTGCTGGAGATCACGCTGATGGGAACCGGCAACGGAACATTCGCCTGGACCGGGCCCAACGGCTTCACCAGCAATGAGCAGAACCCGACCGTGACCGTCGCGGGCACCTACAACCTGACCGTGACCGGTGCAAACGGCTGCACCAGCATGGCTTCTGCGGAAGTACTGCTCGACAACACCGTTCCTGGTGCTGTAGCTCAAGGTGGCACGCTGAACTGCGATGTGCTGGAGGTCACGCTGATGGGAACCGGCAACGGAACCTTCGCCTGGACCGGGCCCAACGGCTTCACTAGTGCATTGCAGAACCCGACGGTAAGTGTCGCGGGCACCTACAACCTGACGGTGACCGGTGCAAACGCCTGCACCAGCATGGCCAGCGCCGAGGTGATCCTCGATAGCGATGCGCCGGGTGCTACCGCACAAGGCGGCACGCTGAACTGCGATGTGCTCGAGGTCACGCTGATGGGCACCGGCAACGGAACCTTCGCCTGGACCGGACCCAACGGCTTCACTAGTGCATTGCAGAACCCGACGGTAAGTGTCGCGGGCACCTACAACCTGACGGTGACCGGTGCAAACGCCTGCACCAGCATGGCCAGCGCCGAGGTAATCCTCGATAGCGATGCTCCGGGTGCTACCGCACAAGGCGGCACGCTGAACTGCGATGTGCTGGAGGTCACGCTGATGGGCACCGGCAACGGAACCTTCGCCTGGACCGGGCCCAACGGCTTCACCAGCAATGAGCAGAACCCGACCGTGACCGTCGCGGGCACCTACAACCTGACCGTGACCGGTGCCAACGGCTGCACCAGCATGGCTTCTGCGGAAGTGCTGCTCGACAACACCGCTCCTGGTGCTGTAGCTCAAGGCGGTACGCTGAACTGCGATGTGCTGGAGGTCACGCTGATGGGTACCGGCAACGGAACATTCGCCTGGACCGGGCCCAACGGATTCACCAGCAATGAGCAGAACCCGACCGTGACCATCGCGGGCACCTACGACCTGACCGTGACCGGTGCCAACGGCTGCACCAGCATGGCTTCTGCGGAAGTACTGCTCGACAACACCGTTCCTGGTGCTGTAGCTCAAGGCGGCACGCTGAACTGCGACGTGCTGGAGGTCACGCTGATGGGCACCGGCAACGGAACCTTCGCCTGGACCGGGCCCAACGGCTTCACCAGCAATGAGCAGAACCCGACGGCAAGTGTCGCAGGCACCTACAACCTGACCGTGACCGGTGACAACGGCTGCACCAGCATGGCTTCGCAGAAGGACCTCGATAGCGATGCGCCGGGTGCTACCGCACAAGGCGGCACGCTGAACTGCGATGTGCTGGAGGTCACGCTGATGGGAACCGGCAACGGAACCTTCGCCTGGACCGGACCCAACGGATTCACCAGCAATGAGCAGAACCCGACCGTGACCGTCGCAGGCACCTACAACCTGACGGTGACCGGTGCTAACGGCTGCACCAGCATGGCCAGCGCCGAGGTGATCCTCGATAGCGATGCGCCGGGTGCTACCGCACAAGGCGGTACGCTGAACTGCGATGTGCTGGAGGTCACGCTGATGGGCACCGGCAACGGTTCCTTCAGCTGGATGGGCCCCAACGGATTCACCAGCAATGAGCAGAACCCGACCGTGACCGTCGCAGGCACCTACAACCTGACGGTGACCGGTGCTAACGGCTGCACCAGCATGGCCAGCGCCGAGGTGATCCTCGATAGCGATGCGCCGGGTGCTACCGCACAAGGCGGTACGCTGAACTGCGATGTGCTGGAGGTCACGCTGATGGGCACCGGCAACGGTTCCTTCAGCTGGATGGGCCCCAACGGCTTCACCAGCAATGAGCAGAACCCGACCGTGACCGTCGCGGGCACCTACGACCTGACCGTGACCGGTGCTAACGGCTGCACCAGCATGGCCAGCGCCGAGGTGATCCTCGATAGCGATGCGCCGGGTGCTACCGCACAAGGCGGCACGCTGAACTGCGATGTGCTCGAGGTCACGCTGATGGGCACCGGCAACGGAACCTTCGCCTGGACCGGACCCAACGGATTCACCAGCAATGAGCAGAACCCGACCGTGACCGTCGCAGGCACCTACAACCTGACGGTGACCGGTGCCAACGGCTGCACCAGCATGGCCAGCGCCGAGGTGATCCTCGATAGCGATGCGCCGGGTGCTACCGCACAAGGCGGCACGCTGAACTGCGATGTGCTCGAGGTCACGCTGATGGGAACCGGCAACGGAACCTTCGCCTGGACCGGGCCCAACGGCTTCACCAGCAATGAGCAGAACCCGACCGTGACCGTCGCGGGCACCTACGACCTGACCGTGACCGGTGCCAACGGCTGCACCAGCATGGCTTCTGCGGAAGTACTGCTCGACAACACCGTTCCTGGTGCTGTAGCTCAAGGCGGCACGCTGAACTGCGACGTGCTGGAGGTCACGCTGATGGGAACCGGCAACGGAACCTTCGCCTGGACCGGGCCCAACGGCTTCACCAGCAATGAGCAGAACCCGACCGTGACCGTCGCAGGCACCTACGACCTGACCGTGACCGGTGCCAACGGCTGCACCAGCATGGCTTCTGCGGAGGTGATGTTGGATGCCAACGCTCCTGAAGTAAGCGCCACCGGCGGAATGCTGGATTGTGACAGCGGCACCCTCCAACTCACCAGCTTCAGCGATGCGAGCGGTGCGACGTATGCATGGACCGGCCCGAATGGCTTCAGCAGTATGGCCCAGGATCCGATCGTGAATACCGTCGGCGACTACACAGTGACGGTGACGGCCTCCAATGGATGCAGTGCGAGCTTTACTGTTAGCGTGACCGAGAACGATTGCGACAAATGCCCGCCGCTGATCATTTCATGTGGACCGGATGTGACCATCGAATGTGGCACCTCGGATCACCCCTATGACGTGGGTCACCCGATCTTCCGGAAGAGCGAGGAGTGCCCTGAAGTGACCGTTGGATGGCGCGATGAATGGTTCGGCAGCTGCCCTTACACCCTGGTGCGCACCTGGACCGCCACCGATGCCACGGGTGCTGTTGAGATCTGCATACAGACCATCACCGTTGTCGACACCCAGCCGCCGATGATCATGAACATCCCAGCGGACGTGCTAGTGAGTTGCGCTCATGTGCCTGAGGCAAGCGATGCCGTGTGGGCAACCGATGCCTGCAAGGAGGCGTATCCGGTGATGGTGGATGATGAATACATCGCCGGTGACTGCCCCGGCAGCTACCTCATCCGTCGCACGTATTGGTCCGAGGATGATTGCGGCAACGTAGGCAGTGCGGTGCAGGAGATCAGCGTCGTGGACATGGAGGCACCTGACCTGAACGGAGTGCCTGCGGATGTTACGGTGGAATGCACTGCAATACCGAAGGCCCCGAAGGTGGAAGCGTTCGACGGCTGCGACCCGAACGTTGAGGTGCACCTCGAGGAGACCATCATTCCCGGCCAGTGCGCAGGTGCATACACACTTGTTCGTACCTGGAGTGCCACGGACAACTGCGGCAACAACGCGACGATGGCCCAGACCATCACCGTAGTGGACACCCAGGGACCGGTGTTCCAGTGCATACCGCAGGACATCACTGTGGACTGTTACACCATACCTGCGCCCATTGAATGCACAGCAGTAGATGCGTGCAGTGATCAAGTGGACGTGACCATGATGGAGACCAAGACCGGCGATGGGTGCAAGGCATCCTATACCATCACCAGGACATGGACCGCGACCGATGATTGCGGAAATGCCACGACCGTGGACCAGTTGATCCACGTGGACAACCACAAGCTACCCTTCATGGGCAGCAACAACGGTGTTGGTGGTAAGATGCTGGTGAACGTCGCGCCGAACCCATTCCGCGATGAGAGCGTGATCCGGTTCACCGCGACCGAGACCGGGCATGCCACCATTGAAGTGACCGACCTGCAAGGTCGTCGTGTGGCCGAACTGTTCAACGCTCATGTCAGCGAAGGACAGCCCGTTCAAGCGATCTTCCGACCCGTGAAGAACAGCAGCGGCGCGTTCATCTATCGTGTCACCCTCAACGGTATCGAGGAACACGGACGGCTGTTCCATCAACCTTGATCCATGCCAAAGCCAGCAGAAGCCCCCGCCCACCAGCGGGGGTTTCCGCTTTCGGTGCTGGCGGCACGGTAAATTCGCGCTCCCATGGATGTGCAAGCACCGCTGGCGGAACGAATGCGACCCGAAGACCTCGACGAGGTGGTGGGACAGGCACATCTCGTCGGCAAGGACGGAGTGCTTCGCAAAGCCCTTGGTGGAGGGCTGCTGCCGAGCATGATCCTCTGGGGGCCGCCTGGTGTCGGCAAGACCACGCTTGCCAGGCTCATTGCCGCGCGATCCGATCGCCCTTTCCACACGTTGAGTGCGATCAGCAGCGGCGTGAAGGATGTGCGAGAGGTGATCGAGAAGGCGGCCGGGAGCGGGTTGTTCTCGCGCAGTGCGGTCCTGTTCATCGATGAGATCCATCGTTTCAGCAAGGCTCAACAGGATTCACTATTAGGCGCCGTGGAGAAGGGCACCATCACCCTTATCGGCGCGACCACCGAGAATCCCAGCTTCGAGGTCATCTCCGCGTTGCTCTCACGGTGCCAGGTGTATGTGCTCGAGCACCTCAGCGAAGCGGACCTCCTTCAATTGCTGGAACGGGCCATGGGTAAGGATGAGCGCATGAAGGCGATGCGGATCGACCTTCAGGAGACCCGTGCGCTCTTGCGCGCGAGCGGTGGCGATGCCAGGCGACTGTTGAACACTTTCGAATTGTGCGCCAAAGCCGCGACGCCATCACCGGACGGCAGGCGCCTGATCACGGATGCCCTGGTCACGGAAGTGGTCCAGAATACAACAGCGCGGTACGACAAGCAGGGCGAGCAGCACTACGACATCATCAGCGCCTTCATCAAAAGCATGCGCGGCAGTGACCCCAACGCGGCGGTCTATTGGCTTGCCCGCATGGTGGAGGGTGGCGAAGATCCGTTGTTCATTGCCCGGCGCATGGTGATCCTGGCCAGCGAGGACATCGGCAATGCGAACCCCAATGCGTTGTTGATGGCGACCACCACGATGCAGGCGGTGCAGATGATCGGCTGGCCTGAGGGCCGGATCATCCTCGGTCAGTGTGCGATCTACCTGGCCTGTTCACCCAAGAGCAACGCCAGCTACCTGGCGATCGGTGGCGCGCAGGCCGAGGTACGCAGGAGCGGGGACCTGCCCGTTCCGCTGCCCTTGCGCAATGCGCCGACCAAGCTCATGAAGGAGATGGGCTACGGACAAGGATATGGCTACAGTCACGATGGAGCGGGCAACTTCGTGGAACAGGACTTCCTTCCGGAAGCGATCCGTGGAAGGTCGTTCTATGTGCCAGGGGAGAACAGGAAGGAACAGGAGTTCGCCGCACTGTTGAAGCGCTTGTGGGGGGATCGGTACGGATAGGCCGCACCGCGTCCGATCGTCAACTTGCGCGCTCCTGCTCCAGGAAACGCTCGCGCATGTCGTAGATGATGCCAAGGCTCACCGCAAGGCCACCGAGGCTCTGCTCGAACATCTGCCAGATCACATCCACGGCCACGTGCACCACATCGTGCTTCGCGAAGGACATTCCCAGAACGAAGATGACCAGGTACACGAAGAAGCCGACCGCAGCGCTCAACAACATGGTCATCAATGGGAAAGCCCTTTTCAGTGAGATCCACTCGTACTCGATCGCCTTGTGCGTGATGAGGGTGATCCCAAGACCGATCACCAGGTAAACGATGGCCGCCAATGCCAGGTAAAGGGCCAGCGGAACCTTCAGTTCCGCAAAGTCGCGCAGGGCGATCCCGTGCCAGAGGTACGAGAGCCCGAACATCAGCGCACCGCTCAACAGCCACGGAACCAGTATGCCTCGTTTCAACAACATCTCCAACGGCCCGACGACCTCAAGGAATAAAATGTTCGCGGACCATCGTGCACCTCATCGACAAGCGAACGGGACGTAATTTGCCTCCGGATGAGATACACTGGGACCAAGTTATGGGTTGCCTCCCTTATTGCAGGGACGTTGATCAGTGCCATGGGTTGCTCCAAGGAGGATGGTCCCGCCCAATGGGACGTGGACCTGCTGGCGCCGCTGGTCAATACCACCTTCACGATCGGGGACCTGATCGATGATACGTTGCTCGATGTCTCCAGCGACGGGTCTGTGACACTGCTGTACCAGAGCCAGTTGTTCGCGGTTGACATGGACACCGTGCTGAAGGCTCCGGACACCACCTTCTTCTACGGGGCCGGGCTCGCGAACGGCCAGGGCTCGGTGAACCTGCCTGCTGGTTTCCCCTTCACCTCACAGAACGACCTTACGCGTTTCGACCTGGAGGATCTCTATCTGCGCTCCTTGATCCTGCGGGAAGGGACCCTTCGCATGCGCTTGCGGAATGAGATCATGAGTGCCATCATCGGAACGTTCCGCTTGCCGGGCTCCACATTCCCGGATGGCACCAATTCCATCACTAGCGAAGTGGGACCGGGAAGCCTCAGCAACCCCACCTACTCCACCCAGTCCCGCGATCTTGCGGGATCGGTATTCGACCTCCGTGGGCCTGCGTACAACGATGTGAACACATTGGCCACATCCATCGATCTGTTGCTCGATCCGAATGGAAGCGGCGCCACGGTGAATGAAGGGGACAGCGTGGTCGCAGAGATCACCTACAGCGGGTTGATCCCACAATATGCAAAGGGCTATTTCGGCGATCGCACGATCCACATCGGACCGGAGGAGAGCGACCTGGACCTGTTCGCGAACGTGGTGAACGGCACCCTGGATGTGGATGATGTCTCGTTGAAGCTGCGGGTGGAGAACGGCGTTGGTGTGGACGTGCAAGTGCGACTGGACCACCTGCGCGCCATGAACAGCCACAACGGTGCCTCCGTGGACCTGAGCCATACCATCTTCCAAGGCCCGGTGAACCTGAACCGTGCTGTGGACCTTGGCAACGGATATGCGCCCAGTGTTTACACCACCACGATGGACAACACCGACAGCAACGTCGATGTTTTCCTGGAGACACTGCCGGACCAGGTCACGTACGAACTGGACCTCCACCTGAACCCGCTCGGCGACATCAGCAATGGGAACGACTTCCTCTACTATGACAGCAAGTTGCGAGCAACACTGGAGCTGGAGGTGCCCTTGCGTGTGATCGCCAATGAACTGACCCTGGAGAAGATCCTCGACGTGGACCTGCCCGGCACCGAGGATGCGCACGGCCTGCAAAGCGGCGACCTGAGAATATTCGCCACCAATGGATTTCCATTCAGTGCACGGTTCCAGATGGATATCGTCGATGCCGAGGGCCAGGTGGTGCGGGCGGTGCCGTTGCAAGGGCTCATCGCCTCAGGTGTGCTGGGTGCGAACGGCGTGGTGCAGCATTCCGTGGACTCGCGAGCGGATGCACAGTTGGATGCGGACGGTATCGACCTGCTTTATGCAGGGAATCGATTGCGCCTTCGTGCGATCTTCAACACCGCGGACCAGGCCCAGCATGTCAGGATCCTGGATTCGTACCGAATGGACGTGAAGATCGCGGCTGGAGCACATTACCTGGTGAACGGGGATGAGTAGGTCCCTCCTCCCCTTCCTTCTCCTAGGCATCGGACTCGACGCATCGGGGCAATTCCCGGTCCTGCCCACGGACAGCGTGATCGACCACCCGGGACGCTGGAACCATCGCGTGGAGGCATTCGCATCGTTCGACCACAACGCGAACACCATTTACAACGAACTCCCGCTCAAATTGCTGCAAGGTGGATACCTGGAGCGGGAACTGCGGCAGCGCTCGCTGGATGCCATCAGGGAAAAGCCGCGAAACAGCGCGGGATATGACCTGGAGAGCCGGCTCACCTGGACCGGCAGGGACTGTTTCCTGGGCCACCGGAACTGGCGGCCGATCGTGAGCATTGCCTACCAGGAGCACATGGGCATACGCTTCACGGATGACCTGTACGACGTCACATTCTTCGGCAACGCCTCCTTCGAAGGCACCCGCGCGGACCTGGGCCCATCCGCGTACGAGCAGGTCCGTTATGGTTCGCTCGGCGCGGGCATTCGGGACGCGCGGTCCAATTCGTTCGTACGCATCGATCTGGTCACGGGCCGTTCCATATCACAAGTGGATCTGAAGTGGGGCGGGCTTTTCACCGGTGAAGATGGCCGTGTCCTCAGGGCCAACATCCTGGGTGACCTCTTCCAAAGCGATACCGCCACCAGTTCACTGGGCAGCGGCAATGGGCTCGGAGCCGCCGTTTCCGGGCGATGGGAGATACGCGCGAAACGAAAGACACGACCCACCACGTTCGCCATGGAGATACAGGACCTTGGCTTCGTGCGATGGAATGCGAACGCGGTACGGATCGAGAAGGATACCCTGGTGATCTTCGAGGGATTCAGGGTCGCCGATCTGTTCGACCTGGATGCCGCACTCACTGGTGAAGCCCAGTTGCTGGACACTTTCGGATTGCGTTACCGCACTGGAGGCCGTACCACACTCCTTCCCTTCCGCGCAAGCGGATCGATGACCATGTGCCTCACCGGTCGTTGGAACGCCACCATCACCATCGACCAACGCAACCTCCCCGGCTATGTTCCCATGGTGTGCATCAGTTCATCCCATCGGATCGGTCAACGGGCGCTCCTTGCCGGAAGCCTCGGTTATGGCGGCTTCGGTGGCCTGCGGGTCGGAGCCGCCACCCGGATCAAGGTGGGCGATCGCATTCGTGTGAACATCGGCACACCTCACCTGCCGGGTTTCCTCATGGGCAGGATGCGCGGCGCAGGGGCGATGTGCGGGATCGACATCGGACTTTGACCATGTGCCAGGGAGAACGTTCCGCCCCTTTCCGGAGTGCCACCAGGCAGGCCATGGTACCGTTGCTGCTGGCGTTCTTCCTGGGTTCACACCCCACTCCTTCCCCGATCGCCATGCGCGTTGTGGTCCCCCTGCACGAACCTATTTCCATGCACTGGCGCACTACGAACGACAGTGTGATCGGCAACATCGGCACATTGCGGACCATCGTGGAAGCATCCGGTGGCACGCTGTTGTTCGCCATGAATGGCGGAATGTTCGACAGCGATCATGCGCCGGTGGGTTGGTATGTGGAGAATGGCGTTGAACTGCATCCCATCAACCGCAGGCAGCAGGGGTATGGCAATTTCCACCTGCAACCGAATGGAGTCTTCGGCGTGCATGCGGATGGTCATGCGTTCGTGCGCAGCACTGAAGACACGTACCCCGAGGAAATTGTCGCATACGCGACACAATCCGGACCGATGCTGGTCGTGGACCGCGCGATCAATGGACTTTTCACGCCCGGTTCGAACAACCTGTACGTGCGGAATGGTGTGGGTATCCGGGCGAATGGTGAAGTGGTCTTCGGCATCAGCTTGCGCCCGATCAACTTTCACGACTTCGCCAATTGGTTCATCGAACAAGGGTGCACGGATGCACTGTACCTCGATGGTTCCGTGAGCAAGGCGTACATCCCTGAAGCAGGTGTTGAACAACCGGATGGCGACCTGGGTGTGTTGATCGCGGTCACCGCTCGAACGGAAGGAACACATTGAGCTCATGAGTTGGGTCCTACTGGTCATCGCAGGTCTGTTCGAGGTGGGATTCGCCACCTGTCTGGGCAAGGCCAAGGAAGCGACGGGCACGATAGCCGCATGGTGGATGGCGGGCTTTTTCGTGAGTCTGGGGATCAGCATGTTCCTCTTGTACAGAGCGTCGCTGACATTGCCCATCGGCACCGCCTATGCCGTGTGGACCGGCATCGGTGCGGCGGGTACGGTACTGGTGGGCATCATCCTCTTCAAGGAGCCAGCGGCCTTCTGGCGTCTGTTCTTCCTGTTCACACTTATCGCTTCGATCATCGGGTTGAAATTCGTTTCCGGAAGCTCCTGATGGAGGGCACTTGGAACGATATACCGGATGCGCATTGGCGTGCTTTCTTCGGCAGGAATGCGGACCATTACATGCGGCAGTTGGAACGTGTGCGGCGCGGTCGCTGGCCGAACTTCCATTGGGAGGCTTTCCTGCTCGGCTTCATGTGGATCCTCTATCGCAGGATGTATCTCGTTTCTGTTTGCGTGGTGATCCTGATGGCGGTCGAGACCACGGTGGAACAGGGTCTGCTGCGGTTCTTCGAAGCCGGTTGGTCGTTCGAAGTGATGCTCGCGAGGGCAATGGCCCTTGCGTACGGCCTTGCCATGGGGTTCGTGGCGAACCGCGTATACCACTGGCATGCCCGGAGGTGCATCAACAATGTGACAGCGAAGCGGGCGGTGCATGTCGAATAAGTGCTGATCGCCGAGATCCGTGAACAGGGCGGCACGCGTTGGACATTCGTGGTGATCCTCCTTGCAGCACTGGCCCTGGTACTGGTGTTCTTCAATATCCTCGACATGGGCCGGCAATTCCAATGGACTTCCACCGTGCCCGGTTGAATAAGATCACGCGGCCCTCCATTCCCTGGCCCCTATGGGGTCTAGGTTCGCATCATGAAGATCGGCATCATCGGCTGCGGTAACATGGGCACCGCCTTCGCCCGCAGTTTCAGGAAATACGGGTTGGTGGATCATGCTGACCTGCACCTTGTGGCGCGTAACCCCGACAGGCATGCGGCACTCGGCCGACTCGGTATCGTGAGCGGATCCATCGAAGCGCATTTCAGCACCAAGGAGATCCTCATCATCGCCGTGAAGCCGCAGGACTTCGCGGCCATGGCACCGGAACTTGCAAAGGTCCTTCGGCCGGAGCAGGTGGTACTCTCCATCATGGCCGGCAGGACCCTGGAGGACATCCGGCGCAGCCTGGGGCACGCCACGATCGTGAGGGCCATGCCGAACGCACCTGCGCAGATCGGCCTGGGGATCACGGCCTATGCCACGGCTACGGAACTCAACATGCACCAGACCCTCATGGTCGAGCAATTGCTCAACAGCACAGGCAGGGCCATCCACCTTGCTGACGAATCGCTGTTGGATCCCGTAACAGCCCTGAGCGGCAGCGGACCGGCCTACTTCTTTCATATCGTACGGACCATGATCGACAGCGGCATCGCCCTTGGGCTGGCACCGCATGTGGCGCATGCGCTCGTGAAACAGACCATGCTGGGCAGCTACCACTTGATGGAGCAGGTGGATGAGACCCCGGAGCAACTCATCCGTGCCGTGATGAGCAAGGGCGGCACCACAGAGGCGGCGTTCAGGGTATTTGCGCAAGAGGACCTCGCCGGCACGTTGCAACGGGCCATCAACGCGGCAAGCCAGCGTGCGGGGGAACTTTCCTCGGACCGTTGATCAGAGCACGGTCACTTCCGTGCGTCGGTTCAGGGCCCTGCCTTCCTCGGTCTCGTTGGAGGCCACCGGCCGGGTCTCACCGTAGCCCCTGGCACTGATCCGGTCCGCAGCGATGCCTTTGGCAATGATGAAGTCACGCACGGCCTTCGCACGTTGATCGCTCAGGGTCATATTGGCCGCATCAGCGCCCACATTGTCGGTATGCCCGCCGAGTTCGATGCGCAATGAGGGATTCGCCTCCATCAACTTCACCAACCTGCCCAATTCCGCGTTCGATGCGGGAAGCAGTTCGTAACTGGCCGTGTTGAAGAAGACGTTGCGCAAGGCGATGACGCTGCCACTGGTGATCGGGCTCAACGGCACATCAAGGTTGTACGGTTCCGCAGTGGTGGCCGGCACATCGTAATTCTGCGAGAAGAACAAGTATCCATCACTGCTGGCATTCAGCGCATACTCCCGGCCGGTGGGCACGCAGACCAGGAACTCACCGGTCTTCGGGTCGCTGTACGCACCGGTCGCAAGATCCCCGCTGGTGACATCGTACAACTGCACATCCGCCTCCAGCGGCCGGCCGTTCGTGCGATCGGTGACCTTGCCACGAATGAAGCTCACCGGCAGGGGTCGGGCCTCCGTGTACAATTCGAAGGAATACAGATCGAGGTCGCCTTCACCACCCGGGCGATCACTGGCGAAATAGGCCACACGGCCATCCGCGCTCACAAGAAGGCTGTTCTCATCCGCTCCTGTGTTGATCGGATATCCCAGGTTCAGCGCCTGTCCCCAAGCGCCGTTGGCATCCTTGCGGCTCACGTAGATGTCCAACCCACCGAAGCCGGGGTGGCCATTGCTGCTGAAATAGAGCGTGCGGCCATCCGGATGGATCTGCACGCTTTCCTCCTGATAAGGCGTATTCACGTTGGGGCCGAGCGGTTCCGGCTTGCTCCAGGTATCATCATCCTGCAGCACCGTGGAATAGATGTCCATGCTCTTGATGCCATCACGGGCCTGGGTACCGCGTATGAAGTAAAGCGTGCGGCCATCACTGCCCATGCTGGGCTGGGTCTCCCAGTTCCGGGAATTCACCGGTGGACCGAGGTTCTCGGGCGCGGTCCAGCGGTCACCGATCCTGCGACTGATGAAGAGGTCGCAACTGCCCAGGCCCCGGAGGTCGCCACCGTAGGATCCGTCCTCCGTGGCGCATTTGGTGAACACGATGAACCTTCCGTCCGGAGTAAGTGTTCCGGCCCCTTCGTTGTACTGGCGCGTATTGACGGTCGGCACGGGCATCGCAGGCTGCCACGCTCCATCGGCACCGCGATGGCTCACCATGAAATCCTCCTGCATGCCCCACGGCACAATGGCGGGATCCTTCACCCTGCGTGTATAGATCAGTGTGCCGTCGTCCGCCGTGATGCACGGATAGTACTCGGGATCCGCGCTGTTCACCGCAGGCCCGAGGTTCACGGGCTCGAAGGGCACCGGCCGCGTGATCGCCGTGGCCGCGAAGGCGCAATTGTCCAGACCAAGGCGGGCCCTGGCCTTGCGTTGTGGATCATCCTCAACGGACAGGTAGGCCTTGTAGTGCTGCTCGGCCTCTGCGTACTGACCACCACGGAATTCGAGATCCGCAAGGTGCAGTTGGGCCACCGGGAAGATGCGTGAAGAGATGCCCATCACTTCCCTGTAACGCTGGATCGCCATCGCATCGTTCCCCTGGCGCTCAGCGATCTCCGCCAACATCAACCGGGGTTCGGCGAAGCGCGGGTCGGCATCAGCGGCCTTCGTGAATTCGCTTTCCGCACAGGCCCATTTCTGCTGGCGCATGCAGTCCACGCCGCTTTCATATTTCTTGATGGCACCTTTGTTCGTGGAGGTATAGCCGCCCGGTTGAGCACTGGCCAACGCAGCGACCAGGAGAAGAGGTATGACGAAGTGCGCGCGCATCATGGGATGTCAAGGTACTTGTGCGTCTGCAAGGACACCTTCCAACGTGGATGTGCCTTCACATATTCGGTGATCAACGGCATCATGGTTTCGCGCCTGCTCCATTCGGGCTGCAGGTAGCGCATGCAATCCGGATTTACCGCGGTCGCTTGTTCCTCGGCCCAGGCAAGATCGTGCTTGTTGTAGATGATCACCTTCAATTCATGCGCTGCTTGGAACGCCTCCCGTGTGGCCGGTTTGAACTTCTTCGGGCTCAAGCATATCCAATGCCAATCTCCGCTCATGGGCGAGGAACCACTGGTCTCGATGTGCATCCGGAAGCCCGCCTCGCGGAAACGTGCCGTGAGCGGCCGCAGGTCATGCATCAGTGGCTCGCCACCCGTGATCACCACCAGCCTGCCGGGATGGGCGGAAGCTTCGGAGAGCAATTCCTCGATGGTGCGATGCGGATGGGCACCTACATCCCAGCTTTCCTTCACATCGCACCACACGCAGCCCACGTCGCATCCACCGAGGCGAATGAAATAGGCCGCTTCACCCGTGTATGCCCCCTCCCCCTGCAACGTGTAGAAGGACTCCATCACCGGGAGTTCCATACCTGGGGAAGCGCTTTTCCGCGCAGTCTCCTTGACCTCCATCACGGGTATAAGAAAAGCCCATACGAGCCACGTTCATAGAACCCATGGAAATCACATGGGCGGGACCGCGATGATGGCTTCCGTAATCCTCCTGCTGCCGAAGCAGATCCACACCGAAGTGTGGCCGAGGCCCGCCGTAGACCACCGAGGATGCGATCCCTGATGGAAATTGTTGGTTCCGATGAACTGATGGCCTGTATGGGCTTTACGTTGAGGACCGGTGCATGACCGGTCGCGTATGGCTTGCTCAGGTCGATGGAAAGAACGCTGCTTGGACGAAGGTAGGGGCACATCGGAGCGAATGCAAGCAAAAGTGGAAAACTCCGACGGCTTCCCGCTCATCCCTCGCCTTTCTGGCCCACGAAGTGATCCTCTTTTTCCTCGAACAGGACGTTGAAGGTGGTGAGGGTCCCGTAGCACCGCGTGATGTACTGCTGCAACTCCACCTTCTCCTGGTCCGAGAGCTTGTCGTGCGCATTGATCTTCTGCTCCAGCACCCGGAAGCGGTCGCGGATCATCACGATCTTGTGGAAGAAGTCCTCGATGGGGATCTCCTTGCTCTTCAGCGCTGGATCCGCCGGCCTGATCTCCAGCGTTCCCCCTTCGTACCGGGGGGCCATCGCGACCGGCCGATCCGGTGCAATCAGTTCCTCGAGCACCTCGCGGATGGAATCCTTCACATGGTCCAGATCGAGCTCCTGGCCGGGCTCCACACCGGGAGCGATCACCTGCAGCCCTTCAAAGGTGCGGCTGATGGGCTGCTCCCCTTGATCCTTGAAGAACACATGGATGGTGCGTTGGTCCATGTCATAGATCACACCCACGCCCAAGGTGGGGTGCTTCACCCGTGCGCCGATGGCGATGTCGAACAATTCCATGCCGCGAACTTACGCGTGGCAGGGATGCGACGGAAGCGGCCGGCTGACCGCATCCATCGTTGCGGAAGGGTATGTAGACTTGTGCCCGATGCCGAAGGTCCTCGTTCTGTTCGCCCATCCCCGCCTTGAGAAGAGCCGTTCCAACAGGGCGCTGCTGCGACACATGCCCGCACACGCATCGCTCACGACACGCGACCTCTACGAGCTCTATCCGGACATGAACGTGGACATCGCGAAGGAACAGGCGCTGCTCCTGGCCCACGACATCATCGTGTGGCACCACCCGATCTATTGGTACAGCGCACCTCCCCTGCTGAAGCAATGGATCGACCTGGTCCTCACCTTCGGTTGGGCGTACGGACCCGGTGGCAATGCACTCCACGGCAAAGTGGTCATGCAGGCTGTCACGACGGGTGGCGCGGTGGAAGCGTATTCCGCGAACGGTTTCCACGGGTCCACACTGCAGGAATTCCTGCTACCCTTCAAGCGGACCTCGACGTTGTGCGGTATGACCTGGCTTCCCCCCTTCGTCGTCCACGGCTCCAACTCGGTGAGTGATGGCGAGCTGGAGCATTCCGCGATGCGTTATGGTGCGCTGCTGGTGGCGTTGGCGCAGGGCAGGGTCTCACCTGGCATGTTCACCGGTCTGGAACGGGCCAATGATGTGGAATTCGATACCACGGTAGCATGAGCGGTTTCCTGATGGATGCGGTGATCTACCTCGGCGCCGCCGTGGTATGCGTACCGCTCGCGAAGCGCACAGGCCTGGGTTCGGTGCTGGGTTACCTGATCGCGGGCATCGTGATCGGACCGTTCCTCCTTGGAATGGTCGGCCACGAGGCGAAGGACATCATGCATTTCGCGGAGTTCGGTGTGGTGATCATGCTTTTCCTGGTGGGCCTGGAGCTGGAACCGACGGTGTTCTGGCGGATGCGTCGACAGGTGGTGGGGCTGGGCCTGGGACAGATGATCATCACCGCCTCGGTCCTTGGCGGCGCATTCCTGCTGTTGGGTCCCACATGGCAGGGCGGCGTTGCGGTCGGGTTGGCCTTCGCCATGAGTTCCACGGCGATCGCATTGCAGTCGTTGAAGGAAAAAGGCCTGATGACCACGGCCGCTGGTCAAAGTTCATTCGCTGTGCTTTTGTTCCAGGACATCGCGGTGATCCCGATACTGGCGCTTCTCCCCCTTCTGGCAGCGCAACCGGCCGGCTCCACTGATGTCGATCCGCTTCCGGGCTGGCAGCGCACACTGTTGGTCTTCGTCGCGGTCGGCAGTACGGTGGTGATCGGCAGGTACGTCGTGGTGCCACTGTTACGCCTCGTGGCCCGTACGCGCCTGCGTGAGCTCTTTACGGCATCGGCCTTGTTGTTGGTCGTGGGCGTTGCTGTGATCATGGAAAGCGTGGGCCTGAGCGCAGCACTGGGGACCTTCCTTGCCGGGGTGGTGCTGGCGAACAGCGAATTCAAACATGAGTTGGAGAGCGACCTGGAACCCTTCAAAGGGCTGTTGCTCGGGCTCTTCTTCATGGGGGTCGGCGCTTCGATCAACTTCGACCTCATCCTGTCGATGCCCGGTCGATTGCTGTCGCTGACCTTGGGCACCATGCTCTTGAAAGCGGCCATCCTCTTCCTCATCGGCAGGAAGGCACGGCTCGGCTTCGACCAGAACATGATCTTCAGCCTGGGCCTGGGCCAGGTCGGCGAGTTCGCCTTCGTGCTGCTCACCTTCATCGCGCAAGTACGTTTGCTCGATGCGCAATGGATCGACATCCTCATGGCCGTGACCGCTATGACGATGACGCTTACGCCGGTGTTCATGGTGGTGCTGGAAAAGGCCATTCTGCCACGTTTCGGAACGGCCGAACAAGAGGAGCGCACTGCGGATGAGATCACTGCACACAACCGCGTGATCATCGCCGGGTTCGGGCATTTCGGCAGCACCCTTGGGCGACTGTTGCGCGCCAATGGTGTGGAGGCCACGATCCTGGACAACGACTCCGACCAGGTGGACCTGCTGCGCAAGATGGGCTTCAAGGTGTACTACGGTGATGCCACGCGGTTCGACCTGCTTACCGCCGCCGGAGCCGGTGAGGCGGAGGTGCTGGTGTGTGCGATCGCTCCTGAGAATTCCGCAATGCTCGTGGAGACAGTGCACAAGTACTTTCCACAGCTCAAATTGATGCTGCGCGTGCGGAATCGGTTCGATGCCTACCAGGCCATGGACCTGGGCGTGCTGAACATCTATCGGGAATCACTGGACACGTCCGTGCAGATGGGTGTGGATGTGTTGAAGGAGCTCGGCGTGCGCCATTACACGGCGTACAGGGCCGGTCAGGAATTCATCAAGTACGACAAGGCCGCCTTGAAGGACCTTGCTGCCAAACGGCATGACCTGGGCGAGTACATCACCAGTGTGCGGGAGCAGATCGAGCAGCAGGAGAAATTGCTGCGCAAGGACCTTCATCATGATCCGGCGCACGGCGACCATGCGTGGAACAGCGAGGACCTGCGCGATGCCCTTGGCAGGGACAAGCGTTGATCACAGGATCTCGACGATCGCGATCTCCTTCCCCTGGAATTCCATTTCGTCACCGACCTTCGAGCCGGAGAGCGCCTGCACCAGCGGCGCGCGCGTACTCACGCCGAGGAAATGTGCGCCATCCGCCTCGAACTCCTCAATGGATGCCGCGACAAGCAGGTGCCGGTCCCGAGTGATGACGACCGCCCCGTACTGCACCACCTGCATGCGCACCGAGGGATCGATGTCCTGCAGGCGATCGATGTCCTGGAGCACATGTTCGTATTGTTCCCCCAGGGAGCGCATCAACTCAACATCGGAGCCACGGGTGCTCTCCGTCTGGCTTGCGCTATCCGCATTCTCATCACCGATCGTCACGGCCTTGAGGTCGTCGATCCGCTCCTTGATCTCCTGGGCGTTGCTCCGCAAACTGCGGATGGCGGCATCGAGTATGGCGCGCTTCCGTACTGTGGCTTCCATGGGACCATAGTTTCCGACAAGGTACGGCCAACTCACGGTCCGGCGACCCGGACCACCGGGTACCGTTTGAATCCGGGCTCGAAGTACGGTGACCGCTGATAGATGAAATACAGCTGTGCGAACGCATCCTGGGCGAATGCGGGATCCGCGGCCCTCCGCGCCTCCAAGGCGGCCTTCAACGCCACATCACGTTCCAGCAGGCCTTCCGCGATGTCCTCGAACACGTAGTCGCTGAACCATTCCTTTTGCTGCAGGATGCTGTCGAAGAAGCCCCAGGCGAAGCAGCCATCGGATGCCCTGGGTTCAAGCAACTCCACCACCAACCGGTCCGTGCCGTGACCCATCGGCACAAGCACATCACCTGCACGAGCACGCACGGTCTCGTTCCGAAGCGTTGTGGTGATGTCGTAGTGCAGGTAATGCCCCTCGTATGGCCGTTGGACCGTATTGTACTGCTCGATGTACATCACTTCAGCGTTGAGTGAGGTGTCTGCAGTGAGCATCCTCATCGGGGCTCCACTCCACGCGATCCGTTCGATCAGACCGCGCCAGGCCTGCGGCACGATGTAGGCCTTGGGTTTCCGCACGAGCAGCGTGGGCACGGCATGGGCCATCCACGGAACAGTGGACCGCGTAGGCCGGTCGTGATCATAATGGCTGCGCGGTAGACCTGAGACAGCACTCGGCAGTGTACCATGGGCGAAACCCTTCCAGTCCAGTGCGGTCACCCTGGTCGTATCGATCTTCCAATTGCAGCCTTGGTCGGTGGTCGAGGCGATGTACTGGCGCGCCATGCTCTTCACTGCGGAGAGTTCGGACCTGTTGCGATCCATCAGGGCCAACGTGGCAAGCATCAGTTGCAGTGTCGCATTCACACGATCCGCATAGGGCTTCAGCATGTGGGTCTCGCTGAGGATGCCGATGCGACCGAGCAGGGCATTGTATCCTGTGCTGTATCGGGGGCCGTCCACGAAGGCGGTCATCCCCTCCTCTGGGGAATCCTCGATCAACTCGAAGTACGGACACATCGGAATCTCCTTTGCCTCCATCCATTCCTGCAGAGCCGGCAGCAGCGACCGCGAAAGGAACTCCCGCACCGGGGGGTCCAGTTTGTCTGGATGCGTGGTCAGCAGTTCCATCACATAGCGGTGGTCGGCACCGTTGCTCACGTGCGTCTCGAAGTAGATGTCCGGATCCCACCGCGCAAGGGCCTTGATCAGCGCTTCGGCGTTACGCGAATCGGCCTTCATCATATCGCGGTTCAGGTCCAGGTTGCGAGCGTTGCCCCGGAAGCCGTATTCCTCCGGTCCGTTCTGGTTCACCCTGCTGTTCGGCCCACGTTGCCGGGCACCGCTCACGTTGTAGACCGGCACGATGCACACTGCGGTATGCACGGTCAGGCCCATCAGACGGTCATCATCCAGGAGCGCCCGCGCGAGCAGCAAGGACGCATCGATCCCGTCGGGTTCACCGGGGTGGATGCCGTTGGTGATCCACAGGATGTTCTTCCCTGCGGCGCGGATGCTGTCCGGTGTGGACCCACTTCCATCCGCGATCACGAACAGGTGTATCGGCGAACCGTCGTCGTCATGACCGATCTCCATGAGCCTCGCTCCACCATACAGGTCACCCAACTCCGTGTACCGGGCGATCACCTCCTCCCAGGTGGGTGTCGTTGTTCCTTGAAAGGTGGGTTGTGCCCGCACCAGGACCGCACCCGCCACCAGGAGCAGGAAGAAGATCGAACGCTCGCGCATCCTGCAAAAATGCAACACCGCCGCACGCCACTTCGGGGTATGGCGGCGCGGCAGGATCGGTCACCTGAAGGTGACCGTACCGAAGCGGTGGTCCTTCTTCCAGTTGGCGTAGATGAGCAGCCGGTCATCGCCGACCTGAACACCTGCCTTCGGCCTGGTGAGGGCGTCGCGCTTCTCCTGCGAGAGGAGTGCTTCACGGCTCACCTTGCCATCCCCATTGATGGTCGCGAGCGTGATGAGCATGTCCTTGCCGTACTTGAACGGTTGCACCTTGTCGCCAGGGGCAAGGAAGAGGTTCTTGCCGCTGTCGTTGAACATGAGGTAGATGTTGTCCTCCTTCACCACCATGGCATAGGAGGAATAGCGACCTCCATCATTCGTACTGTGCTGCCGCTTCGGCACCTTGGCGGCCCATTCGATGTTCCCGTCCGGATCGATGTTCACCACGATGATGTCGTTGTACACATAGTGGTACGTCGTCACAGTGGTGGTACCGCCATTCGGCGATGTCATGGTGGAGGTCGTCACATAGAACCGGAACTGTTCCCCGACCATGACCGCTCCCCCGTCGGTCCGGCGCACGATGTCGCGCAATTCATAATCGTACATCTCGAGGTCCTCCCCCTTCTTGTCCGCCCGTTTGGTGGCTTTCGCCTCCTCCTTCTCGGTCATGTACTCCGTAATGAAGTCGCGATCGAACTCCTTGAAGCTGGAATGGGTGATCTCCTTGGTCGCACGATCGATGCTGAGGAAGAAGGTGCCGCGCACCGCGAAGGTGCCCTTGTTGCCGTAGAAACCACCACACAGGATATCGCCCTCCTCACCGATGTTGAGCGTAAGGTCCTGCAGGAACTTGTCCGGCACCGTGATCGGGTAATCCACGGGCTCACCACCGTCGCCCTGATAGACCAGGACGTGGTATTCGTAAGTCGCCTTCCCGTCCTTGCGCAGCTCCTTTGCTTCGCGTTTCTCCGCATACTTGTTGCCGATCATCACCACGGAACCGTCGTTCGTCACGCGGGTCTCCACGACGGAGAATTCGCTGTCGAGATAAGGCAGGTCGACGTTGCGCTCCCAGGTGGGGTTCATCTGCGCATCGTATACATTCAAGCTGAACCGCTCGCGTCCCTCTTTCTCGAACGGCAGCATTCGACTTATCAGGATCACCTCATCATTCGGTGAGGTGCGCACCGTGAAGTAACCGGAGGTCCTGCGCTTCTCCGCATCCATTTTGGCCAGACGCTGGATGCGACCAACGGGCTTCATATCGGCCTCGTTGAACACGCGGAGGTACAGTGAATTGAGTTTTTCCTTCTTGTCATAGAAGGTGGAAAAGACGAGGATGCGCTCGCCCACCACGACGATCTCCTTGAGGGCGTGATCATCCTTGTCGATCTCCATGGGCACCAGTTTCTGGTACACCACCTTATGCCTCGTGTCCATCTTCCGAAGGAAGGTCTCCTTTTTGAGGGTCACGGTCATGTACACGAACTCATCATCATAACCCACCACTTCATCGAAGGCGCCGTCCTTGCCGTCGCTCATCTCAGGCCCCCAGGAGACCGATGCCCGTTCGGTCTTGGTCTGGGCGATGCTCAGGAGGTTCAGGCAGCACACCGCCGATAGTATGGACGTTCTCAGTGCGTTCATGGATGGTCGATAAGGCCGCCAAAATAGAAGAATGGACGATCCCCGGCCTTTCCTGCCGGGTGATCGTCCATCCATTGTACCAATTGGTCCTGGTGCTTATTGCACCACCAGCCGGCGCCAGAGGGTGGCACCCGCATCCTGTACGATGCCGACCTGGTAAATGCCGGGTGCGAGGTCTGACAACGGTACGCGCATCTCCCGGGCCGCATTCATCCGCATCCGGAGGATGGTCCTACCGCCTGCGTCGACCACGAGGACCATGGCATTGGACAGTGACCCGGTGGACGCGATCGTGAAGTGATCCCCGTGCACAGGGTTCGGAAAGACGGTCACGTCATCGGCGTGTGTCAACTCCGGTACATCCACGGTACCGGTGATCGTGGTGTCGATGTTCACCACGATGCCGAAGCTGGGCCCCCAGGTGTCGTTCACATCCTTGGCGCGCATCCAGAGCACGTTGGGGCCGGCCATCACCGGCGCAGGGATGCCCCCACCCTTGATCGCTTCCCATGCAGCATTGAAGTCGCCGTCAATGGCCAGCATCGGGGTGGCATTGCCCATGCCTGGATCGATGTTCACGTAATACTCGGCGGCCTGCACCCTGATCTGTGGGAACGACACTGCTCCCGGGAAGACCTCGACAACGATGCTGAACGGAGCGCTCCAGGTGGCATTCGCATCCCTGGAACGGACATGGAGCACATGTACCCCGGTGGACGGCAGCGAAGCAATGTCAGCACTGATGGCCTCCAACGCTGCGTTGTAATCCCCGTCAAAGGCCAGCATGGTGGTGCCGTTGCCCTCACCCGGATCCGCATCCCAGAAATACTCGGCCTGGGTCACACTGATCTCCGGTGCGGTGACCACGGACGGCTCGATCACCACTACGGTGGTGAATGTGGGGCCCCAGGTATTGTTCTGGTCCTGCACCCGGATGCCCAAGGTGTGCGCACCGAGTCCCGGGAGTGTCGCCGTTCCCATGAAGATGGTCTCCATGGCCTGGTCGTACGCGCCATCCTGGGCCACCATGCCGATGCCGTTCCCGGCGCCGGGGTCGGTGTCCCAGAAATACTCCGCATTGCTCACCTGCTGTGCACACAGTGCACCTGCCCAGGCGAAGGCTGCGGCGGTGGTGATCTGCTTCAATCTCCTCATGACGATGGCCGGATCAACGGTCGAATGCGACGGCCTTCACGCGCAGCGTGCTGCCCTGGCGCACGTTGAACGGATGCCCGGTCATGTACACACGTGCAGCGCCGGTCTGCAACGGAAAGAAGTTCGAAAGCGTGTAGGAGCCGCCATAGGCACCGGCATCACCGGTGGTGAGGTCCAGGTCGTAGAATGGAGCCGCGGGGTTGCCGCCATCGATCGCCGCCGGTGCCGTCTGGAAAGTACCATCGGAATTGAAGGACAACTGCTGGTCGGTCGTGTTGTTCCCCTCAAAGGTGAACCCTGTGGAAATCGCCGTATTGAAGCCACTGCGCACATGGTTGAAGTACACGTTGATCTGGCCGCTGTTGCCGCTGTCCCGGTTGATCCCGCGGTTGGTGCCGGCATACGTGCTGCCCACCGCGTTGTTCATCACCTCCCACACCGAACCTGAGGTGGTATTGGCGAGATTGATCCCGTAGATCGTGCTCGACCCTGCGTAGCCTTGGATGCTGTTGTTCCAGATCAAATTCTGGACGCCGCTGCTGTTGCCGCCGTACACCTCGATGCCCATCCACGCATGGCGAATGAAATTGTTCCGGATGTGCACCACCTGGGCCGCGCTGTTCACGAAGACGCCTTCGTAGCTCAATACGCTCTGGATGCGATTGCCGATGATGTGGCATGTGTCGTTCTGGAAGACCGAACTCGAGGGTGTCACACGCACACCTTCCGCAGTGAGGGTATTGGTGATCTCATTCCCGATCACGTTGCCGAAATTGATCCGCACATAACCTGTCGAGAGCGCACAGCCCACGACATCCACGTTGTAACTGTCCGAAGTGAATGAGATGTAGCCGGAGACCAGCTGGCTGTCCACCACCTTCACGGAAGTGGAGCGCAAGGTGGAACTGCCGGAGCCGATGATGTTACCGGCGGTGTTCCGCATGCCGATGATCGTCACCGACCTGCCGGCTGCGGCAACAACGGTGTAATTGCCTTGCACGACGAACAGACCGTTGTCCGCATAGCTCAGGAACTCCAGGCTGCGGTCCACGGTGATGTTCTCGATCCACGGGATGTCCCCTGCCCGGTTCTTCACGATGATGCGGTCCCCATCGGAGGAAGCGGCCACCGCAGCGGTGATGTTGGGGTACGTGGGCGAAACGCCGAATTCTTCAACGATGCGATCGACGGCGGAAGCGTGCAGCGCAGCGCAGGAGACCGCACATGCAAGGAATGTTCTCATGGTCCATCAGGTTTGGGCGACGAATGTAATCGTCAATGGATGTACGGACCATGTGAATGAGCGGGTACCATATGCGATCGATCCCATGGACGGATCGCGCGGTGACCGTGCGGATCAACACTCCGGGAAAAGTGGCAGCGCCGTTGCGAGGGCATCATCCGCCGCACAGGCAGGTGCTTCGATCACGGGGACCTCCGGGTCCTTCACCACGTGCTGCGCAAAGAGCTGTTCTTCGTCGGTGAGGCAAAGGAGAAGGGTAAGGGTCTGAACTGGCCACATGTGAGGGGTCGGTGTGAGAACGGTTTGTCGGTCGCCCCTGAAGAGTCCGGCAAGATTCAGTCAATGCCGAGCGGATGTCAAGACGAATGCCTCATTTTCTTCGACGAACATGGTGATCCATCGACGAAATGAATGCAGCACGGATGTGTTCCTTTGTTCAGAACCGCCGTTCGTGGATCCATCGCTGCCACTCCGGTGGTGATGTATCAAATTCGTCCGACCATCCCATTGGAACCATGACCAACGACCCGCACCGCCTCCGCACGATAGAGGACCACCACGCTGCCAGCCGGAAGGCGATCAACGACCCGGACACGTTCTGGGCCGCCGAGGCGGAGGGGTTCACCTGGCACCGCATGTGGGACAAGGTGTTGGAGTGGGACTTCGAACGGCCACGCGTGGCATGGTACATCGGCGGCAAGCTCAACATCACCGAGAACTGCCTGGACCGGCACCTGCAAGGCCGGGGGAACAAGGTCGCGCTGATCTGGGAGCCGAACGATCCGGATGCGGCGACACAGCGTTTCACCTACCGTGAGTTGCACAAGGCCGTATGCCGTTATGCGAACGTGTTGAAACGCAATGGCGTGAAGAAAGGCGATCGTGTCGCGGTGTACATGCCGATGATCCCGGAGCTGCTCATCGCGGTGCTTGCCTGCGCGCGCATCGGAGCCATCCATAGCGTGGTCTTTTGCGGATTCAGTGCACAAAGCCTTGCGGACCGGATCAATGACGCCGGTGCAACCGCAGTGCTGTGCAGCGATGGAATGTATCGCGGCGCAAAGGAGATGGCGGTGAAAGAGGTGGTGGATCGTGCGCTTGCACAATGCACCACGGTGACCTGCGTGCTCGTGACGCGCCGTACAGGTGCGACCGTGGAGATGGTACAGGGCCGCGACCGCTGGTCGCACGAAGAGATGTTGACCGTGGGTGACGACTGCCCGGTGGAAGTAATGGACAGCGAGGATCCCTTGTTCATCCTGTACACCAGTGGCAGCACCGGCAAGCCGAAGGGTGTGGTGCACACCTGCGGTGGCTACATGGTGTATACGCACTACAGTTTCCGGAATGTCTTCGGTCCGTTGGAAAGCGATGTGTTCTTCTGCACCGCGGATGTGGGTTGGATCACCGGCCACAGCTACATGGCCTATGGACCCACCCTGGCCGGTGCCACCCAGGTGATGTTCGAGGGTGTACCCAGCCACCCTGATGCGGGGCGATTCTGGCGGATCGTGGACAAGCACCAGGTCACCTTGTTCTACACCGCACCCACTGCGATCCGTAGCCTCATGGCCGCGGGACCACGTTTCGTGGAACCTTACTCACTGAGCTCGTTGCGTGTATTGGGTTCCGTGGGCGAGCCGATCAATGAAGAAGCGTGGCATTGGTACAAGACCCGGATCGGCAAGGACCGCTGCCCGATCGTGGACACCTGGTGGCAGACCGAGACCGGAGGCATCATGATCAGCTCCCTGGCCGGGGTGACCGATGAAAGACCCGGCTACGCGGCCTACCCGCTTCCAGGGATACAACCTGTACTGCTCAATGCCGATGGGTCGGAGATCCTCGAGAACGAGGTGGAAGGGCTGTTGTGCATCAAATTCCCATGGCCCAGCATCCTGCGCACCACATGGGGCGATCATGAGCGGTGCCGCCAGACCTATTTCAGCAGTTATCCGGGCCTGTACTTCACCGGTGATGGAGCACGTCGCGACGCGGAAGGTCGGTACCGCATCATCGGGCGGGTGGATGACGTGATCAATGTGAGCGGGCACCGGTTCGGTACTGCGGAGATCGAGAGCGCCATCAACGAAAGTGAATGGGTCGTGGAAAGCGCCGTAGTGGGCTTTCCGCACGACATCAAAGGCCAGGGCATCTATGCATACGTGATCCCTGAAAAGGAGATCACCGACCCGGATGCCGCCCGCAAGGACATACTTGCCTCTGTGGTGAAGGTGATCGGCCCCATCGCCAAACCGGACAAGATCCAATTCGTGAGCGGACTGCCGAAGACGCGCAGCGGCAAGATCATGCGGCGCATCCTGCGCAAGGTGGCGGAGAACGAACTGGGCAGTTTGGGTGATACCAGCACGTTGTTGGATCCTTCCGTAGTCGAGGAGATCACGGCAGGTAAGTTGTGACCGACCTTCGTGCCATGGATGTGACACTGAACGAAGCGTTCGAGGACGGCAGGAAGATCAGCCCGAAGCTGGCCGAGGGGAAGAAGAACTTCCTGATCGATATCGACGGAACGGTGAGCGAGGATATTCCCAATGAAGAGCCCGAGCGCATGGCCGACGCCGCACTCTATCCCGGAGCATTGGAGACCTGCAACAAGTGGTTCGACGAGGGGCACATCATCACCTTCTTCACCTCCCGGTTGGAGGAGCACCGTGCCGTAACGGCGGCCTGGCTGGACAAGCACGGCTTCAAGTACCATGGCATCCTCTTCGGCAAGCCACGCGGTGGCAACTACCACTGGATCGACAACCACATCGTACGGGCCACGCGCTACGATGGCAAGTTCACGAAGCTGGTGGAGCGGCAGGCGACGATCGAGAGCTTCGAGGAGTAGTGCCACCTGTGTCAGGGCAACCGATCCGGGCCTTGTCGTCTTCCTCATGGAACCACACGCATGAGAACACGCTTCACCCTCTTCCTTCTCATGAGTGCCGTGGTGGCCGCAGCACAGCTTCCACCCATCACCGTGGAGTGGTCGGCCGTGCGGCAGTATGTACCGGGCCCTTCGGCCCATGTCACCCGCGATGTGGTAACGGGTGAATACCTGTGGGCGGAATACAACGACTTCCAAGGTGCCGGGGATGAAGTGGCCTACCCCTTCCTGGCGGACGGCACCGATGTGTCTCCACTCTTCCCGGAACGGTTCAACGTCGGCAGTCTGGACCACCTCATCGACGTGCAGTTGCATAACGGAGTGGCCTATTGCCTCATGTTCCACCTGGCCGTGGGGAACAGTGGTGGCGTGCCCTTCTACTGGCACCTGAACAACGCGCCTGAAGGAACAGGCCTGACCATGACCAATGCTTCCGTACAGCCGGAAGCTTCCGAGATGGGCTTTGACCTCCTGGTGACCGATGATGCCGCCTACGCGTGCGGTTGGTCCGATACGAACTACCCGGATTCCGCCATCGCCCGGTTGGTGAAGACCGACCTCCAATGCGACCTTCTCTGGAGCGCGACCTGGGACGATCCATCGCTTGCGCGGAAGGGATTCAGCAGTGTGGCCGCGCTTGGCGACAGCATGATCTGTGCGGCCCTCCCGCACCTGGTGATCTTTGACAGTGCAAGCGGGAGCCTCATCAATGCGGTCGATGTGTCGACCGGCCTCACATCCGTGACCGGCGATGCGACCTGCATGGCCACTGGTGGCCGTATCTATTGGGTGCTTGCCGATGCGTTGGGGCTCCGCGTCGGGTATCATGATCCCGGGATCGGTGCGAACGTGATCAACGCGGTATCCAACGAGCCCATGCGCCTCGGGCGGATCGCGGTGGATCAATACGGGCACATCTGGGTCACTTCCACCGCGACCAATGGGACCGACTGGACCGAAAGCGATGACGAGGGACGCTGGCACCGCTTCGACCCTGAGCTCATTGCGATCGACAACGGCGTGCTGCATGCGAGCATCGACGACATGTGCCTTGTGAATGGAAAGATCTCCTTCACAGGGATCTTCGACCCGAGCCTGACAACGGCCTACCTGATCACTGGAACCCCGCAACCCTGATCGACATGCGCAGCGCACCGGCGATCCTGATCCTGGCCATGTCACCGAGCTTGCTGCATTCGCAGGCAACGCTGGTACCGGTATGGTCACACACGTGGCCTTACGGGCAGGACCCGGAAACGATCAGCGGCCCGTTCATCGGTTCGTCCCAGGACAATCACGTGGCCGTTGACCCCATCACCGGTAGCATCCATGTCACGATCGATGATCAACTGGAGCTGAACAGTCCGCATTTCGACCATCTCTTCACGTTCGCGCCCGATGGTACCGACAACACGCCTTCGCCTGTTCCCCTGCTCGGAACGGCGACGACCGGCGAGGGCGGCGAACCGGAGAACATCGAATCCACGCGTGATCTCGTCGTAAGGAACGGTATCGTGTACCATCAGCGCGAGCTGAACCTGGGCTTCTTCTCTAACGGCACCGCAGGCAGCATCTGCGCCCGGAACGCGGCTGGTGAGCAATGGCGAGTGGGCCTTGGTCGCAACTGGGTCGACCGGGGCATGGTCCTCGTCGATGGGGATGGTGTTGTGGCAGTGCGCCCCGTGGCCGGCAACATCATGACCTTCGTTGATCCGGAAGGCTGGCCGGAACGGCTCGTACCGGATGGCGGATCCTGGACGATCAGGGACGCCGCGCTGGCCGGCAATGAGGTCCTGGGCCTTACGGATGGAGAACTGCTCCGGTTCGATCGATCGACAGGGACACTCATGGGACCACCAGTCCCGCTCTTCACCAACGGCACCGGTCATCTCATCACCTCCGATGGGCAGCATGTCATCTATGTGTATTCGCCGTCGGATGGCGGGATCTTGTGTGCCAGTGCCGACGTTGAGGGCAACGTGCTGTGGGAAGTGTATCTGCCCGAGGCGATCGATTACACGGAGCTGGAGTTGGATACCTCCGGTCGACCGTGGCTTACGGGCGATCGCCAGTCCGGGGGCGACGCCCCGATGCTGGTGGTGATCGGGGCCGATGGCGGGGCCTTCTGGACCTTCACCTATGGCGCAACGATGAACGACCTGGCCATGGGCAACGGGCAGGCGTACATCACGGGTAGACTGACGAACGGAGACAACAGCACCTATCTCATCGCAGTGAGTACGGAGATCACCGTGGGCGAACCGGTGACCGAAGCGCCTGTTACAGGGTTGACGGTCTATCCCAGCCCTGCGAGCAGCACACTTCACATCGCTGGTGGAAGCCGCATCCTGTTGAGCAGGGTCTTCGATGCCACCGGACAGGAGGTGCAGGCCACCATGCCTGGCAACGGCGCGCTCGATGTGAGCGGACTCGTGCCTGGTGTGTACTTCCTTCAGGCCACAACGGCCTCTGGCTTGATCACGCGGCGCTTCGCCGTGGCCCGCTGATCACTGGAAGGTGAACAAGCCGGACACAAGGTCCTAATCCTGCGGGCATGGCTGCTGGTGCCGTCATCGTTGAGCGGGAAGTAGCCCTTCTGGCACTTGATCGGGTCTGAACGTACAGCGGCATGCGCCCGTCCGCAGTGAAGGCCTTACATTGGTGATCGGCGAGCAGAGAGGATGGCAGCCCGTTCACTGATACGATCCGCGTTGCGCGTTGACCACGATTTCGTGCATGAGGAGGACCTGATCCTGCGGGATCATCTCGCGCTGTTGCGCACACGACTGGCGAATGAGCGCACCTTGATGAGCTACATCCGGTCGGCCCTCTACCTGCTGCTGGGCGGCATCGCGCTGTTGAAATTGAAGGACTACCAGGAACTGCGGTTGGTGGGATACCTCGCGCTTGTGCTATGCATCGCACTGTTGGTCATCGGTAGCTACCGCTTCGTTCGGTTGCGCAAGCATCTGACCCGTTACTATGCGGACCACGTGCGTAGGACCGGACCGGACGCCTCGGAAGCCTAGCCGGACCGACGCGCCGCTTGCAATGTGTTCAACAGAAGGCTGGTGATCGTCATCGGCCCCACCCCACCCGGCACCGGTGTGATCCAGCTGCTGCGGGGTGCCACCTCGTCGAACTTCACGTCGCCCACCAACCGGAACCCACGTTTGCGGGATGCGTCCGGGATACGATGGATACCCACATCCACGACCACACATCCCTTCTTCACCATGTCCGCTGTAACGAACTCCGGCCTGCCGATCGCCACGATGAGGATGTCCGCCTGGCGTGTGATGGCAGGCAGGTCCTTCGTGCGACTGTGCGCAATGGTCACCGTACAGTTCCCCGGGTATGCGTTGCGGCTCATCAAGACCCCCATGGGGGTGCCCACGATGTTGCTCCGACCGATCACCACGCAATGCCTTCCTTCCGTTGGGATGTCGTAGTGCTTCAGCAGCTCGCGGATCCCGCTCGGCGTGGCGGGAAGGAAACCAGGCATGCCGAGCACCATGTTGCCCACGTTCACGGGGTGGAAACCGTCCACGTCCTTACCGGGGTCGATGGCAAGGGTGACCCGGTCGGGATCGATGTGGGCCGGCAGGGGCAGCTGCACGATGAACCCATCGAGGTCCTTGTCCACGTTCAGTGCCTTGACCCTGTCGATCAATTCCTCCTCACGAGTGGCCTCCGGCAGCCGGATCAACGTGCTTTGGAACCCGACGCTTTCACAGGCCTTCACCTTGCTCTCCACATAGGTCTTGCTGGCACCATCATCACCCACAAGGATCGCCGCCAGGTGAGGAGGGCGACCACGTTCCGTGGCGACCTGCCGTGCACCTGCCGCGATCTCCGCGCGCAGCGCCTGCCCGCAGCGTTTGCCATCCAGGAGTTGAAACGTGAGCGCTGTGTCTGCCATGAAGGAGGATCGGGTCGGTCCGCCGAAGTTGCGGATCCCGCGCGATCCCTCCAACCCCTAGCGGAGTATCCTGACCGTGTGCATGGGCGGACCGTGGGTCCCGATGACCTGTAGGACATAGGTTCCTTGCGGAACGGCGCCGGGATCGACAACGATGCGATCCGGCCCGAGCACCTTGAACGGAGCAGGGACCGTCCGCCCCGATGCATCGACCATGCGAACGAACGGGTCATCCTCAAGCGGTGCGGAGAAGACCAGGGTGAAAGGCCCGTTCGAAGGATTCGGATGGACCACGGGTGCAGTGGTCTGCATATGTTCGAGCCCCACCGCCACGATAGGGCTCAAGGTGCTGGTGCCATCCACATCCACCTGGCGCAGGCGGTAGTAGCACACAGGGCCCTCAGCGTTCGGGTCGATGGTGGAATAACCGGTGATCACACTGCTGTTACCCACCGCGTCCATGGTCGAGATCCCCATCCAATCGTTGGCATCGTTGGAACGCTCCACAATGAAGTGATCGTTGTTCAACTCACTGGCGGTGACCCATTCCAGGCGTACGGTATGTGCGTCGAGCGCTGCGGCCGTGAACTCCACGAGTTCGATCGGCAATGGGGTCTGGCCGATATCGATGGAACCCAGGGTGAAGCGGCGGCCATCCACAAGCGCATTGGTGTTGCTGAACCGATAGAGCGTTCCACCGATCGCGGTGGCACCGGCGATGGGGGTCTCGTCGGCGAACACACCGTCCTGGTCGGTATCCACCAGAAGTCGCAGATCACTCGCCGTTACTGGCCCCAGTCCTGCCATGTCGAAGGTGATGTCCACGTTGCCCACATTCACGGCCCCACCTGCCGCATTCGTCTCGCTGACGCGCCAGACGCGCTGCCAGCGGCCTTGTACACCGGATGGAAGGTCCGTTACGTTGAAAGGGCCCAGGGCTCCATTGTCATGGCCCCAGAACAGGAATTCGTTGTTCCCCAGCCCACCATACGTGGACTTGCCGATACGCACCACACCGGACCCAAGCGACTCGGTCTGTGTGTTCGAGGCATCCACACGGCCGATCCCGGCCACATCGTGATCGTAGTTCCCGTTGGTCAGGTCGTCCTGGTCGTACACGTCACCAGCGGTCAGTGTGCGGCCGTACTTCGCTGCCAGGTAGTTGTTCACGATGATCCGTTGTGCGCTGTTGAGCGGTGCATTGAATGCGATCACCTCGGCGATATCGGCGTTGGCGTTGCGACCCAGGGTGCTGCGTTCGTTACCGATGTACAGCGGCCTGGTGTTGACCCGTGGGGTCCTGTTGTCGTTGTCCGTGGCCACGTTCGTGCCGTTCTTGTACACATCGCGCCCGACCCCACTGGAGTAACTGTACTCGATGATGTTGAAGGCCGAAGTGGTCACCTGCCCGGCCGCAGTGCTTGAATAGCTCCGGGTGTTGTTCGTGAACCGGATGGGCGTATGGATGTTGCCATCGGAGTAGCTCAACATCTCATAGTTCTCGTCGTCGTCATCTCCTTTCACCAACCAGGCGTTGTAATCCTTCTGGAGGTTGGCCTTCACCACGATGAAGAAATGCCAGCTCGTCAGGTCCAGGGTGTTATCGTCCAGCACCCATAGCTGGTCCACCACACCATCGAAGGTGAGGCTGGGATACCCGTTCGCCGAGCCGGTCTGGAGGGAGGGCGTGGCCAGCGGGATCGCTCCCGGAAGGTAGGCGTGGTTGGCGTTCCCCGAGCGATCGTTCCATTGGGTGACAAGGCCCAGCAAGTGGGTTACGCCGGAGTTGGCATCCAGCCACAACACGTTCTGTGCGCTGCTGCCCACGCCGCCTGGGCCGGTCTGGGCCTTGGCGGTGAAGGCCATGCAAATGGCCATAAGGATCGGAAGAATGCGCATCGGGAGAGTTTTGCGGCCCCGTGTACGACATCCCGATGAAATAGGTTATTCCACCCATCAGCGTTGGATCCAGCTCGACGAACTACAGCACCTAGCAATCGGGTCCGGCTCAGCGCTTCGGCCTCCGCATCAGGAAAGCCGTACTCTTATCACTCGGGTCGATGGATAGCACTTCGTACAATTCCCAACCATCGCGCTCATGGTCCTGTACCTGTCGCAATCCCGTTCTTATGCCGGCGAATCGATCCTTCCTGAACTCAGGATCCAACGTGACGACCATCGTGGCCGAATCCACGGAGACGATATCGACCCATGAACCGCCATTGACCTGGATCCACAGGTACTCGTACTGTACGGCTTGATCTTGGGCACACAACCCCGTTGTCACTAAACAGCCGGAGAGCATGAATAGGCTCCTGAAGGTCCGGAACAAGATCGGTATCATTCCCAGAGATCTGGAATATTATCGGCGCATCCCCTGCATCTGCTGCATACGCTGCATCATGGCCTTCATCTTGCTCTTGTCCCCCATCATCTTCATCATCTTCCGGGTCTCCTCGAACTGCTTCATGAGCTTGTTCACGGCCTCCACGCTGGTGCCACTGCCCTTGGCCAGCCGCTGACGTCGGCTACCATTGATGATCGATGGTTCGCGCCGCTCCTGGGGTGTCATGCTCTTGATGATGGATTCAATGCCCTTGAACGCATCATCGGGGATGTCGAGGTCCTTCATGGCCTTGCCCACGCCGGGGATCATCCCCATGAGTTCCTTCATGTTCCCCATCTTCTTGATCTGTCCGATCTGCTCCAGGAAGTCATCGAAGCCGAACTGGTCCTTGGCGATCTTCTTCTGGAGCTTGCGGGCCTCCTCTTCATCGAAGTTGGCCTGGGCGCGCTCCACGAGCGATACGACATCACCCATGCCCAGGATGCGGCCTGCCATGCGGTCCGGGTGGAACTCGTCCAACGCATCCATCTTCTCCCCGGTGCCGATGAACTTGATCGGACGGTCGACGACGCTGCGGATGGAAAGGGCGGCACCACCACGGGTATCGCCATCCAGTTTGGTGAGCACCACGCCATCGAAGCTCAACCGCTCGTTGAATGCCCTGGCGGTGTTCACGGCATCCTGACCGGTCATGGAATCCACCACGAAGAGCGTTTCCTGTGGGGCGATCGCCTTCTTCACACGCGCGATCTCATCCATCATCTGCTCGTCCACCGCCAGCCGACCGGCGGTATCGATGATCACTGCGGTATGGCCGTGCTGCCTGGCGTGGGCCACACCCTTCTGCGCGATGCTCACGGGATCGGTGCTCCCGCGGTCACTGAAGACCTCGATGTCCAATTGCCTGCCTAGGGTCTCCAGCTGGTCGATGGCCGCCGGGCGATACACGTCGCACGCCACCAGCAACGGTCTCCTTCCCTTCTTGCGCAGGTGCGCCGCCAGTTTGCCGCTGAAGGTGGTCTTGCCGGAACCCTGCAGGCCGCTCATGAGGATCACGGTGGGGTTTCCGCCCATGTTGATGCCCGCATTGCGTCCTCCCATGAGCTCGGCGAGCTCATCGTGCGCGATCTTCACGAGCACCTGCCCGGGGCTCACGCTGGTGAGCACATTGGCCCCAAGGGCCTTGGCCTTCACGCGGTCCGTGAATTCCTTGGCGGTCTTGAAATTCACGTCGGCATCCAACAAGGCACGCCGCACCTCCTTCATGGTCTCGGCCACGTTGATTTCCGTGATCTTGCCCTGGCCTTTCAGTACTTTGAACGCTCTCTCGAGCTTGTCGCTGAGATTCTCGAACATCTATCGGGGAAATGGACCGCTAAGGTAGGCGTGTGTGCCCACTGGTCCATTGGCTCGGGACATGAACCACGCTACGTGGAAAGGCGATGTGCTCCGGGTGTGGCGTGCGGTCGCCGGGCCGGTTCCTTTGCATCGCCGCATGCCAGCCAGGATCTACAGCGTTTACGTCGTTGAGCTCTCCAAACGTGTGTTCACGGAGCACGCCAGGTTCCGCGCGGCGAATCCCCAATTCAACGGGGTGCTTCAATGCCTGTATGTGGGCATGACGAGCAAGACACCGCAGGAGCGCTTCGCGCAGCACAAGTCAGGGTATGTGAATGCGAAGGGTCACAAGCTCGCATCCAGCATCGTGCAGAAATACGGGCTCTACCTGCGACCAAGCCTTTACCAGCACCTGCCGCTGATGACCCGTGAGGAGGCGTTGCGCATGGAACAGGAATTCACCTTGGAACTTCGCCGCAGGCGCTACGCCGTCTGGTCCAATTAGGCGCTGGAGGAAACCCGGTGGGGTTCGGCCAGAACAGGCTTCCGCCACGGAAATATGACCGGCACGGATAGGATTCGACGAACACAACGGGTTCGTCGACGCGTCCCTTGAATGCCTCAGGCGATCCGCCGAAAATGCCCGCCGAACGGGGCTTCCGAACGGTATTCGGGACGGAATGCGGGGTAACCATTGCGTGATGCTCCCGTAGGAACAGGTGGGTCACACCTTTTCCGCCGATGCTTCGAAGATCACTCCCGCTCCTCCTGCTTGCGTTCGCCGGCCTCGATGCCACGGCAACGCACATGTCCGGTGGAGAGATCTACTGGGAGTGCATCGGCAACAACCAATTCCGCATCCGGTTGGTGGTTTACCGCGATTGCGCGGGGATCAATGTGGACCCGAGCTACAACCTGGTACTCACCAGTCCCTGCGGCAACAGGAACCTGACGGTGACCACCCCGGGAGGAACCGAGATCTCCCAATTGTGCGACATCGAACTGCCCAACAGCACCTGCAATGGAGGGACCCTTCCGGGGATCGAGCAGTACATCTACACCGGCACCATCACCCTGCCACCATGTGATTCATGGCACATCACCTGGACCAACATCTACCGCAACAACGCCATCGTCAACCTGACGAACCCCGGTACGCGGGAGATGTTCATCGAAGCGGTCCTGAACAGTGCTGCGGCACCATGCAATGATTCGCCCACCTTCACGAACGTGGCCATTCCTTACGTGTGCCTCGGCTTTCCGGTATCCTATAGCTACGGCGTGGTGGATGCGGAGGCCGATTCGATGAGCTACTCGTTGATCGGCGCACGGATGTTGAACGGCGCAGCGGTGCCCTACTCGGCCGGGTTCAGTGCCACACAGCCGATACCGGGCCTTACCCTGGACCCGTTGACCGGCCTGATCAACTTCACCTTGAACGTTGCGGGCAACTGGGTGGTCGTGGTGCTGGTAACGGAATACGACGCCGCGGGCAATGTGATCGGCACGATCATGCGCGACATGCAGTTCGTCGCTTACCCCTGCACGAACATCCCGCCGGATGCGGCCACTGGCCTCACCACGAACGTGACCGGCGCGGCGGTCCAGACGGGCCCGCGATCCGTGGAGGTATGCGAATCGGGGAACTTCTGTTTCGACATGGTGATCTCCGATGCCGACCAGAACAACATCCTCGATGCGTTCTCGAATGTGCAGCAGAACCTACCGGGTGCCACGTTCACCTTCACCGGCACCAACCCGATCACGGCAACTGTCTGCTGGACCGCACAACCCGGTACGGCCGGTTTCTTCCCCTTCATCGTGAATGTGGATGACGGTGCATGCCCCATCCCCGCATTCCAGACCTATGTCTATTCCGTGCGTGTGCTTCCCGGGCTAGCGGCCACCATTGCGGCCACGGATGAAGCCTGCCTTGGCACCGGCGATGGCTCCCTGACCACGACCGTTACCGCAGGAACGGCCCCTTATGTCTACGACTGGAGCAACGGTGGTACGACGGCCGGGATCACGGCTGGTGCAGGCACCTACAGTGTGGTGATCACCGATGTGAACGGATGCGTGTCGCCCCCCTTGTCCGGCACCATCGGAACGGCAGGCCTTCCCAACGAAGCGGATGCCGGCCCCGACCAGATCGCCTGCCCGGATGAACTGCCGATCCAATTGAGCGGCAGTGTGGTGAACGCCACCGGTGCTGCGTGGTCCGGTGGGAACGGCACATTCAATGGACCATGGGCCACGGCACAATACACGCCATCGGCCCAGGAACTGAGCGCCGGCAGTGTGCAGCTCACGCTCACCACCACGGGGAACAGCACCTGCCCCCCGGCCACGGACGATGTGACCATCCAGTTGCCCAACAGCTTCGCGAACGCGACGATCACCGGAACGGATGTCCTGTGCAACGGCGCCGGGAATGGATCGGCGACATTCTCCCCCAACAATGCGACATTCAGCTACCTGTGGAACGACCCACTGGCCCAGACCACAGCCACGGCCTCCGGACTTTCGGCCGGCCAGTATTCGGTGCTTGTAACGGACGGGTCAGGCTGTGATGCGCAACTGAGCGTGACCATCGCCGAGCCTGCGGCGTTGAGCATCGCGAGCATCAGCGGGGTGCCAGAAGGTTGTGCCGGCGCCGGCAACGGTTCGGCCACGGTGGTGGCCACCGGTGGTACGGCCCCTTACACCTACCTCTGGAACACCGGAGCGACCACCGCTTCCATAGCCGCCACCTCCGGAACGTACAGCGTAAGCATTTCGGATGCGAACGGATGTGCGCCGGTCCAAGGACAGGTCGTGGTCGGGGCACAATCCCTGCCGAATGCCGCGGATGCCGGACCGGACCTGGTGGGATGCATGAACGCCTACCCCATCGCGCTGCAGGGTACCGTGACCAACGCGACCGGCGGCATCTGGACCGGCGGCAACGGGGCCTTCAGCGGAAACGGCCTGAATGCGGCCTATACCCCCAGCGTTGCCGAGGTCCTGGCAGGGGGTGTGGACTTGATCCTGACCACGACGGGCAACACGAACTGTCCCGCGGATGCGGATACCGTGCACATCACGCTCTCCAACAGCTTCCTGAACACATTGCTCACCACCACCGGTGCTGCATGCAATGGCACAGCGACCGGCACGATCGCCGCGACACCCGTAAATGCCGGGTTCAGCTATAGCTGGAACGACCCTGCACAACAAACGAACTCCCTCGCGACAGGTCTGCCCGCCGGCACGTACGCGGTAACCATCACGGATCAATTCGGCTGCGACACCACCCTGAGCGCCACCATCACGGAACCGCCCGTACTGGCCATTGCGTCCATTACGAGCACGCCGGTGAATTGCCCGGGTGGAACGAATGGAACGGCCACGCTCACCATCAGCGGGGGGACGCCAGGGTACACCGTTAGTTGGAACACGGGACAGACGAGCACCGCCATCACAGGTCTGGCGGCCGGTGCATACACGGCCACCGTGATGGATGCCCAGGGTTGCACGGCACAGGCAGGCACATCGGTCATCGCGCCACCACCGATCACCCTTGCGGCACAAGCGCCGGACACGGTCTGCGTGAATGCCTTGGTGCAGTTGACCGCACAAGCCGGCGGCGGCAACGGAGGATTCACGTACAACTGGGGTGGGCTTGGTTTCAACCAGAACATCCAGGTCGCATTCGGGGCATCGCAAATGGTCTCCGTCACAGTAACGGACCAGGCCGGGTGCACCGGGCCTGTGGTGCAACTGCCCATCACCGTGCTGGACCTCGGCACCGCACAACTGACCGCCTTTGGGGACACGGCAGTGTGCCCCGGTGGGGTGGGAACGGTGAGCGCGTCCTTCGGCGGATATCCCGGCAGCTACACGATGAGCTGGCCGGAACTGGGCACCACCGGCACCGGACCGTTCACGGTACCGATCACGCAGACCCGTACCCTGCACGTGGTCGTCACCGATGGGTGCAACAACACCTTGTCGGACAGCCTGGTGCTGCGGCTTGAAACGCCTCCGAGCATCACCCTGCCGCCGATCATCGCGGAGGGCTGCGCGCCGCTCACGGTGCAGTTGCCGAACCTCCAGCTGGGCAACGTGATGTTCCAATGGGACCTCGGCAACGGAAACACCTCGGCACAATCGGCCCCGATCGTCACCTACCAGGCCGGAACGTATTCCGTGAACCTAAGCGTGACCACGCCGCTCGGCTGCACCTCCACCAGCCCGAGTGCAGGACAGGTCATCGCACACCAACCGCCGGTCGCCGCATTCACGGCATCACCATGGATCACCGATTTCGACAATGCCCTGATCCAATTCACGGACCAAAGCAGCGGAACGGTGACCTCCTATGCGTGGACCTTCGGTGATGGTGGAACGAGCGGTGAGAGCGACCCGGCACACCACTATGGGGAGGTCGGCGAGTTCGAGGTGGAACTGTGGGTCTCGGACAGTTACGGATGCACATCCACCGTTGCGCATCAGGTGGAGATCACCCCGGTGTATGACATCGAGATCCCGAACGCGTTCACGCCGAACCCCAACGGCGGATCCGGAGGTGGCACCTGGGTCACGGGTGATCTGAGCAACGACATCTTCTACCCCTTCGTGCGGTTCGTGGACGATTTCCGCATGCGGATCTTCAACCGATGGGGTGAGTTGATCTTCGAGAGCACCGACCTGCGGATCGGTTGGGACGGATTCTACCGCGGAGAACTGAGCCCGCAGGATGTGTATGTGGTGCAGACCTGGTACCACTTCATCGACGGCAAGGAAGTGCAGAAACTGAGCGACCTGACCCTGATCCGATGACGGGACGACGACACCTCCTCACATTCGGCGCAACGCTCGGTCTCATGGCCGGTGCAATGGCACAGGACCCGCAATTCTCCCAGTTCTATGCCTCTGCACAATACCTCAACCCGGCGCTCACGGGCAACACACCACAGGACCGCATCGCGCTGAATTACCGGCTGCAGTGGCCCGGCGTACAACCCGGCTTCGAAACGTATTCCTTCGCTTACGACCATCGTTTCCCTGATGCGCACAGTGGGATCGGTGGTTATGTATTGCGCGACCAGGCTGGACAGCTGGGGCTGAACTACACCACTGCGGCGATGAGCTACAGCTACGAGGCAAGGCTCAACTACAAGCATGCCCTGCGCTTTGGGCTGCGCGCGGGATATACCATGCGCGGGCTTTCCCAAAGCGGTTTCCTTTTCGCGGACCAGGTGATCCGCGACAACGCGGCCAACTCCATCGAGGTCGGTTTGATCGAACGCATCGGATACCTCGATATGGCCGGCGGCTTGATGTACTACACCGAGGCCTTCTGGGCGGGTTTTTCCGCCAATCACCTGAACACGCCGAACCAGAGCCTGATCATGGACGGCAATGCGACCCTGGCGATGCGCTTCACGACGCACATGGGGTATCGATTCCCACTGGATGGAAGGATACTGCGACGAAGCGACCGGCGCATGACCATCGCCACGCACTACAAGGCCCAGGCCGAGTGGGACCAATTGGACATGGGCGCCTATGTGGATGTGAACCACTTGAACCTCGGGCTGTGGTACCGTGGTATCCCGATCTTCAAGGCCTACCAACCCGGATACAGCAACAGTGAGGCGGTGATCCTCATGGCCGGGTTCCAAACGGACAAGCAACTGCGCTTCACCTACAGTTACGACATCACCGTGAGCAAACTCTCGATGAAGAGTGGCGGCGCGCACGAGATCAGCCTGATCTACGAGTGGCCAAAGACCGGGAAGAACCGGAAATGGCGCACCGTTCCCTGTCCGAAGTTCTGAGGATCACGGCCGTTCGAGCAGGATCACCTCCAGGGTTTCCATTCGGGTCGACCAGCCTTCCTTCCGCAGGCTGTCGACCACTGCTTTCGATCCGGCGGTGGTGAGTGGATATGGGCTCTCCAACGGCATCACGAGCACCCATTGCGCATCGCGCAGGATCGGGAACTGGAACACCTGGTCGCGGCAGGCCAGGTGCGGGATGGCCGGTGAGGAAGCGCTGACGGAAGCGTCCGGAGGGATCGTCCGCATCGCCTGCTCGACGGGCATCGTGTCGTGGTTCCTGTGCCAATGCTCCGCTTGGTAGAAGCGGATGCGGGACCTGTCCTGATAGGCGATGGTATTGTCCATGCACCGCGCCGTGGTCGCCAGGGAGAACACGACCACCAGCACTGTGGACCACGCCCTGCCGCTCCAATGCTGCACGGAAAGCCCAACGGCGATGGCGATCAGCGGTGCGAATTCAACGGCATAGTGCGCCACGACGGACCACTTCCCGGGATCGTCATGGAGCATCTTCTGCGCGAGCAACGGTAGCGCCATGATCCCCCACACCGGTCGCAGCAGCAGCGCCCAGCCACCAGCCAACAGGAGCATGACCCAGAACTCCAGTTTGATCGCGGTACCATCGGGTACCCCGACGTGATCGGTGAACAGCGCGGTAAGCATCCCCACGACCTTTTGCAATGGCCCCTCCGTTCCTTCGAGAACAATGCTGTAATCCGCATGGGCATAGGCCCCATCCGCCGCAAGTGAAGGCATGATGCAACCGATCACCAGCGCGGACCAGGCGAAGCCGAGGGCGCCAAGGCCATAGCACGCCGCACGCATGCGGCCCGGCACGCACGAGACGTTACTGAGCACAAGCGCCACCACGCCGATCCACAGGCCGATGTTCTCCTTGGCGATCAGCATCAACAGGAACCAAAGGATGCCTTGACCGGTCCTGCCCTGTACCATCGCGGCGATGAACCACGGTAAGAACATCGCCGCGACCACACTGGAATGGTAGTCGAACGCAACGGCTGTGAATACGCCGAAATAGGCAAGGAAAACGACCATTCCGACCATGGCAGGACGCGGTCCGGCGCCCATCAAAAGCAGGGTACGACGAATGCCCCATGCACCGAAGAGGATGGCCGCCCATTGCACCACGAGCAAGGTCCACGTACCAAGGATCAGGACCAATGGCGAGAGCAACGGCAGGTACAGATCGAAGTGGTCCGCCAACAGTGGTTGGACATCGTGCAGGAACAGGGCGGTATCCGCCGGATGCCCGTGCGCATACTGCCACAAGGCATGGGTATACAGGCCAAGGTCAAGCGCGTAGGTGCGGAACAACAAGTGGTTCGGCACCCAGATGCACGCGTACAGGACAGCGAACCCAGCAAGGATCGACAAAGCCGCGCGGCGGTGCTCGGACCAGGCGTGAACCACAGGTCCGAACATACTGCACGGAGCAGTGGCACGGGTCACATGCGTTCCGGAACGTCAATCCCCAGGCACCACATGGCCTTGCGTGTGGTGGTGGCAACGGTCGCACTGAGCATCAGGCGGAAGTTCCGCTTGTCCTCATCCTCCTCCTTCAGCACCGGCACGCTTTGGTAGAAACCGTTGTAGGCCTTCACGACCTCGTACGCGTGGTTGGCCATGGCGGAGGGGTCGAGCTTCGCGGCGGCCTCGTTCAGCACGGCCGGGAACTGGTGCAGGAGTTTGATGACCGCGCGCTCCTCAGGCAGAAGCGCGGTGTCGGTCGCGGGTCGTCCGGCACTACCTGATGACCGACCATCAACCACGGACAACTCTCCGGCCTTCCGCAGCAGGCTCCTGATCCGGGCGTAGGTATACTGGATGAATGGTCCGGTGTGGCCGTGCAGGTCGATGCTTGCCGCGGGATCGAAGAGCATGCGCTTGCGTGGATCCACCTTCAACAGGAAGTACTTCACGGCGGCCAGGCCGATCACCTCGAACAGCGCCGCCTTCTCCTCCTCCGTGAAGTCATCGAGCTTGCTGAGCTGCTCTCCGGTCTTACGCGCTTCCTGCACGATCTCCTCCAGCAGATCGTCCGCATCCACCACGGTGCCTTCGCGGCTCTTCATCTTGCCACTGGGCAGATCCACCATGCCATAGCTGAGGTGATGCAGATCACCGGCCCAGGAAAAGCCCAGCTTCCTCAGGATCAGGAAGAGCACCTTGAAATGGTAGTCCTGCTCATTGCCCACCGTGTAGATCAGCTGTGACAGACCCGGGAATTCCTTGAATCGTTCGATGGCCGTGCCGATGTCCTGCGTCATGTACACACTGGTGCCATCGCGTCGCAGGAGCACCTTCTCGTCCAATCCTTCGGGGGTGTTGTCCACCCACACGGCGCCGTCCTTCTCATAGAAAACACCATTCTCCAGCCCCTTCAGCACGTCCTCCTTGCCGAGCAGGTAGGTTCGGCTCTCGTAGTAGTTCTTGTCGAAATCCACCCCCGCGCGCCGGTACGTGGCGTTGAAGCCTTCATACACCCAGCCGTTCATCCGCTCCCACAGTGCGCGGACCTCGGGGTCATTCGCCTCCCACTTGCGCAGCATCTCCTGCGCCTCCAACAGGATGGGTGCTTCCTTCTCCGCCTGCTCCTGCGAACGGCCTGAGGCGACCAACGCAGCGACCTCCTCTTTGTAGGCCTTATCGAATTCCACGTAGTACTTGCCCACCAGTTTGTCGCCTTTCAGCCCGCTTTCCGGTGTTTCACCCGCACCGAACTTTCGCCAGGCCAGCATGCTCTTGCAGATGTGGATGCCCCGGTCGTTGATCACCTGCGCGCGCACCACTTCATTGCCCGCCGCTTCCAGGATGCGGCTCACACCGAAGCCAAGGAAGATGTTGCGCAAATGCCCGAGGTGCAGCGGTTTGTTCGTGTTGGGACTGGCATACTCCACCATCACCTTCCGACCCGTTGCAGGAAAGGCAAGGAGGTCCTGTTGCGCGGCTCCCTGCACGAAGTCGATCCAATAGGTGTCGGCGATCACCAGGTTCAGGAAGCCCTTGACCACGTTGAAGCGCTCCACGATCGGCAGCGTGCTGCACAGCTGATCACCGATGGCCTGTGCGGTCTGTTCAGGTCCTTTACCGCTGATCTTCAGGAAGGGGAAGACATTGATCGTCACGTCCCCCTCGAACTCCGGGCGTGTGTTCTGGAAACCGATCGCACCGGAATCGAGCTCGTGCCCGAATAGGGACCGGAAGGCTTGTTGAAGTGCCGGAAGGAGTTGTGCTTGAAGACGATCCTGGAACATGGGCGGTAAAGTTGGCACGAATGCGCGTACCGGTGGCGCTCAGCTGCGCGGCAGGAAATTCTCGGCGAGCATGCAGCGCACACTGCCACCACCCACGCTTTCGATGGTCGGCACGGGCACAGGCACCAACTGCGCATATTGCTGCAATGCCTGCCGTTGCTCGGGCCACAGCGCCTCGAAAGCGGTCGTACTGAGGAAGATGAAATGCTCCTGCGTCCCTGCGTTCCCAACACCATTCGTTCGCAGGGTGCCGCGCAATTCGAGCATGTTCCCCACGAACTTGTGCATCTGCGCGATGCTGATCGGGATCACCTGCCTGCCTGCCTTGCGCAACTCCTCATCCACCTCCTGGCGCTCCGCCGGAAAGGGCATCGCCTCGAAACAGGCCACCGCGAAACGCTCGCCGATGCTCATCACCACATTGGTGTGGTACACCGGATCGCTCTCGATGCGTCCATCCATGGTGGCGGTGAAGGTGATCGGGGTGTATCCTGTCCTGGCGCACCAGTCCATAACCGCACCTTCCGTGGTCCGGGGTGAAAGGCACGCGAATGCGGATCGCGTCCCGCGCTCCAACACCAGGGAGCCCGTGCCCTCCAGGATGGCCCCTTTCTGTTCCCATGCGCTCAGATCGTGCACCTGTGATACTGCGAAGCCCTCCTGCTGAAGCAAGCGCTGCAGGTCCGGGTCGCGTTCGGCACGCCGCGATGGGGTGAGCATGGGGTACACCACGAGGGTGCCATCGGCGTGCGTGCTGAACCAATTGTTCGGGAAGACGGCATTCGGCGCGCCCGGGTCGAAGGGATCGAGCACTGTGATGCCAACGCCGCAGTGGCGCAAAGCATGGAGCAGCTCGTCGAATTCCTCGGCAGCCATTCGCCGCACACCGGGATCCGTAATGGGTGCCTGAAAGCCGTTGGTGGCCGCCGTACCCGGATCATGCCCGAACCCGGTCGGCCGGATGAGGATGACTGCCGCGGCGGTCCGGCTCATGACACCCGGTGGGCCATGGGGTCAAGTTGGACAGGACGAGGCAACGGACCGCAGTGGGTTGAACACATGACAGCCAAGCGTCTACCGGGACCTCAAGATGGGGAAAAGCGGCTCCAGGATGCCCAGCGTGGCTTCCGCCATGGCATTGTTGGTATCCAGCGAGGGGTTGATCTCCACCACGTCCAGGGTCACGGTACGGGGGTCCCGGCAGAAGCCTTGCAGCAGGGTCGACGCCTCCGCTGTGGTGAGGCCATTGGGTACAGGCGTTCCAGTGCCCACGGATACGGACGGATCCAGGCTGTCCACATCGAAGCTCACGTGGATGCGATCGCACGCTTTCAGGTAGGTCAGGGTCTCGGCGACAGTGGCCTCAGCGCCACCATTCCGGAGTTCTTCAACGGTGATCACCTTGATGCCGAACTCCTTGAGGATCGCCTCCTCTTCGGGTTCGTAATCACGCAATCCGATGAAGACCAGGTCAGCAGGCAGCAGTTTGGGTCCGTTGGTACCGATCTTCCGCAGGCGATCCCAGATATCCATGGTGTACACCTGCGGGTTGTTGCGTCCTTTCTTCTCGATCTGCATGAGCAGGGCGAGCGGCATGCCGTGAACGTTTCCGCTCGGGGTGGTCCAGGGGGTGTGGAGGTCGGCATGGGCATCCACCCAGATCACCCCGACGCGTTGGTCCGGGAAGGCCATCTTGGTGCCGGACACGGAGCCGATGGCTATTGAATGATCACCTCCAACAACGATCGGGAAGATATTGTTCCTCAGATACTTGTACACCTCATAGGCCAGGTCGCTCTCGAACCGGATGAGCCCGTCGATGTGGTGGGCGTTGTGCGAGGTATCGTCCTCGTAGAGCACATCGTTCTCATCCCGAAGGATGCTTTCCTCGGCATGTCCGAACAGCTCGCTGCCGAGTTTCCAGGCCGCCACGCGCAGGGCGGCCATGCCCATGCTGGCCCCTCGTTTACCGGCCCCGATCTCCGAGGCGGCTTCGATCAATCGCAACTCCATGAAAAGGATGAATGGTCCGGGGCAAAGGTATCCACCGGCCCTTTGGAGCCGTCCGTTCCGCGCTTCGCATGCTGAAGAACGAGCACCCATCCAGCGTCCGGCGCCGTTCGTCGATGAAAATGCATTGTCGGTATGCAACGTTTCCGGCTCAGGCCCGTATCAAGCGCCATACCCGGCCCTCGACCATGAAGCGATCCGACAAACTCCTCCTGATCCCGGTTGTTCTCGGCACAATGCACGGCTGCGGCACCGGGCTGTTGAGCGATACGGTGGGCGAAGGCGTGATCGAGTACGCCATGAGCTTTCCGGATTACGACCCCAACGGGATCATGGCCGGCATGCTGCCCGAGCGCACCACCCTCACCTTCACCGAGGACAAGCAAGTGGCCGAACTCAGCGCCGGGATGGGCATCTTCCGAACCAGCATGATCACCAACGACGAGGCCGAGGCGATGGATTACCACCTGAGCCTCATGGGCAAGAAGATCGTGGCCCACATGCTGCCGCGCGATCTGGACCTCTTCAATGAGGAGACCTCGAAACCCACCATCCTCTATACCGGCGACGTGGACACCATTGCGGGGTATCCGTGCAAACGCGCCATCGCCATCTTCGACCGCGTGGAGGAGCCGGAGATCGAACTGTGGTATACCGACCAGATCACCATGAAGAACCCGAACTGGTTCGGCCCGTTCGCCGAAGTGCCCGGCGTGCTCTTGCGTTACGAGATGGTGCAATACGGCATGCGCATGCGCCTGGACGCTGTCAGCGTAACGCCGGGCGAGGTCGACCCCGGTGTATTCGACCGCAAGGCCGAGTTCGAGCAAGTGCCCGCCGCCGTGCTGCACCATGAGTTGGCCGAAGTGCTCGGCACCTTTTCCATGTAGGCCATTTCCGCAACGGACCGCGCGCAACCGAAGCGGGCCCATGCAGCGGCCAAGGCCGGCTCCTCGCACCATTCCCGGACGCTCTCACCACCGCACTGTTGATAATAGAGTGCAGCGGTTCCCCGTTCCACCAAGGCACCCGGATACATTTGATCGCATCCCGCGCGTGCGGGACCTATCCGTATTCCACCTTGGCCAAGAGCAACCGCGTTCGCGAGGACCGTACCGAAGAAGCCGCACCCAAGCGGAAACGTAGCAAGCAGCGATCCACCGGTGACGGACGTTTCGCGCGGTTCAAAGCATTCTGGACCGACGAACGGACGCACAAGGTGTTCGGGATGTTCCTCATCCTGGCCGCGGCATACCTGGTGGTTGCGTTCACCTCCTTCCTGTTCACCTGGCGGATCGATCAGGACCTTGTAGGGCGTTCGCTCGGCGAGATCTTCAGCCCGGAAGTAAGGGTGGAGAACTGGCTGGGCAAGATCGGCGCGCTCACGGCACATCAGTTCATCTACAAATGGTTCGGCATCGCGGCGTTCGCACTGCCGCTGTGGAGCTTCCTGGCAGGCATCCGCATCCTGCTCGGCACCTGGTTGCTTCCTCCAAAACGCACCCTGGGCTGGACCGCCATGGCCCTGTTCTGGATGCCGGCATTGCTGGGCTTCGCCTTCCGCGGCGACCTGGTCTTTCTGGGCGGTGGCATCGGCCACTCCATCACCACGCACCTCACCACGTTGCTGGGGAACATCGGCACCGGCGCACTCATCTTTTTCGCGGCAAGTGCCTTCGCAGTATTCACGTTCAACCTGTCGTTCGGCTGGTTGCAGCGCGGGTTGGACCGCATGAAGACCACAGAGGCCGAACAGGGACCTGAGGCCGAGGTCGAAGAAGCAGTTGCGGAACCGGCGGTAACGGGTGTGCGCCTGCGGACCGTTGCCGAGGCGGAAGAGGAATTGGCGGAAGGACCGGAGACCGCCGTGGTCGAGGAGATCGAAGAAGCAGAGGCCGAGGAACCTGAGGTCGCGGAACTTGAACTGGAAGCAGCACCCTTCGAGGTGATGGAACCGGTGACCAGCCCGGTGGTGAGCAGCCTGGAGGAACTGACCGGCGACCTGAACGGCATGGATGTGAGTGCCGGTGAAGAGGATGCGGTGTTGAGCGAGGACCAGATCGAGGACAGGCTGAAGGAATTCGGAGAGTATGATCCGAAGCTGGACCTGAGCAACTATGAATTGCCGCCGATCGACCTGATGGTGGACCATGGCACCGGTGAACTCACCGTGACCAAGGAGGAACTCGAGGCCAACAAGGACCGCATCGTAGAGACCCTGGGCCACTACAACATCGGCATCGACAAGATCAAAGCGACCATCGGTCCGACCGTGACGCTGTACGAGATCATCCCGAAGGCCGGCGTACGCATCAGCAAGATCAAGAACCTGGAGGACGATATCGCGTTGAGCCTTGCAGCGCTGGGGATCCGCATCATCGCTCCGATCCCGGGCAAGGGAACCATCGGCATCGAAGTGCCCAACAGCAAGCCACAGATCGTGGGCATGCGCGCCGTGATCGCCAGTGAGAAGTTCCAGAACGCGAACATGGAACTGCCCCTCGTCCTTGGGAAGACCATCAGCAACGAGACCTTCGTCACGGACCTCACCAAGATGCCGCACCTGCTCATGGCCGGTGCCACGGGCCAGGGCAAGTCGGTGGGCCTGAACGCGATCCTCGTAAGCCTGCTGTACAAGAAGCACCCGAGCCAGATCAAGTTCGTGCTCGTGGACCCGAAGAAGGTGGAACTCACCCTCTTCAACAAGATCGAGCGGCACTTCCTGGCGAAACTGCCTGGCGAGGGTGAAGCCATCATCACCGACACCAAGAAGGTCGTGGCCACGCTCAACAGCCTGTGCATCGAGATGGACGAGCGCTACGAATTGTTGAAGGATGCCCAGGTCCCGGAACATCCAAGAGGTACAACGCCAAATTCATCAAGCGGCGCCTGAACCCGGAGAACGGGCTCCGCTTCTCCCTACATCGTACTGGTGAGGTGAATTCGCGGACCTGATCGTGACGGCGGGCCGCGAAAAGTGGAGACGCCCATCGCCCGCCTGGCACAACTTGCCCGTGCCATCGGCATCCACCTGATCGTCGCCACGCAGCGCCCCAGCGTGAACATCATCACCGGTACGATCAAAGCCAACTTCCCGGCGCGCATCGCCTTCCGCGTGACCAGCAAGATCGACAGCCGAACCATCCTGGATGCGGGCGGTGCCGACCAACTCATCGGTCGTGGGGATATGCTGCTGAGCACCGGCAACGAGTTGATCCGCATCCAGTGCGCCTTTGTGGACACGCCGGAGGTGGACAAGATCTGCGACTTCATCGGCGGGCAGCGCGGCTACCCGGAGGCCCTGCTCCTACCCGAGGTGCCCACTGAGGACGGCGAAGGCGGCAGCGACCTGGACGACGGCGACCGCGACAGCATGTTCGAGGATGCCGCCCGCCTGGTGGTGCAGACCCAGCAAGGCAGCACTTCCCTGATCCAACGCAAGCTAAAGCTGGGTTACAACCGCGCCGGACGCATCGTGGACCAGCTGGAAGCCGCTGGCGTCCTCGGCGGCTTCGAGGGCAGCAAAGCACGCCGTGTGCTGATCCCGAATGAAGCGGCGCTGGAAGCCCTACTGAACCCGGTGGATGCCGGGCGGGAGGTTGGGGGATTTTGAGTGTTGGTTAAATGACCCGCGAAGCACTCAACCGGGCAGAGTATCGAAATACCGATCTGGCTGAGCTTATCCAGCCCGAGTGCGACTTAGTACATGAGTACGTCGAAGACGCGAAACAAATCGGAGGGAGAGCGCTTGAGGTGGGGCCAGGTAATGGGAGAAGTGTCGCCTATCTTCTGCAGAATGGTTTTACAGTTGACGTAATCGACAACGATGCTGAGGTCATCAGCATACTAGAGACAAACCTCATCAGTGCCCATGTTGATTGTGCCAAACTGCGTCTCGATGTTCTTGACGTCCAGAGGTGGAAACCAACATCACAGATATATGCATTCATTAGTATCTCGCATGTTCTTCACTTCCTAGACTCCAGCTTGGCGATGGAGGTGCTTTGCACTCTTTCCAGGGGGCTGCTTAGTGGAGGTCTGATTCTTATCCGAGTTCATTCAACCGAACACCCCGCTGCTCAGTCGAAGGTGGTTAGCGGTGTCACTTTTTTCCGCATCTCCGATTTCGATTGGTTACAACGAAGCGGATTCACCCTAGTGCATAGTGCGGTCGTGAAGTCCTATAACTCCCGCCGTAGCGCGATGCAACGTGCAAAAGCGAATGGACGTGAAGGTGACGCAGATGCGATCGCTTACTTTACCGGACTAGGTGGGCACATAGAATTATTGCTGCGCAAGGACTAACGGCATCTGAACCTCCCACCTGGTTCGGAACTATGATTTCAACCAATTCCCCTACTGGTTCAAATCAATGACCGGGTCAATTCGCTTCACGTCTTATGCTGGCTATAGCTTCACTTGATCTAACCACGTTGCGCATTCCTGCTTTCGGTGTTCGCACTGGTGGGCTGCTATATCCCGGGCTGCTTGGTATTCAAGAACCGCTCTGATGCACCGGCACGCTCGCGACTACTTGATCCCCCGCTACCGCGAGTCTCTGCCCACTGGTTCGGATTCCATGCCTTCGCAAAGGCTTCGGCAGAGGGACCGTGAGCTGTATCAAGCACTGGCCACGCACCTGAACAGCACGTTGGATGCCGGGGCTGATATTGGGGAATCTAATCTCACACGTTACCGATGCGTAGGCTCTGAAAAAGCTTCAAACCTCCGGCTCGGCAAAATGGAACAACTCTACCACTAAGACCGGGTGGGCCTTGCGGAAGGCAACTGACTGCTGCGTAGAGGTGTCGGCGGCCATCGCCATGGTAACGACGTTTTCAACGACATGGATCCGAGACTCTTGCGTGCATTTCGCAGGTTACACTGGTCTTAATGGCTTGCTGAATCAAGGTTCTCAATACAGCATCCTCTCAACTATAGATCCGACGGATAAGACAGCTGGATAGGCACCCACAAATGCCCAGAAGAAGGTATTCAACCCCATGACGATTGCATTGAACGCATGGAACACCAACCCACAGATCAGAAAGATCTCAAGGACTGGATGGGGCAGTAGTATGCTTAGCAGGAATCCACACTCGAAGAGCACGATGGACACGGACAGAACCTTTGCAACTATTGGCCACCGTGCCACCAAAATCCATATCCAATAAGCGCCATAGGTGCGCTGACGTAATATTCGTCGGAGGGCGGTACCATCGTACCAACTTCGGCGGCCGAGGCGAAGTATTCCAGGAGTAGTGTAGGCAACGAGTAACTGGCAAACGATGAAGATCAGCGCTATCCACCACAGCGATGCGCTCTCGGATGCGAGCGCTAATGCCACGGCCACAAGATTGATTTTCAAGAACTGATCCGCACCAGTATAGCCAGAAGAGCCACGTAGCGAGAACGCGATGCAACCAATGCCAGCAATCCCGCATCCAATGGACATCGGCACACGGTTCTTCCACGACAGGAAAATGATGCAAGCCCCGAGGATTTGTAGCACCGGCAGGATAAGGACGTTCGGGTATTGATAGAGCCGTTCACATAGTTCCCTGCCGAAACCGGTCAATGCAAAGCCACCACGGATGCGGCGAACTTCCCAAGAATATAATCCCGGATTCCGATACTCCTTGTGAATCGCAATCCACTCGAACCCTGTGATCAGAACTCCTACTCCGGAAATCACTGCGGTCAATGAGAGAACAGCGAGTGGGTCGGACAAATCAATCATACTCGATGCTCGTTCGATACCAAATTGATGCTAAGCTCTGTCCCCTCAAATCCAGGGGAACTGACTACCATATAGCGAACCCGAACGGTACCTGGAATAGCACGCGCGCGGCGGCTGCAAGCAGAGAGCAGCAGGAGATAGGGATAGGAGATGTGGCGAAATTCAGCCTCTGGTGGCAACGCAGACAGTTGACGCACTATCTCGAACACCAACTTGTGCATGCGATGTTTCGGGTTCCATACGAAGCAAAACCAGCGCTTATCGCCGTTGAACAGCGGGAACCAATATGACCAATCACCCTTTTCATCACCCACTTGGAGCAGAACCCTGTAATCGAAAGACACGGGCTGCGGTGCGAAAAAGCGGCAATTGGGAATCAGATCAAACATATCGTACCTGAAAACCACTCCTTGCATCACCTGTCCCACAACAGACATACAGAGCCATAGGAAGAATATGGCTACAACAATGGTCTCGTACACGCTATGGACCCCTTAGCTCCTATCGGTAACAAGATGCTGTCGCACCTGCATCAGCTCCTCCAAACTGGAATCCGGTCTAGGTATGGAGATGCCCGCCTTGGTCTTCAAAGTTTCAACCATTCGTTGGAACCCTCCTGTTTTATGACCGAACACACCACCAGGATTAGCTTCATGGCCAAGGCCACCTCCCGGATTGGCTTCATGGCCGGTCCCTCCCTCTCCATCGGCCTCATGGCCAACAGCCTCTTTCTCGCTAAGAACACCCACGGATGCCATGGATGTGCGCACGTCGACGACCTCTCCTTTGCGAATCTCCAAACGAATGCTCGAATCCACAATCGTAGCATCTATAGTTTCGGAACTCGGCGATGGGTTAAACTCTGGTGACTTTTGGGCACTTTTCATCTTCTTATTGGAGTTTGGAATCAGGTACGAACTCAAGTGACCGACGTGTGATTCGGCACCAATATACTCTCGAATGTCAATCCCCGATCTGCGCTTAGCGAGTTTCTGGGCGTGGACGATGCCTATGTCCCCCCAACTCGTCGTAGGCTCCTCCTCCGCTAAAGCTCCAGCGTATACAATGTACCTATGACCCACAAGGCAAAAGCATGGTAGCCTAGAGCTACCGCCCACCGCGGTTCTGATCTTTCATGCCCCCTGTTGCCGCGAGTTTGCAACTCGTGGCTTGTGCAGCACAAGCAACCGCGAACGATCGGCTGCCGTGTGATTCGTGAACGCTACCGCCACCCTACCAGTCTTGCGCAGCTGACATGCCTTAAACACAGGTTTGTAAACGGCTATGGCAAGGTTGGTTTTGAGCGGGCAACATTGGAAGCCCTGCTGAACCCGGTGGATGCGGGGAACGGGAATTTCTGACCTCCCCTCCCCTTTGTTCCGATCGAGAGGAATGGCGTGCGCATCCCATGAAGGTTCATGACCCCAGTGCGCCTATCTTCCCACAACGATGGTGCCCGTGTTCAAGAGTTCGCCATTCGTCGCCGTAATGCGCAGTGTGTAATTGCCATCCGGCAGGGCACTGACATCGATCGGGTCGCTGCCCGTGGTGGTGGTGGTGAACGCCACGCGACCTGCCACGTCGGTGAAGATGATGTTGACGGTGCCCGCGAAGGGCCTTTCAGGGCGTATCCAGTCCTTGGTGGGATTGGGCCTGAACGTGATCTCGCCAAGCGCCGTGCGGTCCTGGATACCTGCGGCGAGTTGCACATCGATCAGGCCTTTCATGCCCATGTCGATGTGGTTGAGACAGATGTAATAGATCGTCCCGGTGGCGTCGAGCACGAGTGTGGTGTCCTCCACGCCGGGCCCGACGTTGTACTGGCCGAAGATCACATCACCGTTCATCTCCCACGTGGCCTGATCCACCTGTGAGAAGGTGTGGGTCGGGCTACTGAAGACGATGTGCACGGAATCGAATTGCTCCACAACGAGTGTGTCCGGGATGAACTCGAAGTCCGCCGCGATCAATTCATGGGTCACCTGAGCCGACATGGCGGTGCTGGTGACGAGGAGTAAAGAGGTAAGGAAGTGTTTCATGGCTTTCTGCTTTTCCTATGGACCGCACAGACCCGGCCGGATCGCGCATGGCCCATGCACCGCGACATGCAGGAGGTTCCTTCCCTGCGCCCATGTGCGGCAGTACCACAGATCGAGGAAGCTGCCCCTCATGCGTGTACCCTCAACGGGATGTGAGCTGACGATCGAGCGCACGTGAGGATCCCATCGCTCGATCGCGCAGCGGAACACCCGGTTCGAGGAATCGCATCCACGCGATCGCGGTGGCATCTGTGGCGCGGCATCCACGTCCGCAGCGGCTGAGCCCCCCCACACATACCACGGATCGTGAGGGACCTGTACTGCGGAACCGCCAGTGGCCCAAGGCCTTCGACGTTGATCATGGCATGCGCGTGCATGGTGATCCGGCGCTCCGGCACCGATCTGGGAATGGTCGTTCCAAACCGCACTGCCATGAGGAACGCGCTACTCCCTACGACCCTTCTCGTCTCGATCATGGCCGCCTCCTTCGATGTGAACGCTTCGCGTGGAACCCTCAAGGCCGATGGGATCCTATCCGTGAAGGGTGCCGCATCCACCACAGCCCAAGTGACCATCGTACCGTACGGTGCACCGGCCTACACCCTGCCGGTGGGCACACGCCATTTCGAACTGAACCTTCCGTTGAACGACCATTACCTGGCAAGTTTCTCACGGGAGGGCTGCCCCACCAAGGAGGTCTACTTCGATGCCAGTGTGCCGGTGGAGTTCACGGATGGTGAGTTCACCTTCCCGTTCAAGGTCACGTTGGAACACCTTTCCGAGGAACGGATGTTCGCGTACGAAGCCCCGGTGGGCTATGTGCGGTACATGCATCAATTGCGCGACTTCGGTTACGAAACGCAGTATCTGGTGAAGGTGAAGGAGGACCTGCGCGAGCGCATGGAGGCAATGAAGGTGACCGGGATCGACCCACGGACCACGCTGCCACCGGCGGCATTGTTGGTGGTCGATCGACCGGAGGATGGGCCGGCAGTGGAGAAGGAAGCGAACAGTCCCTTCGACGTGCTGGCAGCGAACGTGAATGAAGTGCCGCGCCTGGTGCACCGGGTGGGCCGCGAGACCGAAGCACCAATGCCCGCACCGGCCTCAGCGCCGGCAGCTGTGGAACCTGTGGAGGAACGGACGCCGGAGGCGATCGCTGGACCCGCTGCACCAATGCCACTGAATACACTGCCTGTGGACCTCCCACCGATCGAAGAAGCATCACCTGCGCCGGTATCCAGCATTACAGCCACACCTGCCCTGACGGCAAGCACTACTGGTGTGCGTTGGTCGCGTGAGGAAGAGACGATCACCGATCCGCGCATGGTGATCCGCATCGTGCGGTTCACACGCAACGATGGTGTGGTGGAGGAATACCGCAGGGTGGCGCATGCCTACGGTGCGGTCTTCTATTTCCAAGAGCACACGAGCATCACCGAGCGCGACTTCATGGCGCGCACGGCCATGCGTTGAATACGCACATCCGATGGTGCTGTTCCAGCGAACGGGGGCTACCTTCAGCCCCCGTTCCCCTTTTCCCCTCTCCCTTGAAAAGCGCGAAACCGAAGAAGGCCCTGCCCGGGGACCATCCCGATGTGCTTACGGTCGTGGAGGCCGCAGGTGTGTTGCGGTGCCACCCGAATACGGTGCGGGCATGGATCCGGAAGGGGAAGCTCACCCCCATACTGATGGGCGAGGAAAAGGTGCCCATGCTGCCTCGAAAGGATGTGTTGCGGTTCCGAAAGCCCTTGGAGACGGCGGGCGTGCTTTCGCGGGATGTGCACCACGCCTTCCCTGTCGTGGGGATCGGGGCCTCGGCCGGTGGAACGGATGCGGTGACGGCATTGTTGAAGGGTATCCCCACGGACCTGGGCCTCGCCTATGTGTTCGTGTCCCACTTGGAAAAAGGGCGTGAGAGCACCCTGGCCGAGGTGATGCGCAAACGCACGGCCATGCCGGTTCTGATCGCGGAGAACGGGATGCGCCTGCAGCCGGACCGGTTCTATGTGGGGCCATCCGGCATGCACCTCGCCATCGTCAACGGTACGTTCACCCTGACCAAGCCGCGTGGCAAAGGTTCCGCGCTGCGGCCGATCGATGCCTTCTTCACGGCGATCGCAGAGGAGTTCCAGAACAACGCGATCGGCATCGTGCTCTCCGGCACGGGGAACGACGGCACGGAGGGACTTGCTGCGATACGCGCGCAGGACGGCCTCACGATCGTGCAGGACGGCACGGCACGTGAAGGCGGCATGCCGCAGAGCGCCAGCGATGCGGGCGTGGTGGACATCGTGCAGGAGCCCGGTGCGATGGGGCGCACGCTGGCCCAGCTCGTGAAGCAACTCTACCCCGGCGGCAAGGCACGCATACCGGGCAAGCACGAGAACGAGATGCGCCGCATCCTGCGTTATGTCGAGGAGCAACGCGGCGTCGATTTCAGCCAGTACAAGGAGAAGACCATCCAGCGACGCATCATCCGGCGGATGATCCTGAGCCAGTGCAAGGACCTCAGTGCGTATTCGCTGCACCTGCGCGGAACGCCGAGCGAGGTCGATGTGCTCTGCAGCGACCTGCTGATCAACGTGAGCGCCTTCTTCCGGGACCCTGATTTCTTCAAAGCGCTGCGGCACAAGATCCTTCCGGCGCTCTTCAAGGACCGGTCCCCGAACGACCCCTTGCGGATATGGGTGGCCGGCTGCTCCGGAGGTGAGGAAGTGATCTCCATCGCCATCACGGTGATCGAGTACCAGACCGAACATCAGCTGTCCACCCCGGTACAGCTCTTCGCCACCGACCTCAACGAGCGGAACATCGAGAAAGCCCGGCTGGGCGTGTACAAGAAGAGCGCCCTGCGCGACATCGGTGAGGACCGGATACAGCGGTTCTTCATGTATGTGGACGATCATTTCCAGGTGATCAAGGCCATCCGGGACATGTGCGTGTTCGCGCGGCACGATCTGCTGAAGGACCCTCCCTTCTCCCGCGTGGACCTGATCAGCTGCCAGAACGTATTGATCTACCTGGACAATGCCGTGCAGGGCCGGGTGCTCCGCTCGTTCCACTACGCATTGCGCCAGGACGGCATCCTGTGCCTGGGCCGCTCGGAGACCACGGGCGATGCCAGCGAACTCTTCACGCACCCGGAACGCGACAAGCGGTTCTACCGGAAGAAGCCGAAGAAGCTCGGGCGGCTTGACCTGGACGTCCATTTCAAACCGCAGGCACCGCAACCGGGACCACTGGGCATGGGACCGGCGATCCGAACGGCCACGGAGGTGAGCGCCGACCTGGATGCCGCTGTGGAGCGATCACTGCAGCAACACCTGCCACCCAGCGTATTGGTGAACCAGGACCTGGAGATCGTGCGGTTCCGCGGGAACGTGGCCCCTTTCCTGGGACCCAGCACGGGCAAGGCGAGTCTGCACCTGTTGAAGATGGTGCGCGACGACCTTTCCTTCGAACTGCGCATGTTGTTGAACCGTGCGCGAAAGGAGGGCAAGGTGGTGCGCAAGGGTCCGATCCCCATGCGCCGCGGCGATACGCTGGTGGAAGCGCGCATGGAAGTGGAGCCCGTGGGCGAAGAACGTGACCGGCATTACCTGGTCATCTTCAAAGAGGAAGCACCACGACCCGAACCTGCGCCCTCGAAGAATGGCCGGAAAGGACCGCGCAGCACAGGCGATGCGCGCGACCGACGCATCGCGCAACTGGAAAAGGAACTGTATGAGGCGCGCGAACAGGTGAGGCTTGTGAGCGAGGAATCGGAACAGGCCACCCAGGAGTTGCAGTCGGCGAACGAGGAAGTGGTCTCCAGCAACGAGGAATTGCAGAGCATCAACGAGGAGTTGGAGACCTCGAAAGAGGAGTTGCAGTCCGTGAACGAGGAATTCGCGACGATCAACGAAGAGCTACAAGCGCGCAACGACGAATTGCGTGAAAGTGAAGAGCGCTTCCGGCTGCTGGGGGACAGCATGGCCCAACTGGCGTGGATCGGGGACGAGGAAGGCCGGGTCATCTGGTTCAACCGGAAGTGGATGGAATTCACCGGGGAGGAACTGGCCGGTCTTTCCGCCGAAGAGCGCGGGCGGATCATCCATCACCCGGACCACAGCGCGCGCGTGCGCTCCAGCCATGAGCGCGGCATCAAGGAGGGGAAGGTCTGGGAAGAGGTATTCCCCATGCGGCGCAAGGACGGGCAGTACCGCTGGTTCCTGTCCCGCTCCGTGCCGGTGCGCGATGCGGAGGGCCGGATCACGAAATGGTTCGGCACCAATACGGACATCACGGAAACACGATCCGCCCAGGAACACCTCCGGGAACGGGAAGAACGCCTGACGATGGCCGCTGACGCCGCCAGCCTCGGCATCTTCGAGATGGACCTGGACGATGGCACGATGCTCTGGGAGAACGAACGGATGTATGCCATCTTCGGTCGGTCGCAGGAACAGGGTCCGTTCAGCCGTCGGGACCTGTTCGAGGAGGTGTTGCACCCCGATGATCGCAAGGCGACCGTGGACATGCTGGAGAAGGCCATCGCCCGCGAGCGTGACCTACGGTGCAAGTGCCGCGTGTTGAACGAAGCGCTGGGCGAGCACCGGATGGTGGAGGTGGCCGCACGCGTCGAACAGGATGAGGAAGGTCGGCCATGGCGCCTGGTGGGTGTGATCGCGGACGTCACGGAACGGGAACGTTCCGCGCTGATGGCGAGCCGTCTTGCGGCCATCGTGGAGCACTCCGATGACGCCGTGATGGGGATGGACCTGGAAGGCAACATCACCGATTGGAACCGGGGCGCCGAGCGGATGTACGGATATGCTGCCGGGGAGATCCTTGGACAGCATGTGAGCATCCTGTTGCCCCAGGAGCGCGAGAACGAGGAACCTGCGATCATCGCCCGGATCCGCCGTGGTGAGCACGTGCAGCACTATGAGACCGCGCGCATGCACAAGGATGGCACGTTGATCGATGTGTCGTTGAGCATTTCGCCGATCCGGGACGACCAGCACACCATCACCGGCATATCGAAGATCGCGCGCGATGTGACCACACAACGGGCCATGGCCAGGGAGATCGAACGCGCCACTGAGCAATTGAAGCTCGTAGCCGACCACATGCCGGTGGCAGTGACACGATGCAGCATGGACCTGCGCTACATCTGGGTGAGCAAAGGTTATTTGGATTGGGTGGGCCTGGAGCAGCATGAGGTGGACGGCAGGCCCATTCGGGAAGTACTTGGTGAAAAGGCCTACGGCACGATCGAACCGTACCTACAGCGTGTGATGGCCGGGGAACGGGTGGAATACGAAGCGCGGCTGGAACCCCGGAGCAGGCCCCTGTGCTGGATCAACGCGACCTACGTACCGGTGCGGGACCCGGATACTGGCCAGGATGGCTGGATCGCGGTGATCACCGACATCACGCGGCGCAAAGAGTTGGAAGCCGCACTGCAGGAAGCGGACCGGCACAAGGACCACTTCCTGGCCACCCTGGCGCACGAACTGCGCGGGCCGCTGGCGCCCTTGAAGAACGGGTTGAGCCTGTTGGAAATGGCGGAAGGCGACCAGGAGATGATCGACACGACGCGGGGCATGATGGAACGCCAGATGGACCACCTGGTGCGGCTGGTCGACGACCTGATGGACCTGAACCGCATCAGCCGAGGGAAGATCCAACTGAAGCGGGAGAAGGTGACCCTTGCCGAAGTGGTCGCCACGGCCACCGAAGCGAACCGGCCGGCCATGGAACAGGCAGGGCATACGCTGGACCTGCAGCTGGAGGCGGACGGGATCGTGGTGGATGGAGATCCCGCACGCCTGACACAGGTGTTCGTGAACCTGTTGCACAACGCCACGAAGTACACCCCCTCCGGCGGGCGCATCGTGTTGCGGCTTGAGCGCGATACCCGCACCAATGAGGCGGTGATCAGCGTGACCGACAACGGGATCGGCATCGAGCCCGAAGCCCTGTCGAAGGTCTTCGAGATGTTCGCACAAACGGATAAGGCGCAAAAGATCCAAGCCGGTGGCGGGCTGGGCATCGGGTTGAACATCGTGCAGCGGCTGGTGCAGATGCACGGTGGAAGCGTTGCTGCACACAGCGAAGGCGACGGCAAGGGCAGCAGGTTCACCGTGCGCCTGCCCATCGACTCCGCGCCGGATGGGGCCGATGCGCCCACGCCCACAGCGACGCAGACCAACGCCCCCAGTGCGCGCAAGCGCAAGATCCTGGTCGTGGATGACAATGAGGATGCCTCCTTGACGATGTCGATGATCCTGACGAAGCTGGGCCACGAGGTCCTTACGGCGGGCGATGGCATGCAGGCACTGATCGTGGGTGAAGCCTTCGGTCCGGACATCATCTTCATGGACATCGGGATGCCGCAGATGGACGGCTACGAGGCCTGCCGCCGGATGCGCACCACCGCGTGGGCCAAGGGCGCGACGATCATCGCGCTTTCCGGCTGGGGGCAGGAAGAGGACCGCCGACTTTCGGAAGAAGCAGGCTTCGACCGGCACGTGGTGAAGCCGATCGACGGCTCCACCCTTCGGAACATCCTGAAGGAATTGGAGGGGAAGTGAGCATGCGTTGCGACCGGCAGTAGGACCGTTGCGCTTCGTCGTGCAGTAAGGCGCAAGGATCCGATCGATGGTGGCGCGCTGCAGTGCATGACCGGAGCGACCTCGCATTGCACTTTATTGACGAGATGGTCGGTGTGGACCGCAGGTAGCAGTGTCTCCGGAATGCCGCATCGTGCGGGGACGGACATCCACGATCCCAGTGGCCATGCGTTCGCCCTCATTCCCCGGAAACCCAAGGCGGACAGGGCTTGCGTGTGGAAGCATGCAGATCGGCGATCCACTTGAATGAGGTGGCAATAGCCATGACCCATCCAGGCATGACCAGTATCCGTAGTGATCGGGATCGGAGCCGACGAGAAGCATCGGTGCATTGAAGACAGCAGGTCGCGGGGAGTTCCTTACGTGTGCATGTGAAGCCTCCCCGTGGCCCGCTGTACCGATCGCACGAGCTGGATGCCGGGTGACTTGGAGAACAATAACCAACAAACCGAACGACCATGAGCAACGCAGCATATCTGAACGGACTGAACGACATCCACGACCTGCTCGTGGACAGCGAAAAAGGATACAAGGAAGCAGCGGAACGCGCTGAGGATCCCGGGGTGAAGGCCCTGCTGAGCGGATTGAGCAAGTCGCGGCTGTCCTTGATCAGCGACCTGACGAACGAGCGCCTGCAGCTGGACAGGGACTACAAGCCGAGGACCGGCACGCTGAAGGGCGATCTGCATCGCGCCTGGATGGACCTGCGTGACAGCTTGAGCAGCAGCGAGAACGCCAACGTGCTGAAGGAGTGTGAGCGCGGCGAGAACTTCCTGTTGGAACGCTATGAAGAGGTGCTGGAGGACAGGGACCTGCCCAGCAGTACGCGTGAACTGCTGACGAACCAGCGGAACGAGGTGAGTCGCAACCTGGCGAAGGTGCGCGGTGAACGCAAGGTGAAGGACGCCATCGAGTAAGGGCCGCAGCGCACCAAGCGAAAGGCCCGCGCCGGATCCATGTACGTGGATGAGGCGCGGGCCTTCCTGCTACGGAGCCACGCAGGTTCAGGCCAACACGGGAGTTTCCCCCGGTCGTTCCACATGATCCCTGAGGATGCGTGCATGGTCGAAGGCCATTTCACGCGACCCGGCAGGATCCACCCACTCCCACTGGAGCGCTTCCTCGGTGACCTCCGGCACCTGGTCGACCGGATGCGCGCGCAGGGTGATGCTCACGTAATGTCCCCGTGGATCACGGTCCGGCGCGCTGTAAATGCCGACCACACGTTCAATGGTCACATCCAGACCGGTCTCCTCCTTCACCTCCCGGATGCCGGCGGTTCCCACGGTTTCGCCCGGATCGACCATGCCACCCGGAAGGCACCACTGCCCCTTGAACGGGTCGTGGCCCCTTCTGATCACCAGGATCTGCCCGTTCTTGTTCGGGATCAACACGTCCACGGTCAACACCGGCCCTTCCGTCCTTTGCTTGTTCATGATCCAAGGTGGACGAAGATCCATGCCGCATGAGCGATCCCGTGTCGACTTGGGAATGTGATGTTCGGCACCGGGGATGCGGATGCACAGTGGAACGCTCGGACATGGCGGGGCTTCCCCATCCCGCACCTCCCACTCCGCCGCAAGCATCAGCAGCGACCACGGCTCGCACGCATCGATCGTGATCGGCATAGGGTTGCATGGTGATGGACATGGGCTTCCTGAAGGACTTCAAGACGTTCGCCATCAAGGGCAACATGGTGGACCTTGCCATCGGTGTGATCATCGGTGCGGCCTTCGGGCGGATCATCACCAGCCTGGTGGATGACCTGGTGATGCCGCTGTTGAACCCTTTGATGCCGAAGGGGCAATGGCGCGCGTGGGTGATCGAGCCCGGGATCAAGGTGGGTCACTTCCTCAGTACGGCGGTGGACTTCACGATCGTCGCCATCGTGATCTTCCTGGTGGTGCGTGTGCTGCACCTGCGGCGGGAGCGGCACGAAGCCGCGAAGAACGTTGGACCAAGCAGCACGGACCAACTGCTCGCGGGCATCCACGCCGAGCTGAAGGACATGCGCGCATTCCTGGAACGGAAAGGATGATGCGGATCAAGATCGAACCATCGGACCAATGGATATGGAATTGAGGATCGTACTGGACCTCGGGATCGCCACCGTGCTGGCCGGCGTGGTGGGACTTGAACGCGAATTGGGTTCAAAGCCGGCGGGGCTGCGGACGCACATGATCATCGGAGCGGTGGCCGCACTCTTCGTACACATGGGGCAGGTGGCGGTGCAGGAATTCCTGCGTGAACTGCCGCCCTCCATCAACATCAACACCGATCCGCTGCGGATCTTCGAGGCCATCGTGGTGGGCGTGAGCTTCATCGGTGCAGGGACGATCATCCGGACGCGCGATGGGCGTGGGGTGCAGTACCTGACCACGGCCGCCTCCCTCCTGCTCAGCGCCGGGATCGGCATGGCCGTGGGCTGCCAGTTGTACCTGGTGGCCGTGGGCGTTGCCCTGCTGGCCCTGGTGATCACCCGCTTCATGGCGCGGGTCGAAGCGCATTTGCTGGGTACCCGGGAGCTTCGCGGGGACGAGGATGAGGAATGAGGGCTGCGGTAGGACATGGCGCACGAGGACCTCGCTTCACCACGGATCCGGAGATCCGCCGTGGCGGGGGGACATAAGGCATGGTGCTTGTGGCCGAGCGGCATGCCTTCGATCAGCGCCACCCTGATGCATGTGCGCCCATGGATCACTCCATTCAAGTGGACTCCCATCTGTCTTCTGTTGTTGCCGCAATGCCTTTCGGCGCAAGGTGGATCCGATGCTCGTGTGGTGCGGTATGCGTTGACGATCGCCGAGGAACGCGTGCATCCGGCGGGCAAGGAGGTATCCGGCATGACCGTGAACGGCACGATCCCCGGCCCTACGCTGCGCTTCACCGAAGGCGATAGTGCGGTCATCCAGGTGACGAATACCATGGAGGTCGCCACGTCCGTGCACTGGCATGGGATCCTGCTGCCCAACTACCAGGACGGGGTGCCGTACCTCACGACCCCTCCGATCGCTCCCGGCACCACCTTCACCTACCACTTTCCCATCCAGCAGGCAGGCACGTATTGGTACCACAGCCATACCATGCTGCAGGAACAGGTGGGCGTGTACGGCAGCATCGTGATCGAACCCCGCGCCCGGGAGATGGCCTACGACCGGGACCTCGTTCTGGTGATCAGTGACTGGACCAACGAGAAGCCGAAGAGCGTGCTGCGCAACCTGCGCCGTGGCAACGAGTGGTACCAGGTGAAGAAGGGCACGGCCACGCCACTCGGCATGGTCACCCGGCGCGGTGCGCTCGGTGCGCAACTCGACTTCTGGCGCCAGCGCATGGAGGGCGCCGACATCGCGGATGTGGCCTACGATGCCTTCCTCTTCAACGGTGTGCAGGAGGATCGCCACCCGGAGCTGATGCCCGGAGAGCGCGTGCGCCTGCGCATCATCAACGCCTCCGCATCGTCGCAATACTGGCTCACGTTCGGCGGGGCCGATCCGTTGCTGATCGCGGCCGACGGACAGGATGTGGAGCCCGTGCGCCACAACAAGACCTTCATCGCCATCGCAGAGACCTATGACTTCCTTGTCACGATCCCTGCGGATGCACAGTTGGAGGTGCGCGCCACGGTACAGGACGGGTCCGGTACCACCTCTGCGTTCCTTGGCAATGGACCGGTGCGCAACGCACCCGATGTGCCCCGACCGGACAAGGTGGCCATGATGCAGCGGATGGCGAAGATGGACATGCGCATGGGGGCACCTGCGACCAAACTGGCACCGGGGAACGAGGATGCACACCGGATGAAGGCCCATTGGGGCATGCGGATGGACATGCCGCAGAAGCCCAAGGAGGGACAAGGCGCCAGTGATCATGCGCACCACAGCATGCCACCGGGACCGATGGATGACATGCAGGGTGAACCGCACATGGGCGTGTTCGCCGAATTCAACTACGACCACCTGAAAGCACGCGCGGTGACCACCCTGCCCGCAACCAACACCACGCGCACCATCCTGCTGAACCTGACCGGCAATATGTGGCGCTATGTGTGGAGCATGAACGGCGTGCCGCTCTCAGAGGCCGATGTGATCGAGGTGCACCGCGGGGAGACCATCCGGTTGACGTTGAACAACCTCACCATGATGCACCACCCCATGCACCTGCACGGCCATTTCTTCCGTGTGCTCAATGCCGCCGGAGAGCGCTCGCCGCTGAAACACACCGTGAATGTGCCCCCCATGCAGGAGGTCACCATCGAATTCGCGCCCGATGAGGCGGGCGACTGGTTCTTCCACTGCCACGTGCTCTACCACATGATGATGGGCATGGCCCGCGTGTGGCGCACCGAAGGGCCCGATCCGCGCATGGCCCTCTACCCGATGAAGCACCTGTTGAAAGAGACGAACCGGTCCATCCAGTGGGGGGAAGTGGATATGGCGTCTCACCATGCCGGCCTATCCTTGGTAAGCACGAACAGCCGCGACCAATGGATGCTCGGGGGCGAGCTTGGCTGGAACGAGCGGCTGGAGGCGGAAGCGACCTATGAACGTTACCTCTACGACTACCTCAGTGTGTTCGCCGGGGCCAACGTGGAGAACGAAGCGGACGAGGGGCTGCCCGAAGCACGCCTCACCGGCATCGGTGGCATCCGCTTCTTCACGCCCTACCGGTTCGACCTTGATGTGCGCCTGGATACCGAGTTGCGGCCGCAGATCGGCCTGGGGCGGGAGGTGATGCTCTTCCGGCGCTTCATCGTATCCGGTGATGTGGAGTATCGCCTTGATCCCGGATGGCGGGGTCGCATGACGGAGCACGGTACGGCCGGCAGGACCGTGGAAGAAGAGTGGACGTGGAGCGCTGACGGCACATACATGCTCTCCCGGCAATTCTCCCTGGTGGCGAGCTACGACAACCGCTTCGGTGCGGGAGCAGGCATTTCCGCCCGGTTCTGATGACCTTTGCAACGCGGGGCCACTTCTGGCCACCCCGTACGTCCGAATGATCCTCACGATCCGCAACATGGTCTGCGACCGCTGCAAGGCGGCGGTGCGGCGTGTGCTGGAACACCATGGCCTGCAGGTGACGCACCTGGATCTTGGCGAAGCCACCGTGGAACCGGCACCCGACCCCGGGCAGCTGGAGACCCTGCGCGCGGCGTTGCGGCACGCGGGCTTCGATCTGGTGGATGGACAGGAGGCCAGCACCATCGCGCGCATCAAGGCCGCCATCGTGACGCTCGTGCACCACACCGATGACCACCAACGCACCAAGCTGAGCGCACATGTGAGCGCGGCGTTGCACCGGGAATACTCGGGACTCTCCGCGCTCTTCAGCGAGGTGGAGGGCATCACCATCGAGCAGTACTTCCTGTTGCAGCGCATCGAGCGGGTGAAGGAATTGATCAAGTACGACGAAGCCACCCTGAGCGAGATCGCCTATCGGGTGGGCTTCAGCAGCGTGGCGCACCTGAGCGCGCAGTTCAAGAAGCTCACGGGCATGACGCCAACGGCCTTCAAGGCCATGGGTGCGGGGCGCACGCCGCTGGACCGCGTGGGCTGATGTAACCCTTAGCGATGAGGATGTAACGCCTGCGGCAGCGAGTGGGCGGAGCTTTGCACCGTCGAACAACAACACACTACGACATCATGAACAACCCCATGAACACGGCCCTGACGGCCCAGACCGACCGCTGCGAAGCGACCTGCACCTGCGTTACCTGCACCTGCGGCATCCATTGCCCGGGCAGTGGCTGCACCTGCGGTTGCACTTGCTGCGGCTAGGTGGGATGGGGAGGGCGGAACAGCCGCCCTCCCCCACTCCCGCGCGTTGGCGACCACCGCCTAACCGGCATGTGTCGGCTTGGCATGGCTGAATCAAGTATCACAGACTGCTCCGGCGCCTTAGAATGAACTACACTGGTAGCACCTCGTTCCCGAATCGATCAACGTCCAAAACGATGATGTTCGACCCGAATTTGGTACCTGCTCGATCTGGAAACAAACACGTGAACCGCTTTGCCCCACGGTCGTAACGAGCTCGCCAAGGACCGAAAGGAATCGTATAGGATCCTTTCAGAAGCAGATCAATCGTTCCAACACGAGGGAGATAGCGATAAGGATCCAAATCAATTTTCTCAGATCGCAAGCAATCAAACACTACCCTTCTCAACTCCACGATGCCCATCACACTCAGGTTTGTGGGCAAAGATAAGTTTATGGAAGTGAGGTTGAATTGGAACCGTATTACAAGGGCTATTCATACTGGGGATCTGGAGAACCGCAGTAGCGGGGTGGCACTTGCAGTTAGCATGTACCTCAAACAAAGCGCAGGGTCGTCTGCGGCAGACCGCTGCACAGGTTTGCCACTGGCGTTCCACCCTGCGGAGGTTAAGACATCCATTAATGACCGGCCCGAAAACAGGGAAAGCTTACAGTCAGACTCCATGTAACTCATGCAGTCGATACAATGCCTTAGCCAGGCTCGGCGAGCGCTTACTGGCCGACTGCACGTTCCACTTCGTGGTGACAAATTCACTCAACCGATCGTTATAAAACGGGCCGACACTCGACGACGAACCAACAGGGGGAATGAGTTCCTCCGCTAGCCGCCGTCGCTTAATGCGTCGTGCTAGGTTGATGAGGGTTTGTTTTGGGTCACGCAAGCTTTCGGGTGCCTGAGGAATCTTTGTTACTGGAAGCCCGAGAAATTCCGCGAACCCAGCTCGATCTGCGAGCAACCAAGCCTCAACCTCCCGGACGGCAATCCGAAAAATCAATCGACCTTGTACGCTGTGCAACTTCCAATCGGCGATCAATGCTGAAGGACATTCAAACAGATCCAAATCCGTCAAGACGACATGGGGCAGAACATAGCTTGCCTCTTGATATTTCCGAATATCCTTTTTCATGCGACCGAACCCTCGCGTGTGTATCTCGCGACCAATTATCAGTTGCTCGCTTGAGACGGTCAGTAGCTTGCGCAGAATCGCACCACTCAGTTCATCCTCATAAACAAGTATTACCCGCAATTCGGCCATATCAGAGGCCAGCCAGCGTGAGTTGGCCAACATTCATCGGCTTGACCTTAGGAAGCAACACCTCCGGAATTGTGTAGCCGCTCCTTACCAAAGCAACTTCCTCTTCCGAAGGTCCAACAACCAAGGTCCCATCTTCGGTGGGCTCAAGACGAAGTACTTCACGAAGATCCACTGAATCATCCTCCAGCATTGCTTCACTGTGCGTCGTGATAAATACTTGTCGGCGATGCTTGGCCTTGCGTTGCATTTGCCAAATCAACTTAGGGATCCGACGCACTATGTCTTCGTTCAATGAAAGCTCAGGTTCTTCGAGAAGTAACAAATCATCACCTTCTAATAGACTCCACATGATACCAAGAAGCCGAAGGGTACCGTCGCTAAACTGGTCCTCTCTTTGCCATCCCGCGTCAGGGCGCCAATGTGTGTACAACGCCTCAAGATGCGGTGTGCCAGTTGCCTCGTCCCTCTTGAATCGAAGCTGCTGCATGTTGGGCACGCACACTTTAAGCGCAGCTTCTATTTTCCTAAGGCGTGATTTCCGGACACTTTCTGAAAGCTTCGCAATACGCTCAAGGAAGGCTTGACCGAATGGGTCATTCTCCAAGCGATAGCCCCCCATTTGGTCAGCGTACTTGAGCAGTTGCGGAACCAAGTGCAAGTATGTTACGGAAGAAAAGAACTCAGCAATTGATCTAAACTCCTTGTTCGCATTGATTTGCTCAAGATGCGTTTCGGTGAGCCTGTCCGCGTCAAGTTTGTCGTTCTTATCCGGTCGATCCAATAGAATTTCGTTCGTTCGTAAATCGACCACCATTTCCTTGCTGATGAACAATCGCTGTTGCCCCTTTCCTTCACTCCTGAAGGAAAGGGTGTAGCGCCAGATCGGTTCAACGTCCGGTCGCTCCGCCAAATCAACCTCTATCATTACATCTGGATCGCGCCTCGCCATTAGACATCTCAACTTTTTCAATCCTCCCCGATCCTTCACGGCTTTTTGAAGACCTCCTCCATCAGATTTGGCCACGTCCCGCAGAAAACGGAGCACATCAAGCATATTGGACTTCCCGGAAGCATTAGGTCCCACGATGTATACGCGCTCGCGCAGGCTGACCTCGACAAGCTTAAAGTTCCGCCAATTCTTGAGATGAAGTCGAGTGATAATCATGCCTCAAAGTTCGTTAACCTCAGCTTGTCGGATACTCAACATGTTACATTTCGCTGTCAATGTAGCCACCTCGTTTTCGTGTATCTTGTATTTGCGCTCTAGGCCTTTCATTGCCAGAAGTTCGATGATGTCGGAATAGAAGGTCCGCCATCACCGCGAATTTACAACTCATGCCTCATGCACCAGACCGGGACAAAAGGAAACTCCCCTTATCCGGGTCAGCAGCACGACCTCGTGCGGACACCTATTTGCCAGCATACCCCGTAGCCGTGAATCTTCCCATTGAAGACTCTACCGAAATGAAGCGCCAGGATCGAGGCTTTCGAGGTTGACAATTTGTTTACCTTCCTTTCCCCGCTCACGCAAGTCAGTGACTAGTGGTCCTATCCGCCCCCCAATACACCTTCTACCGCGGATCCTGTTTGACCGGACATGTTCAAAGCCAACTGGTCGTGCCCACAAGCACCGAAATAATGCACAACACGAATTACTGCGTCCTTAGGGGGATTACATAATAAAGATCGTGGAGCGTCCTCCCCACAGAACCCGCGCTGCACGGCACATCCTATCGCTTAGCAAAGGGGACACATGATCGGCACGCGGCTGGGTTGGGGTTCCTTATCAAACCCTCTCCCCATGGCACGCCTACATCTCTCCGCACTGACCGCCTCAATGGTCCTATTCGCCACCACGTTGCACGCGCAGGGGTTGTTCGACCTCGGCCTGAAGGGCGGCGTGAACATGGACGACCTTGCGACCAGCTATGCGCACGAGTCGGTGCTGGGCGGGCACGCGGGCATCTTCGCCAGAGTAAAACCTCCACTGCTGCCGGGGGCGCAAGGCGAAGTGTTGCTGACCACCCTGGGCACACGGGTGACCGTGGAAGGCGAGACTCTGGAGTTGCGCACCGCGGCGGTGCAGGCGCCGGTGTTCGCGGTGTTCTCCCTGGGCCCGGTGGAGCTGCACGGCGGCGGCTATTATGAGCGCTACCTGACGGACAACCTGGCCGATGAGCTGGACCTTGGACTGGAAGGGGAAACGATCGAACTGACGGATCTGGCGCAGGACGGCTTCGGCCTACTCGTGGGCGGAGGGCTGCACCTGGGGCATTTCTACGCGGGCGCACGGTACAACATCGGGATGGACCCGATCGGGAGCGGTCCGTACCTGAGCGATGTGCGCAGCCGCCAGGTGCAGGTGTACTTGGGGCTGGGCTTCGCAGGCAAGGCGAAGTGATCCAGATGCATGCGGGGATGAACCGGCGTTCCGTTGAACCCGGATCTGTCGGAACAGGTCACGGCAGGTCGTGTGGGCCGGTGCTGCGTTACGGAAAAGCGCATCCGACCATGCTCGCTCTGGAGGGCTAAAACGGCTTTCTGCAGGCGAACGACCTGAACTATGACCGAAGCGTGTTGCGGGCAATGAACGCGACCAACCGCTTTTTCACTCCCCACCTTTCTCAACACCCTCTTCGATGCGCTCATCCACTTCCTCCTCTTCCTGTGGCGAGGGAGCTGCTGGCGGGTCGCCATTGCGCTCAGCAGGGGTGTGCTCCAGTTCGATGTACATGGGGTAATGGTCCGAGCCGAAGGCAGGTCCGCGTTGCAAGCGGAGCAGGCCCAGGTCGGCGCTGTGGAAGATGTGGTCCAGTGGCCAGCGGAAGAAGGGCACCTTGGCGTGGAAGGTGTTGTAGAAGCCACGCCCACGGCGGGGATCGAGCAGACCGCTGGTGCGCCGGAAGAGGTCCGAGGTGCTGGACCAGGCGACATCGTTGAGGTCGCCTGCCACAAGCACGGTGCAGGGGTCCTGTTCGATCTCGCGCGCAACGATGAGCAGTTCGGCGTCGCGTTCGATGGCGGTGGCGTTCTCGCCCGGTGCCGGTGGGCGTGGATGCAGCCCATGGAATACGATCCTTCTGCCCGAGGGCAACTCCACCTGAGCACGGATCGAAGGAACATCCGCTTCGATGAGGTAGCGCACCGCCACGTTGTGCAACGGATAGCGTGAGTACAGGTGCATGCCGTAGAGGTTGTCCAACGGGATCTTGACGGTGTGCGGCCGGTCCTGCTCCAACACGTCCAGCCGCTCCTCCCACCACGCATCCGACTCGAGGGTGAGGACGAGGTCCGGGCGGAAGGAATCGATGATGTTCAAGAGCTTGGCCGTATCCCGATTGGGCGCAAGGACATTGGCGACGACCAGCGAGATGCGTTCATCGGGTGAGCGCGGCGTTGCCTTGCGGGCCATGACCGGTGCCAGGAAGGTGTACGGAACGACCTTGCGTGCCTGATGGAGCATGGCGATGACCACGGCGACCAATGCGATCCATTCCGCAGTGCCGGGCGGCCATGAACACATGAACAGTATGATGGCGACCGTACCGAGAACGATGGTCTGTGCGCGCGGCAGGTCGAACATGCGCACCCACCACACCTGGAACTTCCAGAGCGAGGCACCGGTGATGAGGACCACGAGGCCGGCGAGGACCCAGGCGGAGGTGAGCATGGCGCAAAGGTGGGATTCGGACGGCAGTGCCCGACGCACCGCGCGCAGCAGCACGACCGCTACCTTTCCGCACGATGCGCCGCACGATCCGGAAGTTGATCATCGGGAAAGGGCAGTCGAGGGAAGCGCCACGGCGCAGCACGACCGGTGCCCGGTGGACGAACTTTCTTCCATCTGGAACAACACGTATGAAGAGGATGCCGGACTGGAGAAGGCTGGTGCGGCTGTTCCTGAGCCTGTCGCAATTTCTGTTCCCGGGGATGTACATCAAGCACCTCTTCTGGCGGAAAGGGCCCTGTACCAGATTTCGCGACGGAGCTGTTCGTGTTGAAGACGGCCTACCCGTTGGTGGTGATGTACATGGCCGGGAGCAGGAACCCGCTGCATTCTGGGTCGCCATCTGGCTGATGTTGGAGACGGTGATGTACATCCCGACGTCCCATCTTCGCTTCGGACCTGTTCGAGTCACCATCATCGTATCGCTCCAAGCTGCTGCCGTTCTTCTTCAATTACCTGGAGGTGGTGTTCACCTTCAAGATTACCACCTTGGCCGGTGGGGCGTTCAACCTCCTTCGCGCATTGGACGGATGCCGTTTATACGAGCTTCATGATCACCAGCACGATCGGGTTCGGCGACTACTACCCCACGTCCGGATGGAGCAAACTGATGGTGTCGTTGCAATCGATCTTCTACCTGGAGCTATATCGCCTTGTTCATCAACTTCCTGAACCAGGGCGGGCGCAGGGGCTATTTCCAACGGTTGGGGCGCGACGACCAGGCATGACCCGACCCCATCACCGCGCGGGCAGGGCGTCCAATGGCGGGCCATCAAGGCTTGTCACGCTCCACTGGGCGCTGTTGAGGCTCTGGCTGGACTGCCCTGATACAAGCCATAGGCGTTGCAGGTGTAGACCACGACCTGCTGGCGCGAGGGAATGGCACCGATGGGTGTGCCGGCCAGGCTGATGACGACCCACTGTGCGTTGTTGAGGCTCTGGCTGGACTGCGACTGGTAAAGACCGTACGCATTGGTGCTCGTGTAGACCACCACCCGATCTTGTTGCTCACGGCACCGATCACGTTTCCTGCCAGACCGGTGACGACCCAATTGCCGTTGTTCAACTGGCCGCTGCTTTCGCCTTGGTAGAAGCCGTACGCATTGGTGGTGGTGTAGACGACAATGGTGTTTCCGAGGCCACAGCACCAGCAGCTCTGAATTCTGCAGGCTCGTAATGCTCCAGTTGCCGTTGTTGAGCCCGCCGCTGCTCTCGCCCTGGTAGAACTGTAGGCGCTTGGGTGGTATACGACGATCATGTTCCCGGCGCGCACCACATCACACCCGGAGGGTCCCGGCGGGCCTTGCGGTCCTGCGGGTCCGGGCATGTTGTTGGCCGCGTGCAGGGCGTAGCAATGTTGAGCAGTTCGTTGGCGCCGTCGATGGTGTAGTTGCCGCCACCCGACGGGTCCGTTTCGGTGCGGAGGAAGTAGGGCCCGCTTTCCCACGGGATGGAAGCGATGGCGCCGCTGACCGCCGTACCACCACCCAGCTGCACACTGACAAGGCCATTGGCATTGGTGTTGGCCGTCTGCGTTCTCCACATACACTGCATATTCCGTTTGCACTGCCCTGCAGAATGCTGAGGCGCAAGCCCACCGGTGCCTGTGCCACCAAGGTGCCGGTGGCATCGCGGACCACGGCCTGGAAACCTGCGCGGCGGTGCCTGTGCGAAGAGGTGCGTGAACGCGAAGAAGAACGCAAGGAAAAAAGGAGCAACGCACGATCATTGTTTTACGACCCGCAGTGCAGCGGACGCTCCCGACCCGGAGAGGACCCGGATGACGTAGGTGGCCGAAGGCAGGTGTGCGAGCGGGATGAAGGTGATTACACCGGTGATGCGGCCCTGTGCCAGCAGTGCTCCGGTAGGCATCGCGCAACTCATAGTGCTGGGTGCATCACCTGGCGGGGCGTCCACGTGAAGGATATCCCTTCGTTCGCCGGGTTCGGAGTGGCCGCGACCGGAACAGGGGCATCACTGCCGGGAGCGGACATCAGGAATTCCACCGGCTGCTGCACGCCCTGTGCAACAGTTCCCGCCGGCGTTCCGATGAAGACGGATCGACCTGGCCGAGTGTCCATGCAAGGCTTCCTCCCTGCCCTGTGGCATCACCGCCTGCAGGAACGACAGCCTGCTGCGCACGAAGACCGGCACACAGCACGACGCCTGCAATGGTGAAGGACCACGGGTACCCACGCATTCACCAAACATACGGAACAGGCAGAACTGCCAAAAGGTCTGCCCTTCCGCTGGCCGTTATTCATTCGGCGTGGCGCACGGGATCTCCCGACCACCGCTCACGCGTTTCGCAGGGCGCCTGCCCTTGCATGCCGGGCTGCGGAAGATCATCCACCGCAGGCGCATGTAGACATCCATCGCGTACACGTCGCCGCGGCTGATGAAGGGCATGATGGCATCGGAACCGAGCACCAGGCCGTTGAAGCGCAGCATGAACCCAACGGAGGGGTGTGCGACGTCGTACTCATGCACCACCACCGGCAGGGAAGCCTCGAAGTAGCGCGTCTCGAACCGGGGTGTGATGGCGATGGAATTGCTCCGACGCAGGCGCATCGCATTGCGGCCGGCCAACTGTTGCACCGCGGCGAAGGCGACGCACGGCTCTCGGCCAGGCGTTATCGGCATTGCACCGAGACCGTCAGGCAACCCGATGCTGAAGGCCTTGGACCGTGACCATTGTGTGGAGGTGGCCAGGAGGCTGTCCAGGTCTTCCACGTCCTGGATCGGAAGCCGCGTGTGGCTCATGATGGTGATGGCGCCAGCGGTGATGGCCCCTGCCTCGCCCTGGCGGAAACGCATGCCGCCGAGGTCGATCAACGAGACGCCGATGCGGTACCGGTAACGTGCGGTGTGCAGCCACCCGAACCTTGTGCGGGCGGCAGCCGTCCACTTCCAGGGTGCGTTCATAGGTCATGCCGACATCCGCGCCGAGGCCTGCACCTGCGTTCACCGCGGGCATGGCGAAGCCGTAGCGTGCGGTGGCCTCGTGCACCTGAGCAGTGCGCTGTCCACCACGGTATAGTCCAGGTCCGTGAGTTGAAGTGCACCCGCAGCGTGGCCGAGTGCATAGCGCAAATTGGTACCGGCGCTCACCATGCCGAACCCCCTTGGGCGTGGAGGATGTGCGCATAACTGAGCCCGAATTCGGTCCATGGTACCGACGGCACGAATGCCGGCATCCCGGCAACGTCGCCGCGCTGCGGCACGTAGTTGAGGCCGTGGTAGATGAAGTTGCTGGAGTTCCTGAGAGATCCCGGCGGCGCTGACGTGCACCCGCGAAGGCGGATGCCTGCACCGATGGTGCCACGCCCCAATGCAAGCGAGAACGCGGGTCCGGAAAGGCCGGCCTGCACCACGGCCCGATGAGTCGCGGCGAGGCCCTGGCTGCGCAGCACGAGCCGCCGCTCGTATTCCCGGCCATGCCGTTGCGCAGTTCGCCCACCAAGGGGCTCTGCTGGTCGCTCCAGGCTATATCAAGCTGTTCCAGGCGAAGAGATCGGCACCAAGGATGCGGATGTCCGCGAAGCCGTAGCGTGCGGTGGCCTCGTGCACCTGGAGCAGTGCGCTGTCCACCACGGTATAGTCCAGGTCCGTGAGTTGAAGTGCACCCGCAGCGTGGCCGAGTGCATAGCGCAAATTGGTACCGGCGCTCACCATGCCGAACCCTTGGGCGTGGAGGATGTGCGCATAACTGAGCCCGAATTCGGTCCATGCGGCACCGACGGCACGAATGCCGGCATCCCGGTAACGCTCGCCGCGCTGCGGCACGTAGTTGAGGCCGTGGTAGATGAAGTTGCTGAGTTCCTGAGAGATCCCGGTGGCGCTGACGTGCACCCGCGAACGGATGCCTGCACCGATGGTGCCACGCCCCAATGCAAGCGAGAACGCGGGTCCGGAAAGGCCGGCCTGCACCACGGCCCGATGAGTCGCGGCGAGGCCCTGGCTGCGCAGCACGACATTGCCGCTCGTATTCCCGGCCATGCCGTTGCGCAGTTCGCCCACCAAGGGGCTCTGCCGGTCGCTCCAGGCGATCAAGCTGTTCCAGGCGAAGAGATCGGCACCAAGGATGCGGATGTCCGCGTAGGGCCATTGGCCTGCGGGCCTTGCGGGATTGAGGAGGCCGATGTCACTGCCCCCGTAGTTGCTGTGCAGGATACCGAACCGCTCCTGGGCGTTGGTGAACAGGACCAACAGGACCGCGCAGCCGGTGAGTTGAATGCGCATGGCGCCCTGATACGGGAGAACAACGCAGAAGGTTGGTGCGTAACAGGCCGTCCTGGGATCCTGTCAACGATGTCCGCTGGCGACCCATGGATCCCGTCACACGGAGCGACCATGCACAACGGCAGGTACACTTCTGCGCACACTGCACTATCTTGTGAATGCCATGACCATTGAACCCACCACTCGCCAGACCGAAATGGCCGTGCTGACGCGCTTGCGTCCGGATTACCTGGAGGTCCATTACCGCAAAGGATGTGTGTTCAACACCACCGGACTGCAGGAGGTGCAGGAAGCGCGGCGTGACCTGATGGGCAGTCATCCGTACGGGATGCTGAGCCTGCTTCCGGACGATGCCGACTTCGAGCTGAGCGCGATGAATGTGGACCACCTGGCGAAGGACCGCAAGGATGGCGCGATGCTCGCGGTAGCGGTCGTGGCGCCAGCGAACATGCTGGAGATGGTGCTGAAACTGTATTTCTCCTACTTCCCGCAGAACAACCGCGTAAAGGTCTGTTCGGATGAAGCCGAGGCCCGAAGCTGGATCCAGGCGCAATTGGAAGAAGTGGCGCGCACGGGTAGCTGAACGGCCTTCAGTAGGTCACTACGCGTTGTGTACCGACGCGATCCCCTTCCTGCACGGTGATCAGGTACACACCCGGCCCTTGCGGATCGACCTCGATGCTACCGGCGCTCGTGCGGTGTTGCAGCACGGTCCTGCCGAGCGCATCGGTGATGGAGACCAGCCTGATGGCTGAAGAAGGGAAGCGCAACGTAACTGGACCGTTGCTCGGGTTCGGCCCTACACTGAACTGCACGGCTTCGTTCGCAGGAACACCGGTCTGCAGATCACCGAGCCGGTATTGGCTGAAGAAGCGCCAGATCTCCTTGCTTGCATCCATGTCGTGGTTCGTCACCCCGATGTCCACGATGGCCCCGGGCCAGGTGTGCCCGCCGCCGAGGATCTTGTAGAACTCCACCGAACTGCCGCCCTCGCCGTTGGTGTACACGTAATGCTCCGCCGTGCAACCGTCCGTGGTGCTGATGTCCGGCAATGCCGTGAAGGCCGGAACGGGATCGCAGCCGTTGTACATGACCCAATGGTCCACGAGATCCTCCACGGCCACCGAGCCGCTGCCGCCGGCGTACGGCACCGTGGGATCCGCCGTACCGTGGATGTGCATGACCGGTGTGGGATGCGATGCTTCGCAGAAATTGAGGCGCAGCTGGTTCATGGTACCGGTGACGGATGCGATGGCGGTGATGCGATCGCTTCGGTAACAGGCCAGGTCGTAGCTCATGTATCCCCCATTGCTCATGCCGGTGCTGTACACGCGGTCCTGGTCCACGCTGTAGTGGGCACTGATCGTATCGATGAGCGCGACGAGGAATCCGAGGTCATCCACTGCGCCCACACCGAATGCGTTCCAGAAGCGGTTGCCGGAACCGTCCAGGGTACCGTTCGGTGCCACCAGCAGGAAGTTGGCGGTATCCGCGATCGGGCGGAACTCGCCGTAGATCTCCTGGGCCACGTTGTTGCTGGTGTATCCGTGCAGGTTCAACACCAACGGCACGGCCGTGGCGGCATTGTACACGGCAGGCACGTACAGGCGATACTCGCGTTGGATGCCACCGTGCATGAAATTGCCGGTAATGGTGGTCTGTGCCGCCAGGGGCAGCAGGCAGGCACTGAAGCAGAACGTGGCGAATGTCCTCATGGGAAGGTCGAGGGTGGGTTTCGGCAACGGAAGATAGTGGTGAATGGCTGTGCCGACCTGGAACGTGCCGCGCTGCTCCACCACCCGGAAGCGCTGCGTGCCTGGAACAGGCATTGCACCACCCCGCGCTAGTTTCGCGGGATGACCGACCATTCCGCCGCCTTTGCTGCCAACCGCACCTTGTGGAACGAACGCACCGCACACCACATCGGTTCGGCGTTCTACGATGTGGAAGGCTTCGTGGCGGGGCGCAACTCGCTGAGCGCGATCGAACTGGAACTGCTCGGCGAGGTGCGTGACGCGCACCTTCTTCACCTGCAATGCCACTTCGGGCAGGATACGTTGAGCCTGGCACGGATGGGCGCGACCGTCACCGGTCTGGACCTTTCGGACGCCGCCATCACTGAAGCCCGGAACTTGCAACAGCGGTGCGGTCTGAACGCGGACTGGATCACGGGCAACGTGGTGGACCATCACGCGGAACTGGATGATCGCTTCGATATCGTGTTCACGAGCTTCGGCACCATCGGCTGGTTGCCGGACCTGAAGCCGTGGGCCGCGAACATCGCGCGTTACCTGAAGCCCGGCGCGCGATTCGTGTTCGTGGAGTTCCACCCTGCCGTATGGATGTTCGACAACGACTTCACGCACGTGCAGTACTCCTACTTCAACCGACACGTGATCGTAGAGGAAGAGGAAGGCACCTATGCCGAGAAGGATGCCGCGATCAAGCTCCCCTCCTATTCCTGGAACCACGACCTGGGCGAAGTGCTTACCGCCCTATTGGAGGAAGGGCTGCGCATCGAGCGTTTCGTGGAACAGGACGGTTCGCCGCACGATTGTTTCGCCCGGACCGTGAAAGGCGCGGATGGCCTGTTCCGCATCGCGGGCATGGAAGGCAGGCTGCCCCTGGTGTACGGCCTGGTCGCGCGGCGCCCGGCCTGAGCCGTTACCTCCGAAGGCGTGGTGCATTGAGTGAGCAACACCCGCCATGCTCACCCTCCTTCCCCTCCTGCTGCTCACCGCTCCCGCACCGCAGAACACCACCTACAGCGTGTTGAAACAGCGCATCGCATTGGACCGCGTTGCCTTCCAGCGTCGCTATGAACGTTCGGACCTCACCGGCAGGAAGGCGATCCTGGACAGTGCACGTACGTACCTCTTCGATCGCATCACCGTGGACCTGCTGCCTGCATGGTACGGCACACCGTGGGACTTCAATGGAACGACACGCATCCCGGGGCAAGGGAAGATCGCGTGCGGCTACTTCGTGAACACCATCCTGCAGGACGCCGGATTCAACCTGCCGCGCATCAAATGGTCGCAGGAGGCCGCTGAACCGATCACGCTCAAGCTCAGTTCCACCATCAAGCGCTTCCGTGATCGTCCGGTGAGCGAGGTGGACACCTACATCCGCAGCCAGGGCGATGGCCTGTACAAGGTGGGGCTGGATTCCCATGTCGGCTTCATCGTCATGCGCAATGGAGTGGTGCGGTTCGTGCACAGCAATTACTACCAGCGCACCATCGGTGTGATGAGCGAACCGCTGGAAGGGAACAACCCGCTGGCGGATTCGCGGTACCGGATCGTGGGTACATTGCTGGGCGACGCCATGGTGGAGGCCTGGATCACCGGCCGTGACCTGGATCGCGATCGGTTGGCCGGGAAGTAGGACCTTCGGGTCCGAGACCGGTCGCGTGATCCGCATCCTTTCCCTGCTCCTCTTCGCCTGCGCATTGCTGTGCTGCACGCCTGCACCCGATCCGGTCGTGGTCCCGTCGGCATTCCGTTGGCGCAACAGCCGGCACCTTGATCATGCAGAGACCGTGGCATTGCGGCGGCATGGCCTGCAGCGCGTTTACCACAAATTGCTGGACATCGACTGGAACGAGGTACACGGCGCACATCCGATCTCGGTGGTCCCTGTTCCCTATGAATGGCGCAATTACACGCGCGACCGGGGCGCCTGGACGGACAGCATCGAGTTCGTGCCGAGCATCTACATCACCAACACCACGTTCACCAGGATCAGCGAAAAGGAGACCGATGCGCTGGCCGGCAAGCTGCTCCGCAAGCTGCGCATGGAACTACCCGCCACGGTGCACGGGGTGTTGTTGGATTGCGACTGGACGCCTTCCACGCGGGATCGGTTCTTCCGGCTGGTGCGCACCTTGAACGACAGCCTCGACGTGCCCATCACGGCGACCATCCGCCTGCATCAATTCGCGCATCCCGGCAACAGCGGGGTACCACCGGCGGATCGCGGCATGCTGATGCCCTACAACGTGGGCCGGTTGAAGGAATTCGACGGACCCAACTCCATCTTCGACCGCAGCACGGCAGAGCCCTATTTCCGGAACAGCGGCACGTATCCGCTCCCGCTGGATATCGCGTTGCCGGCGTTCTCTTGGGGCGTACACTTCCGGCAGGGCACGTACATGGGCATCCTGCCTGAGGCCGATGTGGACCTTGCTCTGAAGAACGGTATGCTGACCGGCCCGCGCTACGGCAGCATGCAGGTGACGCGTGAGGACAATGAACAGCTGCCGCACCTGCACCTGGGTGATGTGGTCCGCGTGGAACGCATGACCGCGGAAGCGATCGGCGATGTGGTGGAACTGGTGGGCAGCGCGGTGAACGCCGATACTGTTGCCATCGCCTTCTTCGAACTCGGAACGCACACCTTCCAACAGTTGGATACAAGTGCCGTGCAGCAGGCCTTCAGGGATATCGGTCCGATACGAAGGGGGCCTGCACTGCGGAACACCACCGCGGAACACGAATACGAGGAAGTACCGGTGAACGTGCCCGAGATCCAGCAACACCACATCCCGCGATGAAACGCCTTCTACTCCCCATCGCATGCGCACTGGTCGCCGAGCCGATGAACAGCTGCGGACCCGATTACACCACCAGCGAGGATTTCCGCTTCTGGTTGTTGCAACCACAACTGGCCGATGCACGCGCACTTCATCCGTTCTACTTCACCACGGAGATCCTGTACAGCACGGACTACGATGCGATCACCGCGCTGCCTTATGCCGGCAACATCGCCGAGTGGCATGCGGTGGTCGGTGATGCCGTGCCGGACGAGGCCATTGCGCATGCGCTGTACGGCACCACCAGCGCCACTGCGAAGAACAACGCATTCCTTGCGCGACTGGCCCAATTGAAAAGTGGCTGGCCCGAGTACTTCGCCTTCGCGCTTCGCTGCGAGAAGTTGAACACTTCCCCCGACCCATGGGGCTTCGCAGAACACGATACGGACGGCATCGCCACGGCGTGGAAGGTAGGTAGGGCCTTGTTGAAGCAGGCGAAGCACACGCAACTCAAGGCACGCCTCGCATACCAGTTGATCCGGCTTGCGCACTACGGGGGCTTCCCCATCGCCGACGCGCAACGGTTGTACGACGCGCACCTGCGGCCCCTGCAAGGGACCACCTGGCTGGAACCCTCAGCGGCCTTCTACCTCGCCAGCATGCAGCCCCTTCCGCAGCGCGACCTTGCCTATGCGGAGATCTTCGACCGCGCCACCGACAAGCAATTCCGCATGGTGCAGCTCTTCGTAAGCCGCGAGATCGACAATTACCTCACCCTGGCGACCTCCGATCAGCAACGCGCGAACCTGTTGGTGATGCGCGACCTGCAGCACCCCGGGCGTGCCCTTGCCGATCTGGAGCGCATCGCGAAGCTCGATCCCGGCAACCGCCACCTGCCCTTGCTCCTCATCCGCGAGGCGAACAAACTGGAGGATTGGTTGCTCACTCCTGAGCTCACCGACTACGATGCCGCGATCCGCTTCTGGAGCTATGACGATGACGCGGCGGTCCCCCGGGCGGAGGTGACCCGTGTGGACCTCTCCTACCTGCAGGAGGTACGGGCCTTCATTGCGCGCATCCTGCCGACCATGGACGTGGACCAGCAGGCCCTGCTGCACGTGACGAACGGCCACCTGGCCTTGGTCGCCGGTGATCCGGAAGGATGCCGCACCGCGATGGCACCGCTCATCGCCGACAATGCTGCACCACCGCTCGTGCGCGCCCAGGCCCGGGTGGATGGCATCATCGCGGATGTACTCACCGCCCGCACGCTCACCGACCGAACGCGGACCGAGATACTTGAACTGATCAGGGTGGCGAACACCGAGCTGGCATACGGTGAGCGGGATCGGCTGTTGAGCCAGCTCCACCTCTACCTGGGGAAGAAGCTGATCGAACGCGGTGAAACGGCCGAAGGCCTATTGCTGCTCGCGCGCACCACGCGCTCCTACGGGCATACGACGCCTTCGTACTTCGGCATGAACGCACGCCAGTTCGCCTTCGAGATCGCGAAGCCCGCGGACCTCGACCGCATGATCGCATTGCTCGACCGTACCGACAAGACGGAATTCGAGCGCTACCTCACGGGCACCGAGGAACGACCGGAAGGCTGGACGGATACGCAGGAGACCTTCAAGCTGAATGAACTCACCCGCGAGAAGTTGCTGGATTACAAGGCGACCTGGTACCTGAACAACGGACGCCTTGAGGAAGCCGTCGCCGTCTTCCGGCAGATCCCGGATGCCTTCTGGAACGGCTATCCCTACGCGCTGTTCGCGGATGATGATCCCTTCGTAACGAACGTCGAGGACCCCCACAACTACGGCAAGAAGGACCGCGCGCGCTACACGAAGAGGACCATCGCCGAACGCATGCTCGCCCTGCAGCAGGAGGCGGCACGGAACCCGGGCAAGCGTGCGCTCGACCACTACCTGCTCGGCAACGCGTACTACAACGCCAGCTGGCACGGGAAGTACTGGATCATGAGCCGCATCGGGTGGAGCTGCTGGGAAATGGGCCAATGGCGGGACCGTGAGGACAATGGCCCCGGAGATGACGACTACTTCGGGTGCCAGCGCGCCAGGGAACATTACACCATCGCCTTCAACACCGCCAGGGACCCTGTGCTGAAAGCACTGGCGTGCCGCATGCTCGGCGAGTGCGAGTTGAACTGGCTGTCCTATGCGGGCGAAGGCGGACTGGACGACTGGGAGAACCCGTGGAAGGAACAGCTGACCGACGCCCGGAGCCGCGAGGCCTACCGTTCCATTGAGGAATGCGTGGGCTACCAGGAATTCGTGGCGCGGTACAAGTGAGCGCTGTCAACACTGCATTGTTCGGCGCCAGCGATCATCCTGCGCCCATGATGCACAAGGGCGGCGGACCTTTGCCCCGGAGTGATCGGAAAACTCCGCATGGTCGCCATTGTTCGTGGCGCCCGCCCGCATGCGCCCCATCCGCATCCTTGCCCAACCCGACGACAGCACCTGCGGCCCCACGGCGCTGCATGCCGTATACGACTACTTCGGCCGGAAGCAGGAGTTGTACGAACTGATCGACGAGGTGCACTTCCTGGAGGACGGTGGCACGCTGGCCGTCTTCCTTGGTCTGCACGCGTTGAAGAACGGCTACCGTGCGCGCATCCACAGCTACAACCTGCGTGTGTTCGACCCCAGCTGGGACGGTCTTTCCATGGACGACCTCCGCAAGAAACTACTTGCCCAGACCAAGCACAAGGATGGCAAGAAGCTGCATGCCGCATGCCTGGCCTACGCCCGATTCCTGAAGATGGGCGGCGAGATCCGCTTCGATGATCCCTCGCCGGAGTTGTTGAAGAACTACTTCGAGCGGAGCCTTCCGGTGTTGGCGGGCCTCAGTGCCACCTACCTGTACAAAAGCAAACGCGAACGCACCGGTGCGATGGGCGAAAGCATCTTCGATGACCTGCGCGGAAAGCCCATGGGCCACTTCGTGGTGCTGGCCGGCATGGAACGGAAGCAGGTGCTCGTGGCCGATCCGTACCAGGACAACCCGTACAGCCGCGACCACTACTACCACGTACCTGTCGGCCGGTTGATCAATTCGATCCTGCTGGGCATCGTCACCTACGACGCCAACCTCCTCATCATCTCGCCCGATCCCATCCCATGAAGAAGATCATCGTCGTGCGCGACCCGAAGGAATGGAACCTCGGGGTGACCGGGCTGGAGGTCGTGAGCTCCAAGGACTACCTCACGCAACCCCGGTTCGCTGGCATGCGGAACGCACGCGTCTTCAACCTGGCGCGCAGCTACAGCTACCAGAGCCGCGGCTATTACGTGAGCCTGCTGGCCGAAGCGCGCGGACAAAAGGTGATACCGAGCGCGAAGACGATCCTCGATCTGCGTTCACCAAGCATCATCAAGGTGCTCTCTCGGGACCTTGATGAGGTGATCCAGACCAGCCTCGCGCACAAGAACCGGCACGAGTTCGTCCTCAGCATCTACTTCGGCCGCAACGTGAACCGCAAGTACGACAAGCTCTCCCATGAATTGTACAAGGTCTTCCAGTCGCCATTGCTCCGGGCGCGGTTCGTGAAGGCGGAAAAGTGGGAACTGCGCTCCGTGCGTCCCATTCCATACAACGACATTCCGGAGGAGCACCTGAGCTACGTGAAGCGGTACGCGGCGGACTACTTCGCCAAGAAACGCTACGACAAGGCCCGTGCGGACAAGAGCCAGTACGACCTCGCCATCCTCGTGAATCCCGAGGACAAGGCCTCGCCATCGAACAAACGCGCCATCGTCAAGTTCAGGCAGGCGGCAGAGGAGCTGGGCTTCGCGGTGGAGATCATCGGTCCGGAGGACATCGAGCGCGTCGCCGAGTACGATGCCCTGCTGATCCGCGAGAACACGCACGTGAACGACCATACCTATCGCTTCGCACGGCGTGCCCAGAGCGAAGGGCTGGCCGTGATGGATGCACCGGATGCGATCCTGAAGTGCAACAACAAGGTGTACCTGGCCGAGCGGATGCTGGCCGCCGACGTGCCCGGTCCGCGCACCATGATCGTGCACAGCGAGAACCGCGATCATGTCGCCCGGCAGTTCGGGTTGCCGGTGGTGCTGAAACTGCCGGACAGTACCTTCAGCCGTGGGGTGGTGAAGGCGAAGACCCCTGCGGAATTGGAGCAGGAACTGGACACGATCCTCGCGGAGAGCGACCTGGCCATCGCCCAGGAATACATGCCCAGCGACTTCGACTGGCGCATCGGTGTGCTGGACGGCAAGCCACTTTATGCCTGCAAGTACTTCATGGCGCGCGGCCACTGGCAGATCTACAACTGGGGCAGCGACACCAAGCGGCACCAGACCGGTGACTTCGAATCCGTGCCTGTGCAGGAGGCGCCTGCGGCCATCGTGGAAGCGGCCGTAAAGGCGGTGCTCGCCATCGTGGGCGATCAGGGATTGTTCGGGGTGGATGTGAAGGAGGTGGCCGGCCGACCGTACGTGATCGAAGTGAACGAATGCCCGAACATCGATCACGGTGTAGAGGATGTGACCATGGGCGATGCGCTCTACACGGCGATCATCGGCTCGTTGAAACGCAGCATAGAACAAAAGATCGGCATACGATCATGAACGCACAACGCAAGAAATTCAAGCTCTTCGAGGTCACGGGCATCGAACTGGAATACATGATCGTGGACCGCGACACCCTGAAGGTGCTGCCCATCGTGGACAAGCTGTTCGAGGACGTGACCGGGAAGGTCACCAGTGACGTGGAGCGCGGCGACGTGGAATGGAGCAACGAACTCGTGAGCCACGTGGTGGAGTTGAAGACCGCGAAGCCGACGCGGAAGATCCCCTCCTTCCGGAAGAAGTTCGCGGCGGAGGTGAAGGCGATCAATGCCGTGCTGGCCAAGCGCAACGCGATGCTCTTGCCCTCGGCGGCGCACCCGTTCATGGACCCGTTCACCGAGACGGTGATCTGGCCGCATGATCACAACGAGGTGTACGCGCTGTACAACCGCATATTCGATTGCCGGGGGCACGGATGGAGCAACCTCCAGAGCACCCACCTCAACCTGCCTTTCGCCAACGATGATGAATTCAGCAAGCTGCATGCGGCGATCCGGCTGTTGCTGCCCATCATCCCTGCGTTGAGCGCCAGTTCCCCGATCCTCGATGGCAGGAGTACGGGCTTCCTCGATGGACGCATGGAGGCCTACCTGCACCACCAGGACCGCATGCCGGAGCTCATGGGCTCCTTGATCCCCGAGGCCGTCTTCTCACAGGAGGATTACTACCGCACCATCTTCAGTCCGATCGCCCAGGCCATGGCACCGTTCGATACGGATCATGTGATGGACCATCACTTCGCCAATTCACGCGGGGCCATCGCCCGCTTCGACCGTGGTGCCATCGAGATCCGTGTGATCGACATCCAGGAATGTCCCGGCGCGGACCTGGCCATCGCCGAGTTCATCGTGGCCGTGCTCAAGGCGCTCACCTCCGGGCGCTGGGTGAGCTCGTACCTGCAACGCGCGTGGAGCGAGCACGACCTGCTGCCGATCTTCCTGCAGGTGATCAAGGATGCGGGCGGCGCAGTGATCGCCAATCGCGACCTGCTGCTCATGTTCGGCCTGATGAAACAGGAGCGCATGACCGCACAGAAACTGTGGCAGCACCTCTTCGTGGAGTTGTACAGCGAGCTCAGCGAAAGCGCAAGGCAGCACATCGCCCACATCCTGGAGCACGGCTGCCTTGCCCGCCGGATCCTTGCGCGCACCGGCAAGCGACCATCCATGGAGAAACTGCGCACGGTATACGCCGACCTGGCGCGCTGCCTGGAGAACGACACCGCCTTTGTGTGACGCACCCGGGCCTCCGACCCCGCCCATCGCGCGCTGGTCGAATGCTCCGAACCCCACACCACCGCCTGCGTACTCCCTCAAGGACCGGCGAGCGGAACGCGGCTCTGGTACCGTGGATACGGTCTGCCCCAGGCCGCCGGGGGGAGCAGCTTCGCCGAACACACTGTAAGCGGAAGCGCCCGATCCAATGTGGATCGGGCGCTTCTTTCGTGCACTGGTGGCGTTAGTGCACCACGCTGAATCGGCGCGAAGCGGCACCGTCCGCCCAATGCAGCCGCAGCACGTACTGGCCGTTGGTGAGTGCGCCCACATCGATCACCTGGCGCTGCGCACCTGCGATCATTGCGGGAACCAGCACTGTGCGACCGGTGAGGTCAAGCACCTCCATGCGCAGCGGTCTCCGGTCGCCCATGGAATAGGTCACGTTCAAGCGGTCGTTCGCGGGGTCCGGATGCACGTTCAGGTCCACGGCATTCGCGAGCTCAGCGATGCCGATCGTGTTCTCTTCCAATTCCCACAGCTGGATGTCGTCCACCGCGGCCTCGATCAGGCTGCCGCCATCCAGGTTCTGGCCGGGCCGGATGCTGTCGCTCGCATGGAACTTCAACCGCACCGCTGCGCTCGGCGTCACGTAGTCGCTCACGCGGAAGGCGTTCCGGCGCCAGCTGCGATCGCTCGACTTCGTATCCTCCACCGGCACCCACGTGGAACCGCCATTGCCACTGATGTACACCTGCCACCAATCCGCGTTCGGGTTGGCACCGCTCGGCGGGTTGTTGGTGTACCACCGCCAGTAGGTGAAGACCGGGTTCTCGTAGGCGGTAAGATCGATGTTGCCACTGATCAGCGTCGTCGTACCACCATCCACATCATTCTCGCCCAGTGCGGCCGACTCGTTCGTGGCGTTGCCCGTGACCCAGCAGAAATCGCCGCCGGGAGTGTGCTGGTAATTCGGCTGCACCATGGTGCTCGGATCGCCCGGCGTGCCGAATGAGCCGACCGGTACATTCTGCTCCCACAGCCCGGTGGTCGCATTGTCCGTGGGCTGCCCGGCGGTCCATGAGCCCAGCTGGTGCACCATGTCCGCATCCTCCGTCTTCTGCAGTTCCATGCCGATCAGGATGAAGTGCGGCAGGTTGGGGTCCTCCTGTGCGGCACCGATCGGATCCACCGAACTCGTCTGTCCGTTGATGTCCTCCAGGGCGAGGTAATAGCCGATCACGGTGCCGGTGGGCTGTGCGGGGATCGACGCGGCATAGGTGCTGCCGCTGGTGTTGGTCATCAGCACACTGCTCCAAATGTTGCTGTTGTTGAGGCGGTAGAATGCACGCACACCGCTGAGGAAGGTGCTCGTGGGGAAGGTGATGTTCACGTTCGCGCTGATGTCGATCGTCTCCTCGGATGCAGCGGTCTCCACCGGGGTGTGACTGAAGGTGACGTTGCTGAGCAGCGTGATCCCGTGGATGGCGAAGGCCTCCACGATCTCCGCTCCATGCGGCGTGCCATTGGTGATGTCCCCGTCATCGTCATCGGCTTGCAGCGCATCCACGAGCACATCGCGGAAGGCGGGCCCTTCGTTGCCGTTGAAGGTGGCGGCCTGCAGACCGGGGAAGGCGTCGGCGAAGAGTTGCAGGGTCAGGGGCATGTCCTCACCGAGCAGCAGGTAGGTGTCCCACCAGGCCCCGGCGATGATCTCCCCGTCGGCGTGCACCTCACCCGTGATGTCCACCGGGAACACCTTGGGATCGATGTCGTATCGCCGGATCGAGGAGTTGGGGTCGTTCAGCATGTAGCCCGCCGCAAGGATCGGATTCAACGACAACGTCAGCGCCCACACATCGGCGTAACCTTCATTCATGCCCCCATTGCTGAAATTACTTCCCATGGCCTGGTAGAACTTGTCGTTGATGCCGTGGCCGTATTCATGGTACACTACATCGGGCACGAGTGCGAGCGACCGGCAACCATTCCCTTCCGCATAGAAGTTGATCGAGGATCCATCGTAGAATGCATTGCAATCCCCGGTGGTGAGGTCCACGTTCGTGGTGAGCGTATTGTCCATTCCCGTGAAGGTGGGCAGCACGGCGTTCACGTGGTTGTGGATCGCGCTCACGCCGAAGTACGCACTCAGTTGCCGCACGTTCGCATCCGCATCGAAGCTCAGCGTGTTGGAGCCTTCCTGCAATGTCGTGGTAAAGGAAGGTGTGACCCCGTTCGCCACCACCCGGGACCAGCGCCCGCGCAACTCGAACGTGGCGCTCACCGGCCCGGCCACTCCGGAGGGCAGGAACCCGGTATCATCGGTGTACATGAAGCTGCCGCCTACGTTCACGCGCAGGTCCGGAAGCCCTTCCACGGTGAGCGGGAGCAGCGGCCCACCGGAGGAGACCGAAGCATTCAACTGCACATCGGCACCGGCATCAGCACCATCGCCATGATCGTGGCTCACCACCTGGTCCGCTCGGTAGAGCAGCTCACCGCTGTGCGCATCCACCCAGCACAGGTATCGCGCGGGCACCCCACCGTGTGTGGCATGTACCATCACCTCATACACCAGGCGCGCATCCACCGAACGCTCGCCGGGGATCGGCAGGATCTTCAATCCGTGGTCCTCGGCGCTGGTCACCCCGCCTACGCCGTCCTGCGCCACACCGATCGCACCGGAAGGCGAGATCGCGGGTTGCAGGTCCGTGTTCTCCACATCGTAGTAGTTCGCGGCGAAGGAGATCGCGCGGTGCTGTGCATCGAGCTTCACCATCACGTGGCCGGTGATCACCGGTATGCCGGCCCGTTGCTGCGCGAAGTGCACGAAGGTGTTCTTGCCGGAAGGGGCATCGGGCAGTGCCACGAGCCCATCCATGGAGACCCCGAACGGTGCCAGTACCGAGCTGATGAATCCGATCGCGCGCTCCTGGTCCGTGGCGCCCACGGTCGGCAGGCCTGGCCCGTATGCCCGGTGCGGCATACCACTGGCCTCGTTGAACTCCACGCTCCAGCGCGGGTGCGCAGCGGAAAAGGCCCGCCAGGCGTTCCGTTGCCGCAGCTCCGCCTGCCACTGCGGGTCAAGCACGCGGGTCTCCTTGATGAAGTTGACGGACCTGGCGGCATCCTGCGCATGGGCTGCCGGCGTGGCGATGGCAAGGACGAATGGAAGAAGGAACGGAGTACGGTATCGCATGAGCAAGGGGGGAATTGAAGAACCCGAAGATCGTGAACAGAATGGAACAATGCACAGGAGGACGAGCAGGCTTGCAAGGGTGGCGCGAAGTTGCGTTCAGCGCACCTCCACCCGCAACCCGTCGTGGGCGAGTGCAACGCCCTGTGGCAGTCGTGGGCCCACCTCCTTGTGCGTACCCATGAGATGGCTGATGTGCGTGAACAAGGCCTGCCGCGGTGCGACCTGCTCCACCACGGCCATCGCTTCAGCGAGGTTGAGGTGCGAGAGGTGTTCCTTTTCGCGCAGGGCATTCAGCACCAGCACGTCCACGCCGCGGAGTTGCTCCATTGCCTCCTGGCCGATCGTCTTTGCGTCGGTGATGTAGGCCAGCCCACCGATGCGGAAGCCCAGCACGGGCATGTGGTGGTGCATCACCTCGATCGCGCGCACCTCCACCCCACCCGCGGTGAAGGGGCCGGGCACCACCTCGTGCAGCACCAATTCCGGGATCCCCGGGTAGGTGCTCTGCATGAAGGCATAGTTGAACACCCGGCGCACGGCTGCGTTCGTGGCCGCATTGCCGTACAGGTCCATGGCGCGGCGCTGCTTGAAGTTGAGCGCACGCAGGTCGTCGATCCCCGCCACGTGGTCCATGTGCTCGTGTGTCAGCAGCACGGCGTCCAACCGATCCACGTTGCTGCGCAGCAATTGCTGACGGAGGTCCGGTCCGGCGTCGATGAGCAGGTGTTGCGCACCGACCCGCACCAGCGCAGCGCAGCGCAACCGCTTATCGAACGGATCGGTGCTGCGGCATACCGGACAGGAGCAGCCCACCATGGGCACCCCGGTGCTGGTGCCGGTCCCGAGGAATTCGATGCTGACCGAAGGCATGCTCGGGCAAATATCGGCGGAAGAGGGTCGAAGGCGCTACATTCGCGGCGCAACGCACGACCTGCTGGCGCAACAGCAATGGAGAGGTGGCAGAGTGGTCGAATGCGGCGGTCTTGAAAACCGCTTTACCCACGGGTAACGGGGGTTCGAATCCCTCCCTCTCCGCCGAACGAAGCCGTGGCCGCGATGCGGCTGCGGCTTTTTCGCTGACGCACGAGCCAAGCGTAGCTTGAGCGAAGAAGTCAGCGAAAAAGACGCAGGGACGGCGCAGCCGGACCACGGCGAAGTTCGAAGCATCCCCCACTTGGGATAGCCGTTCCGACGGCAATCCAAACTTGTTCAGCACTGATCACGAGCCGCAGGGACGGCGCAGCCGGACCACGGCGAAGTTCGAAGCATCCCCCACTTGGGATAGCCGTTCCGACGGCAATCCAAACTTGTTCAGCACTGATCACGAGACGCAGGGACGGCGCAGCCGGACCACGGCGAAGTTCGAAGCATCCCCCACTTGGGATAGCCGTTCCGACAGCAATCCAAACTTGTTCAGCACTGATCGCGAGCCGCAGGGACGGCGCAGCCGGACCACGGCGAAGTTCGAAGCATCCCCACTTGGGATAGCCGTTCCGACGGCAATCCAAACTGTTCAGCACTGATCGCGAGACGCAGGAACGGCGCAGCCGGACCACGGCGAAGTTCGAGCATCCCCCACTTGGGATAGCCGTTCCGACGGCAATCCAAACTTGTTCAGCACTGATGCGAGCCGCAGGGACGGCGCAGCCGGACCACGGCGAAGTTCGAAGCCTCCCCACTAGGGATAGCCGTTCCGACGGCAATCCAAACTTGTTCAGCACTGATCGCGAGACGCAGGACGGCGCAGCCGGACCCGGCGAAGTTCGAGCATCCCCAATTGGGATAGCCGTTCCGACGGCAATCCAAACTTGTTCAGCTGATGCGAGCCGCAGGGACGGCGCAGCCGGTCACACGGCGAAGTTCGAAGCATCCCCAATTAGGGATAGCCGTTCCGACGGCAATCCAAACTTGCTCATCGCTGATCACGAGACGCAGGAACGGCGCAGCCGGAACCACGGCGAAGTTCGAAGCCTCCCCAATAGGGATAGCCGTTCCGACAGCGATCCAACTTGCTCATCGCTGATCACGAGACGCAGGACGGCGCAGTCGACCACGGCGAAGTTCGAAGCCTCCCCCAAAGGGATAGCCGTTCCGACGGCAATCCGAATTTCGAACTCGGTGTGCTGACGCACGAGCCAAGCGCAGCAGGCGAAGAGGTCAGCGAAAAAGCCGCAGGGACGCGCAGCCGACCGGCGAGTTCGCAGCATCTTAGGGATAGCCGTTCCGACGGCAATAAATTCATCTCATGAACTGACGCAGGGCCAAGCGCAGCGAGCGAAGAAGTCAGCGCAAAACGCAGGACGGCCGCAGCCGGAGCCGGCAGTTCGAAGCCACCCCCACTTGGGATTGCCGTTCCGACCGCGATGCGAACTTCCTTTTCATGAATCCCAGAGACACACTTAGTGTGTATCGCAATACGCGGTGATGTGTACCTCGGTCCCGCAGGGTCGCCAGACCCGGCGGAGGTTTGGAATGGGGTTGACCCTGCGAAGGTCTAAGTATGTTCCTTTTCATGGTGTTCGAGATCTGCGCTCCGGTCACCTTTCCCCTTGATGTCTTAACGAAGCCGTGTTCCCTGCCCATACTTGACGATGTACAGCCCGACAAAGCTGTTCCTGAAGCGTCAGTGGTTCCCTGCGGACGGACACTCTTCTGCATGATCCTTCCAGTAGCGTCGAACACGATGATCCGCTCCGCCTTAGTTGGATACCAGGACGTTCGGCCCTTCAGCATCCCACCAACCATCAGATCATGCTGCAATGCCATTGACAGGGCGATACGCACCACCACATCGTCTATGAAGTAATACGCGTATGGACTCGCGTTCTGAAGAATGCCGATCACAGAATCCGCCACGAAATTGCCGATCACCAATGTCCAGCCCACCGTATCCTCAATCTGCCGATTCGATGTGCTGGTTCACTGCCGCAGGATAGGGGTCTCCAACCATTCCATCGTGGTGTTAGCTCCCCAGGTGTCGCTTGACAGCCAATCGTGGTTCGTGCTAATCCCTCCGAATCCGCATTCACATGGAACCTCATAGAGGTCTGCCGGTTACCAAGGTGTCATCGGTCCATGAGCCATAGGCAATCAAACCTGTAGCGTCATCATACCAGGTCCTGCCAGATCCACCAATGATTGCTGGTAAAAGATGTTTCAGAGCGGACGTTCGCCGAACCATGAGGCAGACGCTTCCCAAATGTCCGGGTGATGTTCACTGTACCATCCGTTGCCGTTCCCCCCCGATACCGAGTATGGGAAACTGACAGCTATCGGTATCCTCGAACCTTGGGTTGTAGACAGGTTCTGCGCTCAGCGGGGCGCAATGAGCAGCAGGCAACTCGCACAAGCCGGGAACCAGCGGAGCCACATGTTTGGTGGTGGTTCATCGTCCTTGTTCGTATCGCCGGCGCATCTCCCGGTCCATGCCTTCGAGCGATACAGGTTATCCGTGCATCGGCGCATTCCACGTGCCCGCTTGGCATAGACCGACCAAGGGCGGTGAACGCTGCCCAAAATAAGCATGTAGGATCTACCTCCTCATGGATATTGGATGAAAACCGCATCCACGCCCTTCCGAACCAGCGCCCGGACACGATGCCCCACCCAGGCACCGGCACCGCCGAGGCAGTGAACGGACCCGGGTGGCGAGGCATAGGCCTTAGCTTTGTGGTATGCGCACTTCCCTCCTGCTTCCGGTGTTGTTGCTCGTTGCCCCACTTTCCCTGGCACAGGCCGGTGTGGAAGTGGTGGTGGAGTCGCGCACCTACCAGGTGCCGGAGAAAGGACCACGCGTGGAGGTGAACATGGCCTTCCTGGCCGGCACCATGACCAGCGCCGTGGGCGAGCGCGGTTTCCACAAGGAACAGGTGGAGGTGCTCACGCTCATCGAACAAGGCGGCACCATCGCGGCCTACGCGAAAACGGTGGTGAGCAGCACCGAGCGGCTGGACTCCGCACAGACGGACATGATCCACCAGGAGTTCTTCCAACTGGCCCCCGGCAGCTACGACCTGTCCGTGGAGGTGCGCGACCTGCTTTCCGGCGATACGGCGGTTACACGCTACAGCGCACCGCTCGCCGTGGGTGCATTGGGCACCGATGTGCAGATCTCCGGCATCCTCTTCGCGGAGCGCATCGAACCGGCGTTGGAAGGGCAGCCCTCCAAATACGGGTACGCACCGGTGCCGTTGCTGAGCGATTACTTCCCGCCCGCCATCACAGCACTCAATTTCTACGCGGAGATCTACAATACGGACAAGGTGTTCGGCAAGGACAGCGCCTATGCCCTCACCTACCAGATCGAGAACTTCGAGAAGCACGCGGTGTTCGGGCAGTTCAAACGCGTGACGCGTGCCAAAGGCCGGCCCGTGGAACCGGTGATGGCGGAGTTCGACATCGCCAAGCTGCCCTCCGGCAACTATGTGCTGGCCATCGAGGTGCTGGACCGCAAAGGCGGCCTGGTGGCGCGGCAGGAGCAGTTCTTCCAACGCAACAATCCGGTGCAGTTGAACTACGACCTGCAGGCCATGGATCAGCTGGACATCGAGAACACCTTCGCCGGGGCCTTCTCCAACCGCGATACGCTGGCCGAGCACATCGCCAGCCTGCGGCCCATCGCCGATCAGCTGGAGCAGAAGATCATCGATGACCGCTGGAACGACCGCGACATGGACCTGATGAAGCGGTTCTTCTACAGTTTCTGGGCGAACCGCAACGGCGATCCGGAAGGGGCCTGGCGGGCCTACAGGCAGGAGGTGATCAAGGTGAACAAGCTCTATGGCTGCCGGGTGCAGAAAGGCTACCAATCGGACCGGGGAAGGGTGTACCTGAAGTACGGTCCGCCCAATACCCAGATGGACCGCCTGAACGAGATGGATGCTTACCCGTACACCATCTGGCACTACTACCGCGCCGGCAAGTACACCAACCGGCGGTTCGTCTTCTACCAGCCGGACCTGGTGAGCGATTGCTTCGAGCTGCTGAACAGCGAAGTGCCCGGCGAACTGCAGAACCCGCGCTGGAACCAGATCCTGCACGAGCGCAATGTGTCGCGCCGCAACGTGGACCCGCAGCGGGTGAACACCCAGAGCGGAGAGCGCGCGGATGAGTTCTTCGACATGCCGCGCTGACCGTAGGTGGTGAAACCCTCATTTTTGCGCACCTGATGCGCACGGCGGTCGTCATCCTCAACTGGAATGGAAAGCACTGGCTGGAACGCTTCCTGCCGGGTGTGGTCGCACACAGCGAAGGCGCTTCCGTGGTGGTGGCGGACAACGGCTCCACGGATGGCTCGCTGGAGATGGTGCAGCGCGACTTTCCGGCGGTGCGTCGCATCGCGTTGACCACCAACATGGGCTTCGCCGGCGGCTACAACGCAGCCCTGGAGAAGGTGGATGCGGACCGCTTCGTACTGCTGAATTCCGATGTGGAAGTGGTGCCCGGGTGGCTTGCGAAGCTGGAGGCTTATCTGGACGCACATCCGAAAATGGCCGCATGCCAACCCAAGGTGCTGGACCACCGGACGCGTGAACGGTTCGAGCATGCGGGGGCCGCCGGCGGCTTCATCGATCGCAACGGCTATCCCTTCTGCCGGGGCCGCATCTTCGAAGTGACCGAGCCGGACGAAGGCCAGTACGACGACGAGCGCGAAGTGTTCTGGGCCACCGGTGCCTGCCTCATGATCCGGGCGGAGGCGTTTCGAAGTGCAGGCGGTTTCGATGCGGACCTCTTCGCACACATGGAGGAGATCGATCTGTGCTGGCGGTTGCGGCGCATGGGCTGGTCCATCGGTTACACCAGCACGGCCGCGGTGTACCACGTGGGCGGCGGCTCATTGGGCTATGGCAGTCCGCGCAAGACCTACCTCAACTTCCGCAACAGCCTCATCGTGCTCACCAAGAACCTGCACAACGGCTGGTCGTGGTGGTGGTTGTTCCGGCGATTGGTACTCGATGGGTTCGCCGCGTGGAAGTTCCTGCTGGAAGGCCATGCCGCGCACACCTGGCAGGTGGGCAGGGCACACCGCGCGTTCTTCCGCCGTCTCCCGCGGGTGATCCGGCAGCGGCGCGAACTGATGCGCACCGAACACGCCCCGGACCTCACCGGGATGTATCACCGAAGCATCGCCTACGACCGCTTCATCCTCGGGTGGAAACGGTTCGGACAACTGGACAAGGACGCGTTTCGCTAGTCCTTCAGCAGGTGACGGACCGCGAGCCGGTAGCCCTCCAGGCCGAACCCCGTGATCACCCCAACGCAAGCCCCACCGGTGATGCTGTGCTGCCGGAACTCCTCGCGCCCGTGGATGTTGCTGATGTGCACCTCCACCACGGGAAGGTCCAGCACGGCGATCGTATCGCGCAAGGCCACGCTCGTGTGTGAGTAGCCGGCGGGATTGATGATCACGCCGTCATGGGCGCCGCTCGCCTTCCGCAGCAGCTCCACCAACTCCCCTTCCACGTTGCTCTGCGCGTAGGTGAAGGCGACATCCGGGAAGGTCTTCTTCAGTTCTTCCAGGAAGTCCGGGAAGGAACGGCTGCCGTAGATGTGCGGCTCGCGCGTGCCGAGCAGGTCGAGGTTGGGACCGTTCACGATGAGGATGCGCATGGCACGAAGATCGGGAAGGGTGCAACACTGTGCACAACCCTGCGTGGGAACTTGCGCCGTGCGGCTTCCTTGTCAGCACGGGTACGCCCTGAACTTCGCAGGGTGAATTGGGAAAGCGCCCTTACCGACCTGCGGATGCACCTGAAACTGGAGCGCTCCTTGAGCGACCGCACGGTGAATGCCTACCTCAGCGATGTGGGCAAGTTGCGCGCATACGCCGAGGCCCAACAGCCGCCGTTGCGACCGGACACCGTGCGGCTGGATGACCTGCAGGCCTTCGTGAGCGCGGTGGTGCGCAACGGCCTCAGTCCGGCCAGCCAGAGCCGGTTGCTCAGCGCCATACGGGGGTTCTACCGCAGCCTGTTGCGCGAGAAGGCCATCGCGGAGGACCCCACCGAACTGTTGGAAAGCCCGCGCATCGGCCGCAAGTTGCCGGTGTTCCTCCGGATCGATGAGATCGATGGGATGGTGAAGGCCATCGACATGAGCCGCCCCCTGGCGCACCGCGATGCGGCCATGATCGAAACGCTGTACGGTTGCGGACTCCGGGTGAGCGAGCTGTGCGGCTTGCGGCTCTCGCGGTTGCACTTCTCTGAAGGTTTTGTCCGCGTGGTGGGCAAGGGAGACAAGGAACGGCTCGTGCCCATCAGCCCCATGGCCATGAAGCAGATCGAGCTGTACCTGGAAGCGGAACGCGTGCACCTGCCGGTGAAGCGCTCGGCAGAGGACATCGTCTTCCTCAACGCCAGGGGCGGCGGGCTGTCCCGGGTTTCGGTGTTCAACCTGGTGAAGAAGCTCGCCGAGCAGGCTGGTATCCGCAAGACCATCGGTCCACACACCTTCCGGCACTCGTTCGCCACGCACCTGGTGGAAGGCGGTGCCGACCTGCGCGCGGTGCAGGAGATGCTAGGCCATGCGAGCATCACGACCACGGAGATCTACACGCACCTGGACAGGGAGTACCTGCGCAGCAACATCATGCAGTTCCACCCGCGGGCGAAGCAACGGGCGAAGAAAGCCTCAGTGTAGCACGGCGATCGTGCGGCGCAACAGCACCACTCCCTTTGCCCCGCGCAGTTCCAGCACAGATGCCCCTGCGCCGATGCCCGAGACATCGATGCGGTGCGTGCGTGCGCCCGGTGCCCAGCGCGAACGGTGCAGCACACGCCCTTGCAGGTCCAGCAGCAGCACCTGTGGCGTGCCGGTGATCCCGCCTTCCAACACGAGCTGGTCATCCGCCGGTTGCGGATACACCTGCACGTTGCCAGCGTTGGTGGTGAGGACCGTGGTCGGCAGGTAGTGCACACTGTCTGAAAGCAGCGTGCACCCGTTGGTGAAGGTGGTGATCACCGCGTACCATCCGGCCATGGTGGGCTGGTAGTTCTGTTCGTTGGCACCCGCGATGGTGTCGTTGCCGCTGATCCATTGGTAGGCATCGGCCGCGGAACTCATCAACCCGCCTTCCGCCACGGTGATCACCGGCGGATCCATCGGGCAGCGGTCCACGAGGTGGTACAGGCGGTTCTGGAAAAGGTTGGTCACGTAGATCTCGCCGTCCGCGCCTTCGCCGATGCTGGTGAAGCCGCCGCTCGGGATGGTGAGCCCCACCTCCCTGTTCCAGCCTCCTTCGGCATCGGGCCAGAGCATCTCGAACTTGCCGGAGCAGAGGTCCGTGAAGATGTAGCGCCCTTGCAGGTGCGGATAGCGCGCGCCATGGTACACCCTGCCTCCGATCACCGCGCAGGCATTGCCACCCGTAACGGGATGTGCCAGTGTCACCAACGGTGCGACGTAGGTACCGCCTGGATCGCAGCTGGAAACGTTGAACTCCTCGTTGCCCTCGTAGCACCGCCACCCGAAGTTCGGAGCACCCGTGGAACCCGCCGGCCAACGATCGATCTCCTCCCACCGCTCCTGCCCCACATCGCCGATCCACAGGTCGCCGGTGGCCTGATCGAAGCTCATGCGGAACGGGTTGCGCAGGCCGTAGGCGAAGATCTCCGGGAGGGTATCGCCGGTGGCCGTTGCGAACGGATTGTCGGTCGGGATGGAATACGTGCCGTCCGCCTCAGGGAGGATGCGCAGCACCTTGCCCAAGGGCGTATCCAGCCGTTGTGCCTTGTTGTTCGGGTCACCGCCCCAGCCGCCATCACCAAGGGCCACGTACAAGGCACCGTCCGGTCCGAACTCCAGCGCACCGCCCTGGTGGATGGCCGATGGTTGCGGATGGCTGTAGAGCACCACTTCGCTCGTGGGGTCGGCGATATCGGGATCCTCCGAGACGGTGAACCGCGAGAGTGTGCTGATGCCATATGGACCGCCCACGTGCATGTACTGCACATAGAAATATCCGTTCTCCGCATAGTTCGGATCGAAGGCGAGGCCGACCATGCCGCGCTCGCCATCGTTGACCACCTGTGTCTCGATGTTCAGGAAGGGCGTAACGGCCACTTCCATGCTGTCCGTCACGATGAAAATGGCGCCGTACTGGCTCAGTGCGAAGAGGCGATCGTCGCCGCAATTCGCGACATGGGTGATCTGTCCGAGGTTGTTGGCCCACGGCTCCAGCGCCAGTTGCACCGGGTGCTGTGCGCCTGCGGCAAGGGCAGTACAGAAAAGCGGAATGAAGGTCGAACGGAACACGGTACAAAGGTACCGGTCGCGGATGAGGACCTGCTGTAGCGGCACCTCGCTTGGGACGTCCCCGATGCGCTCAGGTCACTGCGGTCCGTAGGTAGCGAAAGCCGGAACGTATCCTGTCGGCTCAGTTGACGCGCACCACGCGCTGCGGTCCGTTGTACACCCCTGGGGCCGGTCCGTAGACACCCGGTGCGGGGTCGTTGCCGACCGGGCGGCCGAGCACGTCGTAGTAGGTACCCGCGCGATCGGAATAGCGTGTGTATTCGGCGATGCCGGTGGTGGTGGTGCTGCAAGGCGAACCCACGATGCGCAGTTCGTCCAGCAACCAGTTGTCACCGTTGCCGCTGTACGGCTGAAGCATCAGTTGGAAACTTCCATAGGCCGCACCGGTGGGCACTTCAATGCACCCGAGGTCCGTGATCACGGTGGTGGTGTATGCATTGGGCACCTCCACATCGGCCGCCTCCACCATCGGCATGGTGGGGTCCTGGCCGTAGCTCACCTTCAGGCGGGCAGGGCCTTCCACCGCGCGGCGATGAACGATGATGACACTGTCCACATGCAGCGGCGTGGTGGTGAGGGCGCTCAGCTTGCCGTACGTGGTGCCTTGCACGAAGGTGGGCCAGCCGTTGGTGTAGATCGCATTGTCGCCGGGCGTCACCGGGTGCGGGCAGGGCGGTTGCACCCCGATCCAGATCATGCTGGTACCGAGGAAAGACGCGTTATCGCTGCTGGGCAGGTTGCATGCACTGCATCCTTCGCTGCAATTGAGGTTGTCCGCACACGGCTGGTTGAGCCAGCGGTAGCTCAGCACCTGTGATTGGCCCATCGCCGGGAGAGTGGCGAAGGCCGAGAGGATCGAAGCGGTAGCGAGGAAAGTACGCACCATGGTGGAGGTCTTTGTTCAGGCCATTGGGGCCGACGGGACCTTGGTACGCACCTCTTCGACGGATGTTTCAAACCCGCCGATGAAGATCCGCTGAAAAGCGATGGAGGATGATCCCTAGCGCTCCAGCTCCAGGACCACCGCCAGGTGTTCGGTGAGCACCTCCCCCATGGTGCGGCAACTTGCGAATGCCTGCGTGCCGTGCATCTTTCCGAGGTCTGCCGCCAGGGTGCGCACGTGCTCATCGGTGCTCAACGTCTCCATGCGCAGGTTCGCCATCAGCTGCTCCAGTTGCTCCTGGGCCAGCTTGTAGCGCTTGCGGAGCAGGGCGCGTTCCTCGTTGCGGTACTGTTCCGCCGTTTCGCTGCCGATCACGCGCTGGGCCAGCTGCACGTACGGCAGGTTCTCCTTGTAGAACTGGGGCAGGTAGATGCGGGCGCGCCCCTCGTAGCACTGCTGGTCGAAATCGATGGAACGGATGCGGTACTGCACGCGGTCCAGGTCGTGGATCACGTCCACCACGAAGTTGTATGCGCGCATGTCGCCCAGCAGGCGCACGAAGCACCGCTCGTTGAACTTCACGAACTCCTTGCTGATCCGCACCTCGTTCAGCTTGCCCCCGTAGCGCAGCGGATCGGCGATGAACGAATCGCCCGGCACACCGATGATGTGCTCCTCCACGATCGTGTTGCCCTGGCACACGTAGTTGATGCGGTTCGGGCTGAGCATGTGCTCCAGTTCCAGGCCGTAGATGCGGCTGGCATCGGCCTGCTTGATGTAGTAGTAGTCGTGGTTCTCGTTGAGGGCGTTGAGGATCTTGATGCGGAAGGGCTGTGAGTTGCCATACGCACAGAAATCGATGCTGGCCACCACCAGGTGCTCGATCCGCCGACCGTCCGCCACCAGCAGCTGGTACAGTTCCACCAGGCGCTTGTGCATGTCCTCCTGTTCGCCCTGCCGCAGCAGCACGGTGTTCCACAGCGTGTGGTTCCCGGCATCGTCCAGCACGGGCAGCAGGCCGTCGTAGCGTTGCAGGTCCGCGTAGGTCACGGGCAGTTCCAACTCACGCCCCTGCAGGCGCAGGTACTCGCGCAACCGGTCCGTGACCGGGTACATCGGTTTGCGCTGGTGGATGTGGTTGAAGGACATCAGCGCACGTCGAACCGGCGTGTGCCCAGGTCGTGCCCCAGGGAGCTCACCACGCGCAGGGCATAGGATCCGGCGGCAAGTGCCGAGACATCCAGCCGGTGGGTGAACCGGTCGTGCATGGGCAGGGTGTGGCGCTCCAACCGCCGGCCGCTCGCATCGAACAGGTCCATCACCAGCAGGTGCGCGCCTTCCAGCACGCCGCTCACGGTCACGTGGTCCGTGGCGGGCACCGGATACAGGTCCAGGGCATCCAGTTCCGGACCTTCCTCCGCGATGCCCACGAAGCCATTGATCTTGCCGAAGCAGTACTGCCCCTTCCGCAGACCGTTCATGTTGATGTAGCCCGTGCCGTTGGTGAGCGATCCCGCCAGCACCTCCTGGTCCGGGCAGAGGAACCATTCCGAGGTCGGGTCCGGGCGGTAGAGCACGGCGATCCCGCTCTCGTCCCCGGCGATCAGTGCATCGTCCAGGGCATCGGCGTTGTTGCCGTAGTAGAACAAGCGGCCGCGCAGTACGGTCCCTTCCGGCCATCGGCCGTCCACGTTCCAGTAGTGCGTGTTGCTGATCGCCACCACCTCGTTGGCCAGTGGCCCCTGGTCCGGCGCGGCCCAGATGTGTTCCACGCGCAAATAGGTCGTGTCGATGATGTTGTCCCCGTACGCGCGGAAATCGACGTAGGGCAGCACGTTGGAGAAGGACACGCCCGGCACGATCACCTCCTCGTGGTCCATGCGGTTCTGGTTCAGGCGGGCGTAGCGGTTGAGGATCACCATGGCCGGCTCGAACGGTGCGGTCAACGTGACGTCCGTGAGCTCACCGCTGGCCATTGTTTCCGTATCATGCACTTCGCCGTCGGCGGAAATGAAGGTCACGTCCATCGGGACCTGCTGGTGGTATGCCGTTGTGCCGCGCAGCTTCTGGCCGATCGTCATGTCGACATCCCACGCACCGCCGTTCTGCTGTGCAGTGAAGTCGCGCACCTCGAAGGTGGCGAAGCCCGGCGCGAACACCCAGGCATCGAAGAACGGATCGAGGTCCTGCCCGGTGACCCCTTCCAGCGCCTCCTTGAAGCCCACTGCGGTGATGGCGGTGTTGGCGTATTGCAATTGCACATCGCGCATGGCCTGGCGGAAGACCTCATCGCCCAGGTAGCCGCGCAGGTTGTGCAGCACCGCAGCGCCTTTGTAGTAGGTGTGCGTGCCGTAGATGTAGGGGTCGGGCATGGGCGACAGCGCCTGGAAGTCATCGTCGTTGATGTGCGCCTGCTTCAGCACGAACAGCTGGTTGTCCTTCACGGCCTTGATCAGCGCGGGCTGCCCACCGATCCATTCCGCCACCAGGTGCCCGGTGTATTCCGCCGGACCTTCCTTCAGCCACATGTCGTTGTGCACGTAGGGCGTCACGATGTCGCCCCACCAGTGGTGGCCCAGCTCGTGGCTATACAGGTCGCGGTTGGCATCCGCGGGCTGGCTCGGCATGAAATCCGGATAGGCCACGTTGGTGGGGATCTCCAGCGCGCCGTCCGTGGTGAGCACGTAGCCCACGCGGTCGTAGGCGTACGGACCGTACCAATGCTCGCACGCATCGATCGCCGCACCGAGGTCGCCGAACTTCGCGACCATGTTGCCCAGGTTCGCGGGCTTCGCGATCAGCGTCACCGGGATGTCGCCGTTCACGCCGGTGTGGGTGCTGGCGCTCACGGAGTAGTCGGCCACGGCCACCGCGCTCAGGTGCGTGGGGATCGCCTGCGGCAGGGTGTACGACCGCACCACGGTATCGCCGCCCAGCTGCACCTCGCCCAGGAATTCGCCCTG